>OKRB01000082.1:25056-40881 GCA_900290245.1 Candidatus Sulfuritelmatomonas gaucii | reverse complement strand
CTTAGGAGCCCACAAAGGGATCGCCGCTGCGAGGTCGCTCACGTTGACCAGGAACCTGACGCAGCCAAGCTCACGAGCACCGCCCTGGTCCCTAATCCCTATTCCCTATTCCCTGATCCTTACTCCCTGCCTTCACGCAGCGTATTCATCTCCCGGTTTCCAACTCACCACCTTGACCCCTGGCGCGACCAGGGCCGCCAGTTGTTCCGGCGTGCCCGTGAGCGGCGGGAAGGTTCCCCAGTGAATGGGCAAGACTGTATTTGGCGCCAGCAGGCGGCAGGCAACCGCAGCTTCTTTCGGCCCCATGGTGTAATGACCGCCGATGGGCAGCATGGCCACCTGCGGCGCGTAAAGTTCGCGAATCAATTGCATGTCGCCAAACACTGCCGTATCTCCGGCATGGTAGAGCACAGGCCCTCCGTCGACGGCCAGCACAAAGCCTGTGGCTACGCCGACATAGTGCGCGCCCTTTTCGTCGGCCGCGGCAGCGGAGTGCTTGGCGTCAACCATCGTGGCGGTCACGTCGCCGAGAGTGACCGAACCTCCTAAATTGAAGCCGATCGTTTCGGTCATACCTTTGCTCGCAATGTAGTCAGCAAGCTCATAAATTGCGGCGACCGCGGAGCCGTGCTTCTTCGCGACCGGCACGGCGTCGGAGATGTGGTCGCCGTGGCCATGGGTCAACAGAACGTAGTGGATCTTCGACGGCAACACGAAATTCTGCGGATATTTGGGATTGTGCGCAATGAACGGATCGATCAGGAGATTGGTTCCCTGGGCAGTTTGGACGAGCACGGTCGCGTGCCCAAGCCAGGTAATGCGCGTTTGCTTTGAGCTCATCATGTCTCCTTGGAATGGAGCTATCAGCTTTCAGCCATCAACTATCAGCTTCCAACTCTAAGCTACCAACCGCAAGTGGAAAGCCTTTAGGTCGTTTGCGTCTGCTATGTGCCGGTACTTTGCGCCGGGAATTGACATCCCGTTGCACAACCCGCACGCTCGGAAGCCCAGGCTGAGAGCTGACAGCTGCCTCATGTAATTCCCTCTTGACTCGGTTGCCGTTTCCACGTACTCTCATAAAGGCGAATATATGGCGAAAGTCGATACGCTCTTCCCCATCCTGCAGCCCTCCCCCTTGGCCAGCCTCGCGCGCGTCGCAGCCGAAGCTCCGCTCGATTCAAGCGGTTGCCTCACCGAATATCGGCCGCTTGCCAGCCGCTCCATCCTGAACAAAACCACGTCAAACCGCGGGCTCCCATTCACCCACGCCATCAATCCCTATCGCGGTTGCGAGTTCGCTTGCCGCTATTGCTACGCGCGATATACCCATGGGTTTCTTGAACTTACGCCGGAAGACTTCGAGCGAAAGATTTACTTCAAGCAGAACGGTGCCTGGCTCCTTGAGCAGGAATTGGAGCGGCTGAAAGCGGGAACCGAAATCTCCATCGGGACCGCTACCGACCCCTACCAGCCTCTGGAGCGCAAGCTGGCCATCACCCGATCTCTACTCGAAGTATTCGCGCGCCACAGCGGATTCCGCCTGGGAATCGTGACCAAGTCCACCCTGGTCGAGCGCGACATCGACCTGCTGAAGCAGATCGCCCGGTCGAACCGGCTCACGATCCACCTGACCGTGACCACCATGGACGCAAGGCTGGCCCGCAAGCTCGAGCCGCGCGCTCCGCGTCCCGATCTGCGCATCCGCGCAGTCGCCCGCTTGCGCCAGGAAGGGCTGCGCGCCGGCGTGATGTGCTCCCCCCTGATGCCGGGAATCACTGACAGCCGCAGATCCATCAGCGAAGTGGCCAGGGCTGCCGCGGCCGCCGACGCCAGCTTCTTCACCGCCGGAGCGCTGTTCCTGAAGCCGTGCTCGCTGCCCACATTCCTTGCATCGATCCGCGAGCATTTTCCCAGCCTGCTCGCGTCCTACGAGCGGCGGTATTCCCGTAGCGCCTTCGTCTCCGCGAAGTACAGGCGCCACGTAACGGATCTCGTGGAATCCGTTCGCCGCGAGTACAAGCTAGGCCAGCGTCACACTTGGGAAGACCCAACCTCGGTTACCGAGCAGGAAAGCTCGGCCGTAGCATTACAACCATGGCTGCCGTTCGCCAGCTAGGTGGATTGGGGAAAAGCGCAGGTTCACCAGCAGCTCTGGATCGAGGATCCTTTTCCCCCTGCTCCCTCGCTCCCTTTCTTTTTCACCTCGTCATGATGACTTCAGACACCGCGTCCTTGGCCAGGAATTGCCGGTGGCCGCCCCAGCCAGCAAACAACCGCTCAATACTGCGGTTGGTAAACGCGCGCTGGATGGGTTGCTGCTCGGTGAGCTGCATCTCAACATCATCGGAAGGGGTCAGATGGTAGCGAAATCGCACCGTCTCTTCGCCATGCGTGCTCGTATGAAAGAAGGCGAGAACCTGGCCGCCGGAATTCATTGATGCGTGCAGATGCGCAACCACCGGGGCGACAAATGCTTCAGGCAGATAGTCCAGCTCAGTCCAGAGCAGGACGATGTCAAACATGCGTCCGGAGAAGGTGAGCGCCTGGTCCAGGAAACCTTCCACGTTCAAGATCGGTTTGTCGTCGTCGTCCGTGCCGATCCGCCAATCCTGTCCATAAGCGTCATGAACCAGGTCGGCGAGAAACACGCTATGGCCAAGGCTGGTGAGGTAATTGATGTTGTTGGGCGAGGTATAACCGGCGTCGATAATGCGCAGGCCCGGTTCGGCCTGCAATCGCTTGCGCAATACCGCCCACGCGCCGGAGTGGCGCGGTATGCGGGGACCGCTGAGGCCCGGAGACGATGCAGCTGACCCGCTCTCCTGTTTCTTGTCGAACCAAAGGCGCACTACCCTGATTCCCTCTTTCGGCCAAACGCATGGTCCCGTGGCCCAGCCGGCGTATTCCTATTCCTGCGCCGTCATGCTGCTGTGTGGCGCGTTTGCGCCCTCGGGGCTTTTTGAGGCACCCTGAGTCAGGTCGACCTTGCCGCGGAACATGGCATTGTCTTCAATAGCGAGACGCAGCGCACGGATATCGCCCTCGAGGTTGCACCCGGCACGCAGTTCCACGCGGCCGCTCGCCACCACATTCCCCTGCACCTTGCCCATAATAAGCACGTCTCGGGCAGTCAGGTCCGCCGCAACATTCGCATTGGGACCGATTGTCAGCCGGCATTCACCCAGGTTGACAATTCCTTCGACGCGGCCATCCAGGACCAGGTCCTCGCTGCCCTTCACTTCACCGCTGATCACGATCGTCTTGCCAATTCGCGCGGACGCATTATCCAGTGCCATAATCTCGATCCTTCCGTGGGGTCTTGGTTACCGCATTCCGAGGTACGTCCCCTCACACCGCAACTGCCGAGAGGCCCTGCCCGAACTATACGCAAAGCGCCCATGTTGCTTCAATTCGACCGCGTGAATCTGAACAGTTTTTCGCACCCGGCAAGGCACTCCCGCAGCAAGTTCGTCCGGATTGCCTGCTGCGAAGCCGCGAAAGCCTTCCCAGCTAAACTAAACGATGTGCAGCCACATTTCCGACTCCTCTTCCTGCTGGCATGGGCCATTCCTGCTGCGGGGCAGCCTGCCTCGGGAGTGGATCAGGATTTGACGCCCGCGCAGGGGCAGGCGCTGGTGGAAACAGCCCTCGCCAACGAGCTGCGCGCGGCCCAGGACGCAAGTCACCTGATGCGTTACCGGCTGCGCAAGACGAGTCCGCGGCTCACCACGACCAAGGAGATTTGTGAATCCAGGGACGGCGATGTTGCCCGCCTCATCTCGACCAATGACGGCCCATTGAGCGCTGCCGACAAGCAAAAGGAAGTGGCGCGGCTCCAGGAACTGCTCGGCGACCCCGGCAGACAGCGCCGTCGCAAACAGGCGGAGGACACTGACGCTGGCCGCGCAATGAAAGTGCTGCGCGCACTTCCCACAGCATTCGATTACCAGTACGCGGGCACGGCCGAGAGTGCCGACGGCAAAGTGGAGAAGTTCACCTTCCGGCCCAGGCCCAATTTTTCGCCTCCAGATTTGGAGACCCAGGTACTGACCTCCATGGCAGGCGAAATCTGGATCGATCCTGCACACCAGCGCGTGCTTCGGCTGGAAGGCCATGTGCTGCAGGATGTGGACTTCGGCTGGGGAATCCTGGGAAGGCTGAATCACGGCGGCTGGATCGTCATTGAGCAGGCAGACGTGAGCGAGGGTCAATGGCGGATCGTCCATTTCCAGATGGCCATGAGCGGCAGGGTCTTCTTCAAGTCCAGGATCTTCGACACCATGGAAGAGGAGACCCATTTTGAGCCGGTGCCCGCCGGCCTGGATTACCGCACGGCAATTCAATCGCTGCTCGCCGGGCCGTGAAAAGGACTCGATCATCCCGCTTGCAGCGGCTCTAAAAGACGAAGCGGCGACCCCCCTCTCGAGATGCGCCGCCTCGATTTTGCCGTATGGATCGTCGTCGAATCGTCCGCCGAGGACTGCGCGTCAACTTCCCCTCTTGATCTCTATGAGCACCATAACGAGTGTGAACAAAGTGAGCGATTCGATGAATGCCAGGCCGATGATCATGAACGTCATCAGGCCGGCGCGCGTCCCCGGGTTGCGGGCAAGCGCTTCGGTCGCCGAGCCGACAGCTCTGCCTTGTCCCAGGCCGCAGAGACCAGCCGCCAGGCCCATGGCCAGACCCACGCCGATCGGAGCAAGGTTAGCTGGGGCCGAGCCGCTGTCTGCAAATACAGGCATGGCGAAGCACAGAGCCGCCAGCGCCATGAATACATTTTGAAGTTTCCGCATTAGTTCTCCCGCTTCCCTTGAATTTGGCCGCCAGTGGGTGGTTGAGGCTCACCGTGCTGGCCCCCTCACGCTTGCGACCGTCCGTTTGCCCGGAGCGGAAGCGCCCTCCGGCGGAAACTTTTTGACTAGTCAGTGGTCAGAACTTGCAGATGCCTGGAATCAAAACGGCTCGCGCTGCAAAGAAAGATCTGATCACTGACCACTGTTCACTGTTTTAATGCTCTTCTGACACTGCCAGGCCCAGATAGATTATCGACAGAAGCATAAAAACGTACGCCTGAATCAACGCCACTGCGAAGTGCAAACCCAGAAAGGCCGTCGGCACCAGAAGTGGGATCAGGGAGAAGAACGCCAAGGTTAGCATATCGCTGGCCAGCATGTTCGCATAAAGACGGATCGTGAGCGACATCATTCGGGCGAGATGGGAAACAATCTCAACCGGAAACAGGAGCGGCGACATCCACCAGATCGGCCCGGCGAATTGTTTCGCATAGCCGATGGGTCCGTGCACGCGAAGGCCATGGTAGTTGTAGTAAAGAAACGTGAGCACCGCAATGCCCAGCGGTACCGATGGATTGCCTGTCGGAGTCTCCACACCAGGGAAACCGATCAGCAGACCGATCAGGTTGTTCAACACGATGAAGAGTCCCACGCACGTGACGAACGCCTGGAATCGCTCATAGCCGTGCCCGATCACCGATTCGGCCTGGCTTCCGGTGAACTCGTGGATCATTTCGGCCACCTGCTGGGCCGGATTGGGTTTCTCTACCGAGAGAGTGAGCCGCACAATGAGAAAGAAGACAATGAGGCCAAAGACAACCAGAAACTCCAAAGCGAAGGTGTTGTCGATCGGTGTGGCCGGATGAGCGGGATGAAGCCCCACGACCCGCATGGCGGCAGCCACCATGGGACCGAATAGTTGATTTAACAGGCGTGTGAGCGCGAGCGATTCCTGCATGAAAATTGCGTCTTTCCGTTCCGTTTGGATGAATCCAAAAGGACTGCACCGGCATTCACTCCCGAAGCAGGCGAAGCGCCTCCCAGACAATGGACAAGACCGCAAGGGCCAAGCCGCAAAGGAGCGCTACACCAGAACCCCGGAAACATTTCAGGCTAACATAAATGGCAGCCCCAAATACGATGAGCCGGACGAGAAAGAAGATCACAGCGACCATCGTCCCGCGCTGAACCTGCTTTTGGTCCATTTTGGCAACGATGAACCTCGCAAGCCGGCGCCATTCGAAGATGCTCGCGGCCGAAATCGCCGCGCCCGTGGCCATCATGGCAGCGTTACGCCAGCCCGAGCCGATCCATAGCGTCAACGACGCAAGCCCGCCCAGAATCACCGTGATCCGGATCGCTCTTTTAAGCAGGGATTCCAGATCCTTATCCGTCATGTCGGCTAATGGATGAGTTTCGTCCATCATGATGGCGTGTTTGAGCCGTCCCTTTCAGCCCCATTCCCGTTTTTGCCGTCCTCTCCCGAACCGGATGTGAACACGATCGCCATCCTGATGACGCCGACAAGCCCGGCGATGACGCCGAAAACCGCGCCGGCAATCGAAATCCACGTCTGATGCAGCATTCGATCAAGCCCAATTCCGGCCACCCAACCGATGAAAGCGGCACACGGCAGCACAAGCGCAACCTGGATCATCTTCTCGGCCTGGATCCACGCGCCCATCAAGCTGGGGCCCCCGTCAGGCCCGCGTTTGGATTGCTGTGGCGAAAGCATGCCCGGAGCGCCGTTTTGCTGCTTCTTCTCCGGAATGGGTTTGTTATAGGGCACTTTCGTGGTTATACACGCCGAGGGCAGGCGGGCGCGAATGGGTAAGCGCTGCCGTGACGAACACTTTGTTTTCGGCAACAGGCACGTCGCAGCAGCCGCGAAGATCGCCTCGCGCGAGAAGCATCAACCTGCGCCGGAGTACCCCAATTCGATTATTTCTTTTCCGAGTGCCCAATGGCAAAAACGGCGTACAAGGTCACGTTAAACTCCACGCGCCGGGAGTTGATTGCAAGCTGCTCCCCGCCCGGCTGCAGCGGACCGTTGACCATAACGGAGCTTCCCATTGCATAACCACCTGCGAGGCCAAAAACGGCCCCCGCGTAGGGCATGGACCCCTGGTTGCGCGTGACGCTCACCAGTTCACCAAGAGGAACGCCAGCTTTTTGCGCGATCTGCTCGGCAATCGTGTGCGCGTTTGCGACCGCTTTTGCCGATGCCTGCGCCTCCAGCTCGCTCGGGTTGTTCACGATCCACTGGATCCATCCGCTCTCGTTGGCTCCTGCGTTGACCGCAGTATTCAACGTCTCGCTTGCCTGCTCAGGCTTCACGCGGATCGTCCAGGTCTGCGTCACCGTAAACTGCCGGCGTTGCCGCTCGTCGTCTTTGGCCGGGAACGGCTGCAATTCGTATGGCTGCGTGTGCTGCAGAACCTGGCTGGTGCTTTCAATCACGCTCTTCTGGATGCCCGAGCCCGTGAGCGCCTGCATGATGGCGTTCGACGTATCCACCGCGCTGGCATAAGCGGTTTTGGCGTCAGGCCCGTAGAGTTTGTAACCGACGCGCACCACGGCGAGGTCGGCATCGGCGGTTACCTGCGCCGTTCCGGTTACAGAAATCGTGCGCCGCTCCGGGCAGCACTGGCTGCAAGCATTTGTGTTGCACTGGCTCCACGCGATGGAACCAAGGCCGCCGAGGACAACCAACAGTAAGGCAGAACGAGACGTATTGCGCATGACGCACTCCGATTTTCCTGGATTTATTGCTGCCTACCCTTTTAGACCTGTTTCATGGCTTGTTTGTGCCCATTTTTCCACATTTATTTTGGCGGGCGACCGCGCGATGGCAATGGCGCAATCTGAACTGATACAGATTCGCGAGCCGCTATACTGGCCATTAGGCCTTTGAGACATTCAGGAAAAGAGCTCGCATGGAGTTCGAATCAGAATTTGAGCGCAATCTCTTTGAACTGCGCAGAAGCAAGCTCGAAGAGATCGTGAAGCTGGGCCAGGCGACGTATCCCAACCGCTTCCCTGCCCGGCAGGATGAAGCGGCGATCGCTTTGGCCGCGGTGCGCGCGAAATGGGACCAGGCGACGGCCGAAGATCTCGAGCGCGAGCGGCCGCAGGTTGCCGTGGCCGGGCGCATCATGGCCATTCGCCAGCAGGGCAAGGCCGGCTTCGCCACTCTGCAGCAGGAAGGCGCGCGGCTGCAGATCTACGTGCGGCTCGACGCGGTGGGCGAGCAGGCCTTCGCGCTTTACAAGCTGCTCGACCTCGGCGACCACATCGGCGTTACCGGCTATCTCTTCCGCACGCGCACCGGCGAGCTGACCGTGCACGTGGAGACGTTGACGTTTCTCTCAAAGGCCATGCTCTCGCTGCCGGAGAAATTTCACGGCCTGGCCGACGTGGAGCTGCGCTACCGGCAGCGCTACGTGGACCTGTTTACAAATCTCGACAGCCGCGAAGTCTTCGTAAAGCGCGCCAGGGTGCTCAAGGCGCTGCGGCAGTTCTTCGACGAGCGCGGGTACCTTGAAGTGGAAACGCCGATGATGCAGCCCATCGCCGGCGGCGCTGCGGCACGACCCTTCCGCACGCATCACAATGCGCTCGACATGGATCTGTTTCTGCGCATCGCACCCGAGCTCTACCTGAAACGGCTGGTCGTGGGCGGGCTCGACCGCGTCTACGAGATCAACCGCAACTTCCGCAACGAGGGCGTGAGCACGCAGCACAATCCCGAGTTCACGATGCTGGAGTTCTACCAGGCCTACGCGAATTACCACGACCTGATGGACCTGACCGAAGAGCTGATCAAGTTTGTGGCGATGGAAGTGAACGGGACAACGCTGACCACTTTCAATGATGTGGAAATCGATCTGGGCAAATGGCGGCGGTTGACGATGCGGGAGGCGATCATTCAATTCTGGCCGGAAAATTTTGGTCCTGCGCCTTCGCAAATCGATTTCGACAATGCGCGCAGGTTCCAACATTTCGTTGAAACATACAAAATGCCGGGAGACCCGTCCAGAATCGATTTCAGATTCAAGGAACTGATCACCGCCATCGAAACCGCGCGCGCGGCAATTGCGCCTGGGGAGAACATTGGAAGACATATTGCCGCGATATTCGAAGCCGTCGCCGAAGAGCACCTCATCGATCCAACCATCATTTACGAATTCCCCACAGCCGTCTCGCCCCTCTCCAAGCAGAAGCCGGACGATCTCGACTGGGTGGAGCGATTCGAGGTCTACATCGGCGGTTTCGAAATCGGCAATGCCTTCAGCGAGTTGAACGATCCGGTCGAGCAGCACAAGCGCTTTGAGCAACAACTCGCTGAACGCTTTCGCGGCGACGAGGAAGCGCACGCGATGGACGAGGACTACGTGCGCGCGCTGGCGTATGGCCTGCCGCCCACCGGCGGCGAAGGCATCGGTATCGATCGGCTGGTGATGCTTTTGACCGGCTCCAGGTCGATTCGCGACGTGATTCTCTTTCCGCTAATGAGAAAGACAGGGAACGAGGGAATAAGAGACCAAGGGAACGAGAAAGCGGAGGCTTCGAGCTAGCCCCGCGAACTCCGCTCAGGCACGGCTAGGAGCTAGAAGCTAGCAGCTAGGAGCTGCCTTTTTGAACATCCTCTTCATCGGCGACATCTTCGGCAGCGCAGGACGCAGAATCGTCCACGAGCACATCGGCCATGTGCGCGAGGCACACCAGGTCGACCTGACCATCGTCAATGTCGAGAATGCCGCAGGTGGCTTCGGCGTCACCCCGCAAATCGCCGAAGAGATCTTCGAGATGGGCGCCGACGTGCTGACCACCGGCAATCACGTGTGGGACAAGAAGGAGCTCTTCGACTACCTGAATTCTGCGGCGCCCTACACGCATGAGCGCCCACGTCGCGTGATTCGGCCGGCGAACTTTCCTCCGGGCTCGCCCGGTTACGGAATCTACGAAGGCAAAACCGCGGGCGGCGTGGACTACGCAGTCCTGCAGCTGCAGGGCCGCGTCTTCATGACGCCGATCGACGATCCCTTTCGCACCGCCGACTCTTTCCTGGCTTCCGTCCGGGCCAGGGTCGTCGTGGTGGATTTTCATGCCGAGGCGACCAGCGAGAAAGTCGCGATGGGCTGGTACCTGGACGGGCGCGCCACTGCGGTTCTGGGCACGCACACTCACGTGCCCACGGCCGACGAGCGCATTCTTCCCAACGGAACGGCCTTCCAGACCGATGTCGGCATGAGCGGCCCCTACGACAGCATCATCGGCGTCGAAAAAGACCTCGTGCTGCGCAAGTTCCTCAGCGCAATGCCCGGTAAATTCGAGGCGGCCAAGGGAAATCCCAGGATGTGCGCTGCGCTGGTTACCTGTGATCCCGCAACCGGCCGCGCCTCGGCGATCCAGCGCATCGCGCTCGGAGAATAAATCCCAGCTAGCTTCGAATTCCGGCCAGGCACACAAGAAGGGCAGTCCGCCAAAGCGAACTGCCCTGATTGATCCCAAAAGCATTGCGCCGGGCTGCCGTTATTCGAGCGTCCCGGCACCGTGTTTACATCCCCGGGTGATGCGCAGGTGAAGGCTTTACGGGACGATGCGCAGGCCCCGATTTTTGCGGCTGCTGAACGAATCCCTGGCCCAGCACAATTTGCGCCGAAGCCGTGGCGGAACCCGTAGCGGCAGCGGCCTTGGTATAGGAGTCGTAGGTGCCGTCCAGTTCCATGCCGGGCAGATATTTGAGTTCGA
The DNA here is from genome assembly GCA_900290245.1 of Candidatus Sulfuritelmatomonas gaucii. Lineage (GTDB taxonomy): Bacteria > Acidobacteriota > Terriglobia > Terriglobales > Acidobacteriaceae > Telmatobacter > Telmatobacter gaucii. Next base: position 30,331 of record OKRB01000082.1, on the reverse strand, counting down.
CGCCAGCCTGCGGGGAGTCCTTGCAGGCGAGGGGCTCCTTCAGGTTCACGATAAAGTCAGCCTTGTGGTTGTCCTTCGCATCCTGCGTCACCGCAACGTCAACTTCCGTGATTGCAGGCTCAATCGAAATCTTGTGTATGCGCGCCGGCGGACCGGTCAACTCCTCACCCATTGCGTCCGTATCAGCCTTCGCGCCGTTGGTCGTAATGTAGTCCTGCGCTTCTTTCACTTTCAGCTCGGAAGGCGGAGGAGGAACGGCGTTGCATGCCACCGGATTGTTGAGCTTTACCACGTAATCCTTGGGCTTCACTGAGGCCGCCGTCGTCACCGAAATCTTCAGCGTCGTAGCGGGATCTGAGATCACAATGCCGGGAACCGGAGTCTGCTGGCCCTTCAACAACCCCCACAGCCCGTTGGCATCATCGGGATTGCCATTGGCCAGGATGTATTCCTTGTCTTCCAGCCCCAATTGCTTGGGGTCGCCGGTGGTATAGGCGTGATGCGCCAGGTCCGCAGGCGTCGGCGCGGGGGCGACTGTGAAATTCGCCGGCGGGAACAGGGATGCCTGGGCCTGGGTCTTGATGGCGTTGATCTGCTGCGTGATCTGCGCATCGCTATCGAGAGTGCCGTGGTAGCGCTTGTACCAGTAATCGAGCTGAGGTTGGATCTGGGCCTTGTAATTCGCCGGCGCAAAATCCCACGCACGAGCGTAGAACCAGATCGCTTTCACTTCGTCCTTGTCCGGACCCGGCTTGGCGTACGCCGTCGCAAGCTGCAGCGTATCCTGGAGGCAAGGACCCACCTTCGAGCAGTCGTCGGGCGAATAAAGATTCAGGTCGGCGGTGTACTCCTTGATTGCGCCGGCATAGTCCTTCTTCGAAACCAGATCGTCATAGGCGATTGCCGAATCGAATATCGGGAATGCTCCGGCGGTCAACTTCTTCCAGTCTGCGTCCGCCATATCCGAAGGCTTTGGCGCCGACAGTCCCTTCTGGGCCAGCGCCGCTGCGTCGTCGCAAGTCTGCGGATCGGTGCTCATACCCGACGCGTCGAGACTCTTGCCGCATTGGCCCTTCTTTACGTAGACAGAGATCAAGATGGCCGGCATATCGTTCGGATCTATCTGCAACAGGCGGCTCGCCGCGCTGAGGACCTTGTCCGGCTGGTTCGATTGCTGATAGCACTGAATCAGTTGGTTGAGAACCGCCTTTTTCACGACGCTCTGTGGGTAGGTCTGCAAAAAGCTCTCGCCTGCGGAGCATTTTTGCGCCGGATCGGTTTGAGTACTGAAGTTCTGATAGGCATTGAATTCGGCCGGATCCTGAATGGTGATCTGACCGGAATCCTGAGCTCTCAGCGCGGGCGTGGAAACAAGGCTCATGCTTGCCAATGCCATCGCAGATGCAAAGACTAACTTCTTCATGCAATGCTCCTGGGAATTGCCGAAATGGAGAATTTGATTCATTCGCTCGCCCGCGAAATGGGCAACCGCTCCGCACGACGGTTGAGCGCCGGGGTGACGGTTACTACGATACCACGGCAACCAATACTGCGTAGAGGGATTATATAGAAAACCACGGTGCTCGTGACAAGCACGAATCTGCCGTTCACATCGGCCGTTCCACACCTCGGTAACGGAACCGCTCACGACTTTTCGCAAACGGTTCCGGCGCGTCCGATTTCATCGTGAACCAGTACGATCCCGGGCGATGAACGGGCCTATTGGAGCAGCCGCACCAGTTCTACCTGCTCGGCTAGGAAGGCGTCGTGGCCGTGGTCGCTCTTCATCTCGCGGTAATCGGCATCGGCGCCGGCTTGCCGGATGCTCTCCGCAAATCGCCGCACTTCCTCGCCAGGAAACAGCCAGTCAGAGGTGATGCCGATGAAGCTCAGCCGGGCTTTGATCCGGCTGAAAGCATCCTGCGCTGAAGCGTACCCGCGCAGCGGATCCCACGTGTCCATGGCGCGCAGGATCGCCAAATAGGCGTTGGCATCGAAGCGTTCGATGAATCGCTGGCCCTGGTAGTCGAGGTAGCCGGCAATGTCGAAACGCCCGCCGGTCAGGCCGCCAAGTTTACCGTCCGCCGCCCAGGGATCTTCGCCGCTGCGGTTGGGATTGCGGCCGAATCGCTCGTCGAAGAGTGGAGCGGACTTGTAACTGATCATGGCGATCTGGCGGGCCAGGGCCAGCCCGCGGCGCGGCGGCCGCTGGGGCAGGTAGCGTCCCGCGGCCCATTCCGGGTCGTGCTGGATGGCCTGCCGCTGCAGATGATTGAGAGCCAGCCCCATGGCAGATAGCGGCGTAACACCGATGACGAGCGCTCGCTCCACGCGGTCGGGATGAAGGATCGCCCATTCCAGCGCCTGCATGCCGCCGATCGAGCCGCCCAGCACCAGCCGCAATTTGCGGATGCCCAGCGAGTCGAGCAGCCGCGCTTGCGCCATCACATTGTCGCGAACGCCTACCAGAGGAAAACCCGGCCCGTAAATTTCGCCTGTTTCAGGATTCATTGAGCCGGGCCCCGTGGAGCCGTAACAGGAGCCCAGCATATTGATGCAGATGACGAAGTCGCGCTCCAGCGACAGAACCGCGCCGGGAGCAAAAATCTCGGGCCACCAGGAGCCCACCAGGGCTGAACCCGAAAGCGCGTGGCAAACCAATACGGCATTATCCCGCGCCGCATTCAGCCGGCCGTAGACGGCGTAATGCAGCGTAGGACACAGAAGCGAGCGGCCGCACTCCAGCGGCAGGGAGCCATCCAGCACGAAGTCGCCTTCGTACGTCGGCTCCACAATTCTCGATCCCGGCGGCGACGCGCCGCTCCGGCTAAACGTATCGGTCATAAAAATTAGCTGCTAGCTACTGGCTCCTGGCTTCTAGCTTTTGCTTCTGTCTTTTAAGCTTGCGCCCTGAATTGAAGAATCCGGGTCCAAACACTGCCCCTTTACAACGAACTTCGAATTCATCACGACAAGCCCCGCCGCCCAAAGGCTAGAAGCTAGTAGCTAGAAGCTAGGAGCTGCCTCTCCTATTTTGCCGCAACCGCTTGGGCTGAGCCCGCAAACGCGTGCCCATTCGCAGCCTCAATCGCCTTGTCAAGGTCGGCAATAATGTCCCGCACATCTTCAATGCCCACTGAGAGCCGCACCAGCTCCGGTGTCACGCCGGTGCTTGCCTGCTCTTCGATGGAAAGTTGCTGGTGGGTGGTTGAAGCTGGATGAATCACCAGCGACTTGGCGTCGCCGATGTTCGCCAGCAGCGAAAACAGCTCCAGCGTGTCAATGAGCTTTTTGCCTGCCTCGTAACCGCCCTTGATGCCGAAAGTCACCAGCGACGACTGGCCCGTCGGCATGTACTTCTTTGCCCGTTCGTAATAGCGGCTTGAGGAAAGCCCGGGATAGTTCACCCACTCCACGCCAGGATGTTGCTCCAGGTGTTTGGCTACCGCCAGCGCGTTCTGCGAGTGGCGCTCCATGCGCAGATGCAGCGTCTCAATACCTTGCAACAGCAGGAAGGCATTGAACGGCGAAAGCGCCGCGCCGGTGTCGCGCAGTCCCTGCACGCGCGCTTTGAGGATGAATGCCAGCGGGCCGAAGGCCTCGGTGTAACGAAGGCCGTGATACGAAGGATCGGGCTCGACGAATTCCCTGAAGCGGCCCGAAGCCGCCCAGTCGAACTTGCCGGCGTCCACAATCACGCCGCCGATGGCCGTGCCGTGCCCGCCGAGAAACTTCGTCGCCGAGTTCACCACGATGTCCGCGCCCCACTCGATGGGCCGCGTCAGAGCCGGCGACGCACAGGTGTTGTCGATGATCAGCGGCAGCTTGTGCTCGTGTGCGATTCTAGCCATGGTTTCGATGTCGGCAACGTCGAGCTTGGGGTTGCCGAGCGTCTCGGTGTAGACGGCGCGCGTCTTGTCGTTGATGGCCTTGCGCAAGCCGTCGAAGTCGTCGCCATCGACAAAACGAACCTTGATGCCCAGCTTCGGCAGCGTGTAGTGGAAGAGGTTGTAGGTTCCGCCGTAGAGCGAAGTGGTGGAGACGATCTCCTCGCCGGCCGCGGCCAACGTGATGATCGTCAGCGTCTCCGCCGCCTGCCCTGAGGCGGTGGCCAGCGCCGCCGCTCCGCCCTCCAGAGCCGCCACACGCTTTTCAAACACGTCGGTCGTCGGGTTCATGATGCGCGTGTAGATGTTGCCGAACTCCTGCAGCGCGAACAGGCGCCCCGCATGGTCCGCGTTCTGGAAGAGGTAGGAGGTGGTCTGGTAAATGGGCACGGCGCGCGAGCCGGTGGTGGGGTCAGGGGATTGCCCGGCGTGCACGGCCTGCGTAGCAAGTTGATACTGCTTTGGCTCCGACATATTGATCTCCTTCAGGTTCGTTTGATCCTTGTTTCGTTTGATCCTTGTTTCGGGGACGGCGGGGAAGCCGCGGGCCGATCGTTCCTGGGGCCCCGCTCACGGTTCCTCGCCGCTTCAATGGGAACCCACAATGAAAACGGCCCGCATCCTTCTTGGGACCGGGCCGCCGTTTCTGATCGGTGCGCCGCTAGCGCATGCGCCGTTCAAAGGCCGGACAGACGGGTCCCCATGGCATACACATGCACATGGCCATGACCACAATCGCGCAAGCCCATGAAATCGGCATGAACGCAGTATCAAGGCGAGATGGCGCGGGTGTCAAGCAAAGACTAGCCTTGCCGGAAATCGGCCCGTCGAGCGTTCTTCTAGTCCCTGGTCCCTGAGTCCTGAGTCCCACGTTCCATCGGTCGCAGTTTCACTTCGGTTTCCCACCAACCAGCCTGGCCGCGGCAAAGGTACTATGGCTCGCAAGATGCGCCGCAAGCCTGCCCTCGCTTTTCTTTGGATTGCGATTCTGGTTCCGTTTGCGTGGAGCGCCTCTGCGCGCGCAAACATCCCCGCAATCCGGCGTCCTCAACATCGAAGGATTGGGCAGAGGATATGTCGTGCTCGATCGCCCCTGGCAATTTCACATCGGCGACGACATACGCTGGGCCCAGCCGGACATCGACGATTCGCAAGGCCAAGGCGGATGGGAAACGATCAAGCCTGACCTGCCCTGGGGTGCGCAGGGCCACTACGCGCAGGCGGGCTATGGGTGGTACCGCCTGCATCTCCACATCATCCCCGCTCCGGGATTCAACGGTAGTTTCCAGTTGCTGATTCCGGCCGTCTCCGATGCCTGTGCAGTCTACTGGAACGGTGCACTTGTTGGCGTCTATGGCTCGCTGCCCCCGCATCCCTCATGGCCGGCT
>OKRB01000082.1:0-25046 GCA_900290245.1 Candidatus Sulfuritelmatomonas gaucii | reverse complement strand
TCCTCATGGCCGGCTCTAAACGCGCCCGCCACATTCAACCTGCCCGGCAACCGTGATGGCGTGATCGCGATTCGCGTCTGGACGGGGCCGCTCGGCTCCAGTTCGGCGGGCGAAGTCGGTGGCCTTACCAGAGCGCCGCTCATTGGCGACTCTCATTCCGTCTCCGCCTGGATCGGCACATGGAACTTTGGCTTTCTGGAGGGGACACTCTATAACAACGCGCTCAACGTTCTTTACTTCGCCGTGGCACTGGCAGGCATTCTGCTTTGGCTGCGACGCGGCAACGAGACGCTGCTTCTGTGGTTCTCCATCTTTGCCGGAGCGCCAGCGATCTGGACCTCCATATTCACGATGCGGATTCCAATCTCGAGCCAGTTTGCCCAGTTCATCGTGCAGCCCCTGTGGCAGCTTCGCAACGTGGCCCTGTGGTTCTTGCTCATCGACGTGCTTAACCTGCGCGGACGCCGCGGGTTAGTGCGGTGGGCGAAAATTTTCGCCATTGCAAGCCTGAGCGCTGCGTTCCTGGATGGGTGCTTGATGTACGCACCTTCGACCTGGTTCTCACCGAATACGGGCGCATGGATTGACGTCTTTTTTACCGCTTTGATCAATCCCTGCGATCTTTACCTGCTGGTGCTCGTTGCCTTTGGATTCCGGCAAAAACTAGACTCTGTGCGCTGGGTGCTCGCCATCAGCGCGTCGTTATCGCAGTTGCTCACCGTGGTTGACGCAACCGCGCAACAAGGGCAGCGGTTCACGCACTGGACCCTCTCTCAAAAGCTCAACTCGACTCTATTCCACATCGGCCCTGTCTACTTCACCGCGCAAGCCTTGCTCGACCTCCTGCTCTTCGTTTCCATTGTTTACGCGGTCTATCGCTACTTCAGCGACCAGCAGCGCCGCAAGGCCGTCCTCGAGCAGGAACTGCAGAGCGCGCGCGAATTGCAGCAGGTGCTCATCCCGGAGAAGCCGCCCACCTTGCCGGGCTACACCATCTCCACGGCGTTTCAACCGGCGCTCGAAGTCGGCGGCGACTTCTTCCAGGTGATTCCCCTCGAAGGCAGCGCCGCCGGCTCAACGCTCATTGTGCTGGGCGATGTCAGCGGCAAAGGCCTGCGCGCAGCCATGGCGGTTTCGCTCATTGTCGGCGCAGTACGCGCCCTGGCCGAGGCAACCTCCAGGCCGGCCGAAATCCTTGCCGGGCTCAGCCGCCGGCTCTACGGCCGTCTCCAGGGCGGTTTCACCACGTGTCTCGTCCTGCGCCTCGATCCCGACGGAGTTTGCACCATCGCCTGCGCTGGCCACCCCGCGCCGTACTTGAATGGTCGCGAGATCGAATTGCCTGGGGCCCTACCCCTCGGCATCGATCCGGCAATTGCGTATGAGGAAGTTCGCCTGCAGATCAACCCCGGCGATCGCTTCGCGCTTTACACCGACGGCCTGCTCGAGGCGCGCGCACCTTCCGGCGAGATCTTCAGCTTCGAGCGCATGCAGTCGCTCTTCGCCTCGCATCCTGACGCGGCACGCGCCACTGAAGCTGCAGTCGCCTTCGGCCAGGAGGACGACATCACTGTCCTCACCCTCACGCGATCCCTCAGCGCGTAAGCGCCACAAACGCTACTCGTCAGCTTTCCAGATGTAGGCGTCGGGTTGTGGCAGGCCCACGTGCGCCAGCACGCGATACGCAAATTGGCGCGCCATCTCTTCCGAGCCAGCCGGGTGGTTGTAGAACGCGGGAATGCACGGAAAGATCGTTGCGCCGGCCTCGGCCGCCAGCGACATGTTGCGAAGGTGGATGCGGTTGAAGGGCGTCTCGCGCACACAAAGAATCAGCGGGCGGCGCTCCTTGAGCGTGACGTCGGCAGCGCGAGCGATAAGCGAGTTAGCCAGGCCCAATGCGATGGCCGCCAGCGTTCCCATCGAGCAGGGGAGAATAATCATTCCATCTGACGGATGACTGCCGCTGGCGATGCTTGCGCCGATGTCGGCGTCGGCGTGCTGAACGATCTTCTTCGGGTAGGCGCCGAACAGCTTTTTGAGTAGATCGGTGCGGCCCGAAACGCCCAGTTCTTCCGCCAGCACGCGCAGCGAGTTTTCCGAAGCCACAAAGTGTACGCGCGCCACGCGCTCATCGGCTTCCAGCGCACGCAGCAACTCGCGCCCAAGAATCGCGCCCGAAGCTCCGGTGATGGCGACGGTGAGATGCATAAGTGCAGCTTGTAGCCTCTAGCTCCTAGCTTCCCAACACCCGCTTGAAGATCGCATCGACATTCCCGAGCTGGCGTGTATAGTCAAACGCCGCCGCCAGCCTCTCCGCGCTCAGCAACTTCGCAATCGCCGCGTCGCGCGCCACTTCTTCGCGGAAGTTCAGATCTTCTTTCCAGGCGCGCATCGCGTGGCCCTGCACAAGCCGGTACGCGTCCTCGCGCAGCATCCCCGCCTCGGCCAGGTCGAGCAGCAGTTGTCCGGAAAAAATCAGCCCGCCCGTCGATTCGAGATTCTTCTTCATCCGTTCGGGATACACGAGCAGGCGATCGATGAGATCCGTCGTTTTGGCGAGAAGATAATCCACCAGGATCGTGGAGTCGGGAAAGATGATCCTCTCGACCGATGAGTGCGAGATGTCGCGCTCGTGCCAAAGCGGAACGTTTTCCAGCGCTGCCTGCGCATTGCCCCGCAGCACGCGCGCGAGGCCGCTGATTTGCTCCGAAGTAATCGGATTCTTCTTGTGCGGCATGGCCGAGGAGCCCTTCTGCTTCTCGCTGAAGTACTCCTGCGCCTCGCGCACCTCGGTCCGCTGCAGGTGGCGCACCTCCACGGCGATCTTGTCGAGCGTGCTGCCGATGATGGCGAGCGTGGCGATGTACGCGGCGTGCCGGTCACGCTGAATCACCTGCGTGGCCACCAGCGCGGGCTTCAGTCTCAGCCGCTCGCAGACTTTTTCTTCCTGTTTTGGACTGAGGTGGCCGAAAGTGCCAACCGCGCCCGAAAGCTTGCCCACGCGCATGTCTTCCGCTGCGGCGTCGAAGCGCTTCAGGTTGCGCTCCATCTCGGCATACCAGTTCAGCAGCTTGAGGCCGAAGGTCGTCGGCTCGGCGTGGATGCCGTGCGTGCGGCCGATCGTCGGCGTGTGTTTGAACTCGAGCGCGCGCCGCTTGAGCACCGCCAGCAGCGCCGTAATTCCCTCTCTGATCAGCGCCGAAGCCTCTTTGATTTGCAGCGCCTGCGCGGTATCGACAATATCGTTCGAGGTAAGGCCATAGTGCAGCCACCGCGACTCGGCGTCGAGTCCCTGCGCCTTGAGGCTGTCCGCTACCGCCGTGGTGAAGGCGATCACGTCGTGCTTCACCTCGGCCTCGATCTCCTGAACGCGGGTGGCAGATACGGTGGCCTTCTTTGCAATTGCCTCGGCGGCCTCGGCCGGAATCACGTCGTCTTCAGCAAGAACCGCGCTCGCCGCCGCCTCCACTCTGAGCCAGTAGCGGTACTTGTTCTCGTCCGTCCAAATGGCGCCCATCGCCCGTCGTGTATAACGTTCGATCAAAAGAATTCTCCTCGAATCAGCTTGCAGCCGGTAGCTTGTAGCCCGCAGCAACCAGCGAATAGGCGCCGAGAACAGCAGAAGCTGCAAGCTACTGGCTTCAGGCTCGTCAGCCGACTGACCAACTCTAAATTGTACGAGGGACAGGCTCTTACTCGCGAGGAATCTCGGTGCCCCAACCTTGCGACGCCTTTGATTTTTGTCGCAAGGCCGGGATGGTGCGCGGCCCGACTTACCCGCGAACGATTCCCAGTCGCTGGCGCAACTCGTCGAAAAGCAGCCCGCGGCCGGGCTTGTAAGGCTGGAACCACTCGCCGTCGATCACCAGTTGCGGAACCGCGCGCTTGCCCACGTGGCGCAACACCTCGGCCGATGCTGCCGGATCGGTATCCACGTTAACTTCGGTGTAGGCAATGCCATTGGCATCGAGGAATTGCTTCGCGGCCCGGCAATCCCGGCACCACGCGGTGGTGTACACCTGCACGTTCATGGCGTCATTTTACGGCGTTCATGCTGCTACGATCTGTGATGACGGCCACCCGGGAAAACGATGTCCGCAGATGAAATCAAGGCGCTGCTGCAACTGCAGCCGCACCCCAAGGAGGGCGGCTGGTACCGCCGCACTTACACCTCGGATGTCAGCGTCGCCCTGCTGCGCGGCGTGCGCCCCTACGGCACAGCGATCTACTACCTGCTCGAAGAAGGAACGTTCGACGAGATGCATATGATCGCCTCCGATGAGGTGTTCCACTTCTACCTCGGCGATCCGGTGGAGATGCTGCTCCTCTACCCATCAGGGCAATCGGTGCTTTTGACTCTCGGACAAGATTTAGCGGCGGGGCAGCGACCGCAAATCCATGTTCCAGCGGGCGTGTGGCAGGGCGAGCGCATGGTCGAAGGCGGGAAACTGGCGCTCTTCGGCTGCACCGTGACGCCCGGCTTCGATTTCGCCGACTACCGCAGCGGGAATTATGCGGAGCTGGCGGCGGGCTGGCCTCAAGAGGCCGCGCGGATCAGGAAGCTGACGAAAGCCTGAGCCGAAGCAAGGCTTCTTGGGCACCCCAAGCGTCTAACAAGTCACAATCCCCGGAAGGTTTCCGGCGAGAGTCCGGCTCTCCGTAGGAGCGAACTGTGAAACGTCTTGCTTCAGTTTTGCTTGCCCTGTTCTGCAGCACTGCACTCGCTCAGGATGCGGTGTCTACCTCTGTGCAGAGCATGATGAAGACGAGCGTGTTTGCATTCGGTGGTGTCGGATTTGCCGGAAAGACTTCTCAAGGCGAACTTGACTTCAGAGTTATTCAATCCCAGCCATCCGCAATCGCCCTTAATGGCTTCGAAAAAATCTTCGCCGGCGGCGATACCGAAGCGAAAAGTTACGCTCTCCTCGGAATCCGGCAACTCGATGGCAAGCGTTTCAAGGAGCTGCTGCAATCATTGCAGGGTTCGCAGCAGAAAGTCGTGACCATGCATGGCTGCATTCTTGAAAAGCACAGTTTTATGGATATCGCAAGGGCAATTGACTCGGGAAGTTATGACGGATATTTGAAGTCTCGCTAGTCATTGCACCCGGGCCTGCGCAGAATTTCGCTCATGTCTGCGCGACTTCACTACCTGCGCTCCCGAAAAAATCCCCGCAGCAACTCCGCCGACTCCTCCGCGCCAATTCCCTGCTCCACCTGCATCTGGTGATTGAGCTGCGGATGATTGAGCACCGAAAGCACCGACCCGCACGCGCCGGCCTTGGGATCGGCGGCCGCAAAAACCAGCCGGTCGATCCGCGCATGAATCATCGCTCCGGCGCACATGGCGCACGGCTCCAGCGTCACATAGAGCGTGCAGCCGGTCAGCCGGTAATTGCTGACTGCCTTGGCTGCCGTGCGCAGCGCAAGCATCTCCGCATGCGCTGTAGGATCCACGTGCCGTATCACGCAATTCTGCGCGCGGGCAATGATCACGCCGTTGAACGCCACCACCGCGCCGATGGGCACCTCGCCGCCTTCGGCTGCGAGCCGCGCCTGGGCGAGCGCCGCGTCCATGGCTTCCCGGTCGCTCATCATGGTTTCGATGCTAACGCCGCCGGACTTGCTGCCGGGCCGGCCACCGGCTGCTGCTGCGTCATGCAATGCAGCGCGCCCAGTCCCCAGATCAGATCCACGCAGTGCACGCCAATCACCTCGCGATCGGGGAAGGCGGCGGCCAGAATGTTCAACGCCACCCGATCGTTGGGATCGTGAAATGTCGGCATCAGCACCAAGCCGTTGGCGACATAGAAGTTCGCGTAGCTCGCCGGCACACGCTGTTTGCGAAACACAATGGGCCGCGGCATCGGCAGCTCGACAACGGTGAACTGCTTGCCGTCGAGAGTCCGCGCGGCCTTCAAACGTGCGAGGTTTTCCGCGAGCGGCGCGTGGTTTGCTTCGCTGGTGTCCCTCTCCACCGTAGCGATGATCGTCGCCGGTGCGGCGAATCGCGCAATGTCGTCCACGTGGCCGTGGGTATCGTCGCCGGCGATGCCTCGTCCCAGCCAGATCACCTGGTTGATCCCAAGATAATCATGGAAGACGCGCTCCAGTTGCTCGCGGCGAATGCCTGGATTGCGCTGCTGCACGTCGCTGAGGAGGCACTCTTCGGTGGTCAGCAAAACTCCGGCGCCGTTCACATCAATCGATCCGCCTTCCAGCACCACCCTGTACTTCGTACCGTCCCGGTTTTGGACAACTGGTTGCCACTGCCTACAGCCCAGTAGCTTCGTCACCCGGCCGGGAATCTTTACATCGAGGCGCCAATCGTCGTACTTCGCCCATCCGTTGAACCGCCAGTGCGTAATGGCGACCTTGCCTGCGGAGTTGCGGACAAAAATTGGGCCGGAATCCCGCGTCCATCCGCGATCCGTGGGCCAATGGTGAAAGGTTACGGCATCGAGTTTCGCGCATCCCCGCTCGAGCATGCTGATCACGCGCCGCTCCGTCGCCGCGTCTTCCACGATCAGATGCACGCGCTCGCGTGCGGCAAGCAGCCGCACGATCTCTGCATACAGCCAGGGGATGGATTGGAATTTTCCCGGCCAGTCCTCGGGATTGTGCGGCCATGCGAGCCACGTCGCCTCGTGCGGCTCCCACTCGGCCGGCATGCGGTAGCCCAGCTCACTCGGCGTTTTTCCGCCCATCAAGCCAGAAGCAGGCTTGAAGGGGGCCCGTTTGTTTGCTGTTCTCGATACGGGCATCGTTATTTGCGCTCATTGCCCGGTATTTGCGTGTGCGCAACATCCAGAAAACGCTGTGTGATCGGCGCATACGCATCCACGCGGCGATCGCGCAGGAAGGGCCAGTTGCGCCGCGTCTCTTCAATCAACGCCCGGTCCACCTCGCCCAGCACAATCTCCTCTACGTCGTGACCGGCCTTCGCAATGACGCGGCCAAAGGGATCGGCCAGAAAGCTGCCGCCCCAGAACTCGATTCCCTGCCCCGACGCGCGATTGCCCAGCACCTCGCCGTTTGCCAGTTTGACCTCACCATGCTCGAGGCCAACGCGGTTCACTGCCGCCACATACACGCCGTTGGCGATGGCGTGCGCGCGCTGGATGGTCCGCCACGCATCGTATTGCGCCGCGCCGTACTCGTCTTTCTCCGCCGGGTGCCAGCCGATCGCCGTCGGATAAAACAGCACCTCGGCGCCCTGCAACGCTGTCAGCCGCGCGCCTTCGGGATACCACTGATCCCAGCAGACCAGCGTGCCCACGCGGCCTGCGGCCGTATCCACAGCCTGGAACCCCAGATCACCCGGCGCAAAATAGTACTTTTCGTAATAAAGCGGATCGTCAGGAATATGCATCTTGCGGTAGATGCCCACGATTTCGCCCGTGGCATTCAGCGTGACCGCCGTATTGTGGTAGAGCCCCGGAGCGCGCCGCTCAAACAGCGACGCCACAATAGCCACGCCGGCTTCGCGTCCTACCGCACCCAGTTTCTCTGTCGACGGCCCCGGAATCGGCTCGGCCAGGTCGAAAAGCCTCAGATCTTCTCGCTGGCAAAAGTACTGCGTGCGGAAAAGCTCCGGCAGGCACACGATCTGCGCGCCTAACCGCGCCGCCTCGCGAATATGCTTGAGCGCGGACGCAAAGTTCCCCTCGGGATCCGCGCCCATCCGCATTTGCACCAGGGCGACCTTAAATTTTTGCGCAGGATGACTCATTCTTCGTCTTTCGAGTCCCAGTCACCGCTCCTGATGACCGGCAAAACAAGGCCGACCCCGCCGTGGCGGAATCGGCCTCATCGCTGTTGTGAGAATCGACCGCTATTCGTCCAGGATCAGCACCGCGGCGGCAATGGTGGTAGTCCACTTGCCGCGCTTGTCGCCCACTGCCGACTGTGTGATGTTGCTGGTGCGGACGATCTTGTTTGAGATGCGATAGATCTCTTTCTTTTCGTCCCAGCTCGTGTCGGGATCGAATTCCAGGTCGAGCGTCGTAGCCAGCATCTCGGCGGCCAACTCCTCCGCGTATTCGCCGGCCTGATCTTCGGTCTCGCCGTAGCTATGGTGCTCGCTCAGGTAGCCATAGGTGTTGCGGTCAGCCGGGAGGGCCACGCCGATACTCGAAGCCAGAAGCCGGTGCGGCTCGCGCGTCGAGTTTTCCGCAATCACGGCAAACGTTACTTCGCCGTCACTCAGAAACTTCAGGCCTTCCTTGCGCGAAATCAGTTTGCACTGCGGCGGAAAAATCGATGACACGCGCACCAGGTTTTGTGAGGCAATGCCGGCATCCCGCAGCGCCAGCTCAAAGCTGGTCAACCGCTCCTTATGCTTGCCCACGCCCTTGGTGAAAAAGATCCTCTTTGGGACCATGCTTTTTCCCAATTTCGATGTACCCTCCGTAACTTAAGAAATTGCGGCTGTTAGAGAACGTTCCCGCATGAGTCTATCGCATCCCGCCCTTCGCGAACAGCATTTCCTCTATTTTCATTTGAGGTTCACACCCGGGGGCTTTCCGGTGCGCCGCCGACTTCCCGCCGGACGGTCAGCCGCGACGCGAAAACTCTGCCCGGCGACCCTCTGCCGGGCCGCAATTGATGCAACTTTCCGGCGCCGGCCGCGTTTAATCAAGAATGAAGAGATCGGCTGTTTGGCTGGGAATTCCCCTCGCGTGCACGGCTCTACTTGGCAGCGCCGTACTCGCACAACCTCCCTCAGGTACATCCGCGCCCCCCGATCCTGGCTCCGCGCCGCCGCCGGTCGCCGACATCGGCTCGGCGATTCTCGAGTGGGTCCCGCCCGTTCTGCAACAACTGGGCACTCAGGCCGTGGCCCGGGAGAGTTTCACCCTCGACCGGTCGATGCTCGCCGCGGCCGCCGGCATGATGCCCGACACCGACGAAAACGTGAAGCAAGCCATTGCCAAGCTGGACGGCGTCAGCGTGCACACGCTGCGCTTTGCCCAGCCCGGTTCGGCCGATCCAGCCCAGGTTGAAGCAATTCGCCAGGCCTATCATCTCCGCGGCTGGAAGCACGTGGTCAGCAGCGGCAACACGGGCGGCCCAGTCCACGTCAACAACATCGATGTGTGGGTCGTGATGGACGGCGCCAACCTGCGCGGCGCGGTGGTCCTGGTTGATACACCCAAAAGCCTGACGCTGGCCACCGTGGCCGGCAATCTGGATCCCGTCGATCTTCTCCATCTGCGCGGGCATTTCGGGATTCCCCGTTTTGATGGAGACGGCCTCAACCACCAGGACAGGTAACTCGGCATGCGCCCGCGGAGCCCGCGAGCTCAGATTGCTGTCAAGATCTTCAGAAGTCCTGACCGTTGCATCTGCGCAGCCGGCTGCCTGCGAATCCCCCTTGCCAAAGTGCTATATTCAAGCCGGATATTCTTGCCGGAGTTTTCGATCCATGCAAATGGGAAGGCTGATCTGGGCCCTTCTCGCGGTGGTTGCTCTGGGAGGCGCTGCGCAGGGGCGGGTCAAAGTAATCGAAGACCAGCGCGGGTCTCTCAAGACGCTTACCAGCATTGGCGATGCGCTCGACTCACCTGATCATCATCCCGTGCACGTTCTCTATGTGCATGGCATCGATCAGGTCGGAGGAGGTGACTCCTCGCTGCTGCGCCAATCCATCTGTACCAGGCTCAAGTTATGCGACGTTGCCGATTGGACGAACGCCGGCACCGAGTTTGCCGACAAAGGCGAATTTGCTCCCGGCTTGCCGCCTCCCGCGTTGGAATATCTGGGCAGCCCGATATGGAATACCCCGGAAGAGTGGAGTGCCGCTGCGCCATTCGTCGTGCATTGGATGGTGCACCTCCGCGGCCATCGCACGCCGCTGGTCGTGGATGAGATCAACTGGTGGCCAATCGCACTGTCGCTCAAGTGCCGTCGCGTCATGATTCCCGAGGCGTACCTCGCCGGCCCTGACCAGCGCCTGCTCAGCGTCTGCTCCGACAAATCAGCGCAGGACCCCGAGGGCTTTGGCCGCTTCTATCCGTGGATCGCGCCGGAGCAGGTGGAAAAGCTGGAGAATATCCGTCCGCATTCCGTTCTGCTCAACCGCGCATTGAAGGACACTCTCGTGGACTGGGGTCTTGCCGATGTGCTGCTGGCCACCGGGCCGTTGGGCGGCATCATGCGTGACGGCGTACGACAACTGATTGCAAAATCGGCCGCCTTCGATCCAACCCAGGCCGAGGCCCCGGGCGGCGACGGGCGCGGAAAGTATAACTGGAACGCGCAGCTGAGCCACACCATATTGGACCAGGAATTTGTCGGCGTGACCCACAGCCTGGGCAGCTATCTCCTTTTCAATACGCTTTCACTGGAGAATTCCGGCCCGACGCCCGCGCAGCAATCGGCAGCGGATGCAGCCAGGATTGCCAGGGAGGAAAATGCGGTCCGGTACATCTTTGAACGCACGTCGATGATCTATTTCCTTGCCAACCAGCTTGAAATGCTCGAAATTACGAATCTCGAAAACGCGCCGCCTGCTTCCACGACCGCTAATCAATCGCGCGGGCTTGCTCCGCCGCCGGTTCCTATCAATCCAGCAGCGAATTTCATATCGCTTGTCAATCAATGGAAAGAAATGCAGACCAACTTTCAGGCGGGCCTGCACCCCGGCAACACCGCAGCGCAGCAAAAAGTTCAGGTGGTGGCTTTCAGCGATCCCAATGACGTGATGACGTTTCGCGTGCCTCGCATCGGCGACGTCGACGTGATCAACCTCTACGTGCAGAATGCAACGCGATGGTTCGGTCTGCTCGAATCGCCCAGCGGGGCGCACAGCTATTACGCCAAAAACAAAGCCGTGCTGCTGGTGATGTTCGGCGATACCGCGCATCAGGGCGCGCCAAACTGAGTCAGGCCCTCGCGCGATCCGTACCCGCCATTGCCACCGCTAAATTGCAGGTGTTAGCCTCAACTTTGGATTGTTCACGGAAGGGGCTTCCCTCAAACACCATGCCAAGCACGTACAACGGGCTGGAACTGCCCAAAAACGGCGCGCCAATCGAATACAAAGACGGGCAGTTTGTGGTGCCCGATCATCCCATCATTCCCTTCATTGAAGGCGACGGCACGGGCCGCGACATCTGGAAGGCGTCGCAGCGCGTCTTCGATGCCGCGGTGGAAAAAGCCTACGGCGGCAAGCGCGCCATTCGCTGGTTTGAGATCTTCGCCGGCGAAAAAGCCTTCCGCAAATTCAGCACGTGGCTCCCTGACGACTCAGTCGCCGCGGCCCGCGATTTGCGCGTCTCCATCAAGGGGCCGCTCACCACGCCGGTCGGCGGCGGCATTCGCTCGCTCAACGTAGCGCTGCGCCAGATTCTCGATCTTTACGCCTGCGTGCGGCCGGTCAAGTATTACCACGGCGTACCCAGCCCGGTGAAACACCCCGAAAAAGTCGACATCGTCATCTTCCGCGAAAACACTGAGGATGTGTACTCGGGCATCGAGTTCAAAGAAGGCACGCCCGAATGTGCCAAGCTCATCTCGTTCCTCAACGATGACATGCTCAAGGGCGGCAAGAAAAAAGTGCGCGCGGATTCGGGCGTGGGCATCAAGCCCATCTCCATCTTCGGCACCAAGCGGCTCGTGCGCTGCGCCATCAGGGGTGCATTGGAAACCGGCCGAAAAACTGTGACGCTGGTTCATAAGGGCAACATCCAGAAGTTCACTGAGGGCGCCTTCCGCGAGTGGGGCTACGAGGTCGCAACCGAGGAGTTCCGCAATCAGACCGTGACCGAACGCGAGAGCTGGATACTCGGCAACGTCGAAGCGAAGCCGGGCCTCTCTATTGAAGAAAACGCCGCGCTCATCGAGCCCGGTCTCGAGTTCGGCTCGCCTGCATTCCGCGAGTCGCTCTACGCCGAAGTCAAGGGAGTTCTCGATTCCATCGGCAAAACCCACGGCAACGGCGCGTGGAAATCGAAGATCCTCGTCAACGACCGCATCGCCGATTCCATCTTCCAGCAGATCATCATCCGCCCCGAAGATTACAGCGTGCTCGCCACGTCGAACCTGAATGGCGATTACATCTCCGACGCGGGGGCGGCGCAGGTGGGCGGCCTGGGCATCGCGCCCGGCGCCAACATCGGCGACGGCTACGCGGTTTTTGAGGCCACGCACGGCACCGCGCCCAAGTACGCCGATAAGGACGTGATCAATCCCGGCTCGGTGATTCTTTCTGGCGTCATGATGCTCGAGTTCATCGGCTGGAAAGAAGCGGCCAGAATGATTGAGAGCGCCATGGAGAAGACCATCCAGCAAAAGTTTGTCACCTACGACTTCGAGCGGCAGCTCACCGGCGCCACCAAGGTGGGCACCAGCGAGTTTGCCACGCGCATGATTGGCAATATGTAAGAACAGCTTCAAGCTGCTAGCCACTAGCTGCTAGCGAGACAGTCAGCTTCGTAACAGGGCACGACTTCAGTCGTGCGGCAAGATTCCTAATAAGGCAACGGGGCTTTGGCCCCGAGCAACAGATTGTCCCGATGGAGAAAAAGAATGCGTAAAAAAGTAAGCATCGTCGGCGCCGGCAACGTCGGCGCCACGACTGCACATTGGATTGCGGCCAAGGAACTGGCCGATGTGGTTCTTAACTGGCCGATGTGGTTCTTGTTGACGTAGTTGAGGGCGTGCCCCAGGGCAAAGCGCTGGACCTGCTCGAAGCCATGCCCATCGAAAAGCGCGACGTGGCCATCGCAGGCTCCAACGACTACGCCGCGACTGCCAATTCCGACATCGTTGTCATCACCGCGGGCATTCCCCGCAAGCCCGGCATGAGCCGCGACGATCTCCTGCACACCAACTACAAGATCATGTCCGACGTGGTGCAGAAGGTCGTTGCGCAGTCGCCTGAGTCGATTCTCATCATCGTCTCGAATCCGCTTGACGCCATGGCCCAGGCCGCCTTCCGCCAGTCCGGCTTCAACCGCGAGCGAGTCATCGGCATGGCAGGCGTGCTCGACTCTGCGCGTTTCCGCAGCTTTATCGCCGCCGAGCTGAACGTAAGCGTGGAAAATGTGACAGCCTTCGTCCTCGGCGGCCATGGCGACACCATGGTGCCGCTGGCGCGCTACTCCGCCGTCGCCGGCATTCCCATCACCGAGCTCATTTCACCGGACCGGCTGGAACAGCTCGTGCAGCGCACCCGCGACGGCGGCGCCGAGATCGTGAAGTATCTCAAGACCGGGAGCGCCTACTACGCGCCGTCGTCAGCCGTTACCGAGATGGCCGAGGCCATTCTCAAAGACAAGAAGAAGATCCTTCCCTGCGCGGCATATCTCGAGGGCGAGTACGGAATCTCGGGCTACTACATCGGCGTGCCCTGTAAGCTGGGAGCGGCCGGGCTCGAACAGATCATCGAAATCAAGCTGACGCCCGAAGAAGACGCCGTCCTGAAAAAGAGCGCCGCCGCCGTCAAGGAGCTCTGTGCCGTAATCGGCGTTTAATCCTGAGCCTCTTGCTCCTGGCTTTTAGCTGCGAATGAGACGGCATCGCCAGCTCGCCGCAGGGGGTTCAGGGCTGAAGCGTGAAAGCTGGGAGCTAGAAGCTAGGAGCTGGAAGCTGTTTCTATCAGTCCACTGACATGCTGAGCTGGTGACGCACGTCTGCGCCGCGGATCCAGAAGATCACATCCGTCGCGATATTCGACGCGTGGTCGGCAATCCGCTCCAGGTTCTTCGCCACTAGGATGCCGTTCATGGCCTGCTGCGTAGAGCCTGGCTTTTCTTCGATCAGTTTGAGCAGATCGCTGTGCGCGCGCCGGTTCATGCGATCGATCTCGTCGTCCATCTCACGCACCGAATCGGCGAGCCGCGCGTCGCCGTCCAGCAGCGCCTGCAGCGCCGTCCGGATCATCTGCCCGGCAAAGTCGCCCATGGCGCCAAAATCCACCGGCAACTCCACCACTTCCGAGCCAAGGATCTCCTTCGTCCGCCGCGAAATGCTCATGGACTGGTCGCCGATCCGCTCCAGGTCGCCGTTAATCTTGATCACTGCAAGGATGAACCGCAGATCGATGGCCATGGGCTGCTCCTTAGCCAGTAGCTCGTAGGCCATCTCGTCCAGCTCGCGCTGTGCGGTATCGATGGCCCTCTCGTTCTGCTTCACAAACTTGCACAGCCCCTTGTCGCGCCGCAGATAGGCATCCACCGCCGATTCAACGGCCTGCTGCGCCAGCGCGGCCATGGCCAGAAGCTTGTCTTTCAATTCGGCTAGCTGTTGATGAAAGTGAATACGCGGCACTTCGGTGTTTCCCCCATCGGACTATTGTGCACCAAGTCACGTTACAGGAGAACAAATTTCCGGGCGAGGACCACCTCTGTCATACCCCGAATTGGCCACTACGGGTGGCTCGGCCGCCGCTCCGGCATCTCGATTTTGCCCAGCAGAAACACATAGCCCGCTATGCCAAGGGTCAGGTAAATCGCTGCAATTCGGTAGGCCCAGGCATACGAGTGCGTGGCAGCCACCACATATCCCGTAATAATGGACGCCGCGATACCCGAAATCTGCCCAGAGAAGTTGATGATGCCGCCCACCTTGCCCACATCGCTCCGCCTGGCAATGAGCGACGGCACCGACCAGGCGACCGGCGATGCAGCGGAAAGGCCGCCTATCGAGATGCTGATCCAGAGCAGCGCCTGCGCGGCGTCGTGGGCGTGCGCTGCGCCCAGAATGCCCAGCCCGAACGCCATGCCGCCGATCAATACCACGCGGCGAACTCCGCTCGCGTTCCAGCCGCGCTGAACCAGAAAATCCACCATCCAGCCGCCGACGACAAAGTCCGCTGCCGACGCAATGAGCCAGGGCACGCTGGTGTACTCAAACGAGTGCAGCAGGTCAATGTGCAGCGCCGCCGACAGATAGCTTGGCAGCCAATATAGCAGCAGATAGAAGATGTAGTTGTACGCACCCATGCCGAGCGTCAGTCCAATCACTTTGGGTTGAGCAAGAAGACGCGCCAAAGGAGAGGGCTTTTCATCCGGGTCGAATGGCGCTTGATGCTCGGCAATGTGCAGGCGCTCGGCTACAGTTAATTTCGCGTCTTCCTCGGGATCGCGATAAACCCGCCAGAAGTAGAGAAAATAGGCAAGGCTGATGATGCCCGTGAAGG
Organism: Candidatus Sulfuritelmatomonas gaucii; assembly: GCA_900290245.1. Lineage (GTDB taxonomy): Bacteria > Acidobacteriota > Terriglobia > Terriglobales > Acidobacteriaceae > Telmatobacter > Telmatobacter gaucii. The sequence continues at coordinate 9,901 of OKRB01000082.1, read as the reverse complement.
CGAAGCTCCAGCGCCATCCCACGTGAATCAATACGATCCCAATCAGCGGAACACCGATGGCCGAAGCAAGTTTTGCCGCTCCGTCGAAAAACGCCGTTGCGAAGCTGCGCTCGTGCTGGGGGAACCAAAGGCCGATGGCCTTGGCGTTGGCTGGAAATGTGGGAGCTTCGCCTATCCCTAGCAGCCAGCGCGCGCCGAAGAAGCCGCCAAGGTTGGGCGTGAGGGCCGCTGCAAACGAGGCCACGCTCCATAGGAATGTGCCGATGCGCCCCACGCGCCGCACCCCGAACTTGTCGAGCACCACGCCAATGGGCAACTGGCACAGCGCGTAGGTCCAGTTGTAGGCGCTCGATAGATATCCGAAGACGACGTTGGAAATTCCGAAGGCGACGATCAGTGAATCGTGCGAGACCGACAGGTTTACCCGGTCGAAGTAGTTGACCAGCACGCCGATGCCCAGCAGCCACGCAATGCGCCACCGACGGCGCGGCACGCGCGCTGATTGATCCTCAACTGCCAATCTGCCCTCGCGCTACAACATTCTCCAGCGTCCCGATCGGATCAATGGTGATGCGAATCCTGTCTCCCGCCGCCAGCGTGAACTCGTCCGGCGGCACAATCCCCGTCCCAGTCATCAAAAAAGTGCCGAAGCGAAACGTGTTTTCTCGGAAAAGATATGCGACCAGTTCCACTGGCGAGCGCTTCATCTCCTTGAGCGTCGTCGCGCCCGAAAACACCGTCTTCCCGTCACGCTCGATCTCCACGCGAATGGGCGTGGTCGCCGGCAACGGTTCACTGCTTACCAGGATGCAAGGCCCCAGCGCGCAACTGCGGTCGTAGACCTTCGCCTGCGGCAGATATAGCGGATTCTCGCCTTCAATATCGCGCGAGCTCATGTCGTTGCCGGCGGTATAGCCAATGATCTGCCCACGCGGATTGACGAGCAGCGTGAGCTCCGGCTCCGGCACCGACCATTTGGCGTCGCCGCGAATGCGCACCTCGCCGCCGGGACCGGCTACGCGGCTTGATGTGGCTTTGAAGAACAACTCTGGCCGCTCGGCAGTGTACACGCGATCGTAAAAATCGCCTCCGCCCGCGTCCTTGGCCTCAGCCATGCGCGCGCTGCGGCTGCGGTAGTAGGTCACGCCCGCGGCCCAAACCTCCTGGCTTCCGATCGGCGCTTCGAGCTTCGCCGCACCGAAATCCGCTGCCGGCCTTCCGCCATCCACAACTGATCGCAGAAACTCACCCAGGTTCTCATGCGCGACCAGCACATCCCAGTTCGTCTCCGGCACGCGGAAATGCCTTCCGCCTTCCTCCACATAAATCCCATTGCTGGTCCGGTACAGCTTCACGCCTTCTTCTCCAATCCGGAAACAATTGCTTCCACATCGTAGACGCAGCCGCCCCAAACGCCGCCGCTCGCCGTCACCAGCGCGGCCCAAAGGCGGGTATCTTCGGGCAGTTCGGGATGCGGCGCGAGATCCAGGCGCGCGCTTCGCTGAGCGAGCCGCCGCGAACCTTCTTCCGCGCTAAAAGCCTCGCCAACCTCACCCACCAGGTGCACTGTCCCCGCAAGCTTCGCGCGGTCGATCACGATCTCGATCTGGTCGCCGTCGCGTAGCTTGCCGATAGGCCCGCCGGCCAGCGCTTCAGGCGAGATGTGGCCGATGCACGCCCCAGTCGACACACCGCTGAATCGCGCATCGGTCAACACGGCTACGTGCTTGCAATGCGGCAATTCCTTTAGCGCCGCCGTAATCTGGTAAATCTCCTGCATGCCCGCGCCCTTGGGCCCGCTGCAGATCAAAACAATTACATTGCCTTTGATAATTTCGCCAGTCTTGATTGCTCGGATCGCCGCCGCTTCGGTCACGAAAACCCGCGCGGGCCCCACATGACGAAACACCTGATCTTCGTCGACCAAAGATGGATCGATCGCGGTGCTCTTGACTACCGACCCCTCCGGCGCCAGGTTGCCTATGGGGAAACAAACCGCCGACGTCAGCCCGCGTGAGCGTGCGCGATCGGGCGACATGATCACATCTTCGGGATCGATGCCGTCCAGCTCCTTTAGCCGGCGTCGCAAATCCGCCCGGCGCGGACTTTCGCTCCACCAGTCCAGGCACGTGTCCAGCGTTTCGCCGCTCACCGTTTTTACTTTCACATCCAGTAGCCCATGTTTGCGCAGTTCCAGCATGACCTCGGGAACGCCGCCGGCCAGAAACACCTGCACCGTGGCAAAATTACGCGGCCCATTGGGCAGCGCATCCACCAGGCGCGGAACCAGGCGATTAACCTCGACCCACTCTGCAACCGTGGGTCGCGGCAGGCCCGCCGCGTGCGCAATGGCCGGCACGTGAATGAGAAGATTTGTCGATCCACCGAAGGCAGCCTTCACGATCATTGCGTTGTAAATCGACGCGGGTGTAAGGATGTCGCCGGTGCCGATGCCAAGCTCATGGAGCCGCAGAATCGCGCGTGCCGAGCGCCGCGCGGCATCCAGCCAGATCGGTTGTCCCGATGGCGCAAGCGCCGTATGCGGTAGCGACAATCCCAGTGCCTCACCCACAACTTGCGACGTCGCCGCCGTTCCCAGAAACTGGCACCCTCCCCCCGGCGAAGCACATGCACGGCAGCCCACCTCCGCGGCATGTTCCAGCGTGATATGGCTCTGCGCGAAGCGGGCGCCGATCGTCTGTACCTTCGCCGCGTCTTCACCTTGCTCCGGCAGCAGCGTCACGCCGCCCGGAACCAGTACCGCCGGTTTCTTTCCCGACGATGCCAGCGCCATCATCATCGCCGGCAGTCCCTTGTCGCACGTCGCCACCCCGATCACGCCTTTCCGCGTCGGCAGCGAGCGCATCAGGCGGCGCAGCACCATCGCAGCATCGTTGCGGAATGGCAGCGAGTCCATCATGCCGGTGGTGCCCTGCGTGCGACCGTCGCAGGGATCAGTGCAGGCGCCCGCGAAAGGCGTGGCGCGCAGCGACTTCAACTCACGCGCGGCTTCAGCCACAAGCAGACCCACCTCCCAGTGGCCGGTGTGAAATCCCAGCGCAATGGGCTCGCCCGACTCCGCTCGCAGTCCGCCGTGCGTACTTAGGATGAGGAATTCGGGATCGAGAAGACGCTGGGGCTCCCAGCCCATGCCGGCGTTCTGTGTCAGGCCGAAGAGATTCCCCGAGGGCTCGGTGAGCAGCATCTCCGGGGTGAGCGGCAGCACTCCCGCAGGTCCAGGCGCATGCGTACCCACGCCAAGCAAGTTCGCATCCGTCGACTCTAAAACCGAACTGAATGAAATGCTTGTGATGGGGAAGCCCTTTCCGCGTCCAGTATAGTGGACCAAGCGCGGGCTTCCGAACGCCGTCCCTGGTGCGTAGATTGCGACAACACGCGCCGGTTCGGCGGCAACTCACCGTCGCGGCAAAGCCTAGTAAGCTGTCAGGCCTCCGTCAATCGCAAACGCAACCCCGTTGATGAACGATCCCTCGTCGCTCGCCAGATAGACCAGCGCATTCGCGACGTCGGCCGTGCTCGCCAGCCTTCCCAGCGGAATCTCGCCCAGTCTCTCCGCCTTGCGCTCCGGATCCTTGAACAGGGTCTGTACAAAGGGCGTCTCCACGGTGCTGGGGTGGATCGAGTTGCAGCGGATGTTGTCCTTCGCATAACGCACGGCCACCGACTTGGTGAGCATGGTCAGGGCGCCTTTGGTCGTCGTGTAGGTTTCATTCGTGAACTTGTGGCCCACCAAGCCGCATATCGACGACATATTCAGGATCACGCCTCCGCCCCCCGCTCTCATCATCGGAAGGGCGTGCTTGATCCCAATAAACGGACCCTTCACATTCACCGCGATCATGGCATCGAAAGATTCCATCGGCATCTCTTCAATGTTCTTCCTCACGTTGATGCCTGCATTGTTCACCAGGATGTCGAGCCGTCCGGCCCGCTCCATCACCGTTGCGAACGCCGCTTTCCAACTCGCTTCTGAAGTGACATCGAGCGGGACGAAGACCGCATCAATCGACGCGGCCGTCTTTTCTCCTTCCTCGCGATTGATGTCGCAAACGAAAACCGAGGCGCCTTCCTCGCGAAATCTCTTTGCGACCTCCGCACCGATCCCGACTGCTCCGCCAGTGACCAGGGCGATCTTCCCCGAAAGACGTCTCGGGCTCACTTGGCGCCCCCCTTGCGGACTTTTACTGCAGCGAGCTTTTCATAGAACTGGATAATGCCACTATGATCGTCGGTCTGCTTTCCGTCGACCTTGAGGGCCTGCATGATCTCCATGATCTGGCTTGTAAGCGGGATCGGGGTTCCGGTTTCGTGGGCGGTATCCAGCGCATTCTGCAGGTCCTTGATATGCAGCTCAATCCTGAAGCCCGGCTTGTAGTTTCCCTCGAGAACCATGGGAGCCTTCGCATTGAGGACGGTGCTTCCAGCCAAGCCGCCCTTGATCGCGTTGAAGACCCGCTCGGGATCGACTCCAGCTTTGGTCGCGAGGACGAAAGCCTCAGACATCGCGGCGATGTTCAGCGCGACAATGATCTGGTTTGCCAGCTTGGTCACGTTGCCTGCGCCAATTTCTCCGCAGAGAACCGCGCTGGCTCCCATCTTCAGCAGTACGTCCTTCACCTTCTCAAAGACGGCTTCCTTGCCGCCCACCATGATAGCCAGCGTTCCGTCGATGGCCTTAGGCTCGCCGCCTGAGACAGGGGCGTCAAGCATCTCGATTCCCTTCCTGCCCAGCTCGGCGGCCACCTCGCGGCTCGCAAGGGGCGCAATTGAGCTCATGTCGACGAGCACGCTTCCTGGCCTGGCCCCTTCGATCACACCGCCTTCGCCCAGAACCGCCTTCTTCACGTGAGGCGAATTGGGCAGCATTGTGATGATGAGTTCGTTCCGCGACGCCACGTCCTTCGGAGACGAACCGGCAGTTGCGCCCGCTGCCACCAGCTCCTTGACCGGGGCATCAACGATGTCATAAACGATGAGTGAGTGGCCCGCCTTAAGCAGGTTCTTCGCCATAGGCTTGCCCATGATGCCCAGTCCGATAAAGCCGATGTTCATTTTTTGTCTCCTTTTAGAAGCGTTCTCACGGTCCTGGCAACCTCCTCCGACGTGAGCTTGAAATGCGTGAGCAGTTCGCCGTACCCCTCCGCCGAGATGCCGAAAGTGTCGGGCACGCCCACGAATTCCACCGGCGCATGGCTCACTCCACGCAGCGCCTCTACCACCGCCGAACCGATTCCACCGATAATCGTATGCTCTTCGGCCGTGACAATGGCATCTACTCCGCTCGCGTAGCGGATTACCGCCTCCCGGTCCAGCGGCTTGATAGTGCTGATGTTGAGCACTCTAACCGAGATCCCTTCCAGCTCCAGAGCCTTCGCTGCCTCCAGTGCCTTCGAGACCATGATTCCTGAGCCGAAAATCGCCACGTCGTTCCCGTCCCGCAGCTTTGTCACCTTGCCGATCGAATACGGCTCCCCCCCTTGCCGATCGAATACGGCTCGCCCGCCGGATAGACAAAAGGAAGATCATTCCTGTTGATCCTGAAGTACACCGGCCCCTGCCAATCCAGCATACAGTCCATCATCTGTTCCACTTCGATGGAGTCCGCCGGGCAAAGCACCGTCATGTTCGGTAGCGACCGCATCAAGGCAGCGTCCTCCACACCCTGGTGCGTCTTTCCGTCGCCAAAGTCCGAAAGCCCTGCGCTTGACCCGCAGATCCGCACAGGCAGGTTCGGAATGCAGATGGAATTGCGGAGCTGGTCGTAGGTCCTTCCGGAGGCGAATACCGCGAAGGAATGAATAAACGGGATCATTCCGGAAAGCGCGAATCCCGCCGCCGTCGAAGCCATGTTCTGTTCCGCGATTCCCATCTGGAAGTAACGGTCGGGAAACTCCGTCTGAAACATGACAGACTGCGTGGATTTCCCTAAGTCCGCCTCAAGGGCCACCACCCTCTCGTCCTTCTTTCCCAACCGGACAAGGCTGGCCCCATACGCACTTCTCAGGTTCGGCGAAGTCATTGCACCATCCTCCGGGATTCTTCGATCTCAGCGAGCGCCAGGTCGTACTGTTCTTTGGTCATCGCGCCATTGTGGAAAGCCGCCGTATTCTCGGCGAATGAGACGCCCTTTCCTTTAATCGTGTCGGCGATGATTACAGTTGGACCACCCTTGATCGCAGCCGCTTTGTCCAGAACATCCAGGATCGCGCTCACGTCGTGTCCATCTACGTTCAACACGTTCCACCCGAACGCCCGGAATTTGCCTTCCAGGTTCGGGATATCGAAGATTTCTTTTGTCGGGCCGGTTGCCTGGATCTTGTTTCTGTCCACGATGGCCGTCAGCGAGTCCAGCTTGTAGCGCGCGGCGGCCATGGCCGCTTCCCAAAGCTGGCCTTCGGCGAGTTCGCCGTCGCCTATCACAACATACACGCGAGCCTGGCTTTTCTTGAGTCGCAGCGTCAGAGCCATGCCGGTCGCTATTGAAAGTCCCTGCCCCAGCGAACCTGTCACCGCCTCCAATCCGGGAGTCATCATGTCCGGGTGCCCTTGAAGGTTGCCGCCCAGGGTCTTCAACTTTGCCATCTCTTCACGCGGAATTACGCCCAGCTCCACCAGTGCCGAATATTGCACCAAAACAGAATGCCCCTTGCTCACCAGAAAACGATCCCGGTTGGGATCGTTCAGAGCTTTGGGATCGAAGTGCATCTTCCCGAAGTACAAAGATGCGACAATCTCAGCCAGTGAGCACGAACCGCCCAGGTGTCCCGCTTTGCCTACACCAATCATCTTCACGATGTCGGCTCTCAGGTCCCATGCGATCTTTTTTATTCGCTGAATCTCTTCAGGCTTTGCCATCCATCTCCCTCCGGCGAAGGAAATCCGCTCCGGCCGTCCGTTTTTGTTCAACGACAACACGCCGTGATCGATGCCTTCGACACCGGTGCCGGTTGACTCTGAAAAACGAATCAGTGTAGTCCTGCGATTCAGCCTCTAGGCGTGACTCAGATCACAGGTGAATCGATTTTCAAAGGGCTCCGCGAAGCTTCGGCCCTGCCAAAAAAGAGCTGCACGAAGCCAAGCCTCGCTTGTGCGCCGGCGCTATCTCAACCTGTGCGATACTGGCCTCGGGTTGGGAGCATGACTGCCCTCCTTCGCATCGCTCTGATCGCTGCTCTATCTGTCGCACCATGCCTTGCCCAGACAGGCACCGTCACTTTCTACACTCCGGGCAATTCTGTGAAAAGCACGGCCGCAGGTCTCCTTCCAAGAAGCCAGCAGCCCTTCACCGGCTGGCTCTTCGACGGCTCGCAGCCACTGGCCCACGTCCAGCCCGGCCGCTTCATGACCTTTCATCTCAAGCCCGGAGCCCATTCCTTCACCGTCCCCTGGCACTCAACCCAGCCCGGTAAGGAGCCGCTCGTGATCAACGTCGAAGGCGGCTTTCAACACTGCATCCGGCTCTCCGCAAAGATGACCAACCTTGAAGTGTTTCCCTTTCAGTGGCTCAACAGCGAAATCAAAGAAGTGCCCTGTCAGCAGGCGCAGAGCGAAGCGGCACATATGAAGCCCATCGACATCAAGCGGGTCGACCCAGCGGCCCGCACTGAACTTGGCCCCGCGGCAGCCTTCCCCGGCGACAGTCAGCCGCATTAGCTCCTTCACTCACCCCGCCGCCCACAGAACGACCCACACAAGATTCCCATTGTTGTGCCGCCCACCGAGCGGGATGCTATAAAGCTCATGTGCCCGGCAACAACTCCCACATCGCGGCGCAACGCGAGCCAGACTTGCGCCGCCGCTGGCTCTACCTGATGCCGGTGGTCTTTGTCACCTATAGCCTTGCCTATCTCGGCCGCTCCAACTTCGGCTTCGGCGCAGCTGCGGGAATGGCAAAATCGCTCAACATCACCGAGTCGCGCGCGGCCTTTCTTGCATCGGCCTTCTTTCTCGGGTACTTCCTTTTCCAGATTCCGGCCGCAACCTACGCGGTGCGCCGCAGCGCCACCCGGCTGGTCTTTTTCGCGCTCATCTGCTGGGGCATCTTCTCGGCACTCACCGGAGTCATCCGCGTGTACTGGCTGCTGGTCGCCGACCGCCTGCTGCTCGGCGTCGCGGAAAGCCTCATCCTGCCGTCGATGCTCATCCTGCTCACCAACTGGTTCACAAAGGCCGAGCGCTCCCGCGCCAACGCGATCCTTATCCTCGGCAACCCGGTCACAGTCACCTGGATGGCCGCGGTCACCGGCTACCTCATCCGCGGCGTCGGCTGGCAGATGACGTTCATCCTCGAAGGCATTCCGTCCATCGTGTGGGCATTTGTGTGGCTCGGTGTGGCGCGCGACCAGCCCGTCCAGGTGCGCTGGCTCTCTCGAGAAAGCAGCGGGCAACTCACAGAGGAGCTCGCGCGCGAGCAGGCTTCTCTACCTCAATACACGAATTTCCTCGCCACCCTGCGCGTGCCCGGCGTCCTGCTCCTCTGCTTCCAATACTTCTCGTGGAGCTTCGGAGTCTACGGCCTTGTCCTCTGGATTCCGGAGATGATTCGCTCCGGCTCATCGCGCGGCATCGGGCAGGTTGGCGTCCTGAGCGCCGCGCCGTTCCTTCTCGCCGTCATCCTCATGCTCGTGGTCTCAGCCGTCTCCGATCGCACGCTGAACCGCAAGCCGTTTGTGTGGCCGTTCCTGATTCTGTCGGGCGTCGGCCTGTTCTGCTCTTTCGCCACGGCCGGCGATCACTTCTGGCTTTCGTATCTCTCTCTGATCGTTGCCGGTGGTGCCATGTATGCGCCTTATGGCCCCTTCTTCGCCATCATGCCCGAAATGCTGCCGCGCAACGTGGTCGGCGAAGTGATTGCGCTGGTCAACAGTTGCGGCGCGCTCGGCGGATTTGCCGGCACCTGGCTGGTGGGCTGGCTGCAGGCGCTCACCGGCAACGCCCGCGCCGGATTTCTCGCCATGTCGGTCGCACTGATCGTTGCTGGTGCGATTACGCTTTGTCTGCCGTCGACCCGGCGCGAACCGCATCCTGCGTAAACTGGCCGACCATCAGTCGCCAAATCCCCAACGGATTCTCGTTCTTCAGCTCCTCAGGCAGTGCCGCCTGGGGAAAATCCTGGAAACACACGGGCCGCACGAAGCGATAAATCGAGTACGTGCCCACCGATGTCGTTCGGCTGTCGCTCGTTGCCGGATACGGCCCGCCGTGCACCATCGCATGGCAAACTTCCACGCCCGTGGGAAAGCCATTCACGATCAGTCGTCCCACCTTCCGCTCCAGGATCGCAATCAGATCGCCGAACGCAGCGAGATCGGCTTCTGATCCGTGCAGCGTTGCGGTCAGTTGCCCTTCCAGTGATCGTGCCAGTTTTAGCGCTTCCTCGCGGCTCTCGTAGCGGATCACCAGCGTGCTTGGCCCGAAGACCTCCGTCGCCAATTCCGGCTCACGCAGCAGATCCTTGCCGCTGATCTGCATCACTACCGGGACCGCATACGAGCTCTTCGCTCCGTTTGAAGCGGTCTGCGCCACCGTCTCTACGCAGCTTTGCGCCTGCCGCCCGGCGATTCCCGACTGGTAGCTCTTCGAAATTCCTTCCGTCAGCATTGGTGTGATGGCCGCTTTCTCCACCTGCGCTTTTAACTCATCAACGAACATGTTGGCGTCCGCATTGCGCGGCAAAAAGACCAACCCTGGTTTGGTGCAAAACTGCCCCACGCCCAGCGTGAACGATCCGAAGAGGCCGCGTGCGATCTGTTCGCCGCGCGAGTATAGCGCCTCGGGGAGCACAAACACCGGATTCACACTGCTCATCTCCATGAAGCACGGAATCGGCTCGGGCCGCGCCGCCGCACGCTGCATCAGCGCCTTGCCCGCCGAGAGCGAG
>OKRB01000058.1 GCA_900290245.1 Candidatus Sulfuritelmatomonas gaucii | reverse complement strand
CACCATGGCTGCCCTATATCATAGAAAACACAATAGGGTTAGTCCGGACGGGGTTTTGGCGAGGGACAACGGTCCTTACCGGAATTTCCTTTTTGAACGCAGCCTTCGCGCTTGCGGGCGCAGAGGCTGCAATCGACGACGTTGGATTTATTTCTTTTCCGCGTAAGGTCCGACTTCGGGCTTGCCTTGCGTGTCTTTGAGTGGCCCGAGTTCGTCAGCGACGCCGCGCGTGATGGCCGAGAGTTCGCTGCCAGCCTGGAAGCAGGTGAAATCAGGCCGGTTGACCCAGCTGATGGGCCCGCAGAGTCGTTTGTGCCCAGAGATCGCCGCATCGTGCACGATATTGATCAGCCGCTCGAAATCCGGCGAGCCGGCCCGGTAGCCGGAGCGATTGGCCAGATCACCGGCGGCGGCAAAGATGGCCGTCACGCCGGGAATGGCGGCAATTTGTTTGGCCTGCATCAAGGCGGGCAGGGTTTCAATCATCTCGATCAACACCAGGTTCTGGTTGATGGTGGCGCGATATCCACCCGGGACGTTGCCCCAAAAAGCCGGAGTAAAAGCTTGGCCCCCGCCCAGGCTGCGGTCACCGAGGGGCGGGAAAAAGGCCCAGTCCCTGGCCTGGATGCCCTGCTGCGCCGAGCGAACGGTCGGCACGATCACCACCAGCGCGCCGATATCCAAGGCGTGCTGGATTTCGCGTTCGTCGGCGTCGGCAACGCGCACTCCGGGCACGGCTTTGGCGTGGGGACATGCGGCAAACATGCGGGCCACTTGTTCCCAGCCACGCGGATCGTGCTGCATCTCGACCCAGATGAAGTCGTAGCCGGCATTGGCCATGGCGCAATAGGTTTCAGGACTATCGCTGCTGAAGAGGGTCCCGCCGGTCACCTTCTCGCCATTCATCATCTTGATCATGACCGGATTCCAAATCTTGGCGTTGGGCGGGGGGGCATCGGCGGGGCCGCGTTGCCATGTTTCTGCATTTAGTGGGCCCTGGTTGACGGCGCCGGGGAGCGCCTTGTCGATGGCGTCAGAGTTTTGGCCGCCGGGCGCCGCGAGGGGGAAGTCGGTGCTGTAATGGACCGCTGTTCCACTGCCGGACGTTTTTCCGCCTGAATTATCCTCAGTGGCTTGGTTTGATTGTGCTCGCGCCTGGACGATCCTAAATCCGAATACAACCGCGAGCGCCACAGCCAGCGCCAGCCCGAGGCGTACGACTGTAAACCGTCGATGATTCATCGTGAACTCCTTCCGGTCATTCCGGTAGATTGCAGGCGGCCGTAATCGTGCGCCAAAAAAAGAAAGCGCTTCACACCTTTTCGACGGCGGCGTTCCGGCCGGCGATGAGGCCGCCGACGATGCAACGGGCCAAGCCGTGCTCGCTGAATCCACCGGCGGACTCGCCCGCGCAGTAGAGCCTCGGTATGACTTTTCCGTTGAGGTCCAGCACCTGGTTGCGAGCGTTGATGCGCAAGCCAGCGCGGGAATCATGAAGGACGGGCGTGGCCCAGGCTGCGTGGAACGGAGGCGTCTGGATTTTGTACTGGGGAGCGGGCTTGTCGAAATCCGCGTCCTTGCCCGCGTCCACAAAAGAATTGTATCGGGCAACCGTATCCTGGAGCGCCTGGGCAGGCATCGGGTTCTTCTGATATTTGTTCTTTGAGATGTTGGCCGCCAACTCGGCAACGGTTTTGCCGGAAAAGAAGAAGCCGGCCTCCCTATCCACATAGGGTGGCTCCACGGTCCATTTCTCGCGCTTCACCGCCTCAGCGTCGAAAATGGCCCAAATCGGTCCGCCTCCGTTGCCGGTACCGCCATTCAGGCTCATGGCGGCGGGAAGGTAGTTGGGGGGATTCCACCGTATATTGGCCGCGTTGCGCCAATTGCCCGGCACGTAATTCTGGCTGGCGTCCCCGCGGGCGTTGGGGTCGCCGAACTGGCCCTTCGTCTCGTCATAGAATCTCAAGCCGGCCTGATTCACCTGGATCGCATTCTGATAATCCTTGACGTGCAGGCCCGTGGCGCGAACCAGGTGGAAATATTCGCTGGTCGGTTGCCACGAAGGAAACATGGAAGGGTACCCGTACTGGCACCCGATGTACCCCGCCTTGGCGATTGCAGCGCCGAATTCTCCAGTCTGGTTGACCGTGCCCCAAAGCGATGCCCCCACTGCCATGCCGGCGATTTCTCCGCTGGCATCCTGGGGCGTATAGGGCTCGCCAGCCACGCCGCAGTATTCCTCAGTAAGTCGGGGATCAAATATGCGACGAAAATTCACATTACTGGAGTTGCCGCCCGTGCAGAGGATGACGCCTTTCCGGGCGCGGATATTGAGTTTGGCGCCCTCGGTCTCCACCGTGATTCCGACCACGCGGCCCGTGTTGTTGTTCTCCCGGATCACACTGGTCATCCTGTGTTGAAGAAGAATTTGCACGCCCGCTTTCCGCGCGGCTGCCTCCAGCGGGCGCACAATGCCGATGCCCCCGGTAGTGGTTGTCTGGACGTCGGGGACCGCCGATCTGCCGGTCTGAATTAGCGGGTACGCCATGACGGCCGCGTGCATAGCCCTCGGCGCCGACCTGCCAGCGTTGGTCATGCCGCCATAGTCGGGCACCGGCTTCGTAAAAACAAGTCCATGCGACACGAGAAAGTCGTAGGCGAAAACGTTGTTGTCGGCGAAAGCGCGAACGATGTCGCGGTCGTTGAACCGGTAAGGGGCGGCGCCGTTGGGCTCCACTGCGGACCAGTCGGTGAGGTCCTTGAAGAGAATATCGGGCGAATCCACAATTCCGGCCTCTTTCTGGGCCCTGGTGCCGCCGCCCAACGGGATGTTGCCGGTGGAGACGGCGGCGTGGCCGCCGATGTCGCTGTTGGCCTCGACCAGGATTACCGATGCGCCGTTCTCTTTGGCAATAATGGAGGCGGGCAGCCCTGCAGCGCCGGATCCAATCACCACTACGTCCGCTTCCTTATCCCACTTGTGCGCAGCCGGGGCGGCATGCGCGGCGGGTGCCAGAGCGGCCAGGGCCGCGCCCTTCAGAAATGTTCTACGATCAAGGTCCTTCTTCGGCATTGGTTTTCCTATGACGTTTTGTCTACTCCGAGGTTCGATTCGACCTCATCCTCATCCTCATCATTTTCGTAATCTGACGTACCGGGGACCGGTCGGTATGTCTTCGGAAGAGCATGAAGCTGGAATCTCCTTATTCAGCCCAAAATCCCCGAAATTATATCGCTCGTTGGGTAGATTGCAAGGCCAAAAGAACGCTTGCGTCGAAAATGCCGGCGTTTGCGGAGGCGGGGCCCGGTGGAGACCGAGCCGCCGAGGAAAACCTAATTGATGAGGACCGGGAACAGGATTGAGCCCGCAAATCTGTGGGCGGCTTCGGGTTTGGACAAAAATGAAAGCGCTCTGCTCACCCAAAGAATAGACCGCGTTTAAATGCAGCTTAATAGACTTCTCCAGGCAAAGGTCTAAATGCGGATTTTCACTGTGCCCTTTCCTCGAGGACGAAATCTCATCTACGCAGTGATCAAACCTTTGTTGATCTCCACACCCAAACCCGGACCCTGTGGCAAGTTAAGATAGCCTTCCTTGTCCA
>OKRB01000103.1:81765-124221 GCA_900290245.1 Candidatus Sulfuritelmatomonas gaucii | reverse complement strand
CTTCAATGCTGAGTTCAGCTTTTCGCAACACCTCGTGCTCCTCCTAGACTTTGCATTCAAACACTCCCGGGCCACGGGCTTTTTGAGAGATGGCACTAACAATGGTGCAATGGCTCGAGAAAACCGCCCGCAACCCCTTATTCTGGACGATTTTGCGGGATAACTCTTTTCGAATCTGCGGGCTGGAAGAAATGATCAAAGGGCAAACCGTTGACAGGAAATCCCTTAACCCCAAAAGGGGGTACGGGGGGCGGGGGGTTACTAGAATGGAAGATTATTTACTTGACACAAATAGAAATTCCAGGTAAGCTGGTCTTGTAATCGAGGATCGGCCATGAACCTTTGCGAAGTGCATGAAAAGCTAGGAACCACGGAACAGTGCCTTGAGTACATTGAGAAGATGCGCTGGCCTGATGGCGTCAAGCGCTGCCCTACCTGTGGCTGCGATAAGGTCGTCAAGGTCGAGCGCAAGGCCGATTCCAAGAACTCGCGCGGCTGGTTCTATCTCTGCCAGGAGGCTACTTGCCATCAGCAGTTCTCGCCTACCGCTGGCACACTGTTCCACGATTCCCACCTTCCACTCATAAAGTGGTTCCAAGCGATTGCATTGGTCCTGAATGCAAAGAAGGGCATCAGCGCAATGCAGCTAAAACGCGACCTGGGCGTGTCCTACAAAACCGCGTGGTACCTGTATCACCGCATCCGCGAAATAATGGCCGAGGGTGAAATACCAAAACTCGGCGGGATCGTGGAAATTGACGAAACTTATGTCGGCGGCAAAAGGCGCGGCAAGAAGTATCAGGGCCACAGGGATCACAAGATATGCGTCGTGGGCATGAAGCAGCGCGGCGGAAAGCTCCGTCTATTTCATGCGCCAGATGCCAAGATAGAGACACTTGCCGCATACATCAAAGAGCATGTAAGCGCCGATGTTGAGGCGATCATGACCGATGAATTGCCCGCGTATCCCAAGGCGCTCCGTATCTCAGGCCATGACGAGATCATCCACAAAACGGTCAATCACACGGCAGGAATCTACTCCTACGAAGATGTGACCACGAACGGAATCGAATCCGCGTTTTCGCTCTTCAAGCGTGGCATCGTAGGCCAGTACCACAAGATCAGCGCGAAACATTTGTGGCGCTACTTGAACGAAAGCTGCTACAGGTTCAACCGCCGCGATAACGCTGATGCGTTCGGGGACACGGTCCGGAGGCTTTGCGGTTTTCCGCCGCTCACTTTTGCTTCGCTGACTTCCGACGAATCGGAGCCCTTTTAGGCGACTTTATCTCCGCAGTTTTCTGTGGCGGGTTCGCTAGCATCCGCCGCAGAACTTCGTCTAATTGTCCCTTGTCCACTTTCATTTCTCAGCTTCCTCAATGGCTTGAGTTTAGCCCATTCTTCCTGGCTCAGTTTCTTCCCGGCGACCCCGTCAACATACTCAAAGACGCAGTCCTTCGGGAACCCGATTGGCCCGACATCAGTGGAAATCGCACCCACATTCGCGGGCCAATCGATGTAAAACACGCGCTTGGCCTCTCCCACAACGACCCGTTCAATGGCCACGTCTCCAAGCTGTCTGCAAATAACTCTTTTATTCATAAAGACTTAACATCCTCTCTACCGAGAGACTACAAAAAAACAAGGACACGCGCAAATTTTGTCCGTCCTGGGTAGTGCGCTCTGATCGCGGGTATCAAGCGCTCGAATGACTCAAACCATTTGGCTTTCACGTCCTCTGACCAGGCTCAAATCGCTAATCTCTTCGTGGGGACGCGATTCGAGCCGTGGTGATCTGCTCAGTTCTGTCCGCCCTTGGCTTGCGACAAGGGCGATTTGGAGAGGTATCGCCTAGGTGGGCTAGCGGTCTTATAAACCGGGAACGGTGTGACAGCACCGTGGGTTCAACTCCCTGCCTCTCCGCTCTGCCATTGTAATACACCTGAGGTCTAGCCTCAAAGGATATTCGTCATGTCTGCACTGTACAAGTACTCTCAGTACCTCGCGCAATCCAACCATCAGGCATTCGATCAAATCAATGAACCTGGTGCCGCTACTCCGTGGTCTGGGATATACAGATGTGAAGGCTGCGGCAAGAACATCACGTCAATCACCGGACACACACTTCCACCGCAGAACCACCACCAGCACACGGCCATCCAGGGACGGATTCGCTGGCGTCTTGCTGTAAGCCATGAATGATAGGCCGTAACGAGCAAACAGATGGCAATCGCCAGTTGGCCCGAATGAAAAAACTCGATGCTGAGGCGTTACAAAAACTGATTTTGAAGTTGCAGCAGCCACGCATGCTGTCCGGCCCAAATGCCGACCGATTAGTGCGGGTGTTTTACGACGCTACGAAGATCGTCTACCAACGGCAGAAGAGACTCAAGAAACCAGAACTAAAGATGAAAGAGGTCGCCTCCGCTCTGCTGATTGCGGAAAGGGTCAATTCAGATCAGTTTCATTTCGAGGCGACCGGCACTTTGGCCGAGTGTTTCGGTTCAATGGACGAAGGCGCTGCTTTGGACTATTACCAAAACAAAGTAATGGGAGAAGTCACCGACAAATTTGGGCGCAGAATCGCAATCAATGAAGACGGTATGCTTTCGCTCTATAAAGATCGTGAAACAGGAAGGCACGTTGCCAAATCGGAGAACTACGAGGAAGTACGCGGCAAGCGCCTTCCATGGATTCGGCACACACTGATGAATAGTGAGTCTGTCTTTATATCCGAAGAGAAAATTGAAGGCAGCTTCCGCCGGAGCTTCGTCTATACGGCGGTCGTTTCGGTCCCAATGACAACCGACCCGCAGTATTACGTCGTTTGGGTACGACAAAGCAAGAGCGGTGCAGACTTCACATACAAGTTCGTCACTGCCTATACGATGTTCAAAAGGAACCGTTTCCTAGAAATTATTGAGGAATGCCGCATTTGGGAAGGAAACTCCGCAAGATTACTCTAGTAACAAAAAAGCAACTTTCCTGTGCAAAATTCATCTCTTATATAGCCAAGTACTACCGATAGTAGGGTAGTATTAAGGCACTCCTAGATGGCCGGTAAAACTATCCTCGTGTCTAGCTGGTGGGCGCATGGGGCCACTACTTCCGGCTGAGGACCTTTTGGCATTTAGGTCCGACTACACCAGCAGCTTTCGCGCAACGCCCCCACATTAGGTGGGGGCGTTGCCATTTGAGCTGGTAAATCCTCGAATATCGCATCATTTTCGGTTCATTTGTGTCAAGTAAACAACCTTCCTAGAATGTATATGGCAGACGGCTTGGCATGACATCAAGCTAGATGGGCTCCGCTGTGAATCTCCGGCCTTCCACGGCCAAGCCCCCTGCTGTTTCCACGCCGAAGACTGGATTCAGCACAACGGCCGAGTGCAAGCCGCGCGACGAAAGCCGCGCTACGATGCCCGGTTAAACCAGTCCGGCTGGAGCGTCAAGTCGCGCCATGCGGTGGCGAGAAAGTCCTCGGCCCGCTCCTTTTGCATCTGGAGCAGGCAATCCTGCGCATCGTAAACGAGACTGCGGGTTACGGCGTGGTTCGCCGATCCAATGGAGCGCTCAATGGCAATCAGTTTCTGCAGCAGAACGGTGAGATTCATTTGGGGGACCTCCTCGGGCTTGCGAGGAACCCAGTTTGCCTTGGGTCGGGCCCCATGAAAGTGATTTAAATCACTCCTGCATTGCAACCCGCCGGCCGAGAGTAGGGCCTGAGACGGTTGCCCGAATCGGGGTGCATCACCCCCTGCGCCCGCCGCAGCGGACGCCGGAGAGGGGTGAAGCATATATTTCGCGCCGACGCAGCTACTTCTGCTTGGTCGCTACGTAGGTCGAAGTGCGGTTTGAAAGCTTGTCGTTATCCACGACCGTCATGGTTTTGCCGCCGGCTGCAACGGTCATGGTTGAAACATCGGTCACCGTGCCGCCGCGCTTGTCGGTTTCCTCAATGGAGTGGTCGTTGATCTTCTTGAGCGAAACGGCATCCCAGCCATACGCATTCTTGACGGGATAATCGCTGCCGTCGAGCTTGGCGGAATAGCTTTCGCCGGAGCCGGCAGTCATAGTCAACTGGTCGCCGTCCATTTTGTAGGTGGTCACCAGTCCGTTGCCGCTTCCGCTCTGCTTTGTGATCACCCAGTTGCCTGAAGCGGCGTGCACTCCCGACGCTGCAACACCGCTGCGCTTGGCGACAGTTTCAAAAGTGGTTGCCGCGCTGCCGTCCATCGGATGATCGGTGGTTTTGACAGTGAGGGTCTTGCCGTCGGCTGAGACGGTGCGGGTCTGTTCGAACATGACCGCGCCACCTTTCTTGGCTACGGCAAAGATGGTGTGAGGGTCGACGATGGTTACGCTGATCGAGTCGTAGGCATGGCCAGTGACGGCGTGATCCTGGCCGTCGGCCGCAACGTCATAAGCCGGATTGCAAGAGCCGGTGCAGTGATACCATCCCTGGCTGATGTAAAAGCTGAGGGGCTTGGGACTGAATTTGGTTTGTGCAAGATTAACCTGCCAGGTGCCGTCGAACGGCGATTGCGCATGAGAAACCGCGGCCACGCACAACGCCGCCGCAAGGAACAAGGAGCCTGCAACGTACCTTTTCCATTGGTTCATTTCGATCTTCCTCCGTGGGAATCTGGTTTTTAGAGCTTTCGCCGCCAGGGCAGGCGAAAGCTCCGGTCGATTCCGGTCCATGAGACCGCGATGACTCTACTCGCGGCAAAGCGCGGCCAAAATTGACCGCTTGGCCTGCGCGATGATGCAGCGGGTCCTACTTTTTGGTTGCGACAAAGGTTGAGGTTGTGTTGTTTTGCGGATTGTGCGAGACAATGCTCATGGTCTTGCCGTCCGCTGAGACCGTCATTTTTGAATCGCCGACGACCTTTCCATCACGCTTGTCTGTCTCAATGATCGTGTGCGCATCTACTTTTTGCAGATTGACTCTATTCGCGCCATACGACTTGTAGGGATAGTCGCTGCCATCAAACTTTGCCGTATAGCTATCGCCGGTTGGATCGGTCATCGAGAATTGATCGCCATCCGTCTTGAATGAGAAGGAGAGATCGGCCTCGGTGTCGGTGAAGTTCAGCGGCACCCAGTTGCCCGAGGTGGCGTGGACGTCTGCGGGCAGCGCGCCGACGCGCTTGAGCTTCATCGACGAATCTTGCGCGTCGCCGCCGTTCAACGGGTAGCTCTTGCTCTTAATGGACGTGATCTTTCCGTCGGCCGATACCGTTACGGTGTCGTCTTCAATGGTCTTGTCACCTTTCTTGCTGACGAACCTAAGGGTGTGCGGATCGACGATCGTCACGCTCTGAGCGTCGAACGACTGCCCGGCGACGGCGTGGAACTGTCCGTCGGCCTGAACGTCATAGGGAGGAGTGCAACTGACGCAGTGGTACCATCCCTGGCTGAGATAGACGGTAAAAGGCTTTTGATCAAACTTGGCTTTGCCCGGATCAATACGCCACGTTCCGTCGAACGGGGACTGGGCGTGAGAGACCGCTGCGACGCACAAAGCAGCGCAGAGGAACAGCGCATAAACAATGTACCGCTTGAATTGATTCATCTCGAACTTCCTCCATGGGGAACCCGGTTGCGGCGCTGCACGGCGGTTTCAGATCACCTTGCAGGCCTTCATTGCGTTAACGGTCGCCACTTCCTATGCCCCGGCGGCGAATATCCGCCGGTGGGCATCCGCGAGTTGATGGCCGCGTCGAATCATGCCCGGCTTCGGTTTGCTGGGAGTGCCAACATGCAGTTGCCGAAGGCCGGTTTGGGGGAATCTGCATGGCCCGGGGAACAGGGAGCGATTGTACACGCATGCGCCCAAGTCTGACTATTGCAATCCGTTTTTGCCGGAGCGCGGGCGGCAGAAAGACGCCGCGCCGATTGCCAGCGCGCGCGAGCGTTTGCGTCCGGCTATCGCTTGGGCTTGGTGCCGCGATAGTCTTAAAGCCAGCGTGATCCAAAACGATCTGCAACCCGGCGCGGAGACCAAGCGCTCCCGGCTTTTTGAAGAGAGCCCTGAGCCGGCGGCGGCTGCGCAGGTGCCGGCGGTCGAAACTGCGGTGGCCGCACCTGCCGCGCCAGAGCCGGAGTTTGCGCTTTCTTCCCTTCCCGAGCAAAAAAACTCGGCGCACACCCCTTCTGCCGGGAAAATCTCGTCTGATCTCACGCCCTTCATGCGCCAGTGGACCACGGCGAAGCAGCAGAATCCCGATGCGCTGCTTTTTTTCAGGATGGGCGACTTTTACGAGCTCTTTTATGACGACGCCGCAATCGCCAGCCGCGAACTGCAACTGACACTGACGGCGCGCGACAAGGAACGCAATGTTCCCATGTGCGGCGTGCCTTACCACGCGGTGGAGCAATATCTCACGCGCCTGCTGCGCAAGGGCTATCGCATCGCACTCTGCGACCAGATGGAGGATCCGAGGCTCACCAAAAAACTCGTGAAGCGGGAAGTAACACGGGTGCTGACGCCGGGAACGGCGCTCGATGCGGCGCTGGGCCAGGAGCAGAACAATTTTCTGGCGGCGCTGTATCAGGCCATTCCTCGCCCTGGCGGCAAAGACAAAAACGCCGCGAGGTTGGGGCACCCTGATTCAGTGTGCGCGCTGGCGCTGCTTGATGTTTCCACCGGCGAGTTTCGCACTTCGGAATTTCGTGGCGAGCACGCGCGAGCGCAGGCGATAGATGGGCTGCTCCTGGCGGCGCCGAGCGAGGTGCTGCTGGCTGCGAGCGCCGAAGCGCCTGTGCAACTCGAGCGGATTCCGGCGAAGACGCGTGTCGAGGACTGGGTGTGGACGCCGGAGTTCGCCGTTCCACTGGTGGAACGGCAACTGGCCGTAAAGTCGCTGGAAGGATTTGGCCTGAACGGGCACGAAGCGGCGGCGATTGCGGCAGGCACGGTGCTGCACTACGTGCGCACAACGCAAAAGAATGAAGCGCTGCACATCGACAGCCTGAAGTTCGAGGAGCACTCGACGGCGCTCGAACTGGACCAGGTGACGGTGCGGAATCTTGAGCTGGTTGAGCCGCTCTTTGCCGGGCAGGATGACCGGACCACGCTGTTCCGCACGCTCGATGCATGCCTGACGCCAATGGGCAAACGGCTGCTGCGGGCGACGATTCTGCGGCCTCTCAACGACGCCGCACAAATTGAAGCGCGCTTTGAGGCGGTTGCCGAAGCGCACCGCGATTTGCTTAAGCGCGAAGAGGTGCGGCGGGCCTTTGGCGGAATCCTGGACCTGGAGCGGCTGCTGGCGCGCATCTCGCTGGATTCAGCGGGACCACGCGACGTGCGTGCGCTCGCCGCGAGCCTGGCGCGTTTGCCCGGGTTGAAAACCGCGCTCGACGCAATGACGGCTCCGCCGTGGCGCGCAATCGTAAAACATCTCGACACGCTCGAAGACGTGACCACGCGCATCGTGAGGACTTTGGTGGCTGAGCCGCCGCTCACCCTGGCCGATGGGGGCGCAATCGCCGCGAGTGTGGACGCGGAGCTGGACGAACTGCGCGCCGTCTCGACCACGGGACGGCAGGCGATTGCGGCCATCGAGGATCGCGAGCGGCAGCGCACGGGAATTGGATCGCTCAAGGTGCGCTACAACTCGGTCTTCGGCTATTACATCGAGATCACCAAGGCGAACCAGGCACTGGCTCCCGCCGACTACGAGCGCAAGCAGACCCTGGTGAATGCGGAGCGTTTTACCACACCGGAGCTGAAGGAGTACGAGCGCAAGATTCTTACGGCGCACGACCGGTGCATCGAAATCGAAAAGCGGATTTTTGCGGAGCTTCGCAAATTTGTGGTTGAAAATGCCGGCCGCATCCGGCGCAGCTCCGCGGCCGTGGCCGAGGCCGATCTGCTGGCCTGCTTCGCGCACCTGGCGGTGCGCCGGCGCTACGCAAGACCACAACTGACCGATGAGCCGGTGCTCGAGGCTGTCGCGGCGCGGCATCCGGTGATTGAGCAGTGGATGGAGGAGACGCGCGAAGGCCGCTTTATCGCCAACGATGTGTATTTGAATTCCGGAGAGGTAGGCCCCTGCCTGCTGCTGGTGACCGGACCCAACATGGGCGGCAAGAGCACGTATCTGCGGCAAGCCGCCATGCTCGTGCTGATGGCGCAAATGGGCAGCTTTGTTCCGGCGGAGAGCTTGCGGCTGGGGCTTGTCGATCGCATCTACACGCGCATCGGCGCCAGCGACAACCTGGCGCGCGGCCGATCCACCTTCATGGTGGAGATGACGGAGACAGCGACCATTCTGAATACGGCAACGAAGCGATCGCTGATCCTGCTGGACGAAATGGGCCGCGGCACCGCGACCTTCGACGGGCTGAGCCTGGCCTGGGCGACGGTGGAGTATCTGCACGCCGAAGTGGGCGCGCGCACGTTGTTCGCGACGCACTATCACGAGTTGACGATGCTTGCCGAAAAATTGCCGCGGGTGCGCAACCTGCGCGTCGGCGTGAAAGAAGGGGCAGGAGGCATCGTGTTTCTGCACACCATTGAACCCGGCGCGGCCAGCAAAAGCTATGGCATTGAAGTGGCGCGCCTCGCCGGATTGCCTTCTGCTGTGATCGAGCGAGCCAAGCACGTACTGCGCCAGCACGAGAAACAGGAACGCCAAAGCGTGCAAGTGGAGACGGCGGCCGAGCCGATGCAGATGACGATCTTCACGCCGCTCTCGCAGAAGATTGTGGATCGGATCGAGGCCACCGACCTGAACTCGCTGACGCCGCTGCAGGCGCTCAACCTGCTGGAAGAGTTGCAGCAGGAGCTGAAGGAAACCGGGATCAGGGGTCAGGGATCAGGGAGCAAGGAGTAGCGAGTTGAAAACGACAGAAAGTTTGCGACGGGCGACGGGGAGTTTGCTGGTCGTCGGGCTCGGTGGCACCGAACTTACGGCAATGGAGCGCGCGTGGTTGAAGCTGATCCGGCCGGCGGGCGTCATTTTGTTCCGGCGGAATATTGTGGATGCGAAGCAAACGCGAGCCTTGCTCGCCGAGGCAACGCGGCACTGCGCGCCGCGCCCTGCAACTTTCGTAGATGTCGAAGGCGGAACCGTGGACCGGCTGCGCGATGTGCTTGCTCCCATTCCCGCGGTGGAGGCTGTTGCGCGGGCTGCACGGACCACCGGCAACGCCGCGCTGGCACGCGAGCATGGTGAACTTGTGGCGCGCGTAGTGAAGGCGTTTGGATTTAACAGCTCGTTCGCGCCGGTGCTGGATCTCGGGCTTCCCGAGTCGAAAGACGTGATGCAGACGCGATGCGCGGCTCCGGATGCAGCGGGCGTTGTGGCTTACGCGCGCGAGTTTCTCGCTGGACTGGCAGCGCACCGAGCGGCAGGATGCGGCAAGCATTTTCCCGGCCTGGGCGGAGGAATGCGCGACACGCACCTTGAAACGCCATCGATCCGGCGAACATGGCAGCAGCTTTGGCAGGAGGACCTGGAACCCTATCGTGCATTGTGCCGGCAGTTGCCCATGGTTATGGTGAACCACGCCGCTTATCCCGCAACAGCGGGAAAGAAGACGCCGGCCAGCGTGTCGAATTTCTGGATCAACCAGGTTCTGCGCAAGCGCATCGGCTATGGCGGAATTGTTGTCTCTGACGATCTGGAGATGGGCGGAGTCACGAAATTCATGCCGATCGAGGATGCAGCGGTGGCAACCGTCGAGGTAGGCTCGGATCTGGCATTGATCTGTCATCATCCGGAGCCGATATTGAGCGTCTTCGAATCGCTCATCGCGGAAGGCGAGCGCTCGGCGGCGTTTCGCAAGGTGCTGATGGCGAGGGCGCGCGAATCCCAGAGAAAGTGCGCAAAGGTGTTTCCCAAAGACATGGCGCAACCTTTGAGCGCTCGGCAGTTCGAGGGGTTGCGAGCGCGCATTCTGCGCTTCGGCGAGACCATCGAGAAGATTGCGCCGCGCGAATTGGAGGCCGGGCCGCCGAAGCCGCCTTCGATTGTGGAGACAGTATGAGCGCGAAGGCGATGACGGTGGCCGGCGTGATGAGCGGCACCTCGGCCGATGGAATAGATGTTGCCGTGGTGCGTGTTGAGCAATCCCACCCTTGGCGCAAGAAACCCGCCAAGGATGGGGCAACATCCGTTCCGAAGGTCACGCTGCTGGCGCATGAGGGATTTCCTTATCCTGCTGAGCTGCGCAAAGCCGTGCTTGCGGCCATGAACGCGCAGTCGACTTCGACGGTGGAATTGGCGCGGCTCAACTGGCGGCTGGGCATTGCATATGCGGAAGCGGTGAAGGAGACAGCGAGGCGCCATCGCCTGCGCCTCGACCTGATCGGTTGCCACGGGCAGACGCTCTACCACCAGGGGCGCGCGGAGCGGTACGCGGGGCGGAAGTTTGCATGCACGTGGCAAACGGGCGAGGCGCAGGCGATTGCCGCTCAGTCAGGCGTGCCCGTGGTGTCGAACTTCAGGCCTGCCGACATGTTCGCTGGCGGTCAAGGCGCGCCGCTGGTGCCGTTGCTCGATTACGTATTGTTCGCAGACGCGAAGCGCGGACGCGTTCTACAGAATATCGGCGGCATCGCCAATTTGACCGCGATTCCCGCGGGAGCAGCGGCGAGCAAAGTGATCGCATTCGACACCGGACCGGGCAACATGGTCATCGACTGGCTTGCGCAAAAACTCTTCAACAGGCCCTTCGATCGCGGAGGGGCGTTGGCGGCGCGCGGCAAAGTTCTGGAGCCGGTGCTCAATGAAGCTTTGCGGCATCCGTTCTTCCGGCTGAAGCCTCCGAAGTCCGCAGGGCGCGAGCAGTTTGGGCGCGAGTATGCGGCAACGTTTCTTGCCGCGTGCCGGAGGCAGAGCAAAGACAGCGAGGATGCGCTGGCCACGGCGACGGCACTGACTGCGGAGAGCATTGCGCGAAGTTATGAGAGATCCGTTCTTCCGAAGATGAAGAACCGCGAAGCGGACTTTATCGTCTCGGGCGGCGGAGCGCGGAATAAGATACTCGTCTCCATGCTGGCCGAGCGCCTTCAACCACTTGGCTGCACCGTACACATCAGTGAGGACTTCGGCATGCCCGCGGCAGCCAAGGAAGCTGCAGCATTTGCGTTGCTCGCGTGGCACACGTGGCATGGGCTGCCGGGAAACGTGCCATCAGCGACAGGAGCAAAGCGCCCTGCAATCCTGGGACAGATTAGCTATGCCTAAGGCTCACCGGCGCAATTGGTTGGGATTTACCTTTTTTGGAACCGGCGGAGCTTACGCAGGATTAAATCGGAACGATGCGCGAAGAACTCTGTGCGCCCGGTCGCGGTTCGTCCATCACTGCTCTGCTACCATAAGGGTGATTGCGCTCTCGGCGTCGAGCTGATTTCCCGCCCTTTTAGGATCTGAGCATCGCAGCGGCGGAGCTACTGAATAAGTTGAGTTGTTAGAAAAGGAGATTCCTATGCCTCTTGTAACTATGCGACAGCTTCTGGATGAAGCTGCCAAGGGCGGATATGGCGTCGGCGCGTTCAACGTCAACGATATGGAACAGATTCAAGCCATCATGATGGCGGCCCGGCAAACCAAATCGCCTGTGATTGCGCAGGCCAGCCGTGGCGCTCGCGCATTTGCTGAGGATCTTTATCTGTTCAAGTTGATCCAGGCGGCCGCGGAGCTGAATCCCGACATTCCTATCGCCATGCACCAGGATCATGGCAACAGTTTTGAAACCTGCAAGAGCGCCATCGCGCTGGGCTATACGTCGGTGATGATGGATGGCTCGCTCAAGGAAGACGGCAAGACTCCGTCGACCTTTGACGAGAATGTCGACGTGACCCGGCGGGTCGTTGATTATGCGCATGAGCGCGGCGTCACCGTAGAAGGCGAGATCGGCGTACTGGGCGGCGTTGAAGATGGCCATGGCGCGGGCGGCTCCGGCCTTGAGCACATTACCGATCCGGATCAGGCCGTGGAATTTGCCGAGCGCACGGGCGTGGATGCGCTGGCCATCGCCATCGGCACCAGTCACGGCGCTTACAAATTCAATAAAAAGCCCGATGGCAGCGTGCTCAAGATGGACGTGCTGATTGCGATTCACAAGCGGCTTCCGCAGACGCACCTGGTGATGCACGGCAGCTCGTCGGTGCCGAAGGAATTGCAGGACATCGTGAACGAGTACGGCGGCAAGCTGAAGCAGACCTGGGGCGTGCCCGTCGAGGAAATTCAGCTCGGCATCCGCAACGGCGTGCGCAAGATCAACGTCGACACCGACAATCGCCTCGCGATTACCGGTGCCATCCGCAAGGTGTTCGCCGAGTCGCCGGAGAAGTTCGATCCGCGCGACTACCTGAAGCCGGCGCGCGAAGCGATGGCCAAGGTGGTTGCTGCGCGCATGACGGAGTTTGGCCAGGCCGGGCATGCCGGCGACTATGCGCCGATCCCGATCAGCGAGATGGCAGCAGGCTACAAGAGCGGCAGCCTCGACCCTCGCCCGTCGCTGGCCGGCACACGGTAAGACTGCGAATCAGTTCGCAAAAGCAAAGGCCGCTCCTCGCTTGAGGGGCGGCCTTTTCGCGCTCTGCGAGCGATTGGAGTTTGTGCAACCAATCTGCTCCGCGCAAGTGCGCAAGCGGCGAGTACTACGGCGCCGAGGTCTGGCAGAAACAGAGATTCGAGCCATTGGCATTGCCAAGATCGGACCAGGGATTCCACAGAGGGATGGGCGGTTGGCCGCCTAACGGCGTCAACTGCCAGCTCGACCAGACGTCTCCGTTGCTGCCAATGCCGAAGGCCTGAACACGGCCGTCCTGGGTGTTGCCAACCGCCAGATCAGAGCCCAGCGGCATCATACCCAACGGCACCCACGCCCCCCAGAGGCCACCCGGAGTCAACTGCGCAACCGCGTAGATTTGCGAAGCCTGCGGCGAGTTCCCGTTACCGCCTCCCTGCTTCTGCGTGGCAAAGAGTGCGAGCGTTCCGTCGGCATTTTGACCGGCGACAAAGCCGGCATCAATGGGCATGCCGCCGAGATCCTGCGGCTCGCCCATTGCGCCTCCGGGCGTGGCCTGCGTGAACAACCAGACGTGCGAGCGCGATCCGGCCGCAAAGACTGCAAGCCGGCCATCAAGATTCCTTGCCGTTGCAAACCATGGCAGCAGGTCAGCATTCTTGAATGCGGGCGCATCGGTCGGCATCTGGGTCCAGCCCACCCAGCCGCCGCTGTTGTTCTGCGCATTCTGCCAGGGCTGGCCATTGCCGTCGATGCCGAAGATTTCGAGCAGGCCATCGAGATCCTGGCCGACAGCGAAGCCAGGTTGAATCTGCGCTCCGGAAAGGTCGCTCCATGCGGACCAACCAACTTCCGGCGCGCTTTCCCGCGCGGTCCACACATCGCCATTGGTGCCCACGCCAAACACGCTTAGGCTGCCGTCGGCATTGTTGGCCGCTCGCAGCGCGGTGATCCCGGCGCTGCCGGCGCCCATGTCGACCCAGCCGTTCCATACGCCGCCGGGAGTGGATTGCCCGTTATGCCAAACATCGCCGTTGCTCGCGGGCACAAAGATCTCGAGCGTCGCGTTCCAATTCTTCACAACAGCAGGACCGCCGGTCGCAGTGACGCCGGGCAGCTCGGTCCATCCACTCCAATTGCTCGCGGCGCTTGCAGGAACATCCGCGCTCACTTGCGTGTCGTGCCAGACGTTGCCGCTCGGGTCGAGCGCGAAGACGTCGAGTGCACCGTTCTGATTGATCTGGACAGGCCCGCCGTAGTTGCTTGCCGCGCGAATGTGAATCACGGCCGCGGATGCGGATGGCACCGTCAGCGTAACGCCGCCTCCAGTGCTCGGATTGAGCGGCGTCCACTCGCCGAACCACGGCGCGTTGTTGGCAATGGCTGCGCCGCCGAGTGTTGTGCCCGTGGTCGTCGCCGCGTTGCCTGGATTGCCGTTCGAAAGCGCCATCCATGCAGCGCTCGCTGCGGTAAAGCCACTCGGCTGGATGGTCAACGCAGCTGTGGTCACATCATTCGTTGAAGAGTGCGTCTTGTTGATGACCGTCACATAGAGATCCTGCCCCTCGCCAACGGCGTAGGCAGTGAGATTCACGTTGTCGGCGTTCGAAATGGTGACCGGCTCAACATAGCCGTGACCACCAAGATCGAATGCCTTGAGACCGTATCCCTTGGGAGCGGTTTGGTAGTTGGCGCAGGGCGCGGGAGAACATGCGCCCGAAACCAGGTTGCCGGGCGTGACGGTGTCGGTAAAAATCCATTGCTTGTTGTGGAAGTTGACGCCGGCCGCGCCATGCTGCGCCCACCACTGCATGTAGTCGAGCGTCCAGAGCGCCGAGGCATATCCGTTGCTGGCGCCGTTGATGCCGGTGAGAAAGTCATCGGATTCAGTCAATCGGTACGGCAGGTTATCCTGCGCGATGGCCGCAAGGCCGTTCGTGTAGATCCAAGGATAAGGAGTGTAGGTGGACGAGGTTGGCGATCCTTCAGGCTCAGCCGTGAGCTCAGTGCTTTTGACCCACCCCGGCGACAACATATTGTCGATTGCCTGCTGCGAAGTAATGGTTCCCGGGCTCCCGCCGACATACAGGTGCTGCGTAACATCCGTAATCGTTCCCAGGCCGTTCTCGGCATTAGCAAAGCTGATGGTCCAGGGCACGCCGTTGTAGTCGATGGTGCCGTTATACGAGCCTGAATCGGGCCCTGAGAATGTTGAGCCGGGGGCCGCGGCTTCAATGGCGTTGGCGAAATTCGTCCAGTCTGCCAGATATGACGGGAAGGCCGTTCCCGCATTGGCGCGCCCGGGAAGCGTTTGAAAGATCAACGGATCAACAGTGTGGTAACTGAAGAAATCCGGCTCATTCCCGATGGCGAAGTTTACAAGGTTAGCCTTGTAATTGCTCCACACATATCCCGCGGCGGCAGCGTCTTCCGACATCAGGTTGGGAATGGGCTTAGATGAAGGATTGAGCAGCCGGACGGTATAAATCACGTTTGCTCCAGAGGCCTTGGAGAAGCCAAACAAGTTGTCGATTCCCAGGTAGCCATCGCTTCCCGTGCCCACCACGCTCTCATCGTCCACTGAACCTCCGCCGACCCGCAGGTTCTTGATGCCGAGATTCTGAAACAGCGTGACGACCTGGGAGTTTGATGGACTGAATATGTACCCTGAGGCGCCGGCGTTCCCCGAACTCAAGGTTCCTCTTTCAAAACTCAATCCGCTGAAATCGATGGGAATGGCATATCCGTGCGAGTTGGTATTCACTGTGACCGTGACGGGGCTGGTGGGAACGGTTTGTGCAGTCATCACGCCAATTGAGAAACAGGCGGTCAGGAATGCGCATGCGGCGCCTTCGATTTTCATGAATTCCTCCGGGGGGTGTGGGTGTGGCCGGGCACCGATGCATGGTCGGAGGATCCCCGACAGAAGGAACCCTGAGTGATCGGCTCGTGGGGGGTAGAAAACATGGAACCTGGGACGAAACGAAGTGCGGGGAACTCTTAGTTGGATGGTTGGATGCGCGGGCTCTCATTAAAGGTTGCAACAGACGATGATCGATCACGGCGACGTCTCGACCGAAGCCGAAGAGAGCGGCCGGCGCAGTCTCCAATGACATCCGTAGCTAATATCTGCAATCTGTATGAGGAGGATGCGGGAACGATTCAAAGTAGAAGATGAGAGTTTTGGTTCCCGTCACCGAGCTCGCAGAGGAATCGGGCACCCACAGGCGCAAAAAGAATGCGCCACCCGGCAACCCGGGGCGACGCATTCTTTTACCCCGCGGAGGCGTGCGGGTAAAAACTTGTGTCGATCCTAGACCTCGAAGTCGCTATCTGCGACCTCACCATTGCAGTGGACGGGCAATCCTGACACTTTCACCTCGCGCGGCAGAATCACGTTCCGCTCCACTTCTTCCTTCACCGTCATGGCGTGGTCGACACCAAAGGTCATGGCGATTTCGTCGAGCTTGTCCCCGTATTGCTTGCGAAGGACAACGAGCTCCTTGCGCAGTTCGGCGCGCTGCTCGGCATCTTCGATTTCAGAGGATTCCCATCGAGCAGTAAGGATAACGGAAAAACGCAGAACGGCGAGCCCTTCAACAGCTTGCGCGAGCTGCTTCTCGCGCGACTCGTTGATGAAGCGTGAAGCTGGCCCGACCACTGCCGGATCAAAAGGCGATTGAAGAAGTTCCGTGGACACTGCAGTCCTCCCTCCGGGGAATTGGCCCGGGGTCGATCAACTCAGATCAGCGGAACAAGAACGGCATCAAGAGCACCGGGAAGGTCCCGAGGAATGCACTTCCCGCCGAATTGACCCCAGTGTGATGCTGGATCTTAAAATCCGCTGTGAGCTAAATCACTTGTGATAGGTTGCAGAATTCAGCCCGATTCGGCGATTCCCCATTTGTGTTATTTGGGTGTATGAGGAAGGTGCTTGAGGGGGGTGCCGGCTGCGCAGCACGGCGCGGAACTTCGCGGGCTAACTCGCAAATTCCTTCATGCGCAGGCCCGCTGGCGCATTCTCTTCGCCGCTCTTGATGAGCAACCAATAGTGAAAGCCATCGACGATGGCCATCAGGGCCGCCTCGTTGAGGTCGCTGCTGACGCCGGCGGTGACCCACGGCTCATGGCCGTCGGCGTTGAAGCTGACCGTAACACGAACGTGGGCTGCCGAGTCGTGTGCGCGCACGTCGAGTGCAGCCACGGTGAAGGTGCCGAGTTTCATCTGCGCGAGCACGGGATAGTGCTTGTCGAGCTCGCGGCGCATCGCCTTGGTCAGCGCATCCACGGGGCCGGCGCCTTCCGCGCGCGAAACGGCGACGTTCGAACCGCCGACGGTGAGAACCATGTGAGCTTGAACGTAGCGTCCGCCGACCTCGTCGGACTCATCGTGCACGCGCCAGCTCTTCACGGTGAACCAGTTGCGCAGGGTACCCAGCGTTCGCATCGCGGCCAGGCGGAACGAAACTTCGCTGGCGGTATAGCCGCCGCCCTCGACCATCGCTTGGTTCGCATCCATCAACGCCTGCGCCTGCGTCGAACTGAGCTGAACGCCGAGTGACTCCGAGAGCAGCATGATGTTGGCGCGGCCCGACTGCGCATTTACGCCGATGGTCGGGTTGGCGCCCACCAGCGACGGGTTGCACCATAAATACGCGCCGGGATTTTTGCGCTCGCTCGATCCATGCATGCCGGCCCAGGTGCCAAAGGCTCCGGGACCGACGATGGGCGCGCCGTGCGGCGGCTCAAGCCCGAAGGCCGCGTAGGCCGAGTGCGCCAGGCTGGTCAGGCCCGTCAACGCTTCGGGTGAAACAAAGTCAGCCTCGCCGCGAAGCTGCATGGCGCCAACAACCGTGGTCAGGTTCACGTTGCCGCAGCGTTCGCCGGTTCCAATCAACGTTCCCTGCACATGCATCGCACCGGCCAGAATTGCGGCACGCGTGTTGGCAATGCCCAGTCCGCGATCGGTATGGCCGTGAAATGCGAAGTGCGCACTTGGATAATCGCACGTGAGCCCTTCGAAGACGCGAGTGACTTCCTCGGGGCTTGCGCCGCCGTTGGTGTCGCACACCACGATGCGGCTCACGTTCTGGCGAACGCATTGATCGATGAGCTGGCGAAAGTGATCGAGACTGCGCCTGGTGTAGTCGTCACTGCAGGGATTGCCGTTCTCACAGCGCCCGCTGTTCGCGTCCATGGCGTGCTCGAGATCGATGAGCACTTCAAGGCCGTTGGCCTGCAGGTATTCGATTGTCTCCCAGGCCATCAGGAGGTTTTCTTCCGGAGTGACCCCCAGTGAGCGCTCCACGTCAAGCAGCCGCGACTTCACGACCACTACGGCGACGGGAATGCGGCGCTTGTGGCGCACGATGAACTGCAGGTCGGGCCACTCTTCAACCTTGGCGCCGCGGCCGCGCGTGCGGCCGAAGAGCGCGAGCTTCATGGCTCCGGTATCGACCGGGGTGACAGCGCTGGTCAGATCGGCCACAAACTGGTTGGCGCCGGCAAAACCGATCTCGGCATAGTGCACGCCAAAGCCGGCCATTCGCTCGAGCAGCAGCACGGCGTCCGGCACCGAAATCTCAAGCTCCGGCTGCTGCAGCCCGTCGCGGAGGCTGGTGTCGAACAGCTCGACTTTTGGTGGCGTGTGGTCTGTCATCTTTTCCTGCAGGGCGTGGGGTGGGGTGGCGCGATGAGCTCATCGCACCGATGATCCCTTCTTTCATCATAACGTGAAGGCAAAGCGGCTGGAAAAGCAACTGCAGATCGTTCGACTCCATCCGCAGCGGCGGACTTCGCTCACGATGACAGGCTGATTTAATGCGAACTCTGGGAACAGGAAGCTAAATCGCCGGCGCGGTGGAGGGTTCGGCCGATGGCGGTGCGAGGAAGCCTGTTTCCTGATCTTTGTACTGCAACTGGTAGAGCTTCCAGTAGAGGCCGCGCTGCGCCAGCAGCTCCTGGTGCGAGCCTTTCTCGCGCAACTGGCCTTTGTGCATCACGAGGATTGTGTCGGCGCGCTGCACGGTGGAGAGCCGGTGGGCGATGAGCACGCTGGTGCGGCCTTCGACCATGCGCTCCAGCGCGCCGCGAATGCGCAGCTCGGTGTCGGTGTCGACGCTTGAGGTAGCTTCGTCGAGGATGAGGATGTGCGGATTGTAGGCGAGCGCGCGTGCGAAATTGATGAGCTGCTTCTGCCCGGTGGAGAGCGAGCTGCCGCGCTCGCGCACCGGCTCGTCAAAGCCGTGGGGCAGGCTTTCCACAAAATCCAGAACGTTGACGTCACGCGCTGCGCGGCGCATGGTTTTCTCGGTAATGCGGTCGTTGCCGAAGCGGATGTTCTCAGCGATGGTGCCCGAGAAGAGAAACGGATCCTGTAACACCACGGCAAAGTGCTGGCGCAGCGCGGTCAGGTCGTGCTCACGCAGGTCAATTCCATCCAGCAGAATGCGGCCCGCGGTGACCTCGTAGAAACGCATCAGCAGGCTGGTGAGGGTGGTTTTGCCCGCGCCGGTGTGACCGACGATCGCCACCGTCTGTCCCGGCTCGATGGTGAACGAAACGTCCTTGAGAATCCATTCGATGCCGTCGAGCGCAGCCAGCGCGGCGCCATCTGCGGTGGAGCGTACCACCTTCGCGACCGCTTCCTTCTGCGCATCGGTCAGCGGCTGATAGGTGAACCACACGTGCTTGAATTCAATGCGGTTGGAGCCGTCGCCGGCGACGGGATGCGCGGGGCTCACAATCTCCGGGGCCGAATCCATCAACTTGAAGATGCGCTCGCAGGCGGCCATCGCAGCCTGCAGGATGTTGTACTTGTCGCTCAAATCCTGGATGGGCCGCCAGAAGCGCAGTGAAAATTGCGTGAACATGATGAGGACGCCGATGGTGACGGTGGGCGGCAGGTGAAGCACGCCAAAGCCGCCGCGCCAGACGACAAGAGCGATAGCGACGGATGAAAGGAAGTCCACCGCGGGGTAATAGAGCGCGTAGGCGAAGATGGTGTCGATGAACGCGACCATGTGCTGCCGGTTCACTGCCTCAAAGTCCTTGAAGGCGCGGTCTTCGCGATTGAAGAGCTGCACCACGCTCATGCCCGAAATGTGCTCCTGCGTGAAGCTGTTGATGCGGGCGATGGCGGTGCGCACGCGGCGGTAGCTCTCGCGGACGTGGTCGCGGAAGATGCGCGTGACGAAGAGGATGAGCGGCAGGACGGAAAACGCCAGCAGTGCCAGCCACCAGCTGATGGCGATCATGACGGCGGCCATGATGGTGAGCATGAACGCATCGTTCACGATGGCCAGAACGCCGTCGGTGAACATGTCGTTCACGGCGTCCACGTCCGAGGTCAGGCGCGTGACCAGGCGGCCCACCGGATGGATGTCGAAGAAGCCCACGTGCATGCGCTGCATGTGCCGGAAGATGTCGCGGCGTAGGTCGAACATAATCTTCTGGCCGGTCCACTGCATCAGGTAAACCTGGATGAACTGCAGGGCGTAAGCAGTGACCAGAAGGACGAGGTAAATTTCGGCCAGGCGAGTGACGCCGGGAACGGCGGCCGCGGGGAGCAGGTGCGCCAATGGGCTGCTGTTGGCCAGCCAGTGCGCTACGAAATTCGAGGCATCATTGTCGGTGGATGCAGGAGCAAGATAGCGATCTACGGCGACCATCACCAGGATGGGTCCGGCAACATCGCAGAGGGACTTGAGCGAAACCGCAAGCGAGGAGACGCCGGCCTGCAGCCAGTAGGGGCGCACGTATCGGCCGAGGCGGCGCATGAGCCGCGCATCGTAAACTTTGCCGGCGACCTCGTCGTCGGCTTTGCGCCGGGCCTGCGGGGTGCCGGATTGACTCGCTTGTTTCTCTGCCGTGTCCGCCATGGAATGGATGGGGCGCGCTTCCCTTTCTATTTTACGGGGAGATGCTTTTTACTTGCAGAGATGCTTCAGGGCTTGCCCGGGATTCGTCCAAAGGCCATCCCACAGGGGCTAAAGCCCTCACTCATTTCGAGCGCTTTGCGGCCCGACTCAAGTCGTGCCCTGTTACAAGACAGGCACTTGAAGGTGTTGCTACAGCGCAAGGGCCGTCCCAGGCGAAGATGCTTCCGATTGCTTTCCCGAGGATCGAAATCCCCTTTCATCGCCCCGGTTCGTCTTTTGGCGCAGGCTTCTGCGCGGGCTTCGGCTTGGGTATGGGCCGCGAAACGCCCATGCTCAGCAGGAAGTAGCCGAATCCCTTTTTGAGCAGATCGAGCACGCTCATGGTTGCGCTTCCCTTTCGTGTTTCGCGGCGACCGTTCTGCAATTGAATCTCGCTCTATTGTTTTGGCGGGGCATTGGACGGGGCCGCAGCCGGCGGCGCAGCGGGTGGCTGGTCACCACGCACAATGGCCAGCGCTCCCGGCGGCAGCGGTTTATCCGCATTGGCCAGCAACAGGCTCACCTGCCAGATTTCGGTCGGCGACAGAATCTCGTTGAAGGCGGGCATGCCCGTGAGCCGGATGCCGTTCGCCACCTTCCAAAAAGTCTCACCCGGCGGGTCGTCGCTCACGCCCACGACCGGGCCATTCTTGTGTTTCTGCCACAGTTGCGGGGCGCTAGGGTACATGTGGCCGGCAAATTTCGAAGGCTTCCCATAAAAGCCGTGACACGCTGAGCACTGGTCGCGATAAATCTCGGCGCCCGCGTTGAGATTTGCTTCATTCACCTCGATCGAAGGGGCCGAAGGCTTGTCGCGGTCAATGCGCAGGTTCAAAGGAACGTGAACAATCTGCCGCTCAAAGGGCAGCGGCGGATCGGCGACGGCCACCGGTGGATGTCCCCAGTGAAACCATGCCAGCACCAGCAGCGGCGCCAGTATAAAGCCCAGGATGATGCCAAACAGGATTCGTCCCATTCGTCCTCACGCCTCCATATTCTTTTCATCCTAGAGCATGGCGGCGCGTCATGGTTCGCCGAGTCAACGCCGTTGTTCGCATAATGTATGCATCGGAACTCCCAACCCTTGACTTGCCTGGCAATCTTCGTCAGGAGACTTCACGATTTCCAACGCCGGTTGGCCGAGCTATGCGTCCAATGAATGCGAGTCAAATCACCAGAGCAATTTCGGAAATGCGTAGGGGCAAAGCGCCGGTAAAGGACCTCATTCGTTCGCAGGCCCTCAGAGCATCGCCGAAACTGCTGGAGCTGCAGCACAAGGCTGCCCCTGGGATGGTTTAATACCAGAGGGGGAAGCACTGCATCCGGTCCGCCGCAAAGTCAGGGTCCGCATTCGGATTCCTGCTTCTGGAAATGGCTGGCGGATGTGCTTCCGTACACCCGTGGAGGAAATCCGAACCCGATGCAAGCATTTCGCCCTCTTACTCTTTTGCTGGCACTCAGTTTGCCGGCAATTCCCGCAGTTCTGGCCCAAAGCTCGAGCAGTTCTTCATCCAGCGCACCTCAGGATCAAAGCCAAAGCACCGGCCACAGCTCCGACGCGAGCCAGGCCCAGCAACAGCCTGCCTTGACTCAGGGGCAGATCACAGTGCAGGAACGCATCCGCCAGCGCCGCCAGCAACGCCGCGCCACCGCCATCCATGATGCCTACGACCACCGCTGGGAAACCTACATGGACATGGGCTACCTGCGCTTCAGGCCCGGCCCTTCGCCGATGCAGCGCCTGACTTACTACGCGTGGGAAACCGCGCTTACGCGCTTTTCGACGGAGAGGCTGGGATACATATTTGACGGGCGCGGCTATTTCGGCACGGCTTATGTTGGGCTGAATCCATACAGCCAGGGCCAGTTCACCCGCCCCGCAATCAGCCAGTACGATGTGCTCGGCGGGCCGATTTACCGCTTCTATCTGCAGCCGAAATACTCGATTTCAGGCCGTGCGATGGCTGGCTGGGCCCACGGGAATTTCTCCGGCGACACCAACGGCATCTCTCCAAAGCTTCTCGGCCTCTATTCCGACGCCGATACCTTTGCTGCCAGCGCCGCCGTCATCGCCGAATACAATCTCACGTCAAACGTCGGGTTCAAGCTCGCTCCCGAGTACTTTTTTACCGGCTTCGGTTCGACAGTGCAGGCCAGCCGCGGATTCACCATCGGCATGGTCTACCGCTTCGGCAAGCAGTGAACGAGAATAGTGATCAGAGCGTGAATCAGAACTCGTCTCATAAATAACTTTCCGCCGGGCGCGGAGATTTCATTCGAAGATGTTGCGCGCTACAAGACATGCAGTGCTCGGCTTTGCCGCGTTTTTCCTCACCTTTTGCGCGGCTGTGGCTCAACAGCCTTCTGACCTGCGCACGCCACTGCCTCCGCCCACTCCGCACATCAACGGACCAGAGGTATACGGCGCGCGGCCGGGGCACCCGTTCCTTTACCGGGTTCCCTGCACGGGTACAAGACCCATCGTCTTTCATGCGCGTCATCTGCCCGCTTCGCTCCAGCTCGACCCGAAGACGGGCATCATCTCCGGCACGGCGCCGGAAAAGCGCGGCACATATACCGTCGCTTTGGACGCAACAAATTCCCTCGGCCGCGACCGGCGTACCCTCAGGATCGTTATCGGCGACACCATCGGGCTGACCCCGCAGATGGGCTGGAACGACTGGTACAGCTATTACTCACGCATCACGGACGAGGACGTGCGTACTGCCGCAGAGGCCATGATTTCTTCCGGAATGGCGGATTTCGGTTACCAGTTCGTCGATATCGACGACTGCTGGGCGCGCAAGCCGAATGCGCATGATCCGGATCTGGCCGGCGAGCTGCGCGATCCTCAGGGCAACATCCTGCCCAATGCGCGCTTCCCGGATATGGCGGCGTTGACGGCTTTCATTCATTCGCTGGGGCTGAAGACCGGCATTTACAGTTCGCCTGGCCCGCTGACCTGCGCTGGCTTTGAAGGCTCGTACGGGAACGAAGCGCGCGACGCGAAGCAATTCGCGTCCTGGGGTTTCGACCTGCTGAAGTACGACTGGTGCTCGTACACCCGCGTCGCAAAAGACAAATCGATCGAGGAGCTCGAAAAGCCTTACATCAAAATGGGCGGCCTGCTCAAAGATCAGCCCCGCGATGTGGTGCTGAACATGTGCCAGTACGGCATGGGAGACGTGTGGAACTGGGGCCGCGAAGTGGGCGGCAACTCATGGCGCACAACCGGCGACCTGGGATTGCAGGCCGGCAGTGCCCTGCCGGGGTTTTACAACATCGCCTTTGCCAACGCGACGCACAGCCAGGATGCCGGCCCCGGTGGATGGAACGATCCCGATTACATCCTTATCGGCACGGTGGGCAATGCACGCGACCAAAACGCACCGGGAAAACCGACATCGCTCACGCACGAAGAGCAGTACAGTTACATGTCGATGTGGTCGCTTATGGCGGCGCCGCTCATCTTCTCAGGCCAGATGGACCATCTCGACGCCTTCACGCTGAATGTCCTGTGCAACTCCGAAGTCATCGACGTGGATCAGGACCCGCTGGGCAAGCAGGCGTCGATCGTGCGAAAAACAGACGAGGAGTTTGTGCTGAGGAAGCCGCTCGAAGACGGATCGGTCGCGCTGGGATTGTTTAATCTGACGACCAGCCCGCGCTCGATCTCCGCCGATTGGAGCCAGTTGGGATTGCAGGGATCGCAGAAGATCCGCGACGTATGGCGGCAGCGCGACCTCGGCGTGTTTGCACAGAACTATTCGCCGGTCGTCCCGCCGCACGGCGTCATCATGGTACGCATCACTGCCGCGCACCCGGCCCATTGATGTAATGTTTCAGGTTGGAGAACCAAGGGAGTCTCTTCCGCCATGAAAAATTCCTTTTCTCGCCGCAACTTTATGCAAACCAGTGCGCTCGCAGCCGCGGCTACGTTTTCCAGCGCCGCTCCCGCGCACGCTGAGGCCATTCCTGCCTCGGGAAAGCCCTCGCCGCTCAAGCTTGGCCTGGCTAGTTACACCTTCCGCAACTTCACGCGCGCCCAGGTCATCGACTTCATGAAGCAGCTCCACTTGACCGACCTGAACTGCAAGGACGCGAAAGATCACCTGCCCATGGATTCCGCGCAGGAAGCGCAGGCGGTGGCCGACTATGCTGCCAACGGCATCAAGCTGCACGCCGTGGGCACCGTGTATTTTCCCAAGGACGAAGACGACGATATCCGCTCCAAGTTTGAATACGCGAAACGCGCAGGCGTCAACGTGATTGTGGCCGGCGATCCCGCGCCCGCTACGCTGCCGCGCATTGAAAAATTTGTGAAGGAGTACGATATCCGCCTCGCCATCCACAACCACGGGCCCGAAGACAAGATTTACCATTCGCCCTTCGACGTGACGAACGTGGTCAAGGACATGGATCCGCGCATCGGCTGCTGCATCGACGTGGGCCACGCCGCGCGCGCTGGAGCCAACCTCGTCGAGGCCATTCACGCCGTGGGACCTCGTATCTATGACCTGCACGTGAAGGACCTGACCAGTTTCGAAAGCAAGGAAAGCCAGGTTGCGGTAGGCGAAGGCATCCTGCCCTTCCGCGAGATGTTCCAGGCGCTGATCGAGATTCATTACAAGGGCTTCATCGATCTCGAATACGAGATTCACGCCGACGATCCCATGCCCGGCGTGATTGAGAGCTTCGCGTTTATGCGCGGCGTGCTGGATGGGATGGGGTACCTGACAAAAGCAGCTTCCAGCTCCTAGCTATTCGCTACTAGCTCGCTTACTCTGCGATGATCCCGATCGTTGCCAGCCACGTTTCCACCAACTGCGGCCAACCGGTGATGGGCAGCTTCGTGCGCCGCAACCCGAACGCATGGTTGCCCTGGGCATACAGATGCATCTCTGCAGGAACGCCGCCCCTCTTGAGCGCGATGTAATACGACAGCGAATCGTAAACGCTGTCGATATGATCGTCTTCGGCCTGCAGCAGAAATGTCGGCGGTGTCTGGCTGGTGACGTGGAGGTCGGGATTCAACTCAAGGTTGGGATCGGTGATCGACGCATCGTCGGGTGGAGGAAGCGCATATTTTTCCGTTCCCTGCCGCGCATCCCACTCCGAAGCGGCATACGACAGATGGCCCGGGTAAATGGCGATGGCAAAGTCAGGACGGCAGCTCGCGCCATCGGCAGCGTCGACGGACGGATACAAACGCTTGTCGAAGTGCACACTCATCGCCACGACCAGATGCCCACCCGCGGAAGATCCAAGCACCCCGATCTTGTTGGGATCGATGTGCCACTCCGCCGCGTGAAAGCGAACGAGGCCTACCGTGCGCTGCGCATCTTCGAGCGCCATGGGGGATTCGGGGTAAGGCCCTGATTTCGGATACGGCCCCACGTCGGTCACGCGGTACTTCAAGAGCACGCAGGTGATTCCCTTCTGCGTGAGCCAGTCGCAGACTTCGGTGCCTTCAAGGTCGATGGCCAGGACCTGATAGCCCCCGCCGGGGAAAACCACCACTGCTGCGCCTGTGATGTTTCCCTGCGGCGCGTACACCATCATCGTGGGCCGCGTCACGTTGGAAACGGCTGTCACAGTCTTTCCGGCAATCAGCGCTTTTGGATCGGTGGTGACCAGCTCCGGCCCTTTGACCGGCCGGGGATCGGGCGCCGCGCCCGGCCATATGGGAATTTGCGTATGCCCGGGGGCCGGCTGCCAATCCG
This sequence comes from Candidatus Sulfuritelmatomonas gaucii, assembly GCA_900290245.1. Taxonomy (GTDB): domain Bacteria; phylum Acidobacteriota; class Terriglobia; order Terriglobales; family Acidobacteriaceae; genus Telmatobacter; species Telmatobacter gaucii. The sequence goes on along the minus strand of OKRB01000103.1, from coordinate 98,087 downwards.
AAGTTTGTGCGCCAGCCGTACGACAAAGGAACACGACGCATAGTGCAAGGAGCAAGGGCTTCATCAGCATCTCCGCATTTTGCATGGTACATGCTACGACCTCACCGGGCGCCGGTGCCCAGAGCCCGGGTCCCGAGAGACGAGTCTTTGTCCGTGGGGTGGAGTGCTGTCCTGAGCCGAGTCGAACGATCTTGATTCTGTGAACTGGAATCGATCGAGCATTGTATTAGGCGCCAGCGTACCCCATCACGGTTCGTAGGTGGCGCGGTCGATGGTCATACCGCCGATGTGCACGAGTTCGAACTTACCCTTCTCGAACGTACGCACTTCGTCGGGTTGTTCAAAGCGTTTGAGAATGACTTCGTACATGACGGTTCCTTGGTTCCTCGCTCCCTAGCTCCCTTGCTCCCTCGTTCCCTGCTTTTACTGACGACTGATCACTGAACACTAATCACTGTAATATTGGGATTCCGGCGATGCGCTGCTGCCATTCGGCCGGGCCGGTCTGGTGCACGCTGGTGCCCTTCGCGTCTACGGCGACGGTAACCGGCATATCTCGGACCTCAAATTCGTAGATCGCTTCCATGCCGAGATCGCCGAAGGCCATCAGCTTCGATCCGCGGATGGCTTTCGAGACGAGATACGCTGCGCCGCCGATAGCGATCAGATACACCGCGCCGAATTCGCGAATGGCCTCGATGGCCTCGGGGCCGCGCTCGGCCTTGCCGATCATGCCCTGCAGGCCTGTCTCGGCGAGCATCTGGCGCGTGAACTTGTCCATGCGCGTGGCAGTGGTGGGGCCGGCGGGGCCGACCACCTCATCGCGCACCGGGTCCACCGGGCCGACGTAATAGATGAAGCGATTGCGGAAGTCGACGGGGAGCTTTTCACCGCGCGAGAGCATGTCGCTCATGCGCTTGTGCGCCGCGTCGCGCCCGGTGAGCAGCTTGCCGGACAGGAGCAGCACCTCGCCCACCTTCCACGTGTCGGCCTCGGCGCGCGTAACTGTGTCGAGGTTGACGCGCCGTGCGCCGGAGACGTCGTAGGTAAGCTTCGGCCAGTCGTCGAGGTTCGGCGGATCGAGGAAGACCGGCCCGGAGCCATCGAGCACAATGTGCGCATGGCGGTCGGCGGCGCATTGGGGAATCAACGCCACGGGCAGATTGGCCGCGTGCGAAGGGGCATCGAGCACCTTCACGTCAAGAACAGTTGTCAACCCGCCCAATCCCTGTGCGCCGATGCCCAGCCGGTTCACTTTGTCGTAGAGCTCGACGCGCAGCTTTTCGGCGGTGGTTTTGGGGCCGCGGGCGATGAGTTCGGGCATATCGATCGGGTCCATCAGAGATTGCTTGGCCAGCAACATCGCCTTCTCTGCCGTGCCGCCGATGCCGATGCCGAGAATGCCTGGCGGGCACCAGCCGGCGCCCATGGTGGGAACGGTTTTGAGCACCCATTCGGTCACCGAGTCCGATGGATTCAGCATGGTGAATTTGGATTTGGCTTCCGATCCTCCCCCCTTGGCGGCGACGGTGACTTCGACGGTGTTGCCGCGCACGAGCTCGACTGTGACGCACGCTGGCGTGTTGTCTTTCGTGTTCTTGCGCGCGCCAGCGGGATCGGCGAGGACCGAGGCGCGAAGCTTGTTGTCGGGATCGAGATAGGCGCGGCGCACGCCTTCGTCAACCATTTCCTGAAGGTCCATCAGCCGCTCACCGGCGCCGGGCTCGAAGCGAACGTCCATGCCGAGCCTGACGAAGGCGTTGACGATGCCCGTGTCCTGGCAGATGGGCCGGTGTCCTTCGGCGCACATCCGGCTGTTGATGAGGATCTGCGCCATGGCGTCGCGCGCCGCGGGCGACTGCTCATGCTCGTAGGCCTTGGCCAGCGAGGTGATGTAATCCAACGGGTGGTAGTAGCTGATGTATTGCAGCGCGCCTGCAACGCTGGCGATGAAATCTTCCTGCCGGATGACGGTCATTTCGGTCCCCTTAACCTTCTAGGGTATTCGATGACCGACGGCGCGTGTAAAGATTTGAAGCGCCGTCGCGCGGCTGTCGCGGAGCGGACAAAGCGAGAAGACCAAGATCGCACTGGCCGGTTACGCCAGCCCTCAGTGCACCGTCTGCCCACTGGCCGCGAGCGGCTCGCTCAACTGCCGGCGCAGGCAGCCGGCAAGATCGGCCACCACGCGCAGGCGCTCGGCCACCGGCGGCGCCACCTCGCTGCCATTGAGGGCCAGTTGTGATTGCAGCAAAAGGCCGGCGACCGTCGTCTTGAGCTCGGCCTCAATGGCCGCGGCTGCTGCGCGGCGGGCCAATGCCTGCTCCCGCTCGCGGCGGTGGAGTGCCGAGCGAATCTCGCGGATGAGGCGCGCCGCGCCGGAGAGAGCAAAGTTGATCTGCAGGGGAATGGCCAGCCCCGCGGACTCGCAGATCTTGTCCGCTGCCGCGGGATCGCACTCGGCCAGCGTCTCGTCGATGAGCACCGCCAGGTACTCTTTGCGGCGCAGCGCAGCCAGCGCGTCCTTGCGGCCCTGCGCAATTTCAACATCCAGGCCCAACTGCTTGCCCACTGTGGCAGCGCAGTTTTGCGCGCCTTCGATTCCCGTCACCATGAGAATGCTCATCTTAGAATTCCTCATCTCTCCCTGGGCAGCTTGCTGAGAGCTTCTAGCTGCTAGCTCCTACCCCTAGCCCCTAGCCCGTCGGCTTGAAAAAAACTCTGCCTGTTAAGACAGGCGTCGCGGCTGGTCTCAGCCATTTTGTTGCTTCTATTAACAGTTTCCTAACGAGAGGCACACCAGCTGATACTGACAAGACAAGCTAGCGGCTAGAAGCTAGGAGCAGAGGCTGCTCTTTCACTCTTCCTGCCGCGGGTCGGCGATGCCGTACTCCTTCAGCTTGCGGTAGAGCGTGGTCTTTCCGATGCCGAGAAGCCGGGCGGCCTGCAGCTTGTCTCCATGCAGAGTGCGGATGGCGCCGAGGATCGCCTCGCGTTCCAGTTCCGCCAGGGTCTTCAACTCGGGCGCCGTGGCTGGTCCGGGTTCCACGCCGGCGGCAGCCGCTGCGCGACGCTCTTCCAGACCCTTCTGCTGCAGCTGCGTGGGCAGGTCGCCGAGATGGATGACCGGTCCCGACGAAAGCGCGCAGGCCCGCTCGATTGAATTCTCGAGCTCGCGCACGTTGCCAGGCCAGTCATGGCGCATCATTGTGCGCAGCACCTCGTCCGAGAGGGTGAACTTGCGGTGATGGTCGCGGCTGATGCGATCGAGGAAATGCGCCGCCAGCAGGGGAATGTCCTCGCGCCGGTCGCGCAACGTCGGCAGGCGCAGGTTCACGACGTTGATGCGATAGAAGAGGTCCTTGCGAAAGCTTCCCTTCTCCACCATTGCGGCCAGGTCACGGTTGGTGGCGGCTACGATGCGCGCCTTGATGGGGATGCGATGGTTGGCGCCCACCGGACGCACTTCCTTCTCCTGCAGGGCGCGCAGAAGCTTGGCCTGGAGGTCGAGGGAGAGCTCCCCGATCTCGTCGAGGAATACGGTTCCCCCTTCGGCCGAGACCAGCAGACCGTCCTTGGAGCGGTTGGCCCCGGTGAATGCTCCCTTGACGTAGCCGAAGAGCTCGCTCTCTATCAGCGTGGGCACCAGTGAGCCGCAATCTACGGGCAGAAACGGTTTCTGCGAATTGGGCCCGTAGGCGTGGATGGTCCGCGCCACGAGTTCCTTGCCCGTCCCGCTTTCGCCCAGGATCAGCACCGGGTGCGTGCTCTGCGCCACTTTGGAGAGGATGCGATAGATCTTCTCCATCTCCGCAGATCGGCCGATCATGGCTCCCAGGCCTTCGCTGAGGCGCAGCCGCTCGCGCAACTGGCGTGTTGCAGTGTCGGTCATATGGCTCTGCGCCGCACGATCGAGAACCGTCGAGAGCTCATCCATGGCGAACGGCTTGGTCAGGTAATCGCAAGCACCGCAACGCATGGCCTCCACGGCCGCGTTCACCGAGCCGGTCACGGTCATGGCGATCACCGACGTGTCGGGATAGAGCAGCTTGACCTCTGAGACCAGCTCGAGGCCCTCGTTCGATCCTGCGGGCAGATTCACCAGGAGAATGTCCGAGGTATGGCCGCGCAGCAGGCTCCGCGCCTGGCCCAGGTCACCGGTGCTTTCCACCGCGTAGCCCAGGCTGGCTGCGATCTCCGCACAGGCCGAGCGCACCGCCGCATCCGCGTCCACTACCAGCAGGTGCAGCCGTATGACCGGCTCAGCGAGTTGTGGAACGAATTCCATGGCCCGTGAGTTGAAGACTGTATCCAGCATTGTATTCGCCTCGAGTGTTGATTGGCAGCTATCAGCTTTCAGCCTTCAGCCACCAGCTTCAAGTTTGTCGTGATTTGTCTCGCCCGCCCGCAAAAACGCTGGGAGCTGACAGATGAGTGCTAAAGTCTGCTTTCCCGCACCGGAAGCTCGATTTCGAACCGTGCTCCGCCCTCATTGCGGCTGACGGCAACGATGCGCCCGCCAGCCGTCTCGACGATGGAGCGCGTGATTGCGAGGCCGAGGCCGCGATGGGCAAGTGCCCATGCGCCTTCCGATTCGCTGTTCCCGCGCGTTGTGTATCCCAAGGTGAAGACCTTTTCGAGAGCAGATTCTGGGATTCCCGGACCGTTGTCCTCGACAGCCAGGGCCAGGCACGCTGCTGTGCCCGCTGCCGCCGGCCGCTCGCGCAGGCTGATGTGAATGCGCCCGCCTCTGGACATTGCTTCCGAGGCATTCTTCACCAGATTCACCAGGATGCGGGTGAGTTCCTCGCCCGTAAGACGCACGGGCCGTGCGCCCCCGTCGGCTTCCATCGTCAATGCGATTGCGGGGCCGACCAGCGCAGAGAGCAGGTTGCGGCTGGCCAGGAGCTCGGCAGCAAGGTTCGCTACCGGCACCGCGGGCAACAGGTCCCAGCGGTGGTTCGCCTGAGGCTCGCCTTTTGGATCCATGCCCGGGACGCCACTCTGCATCGAGTTCCTCGCCGCAGCGGTGATCAAAGGCCATCGCCCGGTGTTGCGCCACGCGTAGGGCTCGGTGGCCGGCGACGAGCCCGCATGGGCATCGAGCGCCACCAGCTTTTCCACAAGGCGCCGGCTGGCTGCTGCCACGAGCCGCAGTTCGTGCCCGTAGTGCGCGTAGGGAGTCGCCAACACTCCCGGTCCCTCGAGAAGATCGCAGTAAAGACCTAGCGCCGTCACCATATTGCGGGCCTCGTGCGCCACTTCAGCGAGACTTTCTCCTTCGCTGTGGATGGTGGCCAGCGTCTGCATCACTTGTTCCACCCGCTTTCGCTCTGTCCGATTCGTGGCCGGCTTTGCATTGTTCAGTGCCTGAGTTGGTTCTGTCTGCTGCATGGGTGTCTTCCTTTCGTTCAGAGAGCAGTGCAGGAACCAGCTTTTAGCTCGTCCCTTGTTCCCTGCTTTTCGCTCTTCCCGTTCCTGCTTTTGCGTCCGGGCTTTGTCCTGTTTTCATACACGTAGCGTGCCAAAGCAGGGCGCGGATTCTAAGTTGGTGATAAGGGAAGAGATGAAAACCGCGAGGGAGAGCTGGACCCCCGGAGGAAGCTTCCGGAACCTCCCGAAATGGAACGGGCGCTTCTTGCAAGATCACTGCAAGTGGAGCCATTTCAATGGATTAATGGGTTTTCCCATTGCGGGACATGAGATTCGGCCTTTCCCATCACGGGACGGGCGTCTCTGCTTCGCGCCGCAGTTCTCCGCTCCCGTACAATCCGTCTATGCAAGGTTCGGGGCAAGATTCAGTGCAAACATCAGGCGTTTCTTACCGTGCGGGTGGCAGAGGCCTGGCCCAGTTGCGCCCGCTCACTCTTACGCCGGGATATGTCCAGACCGCCGAAGGCTCGGTCCTGGTCACGCTGGGCAACACGCGCGTGCTGACCTGCGCGACGATCGAGCAGGGCGTGCCCGGCTGGCTGCGCAATGCGGGCCGCGGCTGGGTGACCGCCGAATACGCCATGCTGCCCCGCTCCACCGTGACCCGCACGCCGCGCGAAAGCGAGCGCGGACGGATCGGAGGGCGCACCCACGAGATCCAGCGGTTGATCGGGCGCAGCCTGCGCTCGGTGGTCGACATGCAGGCGCTGGGCGAGCGCACTGTGATTCTCGACTGCGACGTGATCCAGGCCGACGGCGGCACGCGCACCGCGGCGATCACCGGCGCGGCGGTGGCGCTGGCGCTAGCGCTCAACGCGCTGGTCAAGGCGGGCACGCTCAAGGCATCGCCGCTCAAGCAACTGGTCGCCGCCACATCGGTTGGGATCGTGGACGGCGAGGCGCTGCTCGATCTTTGCTATGAAGAAGACTCGCAGGCCGAGGTGGATATGAATGTGGTGATGACCGCCGACGGGGGATTGGTGGAGACGCAGGCGACGGCCGAGAAAGGCAGTTTTTCGCGGGCGCAGTTGAACGGACTGATCGATCTGGCGGAGGCCGGAATCAGGGAGATCTTTGCGGCGCAGCGAAAAGTGCTGGGGTGATATGGCAGGGAGCGAGGCACGAGGGAACGAGGGAGCAAAACGGGCGATCAGAAATATTTATCCAGAAAGCCGCTCTGCGATGTTCTCCGGGCTCGGAGAGCACTCTCGCCGAAAATTGATGCATCGATTCACAGCGTGCGTGAATCCATCTACCGAAACGTCCGGAATCTGCAGCGTCCGCACCGGGCGGGAGAATGCTCATGCCAAAGAAGAAAGCTTCAGCAGCCGCTGATCACGAGGCGGCCTTGCGGCAACACCTGCTTAGCCTGCTCAACGGCGGTCACGCACACGCCGATTTTTCCTCTGCCATCCGCAACCTTCCACCAGCGCTGCGCGGCAAGCGGCCCAAGGGTGCGGAACATTCGCCGTGGGAGATTCTCGAGCATATGCGCATCGCGCAATGGGACATCCTGGAGTTTTCGCGCGATCCCAAACATCAGTCACCCGAGTGGCCCGGCGGCTACTGGCCGGCGTCTGCCGCACCGCCCAATGAAAAAGCGTGGGACAGGAGCGTGCGCGCTTTTCGCAAGGATCTGAAGGCGATGTGCGGCCTGGTCACCAATGATTCGACCGATCTGTATGCAAATATTCCCCACGGTAACGGTCAGACCATCCTGCGCGAAGCGCTGCTGGCTGCGGATCACAATGCCTACCATCAGGGCGAACTGGTGCTGGTGCGGCGGCTGCTGGGCGCGTGGTGAGGAAAACAGCTTCCAGCCCTCAGCTCTCAGCTTTTAGCTCCTGGCCGGAAGCTGAAGGCTGAAAGCTGTGAGCTACTTCAGTACCGCCGCCAGCAGCAGCGTGAAGGCGAGGCCGGCGACGGAAAGAACCGTTTCGAGAACAGACCATGTAGAGAGCGTGGTCTTCACATCGATTTTGAAAAGAGAGCCCACCAGCCAGAAGCCGGAGTCGTTCACATGCGAGAGGATGAGCGATCCCGAGCCGGTGGCGAGTACCAGCATCTCCGGTCGCACGCCCATAGTTCCTGCAAGGGGCGCGAGGATGCCTGAGGCCACAGCGATGGCCACCGTGGCCGATCCCATGGAGACGCGAACGGCGGCAGCCAATGCCCACGCCAGAATGAGCGGCGGCATATGCGCGCCCATCGCGACTGTGACGGCGGCCTGTGCGGCGCCCGAGGCGCGCAGCACGCCGCTCAATCCGCCGGCCGCGGCCAGAATCACGAGCGGGCCGGCGATGGGCACAAACGAATCCGCGGTGAGCCGGCGCAAGCCTCCGCGCACGCGATACGCGCGATCCTGCACACGGCCTCCCAGAATCACCAGCGCCACCAGAGCGGCAAACACCATGGCGACATCGGGATAACCGGCCAGGTGCAGAAGCTGATTGGGCACGCTGCCGCGAGCGGCGAGACTGTCGGCCCAGCCGCCCACCAGAATCAGCACGACAGGCAGCAGGATCACGACCAGCGCACGCGGAGAGCCGCCGGGAGCGGGAATGCGCCCGGCAGCATCTTCGACCGGCGCTTCCAGGGAACTGCCGGCGTCGGAGGCCGCTTCCCTTTTGCTGGCTGGCGCCGCCGCCATCGCACCGAGCGCGGGAGGTTCCGCCGGAAGACTAACGTTGCACCAGCGCAAAATGCGATAGAGCACACCCTCCAGTGCCGGACCGGCGAGCACCGCTGCGGGTACTCCCGCGACAATGCCCCAGAGCATCACGGCAGACAGCGGAGCGTGATAGACAGTCGCCGCAAGCAGTGCGCCGGGATGCGGCGGCACAAGACCGTGCATGATGGAAAGCCCGGCAAGCACCGGCAAGCTGACCACAATCGGAGAGCGGCCGGCGCGCCGCGCCGCGTCGACGATCACCGGCAACAGCAGCACCAACCCAACCTCAAAGAAGACCGGCACCCCCACCAGGAGGCCGAGGCAAAGCAGAGCCCAGGGCATGCCTTTCGCTCCGCAGCGCTCCACCAGTGCATTGCCCAGGGCGGCAGCGGCGCCGGAACTCGCCAGCAGTTGGCCGAGAATCGCGCCCATGCCGAGGATGATGGCGATGTGGCCCATCATGTCGCCGGCGCCGGCCGTGAACAGGAGCGGAACTTTTTCCAGAGGAATTCGCGCGGCCACACCTAGGGCCAGAGCGGCGACCGACAGGCCTACGGCGGCGTGCACCCGCAGGCGGCCTACAAAAAGCAGGAGCAGGCCGACCGTGCCGGCCACACAGGCCAGCAGATATCCATCATGGGCGCTCGCGGCGGCGGGACTCACGGGCCGATTATATCGGTTCCGCAAATGACACAAATGCAGGGTTTGCGGGAACTTGCCGGCGATCCTCGCAGATCCTGAGACGGGATTTCAACCTTTTGAGGCACTGTTTCGTCTAGGAAATGAGAATCTTTATCACTATTCCTGGTAGTTCAGGACCGTGGAGTTGAGGTTTATGTTCAGCGGGAAAAGATCGTGTGGGCCAGTAGCCTCGATGGTCGTGGCACTGGCGGCGCTTCTACTGGCGGCCGCGCCTGGAGCGCGGGCGCAGGCAACGCGCTATCTGGGCACGATTACCGCCATCAGCGGCGACACGCTGACCGTGAAGACCGATGCGGGAGACGAGCACCAGGTCCAGGTCCCGTCTACGGCGCAGCTGAAGCAGATCGAGCCCGGGCAGACTGATTTAACCAAGGCGCAGCCCCTCGAATTCAGCGGCCTGACGACTGGAGATCGCGTGCTGGTGAACCTTGATCCCAGCGTCACCAGCGGCACGCCACAAGCCTTGCGGCTTATCGCCATCAAGCACGCCGATGTCGCCAAGATGCAGGCTGCGGAGATCGAAGCATGGAACCAGGGCGTGCACGGCCTGGTGAAGAGCATCGATCCGGCAACGGGCGCCATCGTCGTGAACATGCGGGTAGGGACTGCGACCAAGGAAGTCACCGTGAACACCACCAAAGCGACGGTACTCAAGCGTTACGCTCCGGGATCCGTGCGCTTTGACCAGGCGCAGCCCGCACCCATCGGTGACATCCGCGCCGGCGACCAGCTGTGGGCGCGCGGGACCAAGAGCGCCGACAATGCTTCAATGGATGCAACAGGAATCGTCTCGGGCACCTTCAGGAGCATTCCCGGCACGGTGCTATCCACGGATACTTCGGCTTCAAGCGTGACCGTGAAGGACCTGTCCACCAAGAAGCCCGTCACCATCCACATCGAGCCCGATTCGCAGTTGCGGCGGCTTGATGACAACATGGCGACACTTCTTGCCGCGCGCCTGAAGGGGAACGCGGGAGGCGCCGGCGGCCGTGCGGGTGCAAACGGCGGGGGAGCTCGTGCCGGTGCCGGTGTGAATGGCACAGGCAACGGTGGGGCCCAGCGCAGCTTCAGCCAGGCGGGCAGCGGATCCGGGAGGATGGATCTGGAGACGGTGCTGGAGCGCGCGCCAGTTATTCAGCTCCCCGCTTTGAAGAAAGGCGAGGCGGTGATGATCGTAGCGACGGAGGACTCATCGGGCCTGAACGCGATCAAGCTGCTCGCGGGGGTCGAACCATTGCTTGAGGCTCCGGAGGCGCAGGACCTGCTTTCGAGCTGGAGCCTGGATCAGGGCTCGCCCGATACCGGCCAGTAATCTCATGTTCATTTTTCGTAAGGAGAATCAAGAGGAAATCGTGTATCGCAAATTAAGTTGTTGGATTATTTTCCTGTTTTCAGTTGCCATGGTTCTGGCCAATGTTGCGGTGCAGGCGCAGGCCCCGCAAGCTGCGGGAACTGCTGCATCGAGCACACAGCCGGCCGCGGTCGTCCAAGCGCCATCAGCCACTGCCGCGGTTGCGGCACAGACCGCGCCGGCGGTAACCGGCACGTTGCACGGGCACATTGCCGATCCCACGGGCGCGCTCATTCCGGGCACGATCGTGACCGTTGCGACAGCGGATGGCAAGAGCGCAGGCAACGCCACTGCCGACGCCGCCGGCGCGTACCAGGTACACGGCCTCGCCGCCGGCAGTTACGTCATCCAGGCGACCTTCGCCGGCTTCGCTCCATTTGTTTCCTCGCCCATTCAGCTCAGCGCGGGCCAATCGAAAAACGTCGACATCAAGATGGCGATTGAGCAGGCTGAGCAGCAGGTGGTGGTCACCGACGAGGGAGCTCCGACGGTCAGCACCGAGGCCGACGCCAATGCCAGCGCCCTGGTGCTGAAGGGCAGCGACCTCGATGCGCTCTCCGACGATCCTGACGAGCTGTCAAACGAATTGTCGGCTCTGGCCGGGCCTTCGGCGGGACCGAACGGCGGCCAGATCTATATCGACGGATTCTCCGGCGGCCAACTGCCTCCCAAATCCGCCATACGCGAGATTCGCATCAATCAGAATCCGTTTTCCGCGGAGTTCGACAAGCTCGGATACGGACGCATCGAGATCCTCACCAAGCCGGGAACGGACACGCTGCATGGGCGCGCCTTCATGATGGGCAACGACGATGCCTTCAACACGAAGAACCCGTTCACCGGCGTGATCCCCTCCTACTACAAGATCCAGTACAACGGCAGCGTGAGCGGCTCCATGTCGAAGTGGGCGTCGTACTTTTTCAGCGTGGAAGGACGCAACTACCAGGACGCCGATATCTACGACATCACCAACCCCGTATTGCTGAATTCACTGACGAATTCGTATTACGTCAGCGGAACTCCCCTCACCGGCTCGCTTTTCACTCCACAGACTCATCTCGAGGTCTCGCCGCGTATCGATTTGCAACTGGGCCAGAAGAACACGCTGACGCTGCGCTATCAGTTCTTCCGTCAGAACGAAAGCGGCATCCTGAGGGGCGCGACTTCCCTGCCCTCGCTGGCCACCAGTTCCTACACCAATGAAAATGCCTTCCAGTTGATGGACTCCCAGATCATCAACGAGAGAATGGTAAACGAAACACGCCTGCAGTACCGGCGCGGAGTCACCACCACCAACCCTGTAAGCACGGCGCCCAGCTTCGGCGTGCCGCAGCTTTTCTCAGACGGAGGCTCCAGCGGCCAAAATTCGAAAGACCACTCCGATCATCTGGAGCTGCAGAACATTACGACCATGACCAAGGGCACGCAGGCGATCAAACTCGGTCTTTGGGCCCGCGATAACCGCGACGCCGAGTCGACCGACGCGGGTTTCAACGGATCATTCACGTTTCCCTCGGCCGATGCCTATGCCTTCGTTCTGAACGAATCGAACAAGAAGGTCGCGCTCGGATCCGCACAGTTTAACAGCGATTGCACGGCAGCACAGGCGACCGACTCAAATCTGAAGGAGGGCTGCCTGCCCAACAAGCTGAGCTACACGACCGGTCCTCTGGGGTCGTTGGCAAATGTGTTTGACGCCGCGCTGTTTGTGCAGGACGACTGGAAGTTCCGGCCCTACCTGACGCTCTCCGGCGGGCTGCGCTGGGAGACGCAGAATCACACCGCAGATCACAGCGATTTTGGCCCGCGCGTCGCGTTTGCGTACGCGCTTGACGGGCATAAGAAGGGGACCGTATCCAAGACCGTTCTCCGCGGCGGCTTCGGGCTTTTCTTCGACAGGTTTGGCACCGGAAACCTGATGGACCTGGAGCAGTTCAGCGGCAACGGCAAGAGCCAGACGCAGACCGTGATCTCGAATCCCACCTGTTTCACATCCACGGCGGAACCGGCAAGCTGGTTCTCTGCGAACTGCGGAGTGGGTACGGCCAAGACAAATTCGATTTACACTCTTTCCTCCGCGTATCGCGCGGCCACCAGCGAGCAGATCGGCGCCAGCCTGGAACGCCAGGTCACGAAAACTTCCACCATCTCGCTCACTTTCCTGCATACGCTGGGCGTGCACCAGCTTGTGACGCGCGATGCCAACGCTTTTCTTCCGGGAACCTACCAGTACGGCAGCACGACGCTGACGGGCACGCGTCCTGACCCGAACCTCGGCCTTGTCGATCAGTACTTCTCCGAAGCGGTGTTCAAGCAGAACCAGTTCATCGTGAACTTCAACGCGCGCCTCAGGCCGAACCTCAGCCTGATGGGTTACTACAGCCTGAACTTTGCCAATGCCGACACTGGAACGGCATCGAATTCCTATAACCTGACCCAGGATTACGGGCGCGCCAGCTTTGTCTCCCGCAACATGGTCTTCCTGATGGGGAACTACACGGCCAAGTGGGGAATCTCCTTCAATCCGTTCGTCGTGGCGCAGTCGGGGCGGCCCTTCAACCTGGTCACACCCTATGACCTGACCGGCGACGACATGATCAACCTCGACCGGCCGGCGTTCGCGGCAACATCGGACTGCACAGCGGGACAAACGCGGTATATCCAGAACTCGTACGGCTGCTTCGACACCACGCCGGGAACGGGAGAAAGCATCATCCCGATCAACTTCGGGAGTGGCCCCGCGGCGGTAGCCGTCAACCTGCGCGTCAGCCGCTCTTTTGGCGTCGGCCCCAAGGTTGAATCACCGGGCGGCCCGCAGCGCGGTGGCGGCGGCTTTGGCGGTCCGGGTGGAGGCGGCCCTGGCGGCGGTGGCGGAGGCGGCGGCCGCGGCGGTGGCGGCTTCGGCGGTGGTGGGTTCGGCGGTGGCGGGATGCGCGGTGGCGGCCCCATGGGAGGCAATGCCGGCACCGGCCGCAAATACTCGCTCAACTTCAGCGCGCAGGCTTTGAATCTCTTTAACGACATCAACTATGGAACACCGGTTGGAAACGTCGCTTCGCAGAACTTCGGAAGGTCGATCAGCCTGCAAGGCGGAGGCGGACCCGGCGGCAGTATCTTTGGCAGCCCGTCCGCGGCACGGAGAATCTTTATCCAGGCAGCATTCCAATTTTGATGTCTCTTGGGAGACAACTTCAGCGGGCCGGAGCAACATGCTTCGGCCCCTTCTTTTGTAGTCGGCAGGCGTCAGGGATTCCCTGATAGCCGTTAGCTAGCTTTCTCATTTTCCGTCGAAAATGGTGGCGTCAAGCCCGTCTGCCCGTGACTCGCTCTATCTGAGCTACTTAGCTTTGCGAACTATTTCGCCGTTTCCCGCACAATCAAGATGAGCCTAGGACCCGGAAGGTCTCTGACCGCTAAGGCTCGTACGAACTGGGTGCCCCTGGTCTCGATTTTGAGACCAGGGAATCACGAAATCATCCGGCGAATTCATGCGGTCAGAGACCGTGCGAGGAACCAATGAAAAACATCACCGTACCCGTACCCACCGATACGTACTACCGCGCTCACATGTGGACTGGCAAGCACCATGACTTCCGTCTCACGCATCATTGCCAAAACTCTGCAGCAAATGGCGCTGCAAACTCACGCAAGCGCCGCTTCCCCTGCCCCCAAAAACCCCACTGTGAAACTGTAGAACTGTGAGGTTTTTGCTCTAAGTTATTGATTTAGCGCGGTCCACAGTTTCACAGTTCTACAGTTTCACAGGCGGCCTTGGCTTTTTCGTTGAAAAAGGTTTCGTTCGGCAAACTCGTATCCTTCCGGACAGCGAATCTCGAGACCGCTACGATCCTTCGACGACCTCTGAGAAATGCCGGTTAGCTATTGGCTACAACCCGTTTGTACAATTCCTCCCACGCGTCAACGGTTGCATCCAGGCTGAATTGCTCCTGTATCCGATTCCGCGCCGCGTGCCCAAGGTGCGCCCGCTCTTCCCTGCTCCTGCGCATCATGGCGAGCATCGCTGCAGCGAGCGCCTGGGAATTCCTTGCCGCAACCAGCGCGCCTGCGTCTCCAACGAACTCGCGCACGCCCCCGGCGTCGGTTGCCACCACCGGCTTTCCCATGGCCATGGCTTCTCCGACGGCCAGCGGCATCCCTTCCCACGCTGATCCCAGCACGAATGCGTCGGCTGCATCGAGTAGCGCCGGCACGTCGCGGCGAAGGCCCAGCCAGCGAACGTGGTCGCGCATCCTACTCGTTATCGCGGTCAGCCAGACGAAGCTGGTTTTTCCGTCGTCGTGGCGGATCACTTTTGCATCCGGCGGCGCTCCGGCGATCCACAACTCTGTTTCGGGGAACTCCGTCAGAACCTGCCTGAAGGCCTCAATTAAATTGGGAAAATCCTTGGCCGGCACGAGGCGTCCCGCAGTAAACCAGACGAAGCGTGCGCCGGCGTTCATCGCCGATCGCGTGGCGGCGCGGCGGTCAGCGTCGGGTGTGAACTCGGTCAGGTCGATTCCGTTATGAACAACAAGGCTCTTGCGTGCCGGAATTGCTTTGAGCTGAATAAAACGCGTGGATGCCGCCTGGCTCACAGCGGCGGTACGCCGGCTCAAAGGATCTGTGACGCGGTAGGCAAGCATGCGCAGCCAGCCGCCTTCATAGACATTGTGAACAGTGGACACAACGCGAATGGAGGGAGTCGCAATCTTGAGGACGCGAGCAAAGATGTTGGCGTGGAAGCTGTGGCTGTGGACGACGTCAGGCTTGAAATCGCGCAGAAACCGGCGCGCACGCAGGATGCTTAAAAGAAAACTGAGCGGCGATTTGCGCATGTCGAGATGAACGGTGGGAAGCGTGGTGCGCCACTCTTCCGGCAGAAGCGGCCGGAGCACAAGCACTTTCCCCGCATGGCCGCGTTTCGCCATGCGCTCCGCAACAGCCAGCGCCTGCTTTTCTGCTCCTCCCACGCCGAGCGAGATGAGCACAGTTACGATGCGCATGAACCCGAGGCCCTAATGAAAGATCGTTTGCATCGATCATACCGCGGAGCGTACTTCGTGTGCTGGCCGCGCAAATCGGCGACGAATGAGAGTGTCGATCGAAAACAGGCCAGGGCCGAGGATGAGAATCAGGAGCGCGGTGAACCAGTAGGTGTAGGGAGTGGCGTTATAAAAATCGCTTGGATTGGAAAACATGTGCGAGAAATTCACGCGATCGTCGGGGACGCTGAGATAAGCCATGGTCATATTCACGAACAAAACCAGCGAGATCAGCCGCGATGCGAGACCGAGCACAAGGAGGATGCCGCCGAAGAATTCAACGGATGCCACGAGCGTTGCGGTCGCGCCCGGAGCGGGAAGATTCAGCGAATCGAAGAAATTTGTCACGCGGGCCAAATGCGTGAGTTTGCCCCAGCCATCCTGCGCGAATTGCCATCCCCAGTAGAGGCGAATGGCGAGCAGCAGCGGGCTTTGCAGGCGATTCAGAAAGGCAGTGACGCCCGCATAGCAATTGCGCACAAATCTCACCAGCGTTTGCATAGGCTTCTGTCCGGTTTCTTATAGCAGAGATTCAAGATCGGGAGCGCAAATCCAGCCCAGTTCGGCCCAGTTGGCGAACCACTCGCGAACGTGCGCGGCGCGGCGGGACTGGCCAATGCCCGAGCCTGCAAATCCAGCTTCAATGGCCGCGGCAAGCTGAGCCCCATCCCGAATCGCGGCGAGCATCTGGAACTCTTCCCTTTCCAGGCGGCGGTAGTAAACCGAGAGATCGACGCGATGGGCGGCAAGCCAGGTGGGCCGCCGGCGCAAAGGCGGCAGGCTGACGGGCGCATCGTCGCCGTCGTCGCGGTCCACCCCGGCTTCACTGGTCTGCCGCTTTTCCCGCTGGTGCAGACTGAGAACGAGATCGTCGGCCGGATACTCAAGCGCGACGAGACGCAGATGTGGTTGCAGGCCGAGCCGGGAATTGCCATCGAGCGTCGTGATCTGGTCCAGCGTGAGCGGGTCGCGGTCGGCCGAATCAAACGCCTCAACGAAAGCCCATTCGATGCGAGCCATGTCAACGGCAAGGTGGTGGCGGCGCCCTGCCAGTTCCGGGCGGGCAGCAAGCCAGTCGGGCAGTTTTGAACCGAGATTGCGCAGAGTGAACGAGCGGCTGGGG
>OKRB01000103.1:0-81755 GCA_900290245.1 Candidatus Sulfuritelmatomonas gaucii | reverse complement strand
CTGGGGTGTTCGGTCAGGTAGGCGATGGAGAGCGCTTCAAAGCGCCGGCCGCCGATCACGGCGCGCAGGCCAGGAAAATCCTCGGCGAGAGAACCCAGCACACGGAACCAGTACTGACGGTTGTAGATCTCGAGGCGTTCGAACGGCGTGAGCCGGCTGTTGGGCGCGATGAACGACTCCGCGACAGCCGACGTCGAGCGGCCGTCCCGGGTGGTCCGGTGCATGGATTCATCGGCGGTCAGCGGCTGCATGACGGCCGCGGCCATCTCGCGCTGCAATGCAGCCAGATCCTTCGGAGGCTCCACGGCAGGATAATTCATCGTGCGGCCTCCGCCACTTCGGCCACTTGCCGGTGCAGATAGCGCCCAGCCTTCTTCGCCTCAGCGTGCACTTCTTCAAAGCTCGGAATGTGGTCATCCCATTCGAGCAGCGTCGGTGTGGGTCCGCAGCGCTCGATGGCGCGCGCATAAAGCTGCCACACGGGATCAATGACCGGATGGTCGTGCGTGTCAAGAATGTATTTCTCGTACTTGGAATGGCCGGCGATATGAATCTGCGCCACGCGCTGCGCAGGCACGGCATTCACATAGTCCATCGGGTTGAACTCGTGATTCATCGCGGAGACATAGATGTTGTTGACATCGAGTAGAATGCCGCAGTCCGCACGCTCGACCACTTCATTCAGGAACTCCCATTCGGTCATCTGCGATCCGGTAAACGCCGCGTAGGAGCTGACGTTTTCGACAGCGACAGGAATCTCGACATAGTCCTGCACCATGCGCACGCGCTCGACGGTGCGCTCCACAGCTTCCCAGGTGTAGGGCAGCGGCAGCAGGTCGTGCGTGTAGGTGCCGTCGACCGATCCCCAGCAGAGATGGTCGCTGAGCCACGGAGTCTTGGTGCGGCGAGTCAGCTCTTTCAGGCGCTTCAGGTGCTCGGGATCGGGCGCAGTGACCGAGCCGAAATACATCGATACGCCGTGCTGAACCACGCGATACTGTTGGAGAATCCGGTCGAGCATAGCCAGGGGACGCCCGGCATCGATCATGAAATTCTCTGAGATGATCTCAAACCAGTCGACGACGGGTTTGCGGGAAAAGATGTGGTCGTAGTGCGGAATGCGCAGGCCTATGCCGACGCCGTGGTTTTGAAACGCATTGAAGCGATTGCGCATTAGAAGTGATCAGGGATCAGTGGTTGGTGGTCAGGGATCAGGGATTAATGTTCTGGGATCAGCGGGCCGGAAGGTGTTTCGTTCGCGCCCGGCCGCCGATCCCCGGAACACGACGTTGTTAGTCAGGCATCGGAGAGCCATCGGTAGCGCAGCCGCCCTTGCCCTTGCAGCTGTTCTTGCCTTTGCATCCGTTGTCGCTGCTCTTGCAGCCGCCCTGTCCTTTGCAGTCGTTCTTGCCTTTACAGGAGTGCTTTGGGGTGTCAGCGTTGGTGTTGTAGCGAAGGCCGGCTTTCATCGCCTTTACGGTGGTGGCACCATTCGTAGTCTGGGCATGGACCGCAACGGTGGTTCCACCGGTGAGCCCGGCCAATGCAGCCGACAAGAGCAGTGCATTCAACTGGTTCTTCATAATGATTGGACCTCACTTGGGGATTTGGGCGGAGGGTGTCCGCGAGTTGTGTGGCGAGGCAGGAGCGGTTTGGGTCCGTCCCGCAGGATGAGTGGTACGCAACCTTGGAGTGAAGGGCCCACGAAATGGTTACAGAGAATTGCGCTGCTGGCAAATGAATTTTTGTTGCGGGATGCGGCCGTTCCGGGACCGGAAAATCCTGAAATTTCGCATTGGCGTCCATGTGGCTGTTGCGCTACCCTGTTGGAACCCCTGCCTGGAACTTTCCTGCCGCGGAGGCCATTTGGAAAACACAAAAGGATTAAGCGTCTTGTCGGGCGCGAGCGTGGCAATGGCGCTGTTGCAGAGCTTTTGCACGGCGGTGCTGACCATCAACGGCATTCGCCTCGGTATTGGACTTGCCGCGCTTTTCGCCGGCGGCATCGCCATCCCGATACTCTCCTTCCACCGCGATGCCATCCGTATTCCCATGCTTACGCTGGCCGTAGTTGGTTCGGTGGTGAATCTCGCTGTGCTGGCATGGATACTGCATCTGCGCTCACGACCGGAATCGCAATGGCGGCAGCGCGAAATCACGAAGAAGCAGCGGCGCTCCGAAAGGGCGCAAGTGGCGATCGCGATCTTGACCCTGCTGCTCGTCGGCGTTGAACTTTGGGCGCATCCCATCGTAAATCGCAACCCATTCGCTCCCGGCGCTGCGCAAACAAGCCGGCAATAGCCGCACGGCGGGCAGAGCCAGTGGAAGCTTCTAAGGCCCTGAAGCTTCCAATTCCCGTTCCAGCCTTTCATGCAGCCGGTGGCTGAAGCCGGCGGGCAGCTCAAAGATGCGGTCGTCGGCTACCAAAACGACCACATTGCGCGTCGAATCCAGCACGGCCGAGCAGATTTCGCAGGTCTCCAGATGCTTGTCGATTTCGGCGCGCAGAACCACGTTCACCTCGCCATCGATGTAGGCGGAGATGTGTTCCCACACGTGCTTGCAGTCGATCCTCATCTGGCCCACCCAAACAGCTTGCCTGCCCGTTTGGGGACAAACCCTTTCAGTTTCGGAGCCAGGCTGCGCTGCAACAGGGCGCGCGCCCGGTGCAGCCGAACCTTCACGGCTCCCTCGGCAATTCCCAGTACGGCGGCGGTTTCGCGTGCATCCATCTCTTCGATGTCCCTCAAAAGCACGACGTTACGGTAAATCGCGGGCAGGCCGTCGATGGCCTGGCGCAGCACCATTCCGAGTTCCTTGCGCTCCAGAGCCTCAGCCGGCACCTCGCGCCAACTTGTCAGGATGGCCGGCGTGAAGTCTCCGGCCTGATCGTCCATGAGGGCGTCCAGCGAGTCCTCGCGGCGGTTCTCTGCCCTGCGCAGGCGGCCCAAGCCTTCGTTTCTGGCGATGGAGAGCACCCAGGTGCGGAACTGCGACTCCCCTCGGAACAGGTGAAGGTTGCGATAGACCTTGAGCACAGCTTCCTGGGCCGCGTCTTCGGCATCGGCTTCATTGCGCAAAAGCGAGAACAGCAGGAAGTAAATGCTTCGCTCACAAGGGCGGATCAGCTCATGAAACAACTGTTTTTCCCCTGCCAGAATGCGACGAATGCACTCGGCCTCGTATTCCGGATTGGGTGCTTTGTTCATGCTGCCGCAAATGCCGAAAAGTTGTACAAACCGGCGTTTCGCCCCGTTGCAGTGAACTATACAGCGGCAGCCGGGCAGGAAGCCGGGAAAGGACATCAAGATTTCACGGTAAGCTTTTCTTTCTTAAAAGAATCCTTGCCGGAAAAGGGCAAATGGGCTGTACAATTCCTCAACAAGGAGACCTATGGCCGGAGACATGCAAATTACTTGCAGCGACTGTGGGCAGGAATTTATCTTCAGTGCTGCCGATCAAGCGTTTTTTCAAGAACGCGGTTACTCGATCCCGAAGCGATGCAGACCTTGCCGCCAAGCAAAGAAAAACGCACAGGGAGATTCCGGCTACCGTTCGGCTCCTTCACAGGGAACACCTGTGATTTGTTCGGGTTGTGGCCAGCCGACCACCGTTCCTTTCGAGCCGCGAGGGGATCGGCCGGTATTTTGCCGGTCGTGCTACACCGCGCGGAAAGGCACCAGGGGTGGGTCGCGGTCGCCTGAAGCCTGAAGGCTGCAGGGCGACGGCGGTATCGGAAAAAGAGTAGCGGCATTCGAGGCGCGTTCGTGGTCGCCGCGTTGCGGCGTGTCTGCGCAGAAGTCTTTACGCGGAGCCGTAACTAGGGAAGTTTTGCGCATTGCGACGGCGGGACGCGATCTTCTCTGCGCGGAACGGATGCCGGCGCTGGATGCGGAAGCATCAACTCCGTGCCTGAGACAATTCCCTTCCGCGCGGTGAAAGCGTATCGCCCCTGGTTGTGCCGGTGATGCGCAGGACCGTTGGGAACGCGAAGCACTTTTCCGCATGGCAGACTGTGCAGGCAATCGAGCCAGCAATGGGTATCGCAGGCGCAGACCGGGCGCAAACATGCAGCAGTACCTCATTCGATGCCGCTCGAATATCCTGAATGGACAGAAATGGCGCCACCCGGTACACTTGCGCACAAGGCCCCTCCCTGAAAAATAGCCGACGAGGACCTTTTTTTGGATCATGGCCTCCCAACTTTCCTTTACGGGATTCGCCTGGAAAAATCTCTGGCGCCGTCGCCTTAGAACGCTGCTAACCCTCTTCGGAATCACGATGGGTATCGGCGCATTTGTCGCGCTGGTGGGGTTTTCGCGCGCCTTCGAGGATGAATGGATGCGCCTCTACACAGTCGCCGGCACCGACATCGCTGTTGTAGAAAAAAACTTCATCAACACGTCGCTCGATGAGTCGTTGGGCCCAAAAATTCGAGCCGTCCCGGTGGTCGCGCGCGCGATGCCGATGATCTTCAACCTCATCGATCTCACCCCGGATGTCAACGCTCTCGTGTACGGATGGCGCGCCGATTCCTACGAACTCGATTCGCTCACGATGCTCTCAGGGCGGAGGTTCCACGACGGCCAGCCGGAAGTGATGCTGGGCCGTTATCTCGCCGATGATTTGAAGAAAAGAACCGGCGACATCCTTCCCATTCAGGGCAAGGATTTCACGGTAGTGGGCATTTTTCACGGGGGCACTGCGTTGGAAGAAGGCGCGGTGATCATGGCGCTTGACCAGATGCAGCAGATCTCAAGCATGCAAGGAAAGGTGACGGCCTTCCATGTGCGCCTGAGGCCCGCGCCTGCCGGCGAATCTTACGACCACTACGTGAAGCGCGCCCAAACCGAAATCGAAGCGGCAGTGCCGGGCATCCACGCCGATCCCGCTGCCGACCGCGCAGCGAACAATCAGCTTGTGGAGCTGGCGCATTCCGTGGCGTGGGGCACATCGTCAATCGCGCTTCTGATTGGTATCCTGGGCATCGCCAACACCATGGCAATGTCAGTCTTCGAGCGTACGCGGGAGATCGGAATTCTGCGCGCGCTGGGCTGGAAGGGACGGCACGTTATCTTGCTTATTCTGACCGAAGCAACAGCGCTGGGAGTTGCCGGGGGGCTTCTTGGCATTGTCACGGGACTTGGCATGCTGCGCCTGTTGTCGAACCTGCCCCAAACCGCGAGTGTGGTGTCACCTTCAGTTTCGCCGCTGCACCTGGTGGAATCCATGATCATCGCCATCGCTTCAGGGCTACTGGCCGGAGCTTACCCGGCATGGCGCGGCGCGCGGCTTTCACCCGTGGAGGCGTTGCGTTATGAGTAACCCTCTTCTGGATGCGCGCAGCCTGGTGAAGACCTACGACAATGAGCGCGTGCAAGCACTGCGCGGCGTGGACGTGACGATCGATGCCGGGGAGTATGTCGCGATCAGCGGACCAAGCGGCAGCGGAAAGTCCACGCTTCTTCATCTGCTGGGCGGGCTCGATACTCCCACCAGCGGTGAAGTTCTGTTTCGAGGCTCACCGCTGGGAACGGCTGTCAATCTCGATGGTTATCGCTCGCGCCAGGTCGGATTCATCTTTCAGGCGTTTCACCTGCTGCCCACGCTTCGCGCCGTTGAGAATGTCCAGGTGGCGATGCTGGCCATGAACAGCCGCGCGAATCACCGCGCCGAGCGCGCTGCCGCGTTGCTTGAGGAGATGGGCCTGAAGGACCGCATGCGCCATTATCCAAACGAGCTCTCAGCCGGAGAGCGGCAACGCGTGGCCATTGCGCGCGCGCTGGCCAACGATCCCACCATCCTGCTAGCTGACGAGCCCACGGGCAATCTCGACAGCATGAATTCGGCGCACATCATGGAATTGCTGTGCAACGTTAGGCTGCAGCGCGGCATGACGCTGGTGATTGTGACCCACGAACAGGGGATCGCCTGCTCGGCCCCGCGCCATATCCGCATCCGCGATGGAAGGATTGAGGCATGAAGGCGCTGCGGGTAGTATGGCTGGCGGCAGTCGTCCCCGCGCTCTGGGCGCAGACCGCTTCAGTCCACGACCTGGTTGCCGCTGCGCGCCAGCGGATTGAAACCGCCGATCTACGCGCCACCGGGCACCTGGTCGCGGTGCAAGAGAGCGGAGCGCGGATCAGTTATCCCATGACCATCAAGGCGCACTGGTTCCCAGGCATCTTGCGCATCCGGGTCGATCTGGGCCAGCCGCCGAATACACAGCGCGATCTGCGGGAGCATATTCTTCTTGAGATGCGCCCCGGCGGCGACGACACAATTCGCCTTGCCGAACCGGGCGATGCGGCGCCGCACATCGTACCGTTTGATAAGTGGAACACGAATGCGCTCGGACCCGGCTTCAACTACGAGGACTTTCTCGAGCAGCAATATTTCTGGCAAGGGCAAACCGCAGATGGCAAGCTAAAGTTCGGCGCACGCGATTGTGAGGTCGTAAAGAGCACACCCGGCTCGGCGGACAAAACCGATTACAGTGAAGTGAAGACCTGGTTCGATCCCACCATCGCATTTCCGGTCTACGTGGAGAAGACAGTGAAGGAAACCGGGGCGGTGAAGGAATTCACGTACTACGGCATCCGCCATGATGAAGGAGTGTGGTCGGCGCACCAAATCGAGGGGAAGATCCGCGGGCGTTCCGGCTCGACGCTTCTGATCTTCGATCGCGGCACTGTGAAGGCACATCTCACGAACAACGACTTCAGTTCGGCTCAGCTCGCGCGATTCTAGGAGATCCATGGTTATCGCCCTTTACTTTGTCTCGTTCGCTATGGTTCTTGTTGCCACCGGCTTCGTGTATCAATGGATTGGCAGCCGTCGCGATCGGCGCCGGTACACTGAGGGGCGCTGGGTCCGTATCGGCCGGCACAATCTCTACTTCTTCGAGCGCGGCGAGGGAGAACCGGTCGTTCTATTTGAAGCGGGAATCGGTGCGACTCACCTGAACTGGCGGTATATTCAAGATTCCATCGCGCAGTTCAACAGCACGGTCTCGTACGATCGCGCCGGACTGGGATGGAGCGGACCGAGCCGAACTCCGCGCACACCAAACAACATCGCGACAGAGCTGCGCGAGGCTTTGCAACTCGCCGGCGTCAGCCCACCGTACGTTCTGGTTGGACACTCTTTCGGCGGACTGGTGATGCGCCGCTTTGCCCTGCTCTTCCCCAACGACGTGGCCGGCATCGTTCTCATTGATCCCATGCGCTGCGAAGAATGGCCGCCGCTCGACCCATCCAAGCAATCGCAACTCGATCTCGGGCGGAAGCTCATCCGTTTCGCGATGCCGGTGACACATTGCGGCCTGGCACGTCTGCTGGTCTCTTTGCTGTTTTGCCGCGCGGCAAAACTATCTCATCAGATTGCCGGCGCCGCCGGCGCCCATTCTCGCCACGTTCTGGATCGGGTCAAGACCGAAGTGCAAAAGATGCCGCGGGAGGTTTGGCCTGCTGTCGCGGCGCACTGGTCGCGGCCGGGATTCTTTGCCGGCGTACGCTGCCACATTCAGTCGATTCCGGAGACCGTGAGAGAGATGGATGCGGCTGAGCCGATCGCCGATACTCCCATCACTGTCCTGACGCCGGGTAATGCCGAGCCGCTCTCGCAGGAGCAATTGGAGCGCATCGGCGACAACATCCGGCAGGTCATCGCCAGCAAGAGCGAACACTGGATTCATCTCGACGAGCCCGATCTGGTGATTGATTCGATTCGCGATATGGTTGCGGCTTCGATCTCGAGTACCGTCGCAGCGGCGGACTGACCAGATCGCAGTCACCGCGGCGAGGCACTGCCGGCGCGGCGTATGATAAACTGCAGGTATGTCAGGATGGTTCGCCGATTCCCCACTCCTGCGGCGTACACCCCTCGCGATTGGCCTCTGCTTGCTGGCAATCCTCTTTGCACTCGAAGCGAAGACGGCGTGGTACGGGCCTCTGGTTGGTCCAGGAAGAGATATCAGCGCCGCAAAGGCATTGCCCGTGGGCTCGCCGGAGTTGGTCGATCACGGCGTCCCGACGCCCGATCCTGCATATCCCAGAGTCGAAGTTCCTACTTTTCCCGTGAGCACGGTGGCATCGCTGCTGCGGATCAAGATCTCCGCGCTCGGGGAGATCCAGCGAAACCATCTATTCTTCTTTGCGACCTGCATTTCGCCTCCGATTTTCTTCCGCCCACCTCCGGTTTCCTAGCGTATACGCCTTTCTGTCTTCATTGCGTTTCCGTCCTGCCTGAAAACATTGCAAGCAGTTTTCGCGCAGTGACGGCTTCGGGTTTGCTGTTGCTTCGAGCGCGCGTTGTTTCTGACAACCGATCTTTTTGCACGAAGCGCAAACAAATACGCGATTCTGACGGTCTGGCGTGTGATGTGGGCGTGGAAGATTCACTGGCCAGGCTTCCACGTGGGTGTAAGTTCCGGAGATAACCGCACGGTTAACCAGCCTTTTCAGGGTGGCATCCAATTGGTTATCCCCCGGGTTTCATCGAATTCATTTTCATTTCATTCCAGGCACCGCGCAGGAAAGCGGCATCCTGGACCAGGAGCAAGTTCGATATGAATAAGCGATTGTTTTCCGCCTCGGCTGCCGGCGTGGCCTTCATCGCGGCGCTGGGGATCGCCTCCTGCCATGACGGCAACTCCACTTCAGAG
This sequence comes from Candidatus Sulfuritelmatomonas gaucii, assembly GCA_900290245.1. Taxonomy (GTDB): domain Bacteria; phylum Acidobacteriota; class Terriglobia; order Terriglobales; family Acidobacteriaceae; genus Telmatobacter; species Telmatobacter gaucii. The sequence continues at coordinate 73,090 of OKRB01000103.1, read as the reverse complement.
GCTAAAGCCGCCACGGTCCCGTCGGCGCGTGTCGCCGTCGCGCAACGCGGCGATATCTCCCAGATTCTTACGCTGGCCGGCCAGTTTCAGCCCTATCAGGTGGTTGATGTTCACCCCAAAGTGAGCGGGTACATGAAGAAAATCAATGTCGATATCGGCGATTTTGTGCGACAGGGTGAAACGATTGCAATCCTCGAGGTCCCGGAGCTGCAGGCACAGTTGCAGCAGACAGTGTTTCAGCTCAAGCAAAGCCAGGAGGAGATCACACGTGCGCAGCATGAAGTGAAAAGCGCCGAGGCCTTGAACTACGCCTTGCATGCGGAGTCGGAGCGTTTGCAGCAGGCTGCAGCAACCCGGCCCGGCCTGATTGCGCAACAGGAGCTGGACGATTCGAATGCCAAGGATCTGAATTCGCAAGCGCAGGTGGACGCGGCCAAGTCTGCGCTGGCCGCTGCACAGCAACACGCCGAGGCTGCGCGAGCCGAAAATGAGCGGGTGCAGGCGCTCAAGAACTACACCACCGTCACCGCGCCCATTGCCGGCGTCGTAATCTGGCGTTATGCAGACACGGGCGCATTGATTCAAGGCGGCACCAACTCCAACGACCAGACGCTTCCCATCGTCCGCATCTCGCAGAGCAGTCTGCTGCGCCTTCGCATCCCAGTGCCGGAAGATGATATCCGCTACGTTCACGAGGGCGACCAATTGCAGGTTCGGGTGGATGCCATCAATCGGACCTTCACCGGCAAGATCGTGCGATTTACGCGAAGCGTGAACTTCGAGACGCGCACCATGGAAACGGAAGTGGATGTAGACAACAAAAATCTCTCGATCGCTCCCGGCATGTACGCCAATACGGCCCTGCAACTGGCGAGCGGCCACAACGTGGTGACCATTCCCGTGGATGCACTAGTGATCAATGCGCAACAGCAGAGGACGGTCTACGTGCTCGGCGCAAACAATCACGTCCACATTCGCCGCGTTCAGGTCGGGCTTGAGGGATCGAAGCTGGCCGAGATCGACCAGGGGATGAACCCTGGCGACCGCGTCATTCTCGGCGGGCAGGAAAAATACCAGGAGAACGAAGAAGTGAGCCCGCTGGTGACCACCGAGCCTGCCTCCGAGACCGTGCATGAGACGGGCGGCACAATCGACCTGAAGGCCGACGCCAACGGAGGGAATCAATAATGCCCAAGTTTGCTCTCCGGTATCCCTTCTTCATTCTCATGATCTGCCTGGTCATCGCGCTCATCGGTACGGTGACCATGATCACCATGCCCGTCGATCTTTTCCCTGAGATCGACATGCCGGTGGTGGTAGTTGCGACGTTTTACAACGGCATGCCGCCCGAACAGATCGAAGCCGACATCACGGACACATTCGAGCGATTCTTTACCTTGGCCGCGAATGTTGACCACAGCGAGTCGCGCTCGTTGACAGGTGTAAGCATCATCAAGATCTACTTCAAGCCCGGCACCAACGCAGACGCAGCACTGAGCAACGTGGCCAACCTGGCCATGGCCGACCTGCGCCGCCTGCCTCCGGGGACGCTGCCTCCGGTGGTGCTGGGCATGACCGCTTCCACACAGCCCGTGTGCCTAGTGACGTTGAAGGGCGAAGGGCTGAACGAGACGCGATTGAAGGACCTGGCGCAGTACCAGGTGCGCAACCAGATTTCGAACGTGCAAGGCGCCTCGGTGCCCCAACCCTACGGAGGAACCTACCGCCAGATCCAGATCTACGTCGACCCCCTCAAACTGGAAGCACGCAACCTGAGCCTCAACGACGTTGTGACGGCGGTCAACAACTCGAACCTCATCCTTCCGGCCGGCGATGTGCGCATCGGCAGCAAAGACTTCAACATTTACGCCAACAGCCAGTTCCCTGACGCAAATGCCATGAATGAAATGCCGCTCAAGTCGGTCGGCAACTCGTCTGTGCTGGTGGCTGACGTGGGCAAGGCGGTCGACGCGGGAGCGCTGCAATACAACATCGTCCGCATCGACGGCCAGAAATCTGTTTACGTGCCCATCTTCAAGCAGGGCGGCGGCAGCAACACCATCACCATCGTGAAAGGCATCAAGGCGGCCATCAAGAACCTGGTCGATATCCCGGCGCAACTCAAGACCGCAGTGGTCTTCGATCAGTCGGTCTTCGTGAAGTTGGCCATTGCCAACGTCTCGCGAGAGGCTGCAATTGGACTCTTGATGACCGGAGTGATGATCCTGGTGTTTCTGGGCAGCCCGCGCGCCACCATCGCGGTCTTGCTCGCGGTTCCGCTCTCTATGTTGGTATGTCTGCTAATCGTCAACTGGATGGGCGGATCAATCAACACTATGCTCCTGGGCGGGCTGGCGCTGGTGTTTTCGCGCCTGATCGACAATGGCGTTATCGTACTCGAGAACATCTTCCGCCACATGGAGATGGGCAAAGCTCCGCAGGTTGCCTCGGACGAAGGGGGAACCGAGGTGTCGATGGCGGTGCTGGCAGCGACGTTCACCACGGCGATCGTGTTCTTCCCTGTCACGTCGTTCAATGGCGTGAGCAAATACCTCTTTACGCCGCTGGCTCTGGGCGTGGCGCTGTCGATTTTCGCTTCGTATTTCTTCGCCATGACAGTGGTGCCGCTCTTTTGCGCAAAGTTCATCAGCCTCGACTTGCTGGGCGAGGAGCACGAAGGTGAGCACGACGCTGTCGTGGGACGCAAGCCGATGTTCTTCAAGCGATTCCTGATCGGCTTCAATCGCCGCTTCTACCAGCTTGTCGAGCGCTACGAAAAGCTCGCCTACAGAGTGCTGCGCAGGCCGGGTCTGACGACGGCTGTGATCTTCGCAGGCATGGCGATCCTGACGGTCATTACCTTTCCATTTCTGGGCCGCGCCTATTTTCCGCGCACCGATCCGGGGCAGTTCATCATCGACGTGCACATGCCCAGCGGCTCGCGCATTGAAGTCAGTAATGATTACATCGCAAGAGTTGAGCAGGTGATCCGCAGCGTGGTGAAGCCGAAGGACCTGGACATGATCGTGTCCAACATCGGCGTATATCCCGATCTCTCGGCGATTTATACGACCAATGCTTCGATGGACACAGCGTTCGTGCAGACGAGCCTGAAAGAGGACCACAGCATTGGCAGCTATGAGTACATGCGCCGCGTGCAGGCCAAGCTTTCGCGCGAGATGCCCGAGCTCACCACTTACTTTCAGGCCGGCGGCCTGATCGACGGAGTGATCAACCAGGGTTTGCCTGCGCCCATCGATATCCAGGTCGGCTCCCAGGACATCGATGGCGCTTATGCCCTGGCACAGCAGCTCGCTGCCAAAATTCGCACCATTCCCAACGTGGCCAGCGTCTACATCCCGCAGAACATCAACTACCCGGGCCTCAAGCTGAACATCGACCGCGAGCGCGCAAGCCTGATCGGACTCTCTGCAAAGGATGTCGTTGACGATGTAATTACGGCGATGACGTCGGACGGGCAGGTTGCGCCCAGTTATTGGATCGATCCCAAAACCGGCAACAACTACATGGTGACGGTACAGTATGCAGACCGCTGGATCGACAACATGTCAATGCAGGATTTCCGCAACATTCCCCTGCGCGGCGAGCGGCCTGCCGGCTACAGTCCGAGCGAGGAGGGCCGGGAGGCCGATCCGGTTTCGCCGGCCATGTTCACCGGCGACCACCGTTCGGGCTACGTGCCGCTCGGACAGGTCGCCGACATCCAGCAGATCAACACGCCGACCGAGGTCGACCATTACCAGATCCGGCCTGTGATCGACATCTACGTCGCTACACGTACCGAGGCGCTGCAGGCTGTCGGCGCGCGCATCAATCGCCTGGTCACCTCAACGCCGCATGATCGCGACACTGTGCTGACCGTGCACGGTGCGGTGATGAACATGAACGAGGCATTTCACGATTTCGGCATCGGGCTTATTATCGCCATCGCGCTGGTCTATCTCATCCTGATGGCACAGTTCGCCTCATTTCTCGATCCCTTCATCATTCTCATGGCCATTCCACCCGGACTGGTGGGCGTGGTGCTCATCCTGGTGATGACCGGAAGCACACTCAACATCATGTCGCTGATGGGCGTGATCATGATGGCCGGCATCGTGGTTTCGAACAGCATCCTGATCGTCGAGTTTGCTGGCATTTTGCACAAAGAGGGCGAGACGCTGCTGGAAGCCACGGTGACGGCATGCCGAGTTCGACTGCGGCCCATCCTGATGACGTCGGTAGCCACGCTGCTCGGTATGATTCCGCTGGCGTTGGGCCTGGAAGCGGGCAGCGAACAGTATGCGCCGCTGGCACGCGCCATCATCGGCGGGCTGGCGCTGTCGGTGGTGGTCACGGTCTTCCTGGTTCCAGCTGTGTATCTCCTTATCCATGGCCGGAGCGAGCCGAAGCCCGCAGCGGCGGAGGGAACTGACCATGAGTAAGCAGCCATTGATTGCACAACTCAAAGTCGCCGGCGCCGCCGTTTTTGCTGCCGTTCTTCTTGCGCCGGCGGCCGGTGCGCAGTCGCCCCAAAAGACACTGCCCGACGCGCCGTCTGAGCAACTGATTGCCGTCCTGGGGCAAGCTCCCGCAATGCAGGAGCAGCCGCAGACTGCAACTCCACAAACAACTGCACCGGCCGCAAAAGCGCCGTCTGGGTCGGAACTGACCATTGCGCAGGCCGAGCAAATGGCCATCCAGCACAATCCCAACATCAGCATTGCGCGGCTGCTGGCGCTGGTGCAGGCACAGGTCACGCGGCAAGTGCGCTCAATGGAAATGCCTACGGCCGAAGGCGCTCTGACCGCTGTCGATGCACACGATGGCAGCCGCATCACCGCCGGCGCATTGTCCAACCCGTCAATTTACAATCGTGCCGCCGGCGGCCTTGTGGTAAGCCAGCTCATCACGGATTTCGGGCGCACGCATCATCTGGTTCTCAGCGCGCAATCGAATGCAAAGGCGCAACTGGAAAGCGAGCGGGCCACGGAACTCGACATCACGCTGACGGTCGACCAGGCCTTTTATCAGGCGCTCACTGCACAGGCAGTGCTCAAAGTTGCACAACAGACGGTGTCGCAACGCCAGGCGACCGTGGACCAGGTTGGCGCTCTCACCAAGGCGAAGATCCGCTCTGATCTCGACCTTAGCTTTGCCAACGTACAAATTTCGCAGGCCAAGCTGCTGTTGCTTGACGCGCAGAACAACGTGCAATCGGCAATGGCCGTGCTCAACAACGTGCTCGGCTCCGACCAGGACGAGCAGTACACGCTGGTGGATGAAACGGGCGGGGCGCCGCCGCCAGCGCCCGACGACCCGGAAGCGATGGTGAAAGCTGCATTCACCGCGCGTCCCGATCTGGCATCGCTCAACGACAAATACATCGCGGCCCGCCAGTACAGCACAGCCGAGCGCGATCTTTGGATGCCGACACTTTCGGCAATGGGCGCGGTGGGAGGAACGCCAGTGCGCGCCGACCAGATCCTTTCATCTTGGTATGGCACCGCAGGCGCCATCATCAGCATTCCCGTGTTCAACGGCTTCCTCTACAACGCGGAGGAGAAAGAAGCCAAGCTGCGCGCACAGGCAGCGCAGGAGGACGTGCGCAACCTACGCGACGTGATCGCACGCGACGTGCGCACGGCCGTGCTGAACGCACAAACGGCTTATCAGCGGATCGCAGTAACGCAGCAGTTACTCGACCAGGCGAACTTCGCCCTCGATTTGGCTTCGGCGCGATACAAGATCGGACTGAGCGGCATTGTCGACATCACGCAGGCGCAGCTCAACCAGACTGAGGCGGAGATCGCCCACACGAATGCGCAATATTCGTATCAAACAGCTCTGGCCGTGGTGCGTTATGAAATTGGGCAATAAGACAGGGAGTAGCCAGTAGGGAATAGAAAGACCCTTTGACGGAGAGTCACACCTCAGATTTCAGATCTTATTTGGACATTGAGGAACCGTTGGGGGCTTCGCACAGCCGAGAGCTTCTCCTACTGGCTACTCCCAATTGGCTATTCCCTGCTTCTACGAGATTCGGACGCTCTTGCCGCGCGAAAGCACTGCGGCTTTGCGCCGGTCCTCGGACGCGTGATCGATTTGTTTCCAGAAGCCGATGAAATAATCAATCGCGGAAATCGTGGAAACCACCACGGTAAAGTAAATTGCGGCGATCGCGTACCACTTGACCGGAATCACCACCACGCCGATCACCCACTGATCCCAGCGGTGTGCAAGGATGGCGGAGACCACCGAAACGATCTGTACTACGGTCTTCAGCTTGCCAAGCTCGCTTGCGGTGATGGTGAACCCTTCCGAAGATGCGATCGAGCGCAGCCCGGAGATAAGGAATTCGCGGCCGATGATCACGACCACGATCCACACCTTCACGACTTCGGGATTGTAGGCAACGAGGGCGATGAACGCGGCCGTGACCATAATCTTGTCGGCCAGCGGATCGAGCAACATGCCGATGGTCGTGATCTGCCCGCGCTTACGCGCCAGGTATCCATCAAGGCCGTCGGTAATCGACGCCAACACGAAGAGGATCGAAGCCAGAATCTCCTGCTCGCCGCTCAGCCCCCGCCCGGGAAAGTGGGATGAGAGTATCCACAAAAAGAGCGGGATCATGATGATCCGCGTCATCGTGATGGAGTTAGGCAGATTCATCTGACTCGCGCCACACTTTCACATCTCTGGTGGCGTTGGCTCCATTATTGCACCGCCACGATTTTCGGGCTTGGACCGGGATGGCGCAGCGGAGAAGCCGGTTCACAACGTGGAATCGACATGATTGCGGAGGCTTGGGCGCTCTGCTAATGTGATATAGGACCAAATTGGTCGTAATTAGTGTTTCTCTATTTTGGGCTAGGATTACTGCCCGGAATTCCCGCTGCTCTCGCCGCTCGTGCAGGGGCGGGTAGGCAAACAAGCGGCGGCCCTGGTGAAGGTCTTTTGGCGAAGCATCATCAGGGCCGCACAACCGGCAACTAGTGAGCTGACGGCTTTCCTAGCCTAGCGGAAACGTCGGCCACCATTCCATCCCTGAGAGGAGATTGATGGCTTGTTCACCGCACCTGCTTTTCGTATTGCTGCGCCGCTGGGAACGCTGCACTCCCTGCCTCATCGCTTTTCTAATTCTCGCAATCATTCCTGGCACAGGACTGCCCTTCTCAGTTCGGCGCTGCCTCTGTTTTCCGCTCTTCTTCCTCCCACTGCCGCAAGCACCGCCGCCCGCGCGCAGGAACCACCCTATTTCGTGACTTACTCACAGGTACTGGAAGAGCCGGGCAACCTCGAAATCGCGCAGAGAGGCCTGACCGGGTCTCCGAAAGATTCAAACGCGTTCTACAACTCAACCCTGGAACTGGAGTACGGCGCCAAAGCATGGTGGACGACCGAGCTCTACCTGCAAGGCCAAGCGACGGCGAAGGATTCGGCCATCTTCACCGGGTTTCGCTGGGAGAACCGCTTTCGCGTGCTGCCGACCGAGCGTTGGATCAACCCCGTTCTTTACCTGGAGTATGAAGACGTGAATGGAGCGGACAAGAGTGTTCTCGAAGTGACCGGACACGACAGCATTGCTGATTTTCAAGAACGGAATGCCGACAGCCGCGGCGACATTTCGCGGACGATAGAGGGAAAACTGATTCTTTCAAGCGAGCCGAAAGGCTGGGACGTTTCGGAAAACTGGATCATGGAAAAGAACATGATGGGCGGCGCGTGGGAGTTCGGCTATGCGCTCGGTGCAAGCCGGCCGTTGGCGTTCACCGGAGGCAGTCGCGAGTGCACCTTCTGCAGGCAGAACTTCAGTGCCGGCGCCGAACTATATGGCGGGCTGGCGACGGTACATGACTTCGGTCTGCACCATACATCGCACTGCGCCGGACCAACGATGTTCTTCAACCTGCCACACGGGCCGACTCTCGGCTTCTCACCGCAATTCGGGCTGAGCAGCAACAGCGCAGGCATTCTGTGGCGCGTCACGGCCTCTTATGAGGTTCAGCAATTCCGCGACCTATTCCGCAGCAAGAAGGCGCGATGAAAAAGCCAGAGAATGTGTGTTTCGTGCTTGCCCTGCTTCTGGCTTCTGCCGCTGCAGTTTTGGCCGCCGACGGCTCATGGCTACAAAGGGTCCCCGCAATAGAACGGCACCTCGTCGATCCCTACGATAATCAGCCGCAAGCTATCGCCGCGGGCAAGTTTCTGTTTTCCGAACACTGCGCCCAGTGTCACGGCAGCGATGCGCACGGGAGGCACGGGCATCCTGATCTGCGCAGCGAACGCGTAGCCCGAGCGACGGACGGTGAATTGGCGTGGCTGCTGCGCAACGGCAGCCTAGCGAAAGGCATGCCCTCGTGGAGTACGCTGCCTGAGCCGGAACGATGGCAAATCATTGCTTTTCTACGCAGCCTGCCGCGTGACGCGGAGCCGGTCCGGGTCGCAGGCCATTGATATGACCCAGGCGGAGCGCGCTACTTCGCGTGCGACGCACGCGACCCTGCTCGCCCTTGTCATGGTGAGCCATCGCAATCAGTATCTGCAAGTGAAGTTGCAGGCGCCATGCAAATCGTTTCAAGCCGAAAATGCGCAGAAAAAGGGCGCGACATGGTTTGCCATGCCGCGCCCGGGTTATGAAGCGTTCCGGTTCAGAAGGTAATCTTTCCGCCCAGCTCCAGCACGCGCTGTGCGAAGTCGCCGGTTACGGAACCGAAGTTTCCGTCGCCGCTACTTGTATCTAAGCCTGTGAAGATGGTGTGGTTGAAGGTATTGAAAGACTCAAACCGAAGTTCAAGCTTCGTGCCTTCACCCGGGGTAAGCGGAATGGTTTTGAACAGCGAGAGGTTCCAGAGGTCCCACGGCGGAAGATGAACCGTGTCTTTTCTGGCCGTGCCGTATCCGTTGGTTGTGCTGAGGCCGCTCCAGGCTGTTGCCGGTGTGGCAAAGGAGGCCTTCGAGAAATAGTGGCCATATCCGCCGATTGACGCCTTCGGATTCAGATAGACCACCGGCGAAACCAGGTCGGGACGATTGCCGCCACTGCCGAGACCCACAGTATCGACACCGGACAGGCCGATCGAGATCGGGGTCCCCGTCTCCAGCGTGGTGATCCCGGAGACCGACCAGCCACCAATGATTTCACGCGCTGCCAGGTTCGACGATTTCTGGAAGAACGGCAGATCGTAAACGTAGCTCGCATTGAAGATATGTCGGCGGTCATAACCGGCATCGCTGCCTTTGTCGTACTTCGCGTTCCACGGAGCAGTCAGCCCGGCCAGGTCGTTCTGGCCGATGTCGATGTTGTGGGACCATGTGTAAGAAAGCTGCGTGGTCAGTCCATGCTTGTTTTCCATGCGGAGTCCGGCCTGCAGCGAGTTGTAGTTGAAGTTGGTTTCGTTTTCCTCCTGGGTGATGCCGGCGTATCCGGGGAAAGTACGGTAGGGGTTTGCGCCCGTGCCCCCGGCAACCTTTTGGCGATCGGTCAAATCGCTCAATGGCAGGGCGTTGATCGGCCGGTCGTCGTTCTGATCCCAGCCCGTAGAGCCGACGTACTGAACCACGGCGATGACCGACGGCATCAGCTGATGCTGGATACCCAAGCTGTAATCTGCCGTTCCTGGAGGCGGATAGTTGTACTTGATGGTGGTCATGCCCGACGGGAAGCTCTGCGAGGTGGTCGCACCCGTCAACGCGCTGGTAAACGGATTCGAGAACATCACGTTGTTTGCCGAAGGTTGATAGGCAAATGGCGGGTTCAAAGCAGCGTTATAAACATCGTTACCCTGAACGCGCTCATAGAACATGCCCACGCCGCCCCGGAGTACCGTCCTGCCGTTCCCCGAGACGTCGTACGTGAACCCGATGCGCGGCTGCCAGGTGAAGTACCGGTTGGTCACGTTGCCGCGCGGGAAGCCGTTGACGCCTGCTTCCGCAAGGCCGTTCATGTAGAACTGTTCTCCGTTGGTCTGGCAGCGCGTCGTCGAGCAGCTGAACGTGGTCAGCTTGGTTGGATCGAGCGTTCCGGCAGCTGTGACAGGATTGCCCAGCGAAGTGTTGTAAAACGCGGGCACGAAGTTGGCGAACTGGTCGTACCGCTCAAAGGCATGCGGCATGCCGTCATAACGTACTCCAAGGTTAAGAATGAGCCGCTGCGAGATGTGCCAGTTGTCGTTGATGTAACCGTTGTAGTTGTTGTTGACCCAGTGTTTGTCAGACAGATATTGCAACTGGGTGAAGCTGTTGGCTGGCAAGACCCAGTATGAAATCGATGTAGGCATCGCCCGAGTAGTTGGTGTTGCTCGAACTGAAGTTCGCCGTTCCCTCGGTGTTTGCCTGCAACTGCTGGTTCTTGTAATCGTGGAGCACGCCTGCGCCGAATTTGAACTGGTGACGGCCCTTCGTCCAGGAAAGATCGTCTCTGTATTCAAATCCTTCGTAGCCGTTCTTCCATGGGAAGTAAGATCCGCTCCATGTTGCGCCGAACGGCTTGCCCGAGAAGGTGATCGCAGGCATCAGGTCACCCGCGCTGTCGGCAATCGGGAAGAAGCTGGATGCGCTCCACCCGCTGGGGATCTTGATCTTGACACCCGCTGCCGGAATCGGTGTCAGGAAGATCTTGTTGCCGCTATAAAGGAGTGCGGTTTCGTTGAGCAGGTTCGCCGAGTAGGTCTGCGTGAGCTTAATCGCCGCAGTATAGGACGGGTTCAACATCTGCGTTCCGACTGTCGGGTAGCTGCCCTGCCACAACGGCGGGAAGAACGTAGCTGCCCTGCCACAACGGCGGGAAGAACGTCGGCTGCACTGCGTCATGCACGTAGTGTCCCATCAACTGCATCTTGCTGTTGATGGCATGATCGATGCGTACCGCGTCCTCGCGGACGAAGTTTGGTTGCGCCGGCGAAGCCGTGAACTGGTAGCCGTTGGCGAGGTTCGGCTTCGGGAATGCACCCGAGTTCGCTTCCGCCACTGTGTTGGGATCCATCATCTGCCTGGGAATTCTGTAGGTGCCGTTGGCGTTGAGAGGGAATGGCTGTCCCGGTGTCAACCCCAGGCCGGTTTCCATAGCTGTATAGGTTGCATTGCTGGGCAGGTTGGGTACTTTCGGAATCACAGCATTCGCCACGTAGGGTGTGTAGTTGAGGTCCTGGCCTGCAGTCGGGAAGTCGTTCGCCATGACCGTGCTGTACAGGGAGGGCGTAGCACCCTGGATGAGCCTGCGCCATTCTTCATTCCAGAAGAAGAATGTGCGGGTCTTGCCTTCGTTGTAGACATGCGGAATGTAGAGCGGGCCGCCGATGTTGCCGCCCGGTTCATTCAACATGAATTCCGGCCTGGTTCTGCCCGCCTGCTTGTTGAAGTAGTCGTTGGCGTTGTAGGCCGTGTTGCGGTTGTATTCGTACACCTCGCCGTGATACTGGCGACCGCCCGACTTGATCACCATGGTGATCGTTCCGCCGGAGCCGATGCCGTAATCGGGGCTGTAGTTGCTCTGGAGCGTCTGGAACTCGGCGATCGAGTCCTGTGACGGCAGAACCATGTAGCAGCCGCCGCAGCCGCGATCGTTCAGCTCGGTGCCATCGAGCAGGTAGACGTTGTGCGTTGATCTGGTGCCGTTGAAGGTGATGTTGCTTGAAGACGTAAGAGCATTGATGCCGCCAAAGGAAGCGAGGCTATTCGACACGCCCATGCCCAGAGCAGCGAGCTGCACGATGTTGCGTCCGTTGGTCGCCAGGCGCTCGACCTGCTGGCCGCTGATCAGTGTGCTCACTTCGCTGGTCTCTGTCTGCACCTGTAACGCATCGGCCTGCACGGTCACGGTCTGCGCCTGGCTGCCGACTGAGAGGGTGATGTTTTCCTCCAGTGACTGAGCGACGTTCACAACGATGCCGGTTCTTGTGAACTTCTCAAAGCCCGAGGCGGTGGCTGTGAGGGTGTAGGTGCCAATGCCGACATTAGCGACGCGAAAGGCGCCCACAGTGTTTGACGTCGTCTCTCTTATCTGCCCGGTCGCATTGTTGGTCAGATCGATCGCCGCATTGGGGACCATCGCTCCGCTCGAGTCTGCGACATTCCCGGCGATCGTTGCGTTGTCTTGCCCCCACACACGCGGTGTGAGAGCCACGATCATCATGGCGAGTGCACACGCGGTGTGAGAGCCACGATCATCATGGCGAGTGCTATCCATAGCACTCCCAGTCCCTTCTTAGATCTATCCGTCAAACGTCTCCTTGACTTGGTAACGGTTTGTGTCATGGTCTATCTCCTGAGAAGTTGGTTTCTTGGCTCGCCCTACCCGACTTCTTGCGTTGCTCTTGGCAATCTCTGGTACGGCGAGTCCGTTGAGTGTCTCCCTTGAGCCGGGACAAAACTTTCCTGAGGAATTCAAGCCCGCTCTCCATTCGAGAGCAGTTGCCTGCCTCCTGGCATTCCGTTTTTGTTCACCACGAATCGCAGTCAACGTGCCTCGCGGGAGAATCGCGGGCGTTCTAAATAGCCCTCGAATCTTCCGAACTGCAAATCAGAAGCGAACAACGTTTCTTGATTTCAAGAAATGCACGCGCGCATGGCGCCAAGTCCCGACATCGTTCACTGAAGAAGCCCGGACTCGGGGCATTGATAGGCCCCGTTCGACATGAATAGCGACGAGCGCCCGTCAGCGGGATTTAGCGCCAGGATTACCAAGCGCTTCGTGTCGCAAAGAATTCCGAAAAAGACCATGCGGTCCCCTTCGGTCCTCTTGCGACACGTGGTCAATCCTGCTGCGAGCATACGTTTTCTTCAGTGCCAACAATAATGGACCCACGACCTCGGGCTGTCAATAGAAATTTGATTTCAAATCTTGAAGATTATTCCTGAAGTAAATCCGTTTATCCATCAAGCAATCTTCCCTTCGAAAGCGGCCTCCGGGCTATGAAAGATCGAAAGTAAGCGATTACCGCAGGAGGGCAGCCATACCCGCTGTTGGGCTGTTTTTGCCAAACGGCGGGGGCAGCGCCGCCCATACCGCAGGAGGGCAGCCATACCCGCTGTTGGGCTGTTTTTGCCAAACGGCGGGTGCAGCGCCGCCGCAGCTTCGCATCTGATTGATCAAACTGGCCAAACCCGTGTTTTCCTGGTCCGTTTTCCCGTCATGGGGTCCAGAGTGGTGTTCTAATGCAGGTTTGGCGCCCGTTTCGCACGGCTTGGGACCGCACAAAGCACCAATAATGCCTTGCCCTTCCTCGATGGTGTAAATACGGTCTACCGCAGGCAGACGTACCGTTTCCTTTTTGCCGCTCGGCCAGTGAATCTCCGTCGTGCCGGCTTCGGTAGCGTCGCCGATTCCGAAATGCCCGCGCAGATCGTTCGACGACAAATAGCTTCCGCCGCTGAGGATGTCCCCTCGCTGCCGCATCCCGTCCAGCAGCGGCAATCTGACGGAATGCCGAGCCTTGTTTTCACGATGTTCTAGGTTGCGCCCGTCAGCGCTAAGATCTAGAAGGTTCCGTCCACTCACACTGCGCTGCGACGAGCTGGATCCGAAGTTCTGCGATTTGTCGCGCATGTAACGGTCCGAACGGGCGCGATTATATTGAACTGGAGGAACTCGATGAGGATGAAGACCAAACTGTTTGCCGCGTCGGCTCTTTATTTTGGGTGCGCGCTTGCAGCCACCGCTCAGCAGTCCACGCCGGCAGTTCCGGACCGGCTGATGGTGAACATCGATGCGCAGCAAACTTTTGAACCGGTGTCGCAGTACCAGTTCGGCATGTTCATTGAACACCTTCGCAGTCTCATCTATCGCAGCCTGTGGTCGGAGATGCTGGACGACCGGAAGTTCTATTTCCCAATCTCATCCAAAGAACTCGACACCCCCCCGCCGCCGCCGGGCAGTCCGTTGCGCAGTATGCAGCTTCGCAAATGGCGGCCAGTGGGTCCGGACGAAGTTGTGATGATGGACAAAGATCAGCCGTTTGTGGGCGACCAGAGCCCGCGCGTTGAACTGAACGGCACCGCGCAGCACGGCATCCGGCAAACGGGCCTTGCCCTGGTTAAGGGGAAGAAGTATACCGGCAGGATTTATCTTCGTGGCAACTCTGAAAGCCATGTGAAGGTTTCGCTTATCTGGGGCGACGGCGAGCGCGATCGGCAAACGATCTCGATTGGAGCGCTCACGAACGAGTACAAGAAGTTCCCGCTCGGTTTCACGTCGCAGGCCGATGCCGACACGGCAAATCTTGAAATCACCGGAACGGGGACTGGGAACTTTCACATCGGCACGGTGTCGCTGATGCCGGCTGACAACGTGCAGGGTTTTCGCCCAGAGACCATCGCGTTGTTGCGAGGACTGCACTCGGGCATATGGCGGCTGCCGGGCGGCAATTTCCTTTCGGATTGGAGTTGGTACGACTCGGTGGGCGACATCGACAAGCGTCCGCCGATGTTCGACCATGCGTGGAATGCCATGCAGACCAACGATGTAGGCATGGACGAGTTCATGACTCTTTGCAAACTGATCGGCACCGAGCCGTACATCACCGTCAACGCGGGTTTAGGTGATGCGCATTCGGCGGCGGAAGAAGTGGAGTACATGAACGGCGCGTTGAGCACGAGACTGGGAGCGATGCGGGCACACAATGGCCATCCCGAGGCCTACCACGTAAAGTTCTGGGACATCGGCAACGAACCCTACGGAGAATGGCAAATTGGCCGCACCGATCTGCGGTATTTCACGCTCAAGACGAATGAATTTGCCAAGGCGATGCGCAGGGCCGACCCATCGATCACGCTACTCGCTTCAGGAGCGATGCCCGACGAAATGACGGTCACAGGTCAGGCACGCGCCCTGCATATGGCTGACCCGCAGGCTCAATTCGGTTCACCGGCGGACTTTACCGGTGGACTGCTTGCGCATAGTTGGGGGAGCTTCGACGGTCTTACGGAACATTGGTACGCACGGGCGGGCAAGCGCTTCGATTACGAGCATGCAAAGAGCCTTGCGCCGGATGCGCCGAACGAAGCCGGGTATGTGAATGTCGACCAGAGCCTGCTTGAGTGGGCGCGTTATCCATCCAACCGGGTGCGCGAGAAGGCTGAGGCGTGGCAGGAATACGAGAAGCGCTTTCCGGCAATGCTCGATAAGAAAATATTTCTTTCCATTGATGAGTACGCCTACAGCGGTACGCCCGTGAATCTAAAATTAGCCCTTGCCTATGGCATGGTCTTCAACGAAATGCTGCGTTACACCGATTTTCTCAAAATGTCGGCATTCACCATGGGTGTCTCGACGCTCGATTACAACAGGACCGAAGCCGAGTACAACACGACCGGACTCCTGTTCAAGATGTACCGCGATCACCTCGGCACGATCCCGGTCGCTCTTTCAGGAAACTCGCCCCAGCCGGCGCCGAAGTATCCCATCGCCGGGGACCAGCCAAAAACGCACCCGGGCAGCCCGACGTATCCGCTGGACATGTTCGCCGCGCTGACTCCAGATCGTAAGTACCTGACCATCGCGGTGGTGAATGCGACGGAGTCGGAACAGAAGTTTGATCTGAGCGTAACCGGCGCGCGACTGACAGGGCCATCGACCTTGTGGCAGATGACGGGGAGTAGTCCCGACGCCGCCAATCACGTTGATCAGCCGCCGCAGGTGGAGGTGAAGGAGATCCCGGTAAGCGGAGCTCCCGGGACGATCGCGGTTGCGCCGATCAGCGTTGGGATTTATCGGTTTCCAGTGGCCGACGCACGACAGAAAGATTTCGAACCATGCTTGTAGCAGGAAATGAATTCGATAAATGTGACTTTGATTCTCTGCGGCAACTTGCCCGCTTGTGATACTTGATCTGCAGAGTTTGAATCCCCATTGTTGCGCAACGAGAGTAATCCCTTAGGGCGAACCCGATGCCCATTCCACCGCGCTGACTCTGCGACAAGATCAGGATTTCCGAATCGATGAATGATGCTCAAACTTTGAGTGCTGCTCACGCTTCGACAAGATCCTTGCTCTCGACGAGCCTTCCGAGCAAGTTGAATGTCTTTTCGCAGGTGCGGAGGTGCGTCTTCATGGCGTGCCTGGCTTTTTCGGGATTCCGGCTGTGGATGGCGGCAAGAATCTTGATGTGCTGGCGATGCGCATTCTCCTGAATTCCAGGCAACTCCTGCGACTTGCTGATCCATTCGGCTAGGACTCCGCGAATGGGCGAAAGCAATTCATACAGCATCTGGTTCTTGGCGCATTGGGAAATGGCGAGATGAAATTCGACGTCAAAGTCGACATAATCACTGCCACCGCTTTCGAGGCTACGCGTCATTTCGCGCATGATGGATTCCAACCGTTCGAGGTCCTCGGGCTCTGCACGCTCCGCGGCCAGAGCGGCGATTTCACCTTCGAGAATGAGGCGCGCTTCGCCGACATCCTGGAGTTCTTTGTCGGTTTTGAGGGATCCCCGCGCCATAATCCGATCGATCAGTAACCTCGATTCTTCAATCACATACGTGCCTTCGCCAGGCCTCATCTGTACCATCCCCACGAAGGCGAGCGACTTGAGGGCCTCGCGCAAAGTCGAGCGTCCGATACGGAGGGTGCCACACAACTCGGCTTCGGAGGGAAGCTTGTCGCCAGGCTTCCAGCGGCCTTCGGCAATTTGACTTGAAATCTGTTCCGCGACCTGCTCAGCCAAAGTCACTCGGGAAACCGGCTTCAGGGTTGACATGCTCACCTCGGGTTAATTATAGTTCGACGGGCAGAACATCTGCTTATCTGGATGTCTGATGTTTGGAGATAAACGATCTACCTCTTCCCATCAGTAGTCGATTCGCCTGGTATTCCTCGATGCGGCCGGGTGATATCAGCGTCATCCATTTCGCAGCAATATCATTGAACTTCGAAGTGGCGGGCAGCAGCATTGCTTTTACGGACGGCTGACCCGAGGCTTCAGTCAAAACCGTATCAAATGAGCCGATGTTATGAAAAACGCCCTCCGCTGGAAGATGGCGATTCTGATCACGGCGGCGATCGCGATCAGCTATTTCGACCGGCAGACGCTCCCCGTAGCGATCCACGCCATCCAGCGGGAGATCCCCGTCTCGAATATACAGTTCTCGCACTTGCAGGCTGCTTTTCTTTGCGCCTATGCATTGATGTATGCAGGCAGCGGCAAACTGATCGATCTTCTGGGAACGCGCAAAGGGTTCCTGGTCATTATGCTCTGGTGGTCGTTGGCGTGCGCCAGCCTGGGACTGGCGAACAGCGTCGTCTTTCTTTCGGTCGGCCTGTTTTTGCTCGGCATGGGCGAAGGCGGCGGGTTTCCAGCGGCAACCAAAGCGATGGCAGAATGGTTTCCGGCACGGGAGCGCTCAACGGCAATGGGTTTGATGAACGCGGGCACTGCCGTCGGAGCAGTGGCGGCGCCCCCGCTGATCGCACTGACGCTGGAGTATTTGAATTGGCGCTGGGTCTTCTTCCTTGCCGGTTTTGCCGGGCTGATGTGGACTGTTTGGTGGATGGCCGAGTATTACCCGGCCTCGCAACATCGCCGCCTGACCGCGAAAGAGCGCGTAAAACTCGCCGAAGTTTTTGCCCAGAAGCCCGCAGACATGCAGGCGATTCGATGGATCGACCTGTTGCGCTATCCGCAAATTGCAGGTCTCGTAACGGCCAAATTTCTCAGCGATGCGGCCTGGTACTTCTACATCTTCTGGCTGCCCAAATACCTCTACGACGTGCACCACTTCGACACCAAACAGGTGGGAGCATTTGCCTGGATTCCCTACGCCGCGGCGGGAATTGGCAGTGTGCTCGGCGGCTGGTTCTCGAGCCGGCTTATCCAGCGTGGCTTTTCAGTGAATGCGGCTCGGAAGATCGCGCTCGGCATCAGTGCCGGGGTCATGCCGTCGATTTTGCTGGTGATGCACTCGCCTGTGCAATTCGTGATCGTTCTGTTCAGTATTGCGTTCGCCGGCCAGCAATCGTGGTCCACACTCGTGATGACATTACCCTCCGATATGGTGCCCACCAACGTGGTGGGGTCAGTTGCAGGAATGGTGGGTTTCGGGGGAGCAACGGGCGGTATCGTGTTCGGACTTGTTGCGGGCGAGTTGCTGGATCATGGCTTCAGCTATGGTCCCGTGTTTGCGTGCGTCGGCGTATTTCATGTGATTGCATTCTGCGTCATCCTGGCGTCGATCCGCGTGATCGGCCCGATCGATTTCAAGAAGACACTTACTCATACTGCGGCGGCGTACGCCGGTAGACCAACGTAAAGGGGAATGCAGTGGAAAAAGAGACAAAGACGATCGGCATTATTCATGCGATTCACCTCACCATTCGCGCAATGCAGCCGTTTCTCGAGAAGTACATTCCGGATGTAGAGGTCATGCATCTGTGCGACGACACAATCCAGCGCGACAACATCGCCGCCGGCGTGGGAGTGATTCCCAAGCACAACTACTTCCGGTTCGCACAGTATGCGCACAACCTCGAGGAGTCGGGCGTGGAGTTGATTCTTCTTGCGTGCTCCACCTTCAACTATGCAGCGGAACTGGCTCGTCCGATGATCGATATTCCGATCATGCAGATCGACCGGCCCATGATGGAACTGGCTGTATCGCAAGGCCGCCGCGTGGGAATGCTGGCCACGCTTGCCACCACCGTGCCCTCATCGGAGCGGCTGCTGCGCATCGTTGCGGAGGAAAAGAAGCGCCCGGTGGAGATCACGACGGTGCTGCGTCCTGAAGCGTTCGAGGCCATTCAGAGAGGCGATAAAGAAACGCACAACAGAATTCTTCTGGAAGAGATTAATCGTCTTTCGAGCAAGGTCGATTCCATCGTGATGGCGCAGCTTTCGATGTCGGCACTGGAGCCGTACCTGGGCAAGACGGCGGTTCCTGTCTATAACAGCGGCACCACGGGCTTCGACTTCATTCGCCGCACCCTATATGGAGCTGCTGCTCCTGCGGAGGTACATGCGTGACGTCGCCTTCCGCTAACCCGGTGCTCGCTAACGCCGTTTATCCATACGGAACACGGCACACTGACGCGATGGTAGCTGATCTCTCGCGGCGCGCCGGCGAATACCGTACGCACGTATTGCGCATGGTGTATGGGCGCAAATCCGGTCACATCGGCGGGGCATTCTCCTGCGCTGAAATCTTAACCGCGCTCTACTTTCATCATCTGCGGGTCGATCCAGCGCGGCCCGATTGGAGCGACCGCGACCGGCTGGTCTTCTCGAAGGGGCATGCGTGCGCGATGCTCTACACGGTTCTGGCGCATCGCGGGTTCTTCCCGGTCGACGAGCTGCCTACGTTCCGCGGCCTCGATTCGCGTTTGCAGGGCCATCCGGAGCCGCAAAAGACGCCGGGAGTGGAAGTGGCTGCCGGGCCGCTGGGGCACGGGGTGGCCATTGCCGCGGGCATGGCGCTGGCTGCGCGCATGGACGGATCGAAGCGAAGAATCTATGCGATCCTGGGCGACGGCGAGTTGAACAGCGGCGTCATATGGGAAGGCATGATGACGGCGGCTAAATTCGCGCTCGACAATCTCACCGTGATCGTGGACTACAACGGCGTGCAGCAGACGGGGACCACGCGGCATGTGATGCCCACCGAACCCATCGCAGACAAATGGTCAGCATTCAACTGGCACGTGATTGAGATTCACGGCCACAACGTGGGGCAGATTCTCGATGCGCTGGATCGCGCGGATGAGGTTCACGGCCGGCCAGTCGTCATCATTGCGCGAACTACCAAGGGCAAGGGTGTGAGCTTCATGGAAAATTCGCCTGCCTGGCATGGCGGCATTCCGGACAGCGCGCAGTTTGAAGCGGCATTGGCTGAGCTGAACGAAGGGACGCGCGCATGGACGGTTTGATCCGCAATCCGCTGGGCAGTCCGAGCTCGATGCGCAAGGCCTATGGCGAGGCGCTGGTGGAACTGGGCCGCGCCCGGCAGGACGTCGTTGTGCTGAGTGCAGACGTGCAGAGCTCCGACTTCAGCTATATGTTCGAGGCGGTCTATCCCGAGAGGTTTATCAACGTAGGCATTGCCGAGCCGGCGCTGGTGGATGTCGCGGTTGGTCTCGCCAGCAGCGGTAAGGTGCCGATCGCGAATACCTTTGCCTTCCTTTTCGCGACGCGCGCGCTGGAAATGGTGCGGACGCATCTTTGTTTTGGAGGAGCAAACGTCAAGCTGGCGGGCGCGTATGGCGGCCTTTCCGATTCCTTCGATGGGCCAACCCACCAGACGATTTCCGATTTCGCCATTTTTCGCAGTTTGCCCAATATGACGATCGTGGTGCCCGCGGATCCGCTTGCGGTGCGGAAACTGTTGCCGCAAGTCGCCGCGTGGAAGGGTCCCGTGTATTTCCGGCTCTGCCGGAATGAAGTGCCGGAGGTCTTTACCGATGCCTACGAACCAAAGATCGGCGAAGGAGTCACCTTGATCGACGGCGATGACGCCACTGTGATTGCGTGCGGTGTCATGGTCGCTAGGGCCATTGAGGCGGCAAGGTCGCTCTCCCGGCAGGATATCCGGCTACGCGTTGTCGAAATGCATACCATCAAGCCGATCGATAGCGACTTCATTGTCCGCTGTGCGCAGGAAACCGGCGCCCTTGTGACGGTCGAAGAACATTCGATCATTGGAGGACTTGGCGGCGCGGTGGCTGAGTGTCTGGCGCAGCAGTATCCGGCTCCGCTGGAACGAATCGGCGTGAATGATACATTTGCCGAGTCCGGTCCTTATCTCGACCTGCTCGACAAATACGGGATGAGCGTGGAAGCAATCGTGGCTGCCGCTCAGCGCGCCATGGCACGCAAACAAGCAAGCTCGTCACACGCAACAAGCGAGGTGTATTGATGATGAAGAAGATTACGCTTCCCTATGGCCATGAACAGCGGACGATAGAAATTCCCGAAGCGAATCTCGCCTGGATCGAAGGACCTCGGCATGCCGTTCCAATTCCGGACATAGCAGCCGTGGTCCGTCACGCGATCCGTAACCCCATTGGCTCACCGACACTCGCGGAATTGGTAGCCCGACATGGCAAGCGCACTCTCATTCTGGTGGATGACAGCACACGGACCACACCGCAGAAAATCGTCCTGCCGATTCTTCTCGATGAGCTAAATGCGGCGGGAGTCCCCGACAGCGAGATTTCGGGCATGATCGCACTCGGGACTCATCGATGGATGAGTGAGACCGAGATCGCGGCGCGCGTAGGTGAACCCGTGCTGCGGCGTATTTCCGTCACCAACATGTCTCACAAGCCAGAAGACTTCGTCGACCTGGGCGTGAGTCCACTCGGGATCCCGATCCAGTTAAGTCGCCGGTACCTGGAGACTCCCATAACGATTGCCGTGGGCAACATTATTCCTCATATGTATGCGGGCTGGGCGGGGGGAGCCAAGATGGTGCAACCGGGCGTCAGCAGCGCGATTACGACGGGAAGAACGCATTTAATCGCTGGACCGCGCGTTTACGAGATTCTCGGCAACGTCGACAACGAAGTTCGGAAAGAGATGGAAAACATCGCCATCAAGTCCGGGCTCAAGTTCATTGTCAATGTGGCGCTGGATGCAAGTGGAACGGTTGCGGGTGTGGTTGCGGGAGATGTAGTGAAAGCGCATCGAGCGGGCATTGAGATCGCGCGCCCCATCTACACCGTCTCTGTTCCAGAGAGGCCAGACATCGTCGTCGCCAGCTCGCATCCCGCTGATCGCGACCTGTGGCAAGGCTTCAAACCGGTGAACAACTGCGGAATGATCGTCAAGGATGGGGGGACTCTCATCCTCCTGATCCCCGCGCCCGAAGGTATCGCGCCCGACCACACTTTGCTTGTCGATTTCGGCACCATGCCCGGAGACATGGTGATGGACCTGGTCACCGAAGGCAAAGTGCACGACGAGGTGGCAGCGGCAACCTATCTGGCATTCGATCGAACGCGACGGCGCCTGAACATTGCGCTGGTGTCAGATGGAATTCCGGATATTGAAGCGCGCAAGATCGGGATCACGGCGACGACCAACTTTGATGAAGCGCTAGCGGCGGCTCTTGCGCGGCACGGAAAACATGCGCGCATTGGAGTGATCACAGCGGGTGCCGACATCATGGCGAACTTCACCGGTAAGGAGAGTGAACGATATGCCGAGGTTTGCAGCGAATCTCACCATGATGTTTAACGAGGTCCCCTTCCTCGACCGCTTCAAGGCGGCTTCGGAGGCGGGATTCACAGCTGTAGAGTTCCTGTTTCCATACGAGCACTCGCCCCAAGAGGTTGCTGAGAAGGCAAAAACCGCAGGTGTGCAGATTGTGCTGTTCAATATGCCTGCGGGCAATTGGGCTGCGGCCGAGCGAGGCATCACCGGACTTCCGGGAAGAGAGCAGGAATTTCGTGATGGCGTGGAAAAGGCGCTGTTGTATGCCGAGCACTTGGGCGTCTCGCGCCTTCATGCGATGGCCGGCATTGCCCCAGCCGGCGCTGATCCGGCAGCCTGCCGCGCGACCCTCATTGCAAATCTCAAGTACGCCGCACAGAAACTGGCCGCGCGGGACATCACACTGCTTCTTGAAGCCATCAACACGCGAGATATGCCTGGCTTTCTGGTTTGCACGCAAAAAGACGCACACTCTATCTGCGAAGCCGTTGGCGCAGCAAACCTCAAGATGCAAATGGATCTCTATCACATGCAGGTAATGGAGGGAGATCTCGCCACGAGCCTTAGGCGATATGCGTCGCAGTGCGGACATATTCAGATTGCCGGATGCCCCGAGCGGCACGAGCCGGATACAGGCGAGGTCTGCTACGAGTATCTGTTTCGTGTAATTGATGAGATCGGCTACCCGGGATGGCTGGGCTGCGAGTACCGCCCGGCCGGCAAAACGACGGACGGCCTGGGATGGTACAGGGCCGCGCAGCATTGAGAATGCGGGGCACTATCTCCAGCGACCCGCTGACAACGCATGGCACGGCAAACAAGGAGATGAAAGTGTCAAAGAGCAGGTGCTTGTCGAACACGGTGGCGTCAGTTTCGAGGCGGCATTCAACGCCGGATTTGAATGCCGGAAAAGCCAGGACGACCTGGCATCGTCGTGTTTTGACAGTCGCGGGGCTTCTGGCATGCGCCTCACTGGCAGGCTGCCGGACCGGCCATGCCAAGACTGCATCGGCCCCGGCGACAACCGCGTCAATAAGCAATACACAAGAAGCCACGCAATTTTCGATAGAAAAATTTGATTCCGTCACTGAAGTTAAATATCCATGGGGCTGGATCCGATGGATGATGAATTCCAAGCTGGATCCTGCGACGTCTCAGACATTCGGCATTGTGCAGATTGATCCCGGAAAGCGGAACCCGTTGCATAAGCATCCCAACTGCGAGGAATTGCTCTATGTTTTGTCGGGCTCGTTTGAAAGCGTCGTCGGGAGTCGAAGAGTCGTTCTGCACGCCGGTGACATCATCCGGATTCCACCCAATGTCCCACACCAGGGAATCAATAACACGAACGCGCCGATGCGCGCAGTCATCTCTTACAGTTCGGGTGTGCGGCAGATTGTGACGTTGGAATCTACGACAGAATGAGAGGAGGGACAGAGGAGATTTTCCTGGTTTGCCGTAATGTTCCAGCGCGCCTTGAATCCAGGAATCAGATGTTAGGGCAGGAAGTGTTTCATTCATGCGGAATTCGGGGTCAATAGCACAAGCCGTCAGTCGGAATTGCATCTGACGGCTTCACTGACCGCGGTGAAGTTGTAACCGCGTGGCAGTCACTTGTTCTCTCTTTATTTTCATGATGTAGGGTCGCCATCAGACAACCTGATCTTCATCTTTTCTTCTTGACATACCTGGAATTTCGCTACTAGGATTCGTACCACTTCAACTCGAGCGTTCCCGAACCCATTGCTCGCAAAACCATTCGATCAACGATCGGCCGCCCCTAGTCATGGGGCCATTGATGGAGGAGGCTTGAATGCAAAATCACGTTGGAAAGAAGTTGCTGTATGCCTTGTCTTTTGTCGGCGCCTTTCTGCTGGCCGGCTCGACAGCATTTGCACAGCTTCAAGCAGGACGAATTCTGGGTCAAGTGTTCGACCCTCAGCACGCTGCCGTGCCTGGAGCGACAATCACTGTCACCAACCCCGCTACGAACATTTCTGAAACCGTCAAGACCGACGCTGCTGGCAATTACGTTGTGACTCCCCTCAATCCGGGAACTTATTCGGTCAGCGCCACCGCGCGGGGATTTCAGACAGAGGTTCGAAGCGGAATTGAACTCACAGTCGGTCAAGCCGCAGAGGTGGACCTGAATCTGCACATCGGCACAGCAAATACCAAAGTGGAAGTAACCACTGAGGGCCCCATTCTGGAGACACAATCCGGTTCCTTGAATATGACCGTCACGAATACGCAAGTTGAAAGTCTTCCGCTCAATGGCAGACAGTTTACCCAACTTGCCGAACTCTCGCCCGGAGTAGCTCCCCTGCCGGCTTCGGGGAACACGCAGAATGTCCGTCCCGAAAATTTGAATGGAAACGTGTTCGACGGAATCAACGGACAGGAATCGGACTTCCTGCTCGATGGCGGCGACATTACCGCGCATCATGAAGGCGGCACTCAGATCATGACCTCGATCGATGCTACGCAGGAATACAACGTTGAATCGAGTCCTTATTCCGCTGAATACACGGGGGTTGGCGCCGCCTTCAATACCACCACGAAATCGGGAGGGAACGAATTTCACGGCGATCTTTTCGAATTTGTGCGCAACCAGGACACCGACGCACAGGGCTTTTTCGCACTGACGAAACCTGAGCTTAAGCGCAACCAGTTCGGCGGAACGATAGGCGGACCGCTGTCGATCCCCAAGCTTTACAGTGGAAAGGATAGAACCTTTTTCTTTGCAAGCTATGAGGGCAACAGGCAGGTGCAGGGCCTCACTTCCAATGTTCCCGTTCCAACACAGGCGCAACTGGGAGGCGACTTCAGCGCATCAGGCTTGCATGCAATTTACGATCCCACGACCACGGTGGCTGGCGGAGCCCGCACGCAGTTTCCGGGCAACAAGATTCTTTCGGGACAGATCTCTTCGGTCGCAACATTTTTCGACAAGCTCATTCCGGCGCCAAACTCGGCTAATGGGCTCAATTACATCTCCAATCCAGTTCAGTATTATCGCTACGACAACTTCATGCTGCGCGTGGATCAAGTCATCCACAACACCAACAGGGTCTTCGCAAGGTACAGCACAGATCGGAACCGAGAGAACGACGCTTCTCCGTTTCCCGCCCTGGGATCCGCATTTCTTGAAGGGCCCGCGACGGACTTCGAAATTGCCCTCACCAGTTCGATTGGGCCGCATATTGTCAACGAGGCGCTGTATAACGAGCTTCCCGGGCAGTATCGGGGCTATTCCTTGCTGCCAGGGCAAGGCGTCGCAATGGACCAGGCGGCGGGCATCGTCTCCTCCACCCTGGCTGGGCTCATCAGTCCCGGAGCCGGGACTTTTCCAATTTTTAACCTCACGAACTATCTTGGAGGAAACTTGACCGGGCAATTTGGCGACGGTCGCCCGAAGGGTCAGAACAGATATATCTATGAATGGGTTGACAACCTGACGTGGGAAAAGGGACGCCACCTTATCAAGGTGGGAACCATGATCGAAGACAACAAATGCTTGCTCTTTGACTCGCGGACCTCAGACGGGAGTTTCAGCTTCACGGGGGCCGAGACCTCAAATAAAGGCGCCTCCGGAACCGGAGACGGTTTTGCCGACTGGTTACTGGGGTATCCGGCTAGCGCGACACGTGGCAATTATCCGAACTTCTGGGGCGGCGCTGGAACCTTCTGGGAATTTTACGGCCAGGATGATTGGCGGGCAACGGAAAAGCTGACGATCACCGCGGGGTTGCGCTACCAATATATGCCCTGGCTGACGCCTTATCTCGGACAAGGGGCAACGTTTGATCCCACCCAGGCCAAACCAGTGATCGTTTCAAGCAGCACAAGTTCCGTGAATCTGAACGCACAACCCGACGCCGCCGTGGGCGTCGCGATTTTCGGAAGTTTGATTCAGACGACGAGCACTGCGGGTCTCCCACTTACAGTCACGAACGTGAGCAAGGATCTGCTTGGGCCGCGCCTCGGGTTCTCCTGGCGTCCTTTCGGGGAGAAGACCGTGATTCGCGGCGGCATTGGCCAGTACTACCAGATTGAGAGTACCAACCTGCGTTTGAACTTCAACTTTATTCCCTTCAATTTCACCCAAACCGTCAATGCCACAACAAACGTTATCCCGACCCAGACTACGGCGAACTTCTTCCTCAACCAGGCATTCGGCTTGAATATGACGCCGGCCAATACGCCCGTATCCTGGTCTCCGCTTCCTGAGCACGCGAAGATGGCAAGCAATGCGCACTGGAGCTTTGGTTTTGAGAGGCAACTACCTGGTGGAATAGTGGTGGACGCGAATTACGTTGGCACGACGGGAAGGCATTTGCCGGGCTCGCTCAACGTCAACGATCCCACGCCGGCTACAGGAGCCATTCAAGCACGACGTCCCTATACCAACTTCGGAACGATCAACTTCAACACGCAGAACGCGTCGTCCATCTACCACTCCTTCCAGGTCGCAGTCCACAAGCGGATATCAAATGGGCTCTGGTACACGCTGTCGTACACATTTGAAAAGAACATCGACAGAGGCCAGCAAGTGGTATTGGGAGGAGACGGCCACATGGCAAGATTTGTGGACGGCTCCAACATTCCACAAATCCTGACGGTCGCCCTGGGATACAGCCTGCCCTTTGGGCGCGGTAAACAATTCCTGAACACGACGAATCCGGCAGTGAATGCCATCCTGGGGGGCTGGCAGTTCCAGACCATCAGTAACTTCCGCAGTGGCGTTCCGTGGACCCCCACCATTTCCACTGACGTAGCTAACATCGGTGTGACACCCCAACACCCGAATGTGGTGGCCGCAGGCGGGTGCGCCACTACGGGCGTGCTCACCAAGAACTACAACGCAGCCGCCTACCAAGTTCCCACCGCTTTAACCTATGGCAATTCAGGCTTCAACGTTTGCTACACAGGTAATCACCAGTCAGTCGATGCGTCTCTCTCCAAAGACTTCAACGTCACGGAAGGATCGAAATTCCAGTTCCGCTTCGAGGCGTTCAACGTTCCCAACCTGACTGACTTCTCGGGCCCGAGCAATACTAACATCGATGCCTCCGCGTACGGATCGATAAACAGTATCTCTAATAGCCCAAGACAGCTGCAGTTCGCCTTGAAGTATGTGTTCTAGCAGCCGTTAAGGTCCGACTTCATGTCCCATCCTTGCCGCAATACCATGCTGCGGCCGGGATGGGACATTACATCATGTTTCAATCGAAGCCTGCACGATCAATTCACAGTCATTTGAGGAGAACAGAAAATGAAGAAAGCTGCATTCGGCGTGTTGGCTATCGTCCTCGGATTCCCGTTGTGGGCAAGCGCTCAATCCGCCTATCTCGATCCATCCCAACCGATCAACAAGCGAGTCGACGACCTGATGAGCCAGCTCACTCCCACGGAAAAGACTTCGCTGCTGAGTACGACCGCGCCCGCAATTGACCGGCTGAAGGTTCCGGTGATGAATGGCTGGAACCAGAGCTTGCATGGGATCGTGTGGTCACAGCCGACCACGATGTTTCCAGTGTCAATCAGCATGGCAGCAACATGGGACCCGCAGTTGGTTCACGATGTGGCAGGTGCGATCGCGGACGAGGGCCGAGCTGTCTATAACTACTGGCACACGGTGCAAGGATCGACGGAAACAATGCGCGGGCAGCTGGTCACGATTACTCCTGACGGAAAGAGGATTGCGCACAACGGTCTTGTCTACCGGTCGCCTGTCATCAATATGGATCGCGATCCACGTTGGGGGCGCATCTGGGAAACATTTGGCGAGGATCCTTTGCTCGCCTCGCGAATCACCGTCGCTTACGTACAGGGAACGCAGGGGAGCGACCCAAAGTATCTTGAGTTGGCTGCGACGCTGAAGCACTATGCCGCTTACGACGATGAAAGAGACCGCGTGAAGACCGCAAACGATATGGTGCCCGAGAGGACCCTGATGGATTATTACCTGCCTCAATTCAAAGCCGGGATTATGGCGGGCAAGGCTTCTTCGATCATGTCCTCGTACAACGGTATTAATGGCATGCCAAACGCCGAAAACAAGATAATGCTCACCGATATCTTGCGCGATGAGTGGGGATTTCAGGGATTCGTTGTCCCTGACAGCGGTGCTGTGCGAAACCTTGTGAATGAGTACAGGAAATACCCGACACTTCAGGCAGCAGCGGCCAAGACCGTTCTGGCAGGCAGCGATCTGGATGATGGTTCGTATGCAATCGCGCTGCCCAAAGCGCTTGACGAAGGTCTGCTTGCGGAGAAGGACGTCGATCAATCACTGCGCAGGGTGCTGAAAATCCGCTTCCGGCTTGGCGAATTCGACCCCCCGGATATGGTGTCTTATAACAAGCTCAGCCCCGATGTGATCGACTCGCCTGCCCACCGGGAGCTTGCGCTGCGCACTGCGCGGGAATCGATTGTGCTGCTGGCCAACGAAAATCACCTGTTGCCGCTGGACAAGAGCAAAATCAAGACGTTGGCAGTTATCGGGCCATTCGCCGATTATGCGCAGACCGGGCCGAATTACACCGGCGAGTACTCAAAATTCGTAAAACCGCTGGAGGGCATTCAGGAGAAAGCCGGGCCGGGAGTGAAGGTGCTTTATGCCCGAGGGAGCGGAATTGTCGAAACGGACAATCCGGAAGCCAGTCTTGCCGAGGCGGTGAACGCGGCTAAGCAAGCCGATGTTGCCATTCTTTTTGTGGGAACCAACCAGTTGCTGGAACGGGAAGGACTCGACCGCGAATTCCTCAATCTT
Organism: Candidatus Sulfuritelmatomonas gaucii; assembly: GCA_900290245.1. Lineage (GTDB taxonomy): Bacteria > Acidobacteriota > Terriglobia > Terriglobales > Acidobacteriaceae > Telmatobacter > Telmatobacter gaucii. The sequence continues at coordinate 44,173 of OKRB01000103.1, read as the reverse complement.
CCACCCGTGCAGATTGCGCTGGTCCAGAGGGTGATGCAAGCCAATCCGAATACAGTGATTGTGTTGCTGAACGGCGGTCCGATATCGCTTGCACCGCCGTTCGCGGGGGGAGGCCAGCGCACAACAGAAGTTCGTTATCCCACGGTACTCGATATGTTCTGGGCAGGTGAGGAAGGTGGAACTGCAATTGCCGACGTGCTGTTCGGCGATTACAACCCGTCCGGAAGGCTGCCCTACACGGTGTATGCGTCGGATCGAGGTCTGCCGCCAATGACGGAATACGACATTTCGAAGGGCTTTACCTATATGTATGTGATTGACAAGCCACTCTTCGCATTCGGGCATGGGCTAAGCTATACGAGTTTCGACTACAGTAACCTCAGTATTTCTGCCCCGCAAACCGGGAGCGACGGGACCGTGACAATCCATGTGAACGTGAAGAACACAGGCGACCGCGCCGGCGAAGAAGTGGTGCAGCTCTACGTGCACAACAACGACAAAAGTTCTGTGCAGCCCCGCGAACAGTTGCAGGGATTCGAGCGCGTCAGCCTGAATCCCAGCGAGACGAAGACAGTTAATTTTGAATTGCCGGTCGAACAGCTTTCGTCCTGGGACACAAACAAGCATGCATATGTCATCAGCCCGGGAGTATACGACGTGATGGTTGGAAGCGCCTCGGATGACATCCGCCAAAAAGGCAATTTCGACGTGACAAACGCAGGAGAATGGCCGCCAACCGAACTTACGACCAGGTTCGCGGACGGCGACTACTCTCATGCGCAAAGATGAAAGAGCACCTTCACCGGAAAGTGAATTGGCGGGTCCCGTTGGGTGGGAGCGGCGGTTGTGGAGTTCGCGCTTCGGCACGACCCTGGCACGCCAGGCTGTTTCGCTCATGCACCTCAAGTAGTAGATCCGCGGTCTCGGAAAAGGTTGGTCCTGCACGCGCATTCCCGCGACCGCGATTGATCACAGGTCGCAGGTTTTGCTATGGTGGGTCCCGCGGAGCGTAGCCCGCACCCATTCGATTTGAATCCGGGTGAACCCGTTTCCGGATGACTCGCACTTTTCCGGCGCATTGTTCCGCTCACCAAAGGAGCCGCAGCCATGAAATCCAAACTCTCCCGCCGTCGTTTTCTTGCCACCGCCGCCGCAACTGTTGTCCCCGCCGCAATTGCACAGGCGAGCCCCCGCGTCGCCGGAGCGCTCAACTCACTTGCTGCCGCCGCTCCTGACTCCCCGGCTGGGACATGGAAAGACGCAGGCGTCATCGACGTCTCCCGCTCACCCTATGCCAAGCTCAAAACAGTTCCTGTTCGCGCCGTCGAGATTCGGGAAGGCTTCTGGTCAAAGCGTCGCGTCACCAATATCGAATCGAGCATTCCTTCGATGCACGATGAGTTGGTCGATCACGGGCGCATGAACAACTTCCTCCGGCTCGAAGGCAGATCCTCCGCGCCGCAGATCGGTCCCGTCTATTCCGACTCCGATATCTACAAATGGGCCGAGGCCGTTGGTTTTGCTCTGCAGACCGCCGACCATTCGCAACTCCGCTCTACCACTCTCGAAATGATCCATCAGGTGGTCGCCACGCAGGAACCGAGCGGCTATATCGACACCTACTACCAGGACGGTCGCAAGCCGCTGCGCATGCTTTACGAGACGCAGACCACCGGCCATGAGCTCTACTGTCTTGGCCACATGCTCCAGGGAGCCATTGCCATCTACCGTGCCACTGGCGACCGCACGCTGCTCGATGCCGGCATCCGCATGGTCGACGATTTCCTGCTGCCGAACTACGGCCCCGGCGCCAATCAGAAGGGCATTGTCGCTGGCCATCCTGAAATTGAAATGTCGTTAATCGAACTCTACCGCACAACCGGCAAACGCGCTTATGTCGATCTCGCCGGCTACATTCTTCATGGCGACGAGCGCATCCCCCTCCGCCCGCAGCAAATCGTCTACATGTTCTGCGGAATTCCCTTCACCTCGCGCACGCATCTTGAGGGTCATGCCGTGCGCGCCATGTACGCGTGCTGCGGTGCCACAGACTATTACCTCGAAACGGGCGACCCGGCCTATTGGAAGACCCTCAACACACTCTGGGAAGATCTGGTCCACGATCAGCTTTATGTCACGGGCGGGGTGGGCGCGCGCGAAACCGGCGAAGCCTTTGGCGATCCTTACGAACTGCCCAATGCGCGCGCCTACGGCGAAAGCTGCGCCGCCATTGGCGTCATGATGTGGAACTGGCGCATGCTCACCGCCTCGGGCGATGCGCGCTTCACCGACGTCATCGAACGCTCTCTGTACAACGGAATCAATTCCGGCATGTCGCTTGACGGCCGCACCTACTGTTATCGCAATCCGCTCGCATTCGATCCAGAGGGAGACTCCAGCGACCGCCACGCACCCGAAGGCAGGATCCGCAACCCGTGGTACGACACCACTTGTTGTCCGCCGAACCTTGAGCGCACCTTCGCTTCTCTGCCTGGGTACTTTTACGGCACCAGCGACGACGGCGTCTACGTGCATCTCTATGACAATTCCGCCATCGATTGGCGACTCGGTGACGGCCGCCGCTTCCGCATTGAGCAAACCACCCGTTATCCCTGGGAAGGCAACGTCCGAATCGCGGTGGATCCTGCGACTCCGAGCGAATTCACGTTGCACGTTCGCATCCCCGGCTGGTCGCAGCAGACATCTGTTCGAGTCAACGGAACTGACCAATCAGGCATTCAACCGGGAAAGTATTTGCCGATCCACCGCCGCTGGTCAGCAGGAGATGTCGTTGAGCTCAACTTCGACATGTCCACGCGCTTGTTGAAAGCCAATCCTGCCGTTAACGAAGATCGTGGTCGCGTCGCATTTCAGCGTGGCCCCATTGTCTTCTGCATGGAAATGCTCGACCAGCCGGATGTGACGCGCGCCCCGAGCATCGTTGGCTACACTGCTCATCTTGATGACACCACCGTGCCCCATTACGCGCCTGATCTTCTTGACGGTGTGATGGTGCTCGAACATCCAGGATCCGTCGCAAGCGTCGTGGCAGACACGAGCCTTTACTTCTCGGGCACCGATAACCACAAGGCCGCCGAGTCTCCGACCACGCTCCGACTCATTCCTTACTATGCGTGGGACAATCGAGAGCCGTCATCGATGCAGGTCTGGATCCCTTTCCAGGTTGGCTAAACCGAGGGGCGTTATGGAGAATCGCTTGTCGTAGATCGGTGCCTCGAACTCGCTTTCATTGATCCGGGTGGTTTGGAGCGACGCTTCACGCCGGATGAGTTGGCCGAGCGATGGCATGTTGCCTCAGAATAAGCTCATCCGCGAGGATGCGCAGAAAACAAAATCATGGCGAGAGAAGCGCTTTGCTCCTCTCGCCAGATTCGGTCCGGGTCGGCTCCCGTCGGATGTTCTACGCGTAAATGCCGCGCTGCTTGATGGTGTAGGCCACTCTGTCGATTGCCAGCATATACGCTGCGATGCGATTGTTCACGTCGTGGGCTTCGGCGTAACGTACGACGTCGTCGAAACTGTCGCGCAGTATGCTCTCGAGTTGCTCATTCACGACTGATTCTTTCCAGAAATATCCCTGGCGATCCTGCACCCATTCGAAGTAGCTGGCGGTGACGCCGCCGGCGTTGGCCAGGATGTCGGGCACGATGAAGATGCGCTTTTCGGCCAGGATTTCGTCGGCGACGGCGGTGGTCGGCCCGTTTGCGCCTTCCACCACGATGCGGGCACGGACCTTGTCGGCATTGCGGCTGGTGATCACATTCTCGGTCGCCGCGGGGATGAGAATGTCGCATTCGGCAATAAGCAATTCTTCGCTGGGCATGGCCTCCGCGCCGCGGAAGCCGAGGATTGTGTTGTTGCGGTACTTGTATTCGAGCAGTTGGTGAATGTCGATACCGCCGGAATTATAGAGACCGCCGTCGCGCTCGGCGATGCCGATGATCTTGTAGCCCTGTTCCTGCATCAGCCGCGCGGCATTGGATCCCACGTTGCCGAATCCCTGAATGATGACCCGGCAACCTTCGACCGGCATGTTGAGGTAGCGCAGGCTCTCGCCGCATACCACCATCACGCCGCGTCCAGTGGCTTCAATCCGGCCATGCGATCCGCCAATATTCAACGGCTTGCCGGTCACCACGCTGGTGACCGTCTGGCGCATATGCATGGAATAGGTGTCCATGATCCATGCCATGGTCTGCTCGTTGGTGTTCACATCGGGTGCGGGAACATCCTTCTCCGGCCCGATAAACTCGATGATCTCCGAAGTGTAGCGGCGCGTCATGCGTTCCAGCTCGTTGCGGCTCATGCTGTGCGGGTCGCAGATGACGCCGCCCTTTGCCCCGCCAAACGGGATATTCACGACCGCGCACTTCCAGGTCATCCAACTGGCCAGAGCGCGCACCTCGTCCAGCGTCACGTCAGGGGCGTAGCGGATACCGCCCTTGCACGGGCCGCGCGCCATCGAGTGCTGCACACGGAAGCCAGTGAACATGTCGATCATGCCGTTATCGAGTGAGACAGGAAAATGAACAATTACCTCCCGCGATGGCGAGCGCAGCACCTTCCAGAGCCCCTCGTCAAGATTCAGTTTCCGCGCGGCAAAATCGAAGCGCGCACTTTGCGCCTCCCAGGGATTGATTTCCTGGTCTAACGTCACGTTGGTCGCACCAGTGGACATATCGAACTCCATCTCTCGTTGAATCCCGGTGAATGGGATTCGTACTCGCCTCTTGATTTCAGAAAAATCCTGCTCCGGCGCGCCGGGTTCGCCCCTCACTGCCCGCAGGCCCAAACCTCAGTGAGTCTAGGCTCAGAGGCCTTCAACGTCAAGCGGGATGAACCCGGCGCCTCAACACATTCCCAAACCGGCCCGATGACGGCCGTTCGAGCCCTCTTGCGGAAAGCCGCAGAGCTGGTTGCATAAGCCCCCGGGAGCCGGCCGTAAAACGTCCCTCGGGGGTCAAAGCGCCGCATTTCATGCGCCTTTTCCAGTACGACTAAAGTCGTGCCCTTTTACAAAGCCATTTATGCAACCAGATCTAGCCGCTCTACTGGAGCAGTTACACTTAGGCTGTGAGTTTCGCTTCCCGCTCAGCCTTTCCCAGCCGCAAAGAGTTCCTGGCCCTGGCTCAGTCGCACACGCTCGTGCCCGTTTGCCGGACGCTGATGGCCGACCTGGAGACACCCGTCTCGGCCTTTCTGCGGGCGGCCTGGCCTGAGCGCGAATGTTTTCTGTTGGAATCGGTTGAAGGCGGCGAGCAGGTGGGCCGGTACACGTTCATCGGCCTCTCGCCGTTCAAGCGCATCGTGGCGCGTGGCCGCCAGATCGCCATCACCGAAGGTCTGGGCTCCGCGCGCCCGAAAACGGCGCACGTTGAAGGCGACGTCTTCGCTGTGTTGCGCGACGCGCTGGGTGGCCACCAAGCGGCCCGGTTGCCGGGGCTGCCACCGTTTACTGCCGGCGCCGTGGGCTTTTTTGCCTATGACGCCGTGCGCCAGATCGAACGCCTGCCCGCGCTGGCAAAAGACGAGCTCGGAGTCCCGGACGCCTGCCTGCTGTTTTTTGACGAAGTGCTGGCTTTCGATCATGTGCGCAAGGAGATCTGGCTGGTGGTGACGGCAGACGTAAGAAACGGCAATGCCGCGGCCGTCTACGATCGCGCCGTAAGGCGCCTCGACAAGCTGGAGAAACGGCTTGCGCAACCTCTGCCGCCCCTGGAGCGCCGGAAGCCACAAACGCACGGCAAACTCAAGGTGAAGCACCGCACGGCGAAAAAGGACTTCACGGCCGCAGTGGCACGCACCAAGGAATACATCCGGGCAGGAGATGCATTTCAGGTCGTGATCTCGCAACGCTTTGACGTCGAGCCGGGCGTGGACAGCTTTCAGATTTATCGCGCGCTGCGCACCGTGAACCCGAGCCCATACATGTTTTTCCTGCGCTTCGCACCAGATGGGCCGCTAGGCGCGAGACAAACCGGCAGGCTAACCCACTCCTCCAAAAAATCAAAAGGGGCGGAGACCCTCGAACTTGCCGGTTCATCGCCTGAGCTTCTGGTCCGCGTACACCAGGGCAAGGTCGAGTACCGGCCCATCGCCGGCACGCGCCGCCGCGGCGCAAGCGAAGCGGAAGACCACGCGCTCGCCGAGGAAATGATGAGCGATGAAAAAGAGCGCGCTGAACACGTCATGCTGGTCGACCTGGGCCGCAACGACGTCGGCCGTGTGAGCCGCTTCGGCAGCGTGAAGGTCGACAAGCTAATGTTTGTTGAGCGCTACAGCCACGTAATGCACATAGTGAGCTCGATCGAAGGGAAACTGCGGCCCGAACTCACCGCGGTCGACGCGCTTCGCGCCTGCTTCCCTGCCGGGACGCTCTCAGGAGCGCCCAAGGTGCGAGCCATGGAGATCATCGAGGAGTTGGAGCCCGCGCGGCGCGGCACCTATGGTGGAGCGGTGCTCTATGCCGATTTCTCAGGCAACCTCGACTCCTGCATTGCCATCCGTTCGATGCTCTCAGTCGGCGGCAAGGGCTCGGTGCAGGCGGGTGCGGGCATCGTTGCTGATTCCGTGCCGGAGCTTGAGTACGAGGAGTCGATTAACAAAGCCCAGGCCGTCCTCCGCGCCATCGAGCGCGCGAGAGAGATTTAACGCTGCATTGCCGAAGTGAATTCACATTAATCTGCGAGCAACGGAGGACGCACGTGCGTCTTTAGTGGAAAGTCATCGCTTGCGGGAGGGCAAGATGCAGAAAGCGTGGCAGTGGACGAGGGATGGACTCGCGGTTGTTGGCGTATTGGCATTAGGGTTCTGGCTTGGAGCAGGCCGAACCGTGAAGGCGTCGAGCTATGACTCGGGCGGACTCGGCGTGCAGTTTCAACTCGCCGGGTTGAGTGAGTCGAGCGCATTGCTGGTCTACCAGCCGGAAACCAAGACGGTGTACGTCTACCAGGGTGCGACGCAGGGCAACGCGGCGCTGCAATGCACGTACATGTTTCACATGGATAGGCCAGGCGGCGTGATTCACCGCGTTCCCTGCGCGGTACCACAACTGAACCCATAGGTTAAGCACAAACGAACGCTGAGCACGGGCTACAACCGGCCGGAAGGGCAGCGGGCAGGTATCTTTTCCCCGTTTCCTGTTCCCTTGTTCCCTGCTTCTGTCACTCCGCGCCGAACACGCGTTTGAAGAACCGCCCGACCCTGCGGAAGAATCCAGGCTTCTTCTTAGTTGCAGGCGCTTGCGCGGGTGCAGGAGCCGCTGGGACTGCCGCGCTGGATTCGGGCTGCGGAATGGTGACTGTCGGCGGCGCGTGGGCGCCACTGTTGTAAACCAGCGTGGTCGCCACCTGGTCATTTCCCGCGGGCTGCTTGACTGCGGACGCCGGCGGCGGGTTCGAAGCGGATGTAAGTCCTTCGCTCTGCGCCAGGGGAAATTCATTTGCCGCAGCTTTGGGTGACGGGCATCCGCAGGGCTCCTTCTCCTCGTCGACCACTTCATGCAGGCTGCCATTCTCAAACATCACGCGTTGGCCAGGCTGCACGCGATAGACCCCACTATCGAAGACGCTGGTCACCACCACATAGGGCGCATCCGCCCCGGCGTTATCCACGCACGTATCGCCGTGATCGCCTAGCCGCACCTTCACATCCGCGGCGCTTGGCCCGCCGATGAGGATGCGGAAATAGGGCGTCAGCAGCGTATCGGCAATGCGTTCGCGGGCCTCGCTCTCCGCAAAGCTCATTTCCACCGCGCCCTGATCGAGAGCAATCAGCAGCCCCGGCACCTGATCCGTGGGCATGCTCGAGTCCGCTGCGAGCTTCACTGTGCTCGACGCGCAGACACGGAGTGTTCCGCGATAGGGCAGCGTGACCTGAGCCGTTGCATCACCCGCAGTCACTGTACCGCTCGAGGTGAGATACGCCCTTCCGTTCCGGGCCTGCAGCGACCCCGCAACGTCAAGCGCCGCGCCGGGAATGGATTTGTCGATAGGCACAATCGCCATCGGGCGCCCGCTCAGCACCGGCGGCTGAGTTGCTTCGGGCGCAGACGGAGTCGCCGTGGGCTGGTCCGCAACTGCGGCACCGGCAGATTGCGTCGCGTTCGCTGCAGGCGGGGATTGTGCGCGCGAACTCGGCGCCCCTGCAACGGCTACGCAAAGCGCAAGTAGGGAAAGCAGTCCAGCAACGCGCGACAAGACCGCCGCGGCCGTGGTGGCGTCGGAAGCAATTTCCATGCGCTACATTTCCAGGAAGTTGCGGATCATCTGGTGACCGCCCTCGGTGAGCACGCTTTCGGGATGAAACTGCACGCCCTCGACGGGCAAGCTGCGATGGCGCAAGCCCATAATCACCGGTTCGATACCCTTTTCAGACCGGGAACGGGCCGTGACGGCAAGCTCGGCTGGCAATGACTGTTCTTCCACGATGAGCGAGTGATAGCGTGTGCAGGTAAGCGGTGTAGGCAGGCCGGTAAAGATCCCGTTGCCATCGTGCTCCACCGCGCTGGTTTTGCCGTGCATGATGGTGTGCGCGCGCACGACCTTACCGCCAAACGCCTCGCCGATGGCCTGGTGACCCAAGCAAACCCCCAGAATCGGCACCTTGCCGGCCATGTGGCGGATGAGCGGAACGAGGATGCCGGCCTCCTGTGGTGTGCATGGGCCCGGCGAAAGCAGAATCCGCTCCGGCTTCATAGCTTCCACTTCCTCGGGCGACAACTCATCGTTGCGGCGCACCACGACCTCCGCGCCCAGCTCACCGAGGTACTGGACGAGGTTGTAGGTGAACGAATCGTAGTTGTCGAGGACAAAGACCATCGTGAATTCCAGTGTAACGCGGCAGTATCAGCCGAGAGGCGCCACTCCGATTGCAACGCCGAATGAGTGGGAGTCACGTTACCTCGCATGAAATCACACGTTTTTCGCTTGACTTCATTTTGAGCATGCCCTTAATCTGTCGCCAATCGATCAAAAGAGTCGCCGGTAAATTAGATCCAAATCAGGGACTGTAAAGATCTACACGCCAGGGGTCTTGCTGACGGACCTCAAGCACGCGTGATCTTGCAAGGTTAGAGTGCGCTCAGTAAGACGAATTTCTTGAAAGCCTTTGCTCTCCAAGCTTGGCTCTGCCTTGGTCCTTCTCGAGTTTTGTTTGCGATTCATGTGAGCTGAATCACATTCAATCGACTCTGAAGCAGCTTACATATCAGCATAGCTTTTCAAGTTTTTTATAAGGATGGATAGGTACTCCATGAAAGCCAATTTGCTCTTGGCTTCTGCACTCTTTGTGTGTGCAGTGCCTGCATTCTGTGATTCCAGCATTGTTGTCAGCAGTCCTCAAGCAAGCGCGACCGTTGGCGTGCCCTTTGTCCTTGCGGCAACTGCCAGTCCCTGCTCAGGGCAGACCGTTTCCGCCATGGGCTACTCGCTCGATTACGGTGCAACCGCATTCGTGTACGCCGCTTCGATCAATGCGTCGGTGACGGCAGCGACCGGCTCGCACACGCTTCACGTGAAATCGTGGGGCAACCTGGGAGCAGGCTGCGACACCGATGTTCCGATCGTCGTGTCGGCATCGGCCCCTCCCGGGCAATATACGGATGTGACCGTGAGTCAACCTAACAATGGGGCTGAGCTGGTGTCGGGGTTTACGCTCGCTGCGTCGGGCACACAGTGTGACTCGCAGGCCATCGTGGCGTTTGGCTTTTCCGTTGATGACAGCAGCCAGACCACGTTTGCAATGGGTAATTCGGTCAATGCCCCGGTATCCTCGCCGCTCGGCGCTCATACGCTGCGCGTCAAGTCATGGGGGAATCAGGGAGCAGGTTGCGTGACCAACGTCGCCATCAATGTGGTGCCTTCTCCAGTTTCTCAGCTTCCATCCAACGCCATTGCCGTGCCGTCCATCCAGAATCTTGTCAATTGGCAAGCCGGGTTCGATACGGGAACAGGAGGGGGTGCTTCGTCTTCCGGCGTTACCGTTCTCACTGCTTCGCCTTCGCTGAGCGGATCGAGCCGGGAGTTCTACACCACGTCGGCGAACTATGGCGGAGAGCGCTATGACATTCAATTCGGCGCAGATACATCGACTTCCAATTTCCTTTATGACGGCTGGTTTTACCTCACCGGCTCTTCGGCCAATATCGCCAATCTGGAATTCGACCTGTATCAAACGATGGCGAACGGCCAAACCGTGATCTTCGGGTTCCAATGCGACTCCTGGCTCGGAACCTGGGATTACACGGCCAATGCCGGGACTCCTGCCGCGTTTGTGGATGAATGGCTGCCCTCAACTCAGACCTGTAATTTGAACAACTGGGCGCAGAATTCCTGGCATCATGTGCAGATCGAGTATTCGCACGATGCGAACGGCAACGCCACTTACCATTCGGTGTGGCTCGATAACGTGGAGCAGGATCTGAACATCACCGTGCCCGATGCGTTTGCCCTCTACTGGGGCCCGACGCTGCTCACCAACTTCCAGGTGGATGGATGGACCGAGGGCGAGTCAACCTCGACCGTATACATGGATAACTTAACGGTGTACCGCTGGTAGCCGAAGCTCTTGTAGTGCGGTGACCATGTCGGGTGTTTGACCTCAGACCGGCATGCGACCCCGTTCGGCCTATCGACCGTCTTCTCTGCTTGCGCGCGCTCGCATGCATCTGCAAAACTGGGCGTGGCCGGTCCTCATGGTTCTCCACTTTCTCATTCAGGGGCGTGTGCAGGGAGTGGGCTTCCGCTGGTTTGTGCAGCGCGAGGCCACCGAGCTCGAGTTGCGCGGATGGGTGCGCAACACTGAAGACGGCGACGTGGAGGTGGTCGCGGCCGGCGAACCTGACGATCTTTCCGAGCTTCGCGCGAGCCTTCGCCGCGGACCGCGCGGCGCCCGCGTCGACCGTGTTGTGGAGCACAACCTGAATGAGCGTGAGGTCGAAGGCCTCAGATCGTTCCAGATTGACGGAGCGTGGTGAAAAAACAGGGAACAGGGATTAGGGAATAGGGAATAGAAAAACCAGGTGGGCAATACTTCCATCCTACGCGTGGATTGCCTATTAAAATCATTCACAAATCCTGCGATCCCACCCCGATTTTCTCTTTTCTCTGTTCCCTGTTATCCGTTCCCTGTTGCCTGTTCCCTTCTCCCTATTCCCTATAATCGATTCATGCCCAAAGAATCGAAGCCTGTGAACGTAGAGGATCTGAAGAAGCTCGTCCGCACTGTGCCCGACTTTCCCAAGCCGGGGATTCTCTTTTACGACATCACCACGTTGTTGAAGGACAAAACGGGCTTTGCGCAACTGATTGACGCGCTCGCGGCGCATTACATCGGGCGCAATATCGACCTGGTCCTGGGTATCGAGGCACGCGGATTCATCTTCGGGCCGGCGCTGGCTTACCGGCTGAATGCCGGTTTCGTTCCCGTGCGGAAGCCGCGCAAATTGCCCGCTCCTGTCGCACGCGTCACGTACGACCTGGAATATGGCTCCGACGCGCTGGAGATTCACGTGGATGCGATCGCACCGGGGCAGAACGTCGTGCTGGTCGACGACCTGCTGGCCACTGGCGGCACCATGGAGGCCACGGTGAAGCTGGTCAAGCAACTTGGTGGCAGCATTGCCGGGCTGGGCTTTGCCGTCGAGCTCGACTTCCTGAAGGGGCGCGATCGCTTCAAGGAGTACGACGTATTCAGCCTTCTGCACTACGACGAGTAGCCAACTGCAATCGGCGCGTCTTCAGGCCTGGCGCCTGCTCTACGACGGATCCTCCGGCGGGTCTTCCGGGGACCGCGCATTGGTTTGGGCTACCGGCTCCCCCTGAAACATCTGTGCATCGGCGAAGCGATAGCCGACATAAACATCGGTGAGCAGGTAAAGGGGATTGGAGGGATCGTCCTCAATCTTCTTGCGCAACTGGCGAACAAACGTGCGCAGGTATTCAACCTCCTCGCGGCAATCTGCGCCCCAGACTGCCGTAAGCAATTTTGCGTAGGTAATCACGCGGCCGGCGCGGCTCATCAGGCAGTACAGAATGTCGAACTCTTTGCGCGTGAGCTTTACCGGCGCGCCGCGCTTGGTCACCCGGCGCTTGGCGGGCTCCAGAAGAATCTCGCCAATCTCGATGGGTGCGTCCTCCGGCCGGGCCGGAGCGTGCACACGGCGGACGGCCGTGCGAATGCGCGCGACCAGCTCCCGCACGCTGAAAGGCTTTGTGACGTAATCATCGGCGCCCATATCCAGCGCCTCCACCTTGTCTTCTTCCTGGTCGCGCACGGTGAGCATCAGAACCGGCAGGCGGGGCGCGAAGGTGCGAATGCGGCGCAGCGTCTCGATGCCGCCAATGCCGGGCATGTTGATATCGAGCAGCACAGCATCATAGCTGGCCGCGCGCAACGCCTGCAATGCCTCTTCGCCGCGCGAAGCTTCAGCTACTTGAAAGCCTAGTTCAAGAAGCGGCGGCCTGAGAGCGCGGCGAATCGCCGGCTCGTCGTCAACTACAAGGACACGAATGGACGACTGGTTCATCACGAACTCGCTTTCTCTACTGTAAGCGGAATGGCCGCAAAAAACGTGGTTCCTTCCTGCTCGTCGCTGGTCACCCAAACATATCCGCCATGAACCTGCGCGGCGCGCTTGGCGACGGAGAGTCCAATGCCCGTGCCCGGCGCGCGATTGGAATAGTTCGATGAGCGATAGTACCGGTCAAAGATGCGCTCCCGATCGGCCATGGGAATCACCGGCCCGTAACTGTGCACGGAAAAGATTTCCTCCGCGCCGACAGTCAACGCGCGGATGGTGATGGTGCTGCCGAAATGCGAATACTTGCACGCGTTATCGATGTACTGGGTAAGGAGCATCACCATCAACTGACGGTCGCACTGCAACACCAGCTCTTCCTTTTCGATTTCGACAGAGACTTTCATACTGGCCAGCCGGTCTTTCAAGGCGGCCAACACCTCTTCAATGAGCGAACCCGCACTCAGCGGCGCGACATGAATGGAAACTTCGCCCGCATCCAGACGGGCGGTGGTCAAGAGGCGCGTGGTCAGTTCGCCCAGCACGGTGGTTTGCTCGTCAATGAGCGACACCAGGTTCGCCTGTCCCGGGGAAAGATGGCCCATTTCACCGAGGCCTGTTGAGGCGGCGCGGATGGCGGTGAGTGGCGTCTTGTAGGCGTGTGCGAGGCTGTCAAGCACCGTGGCGCGTAATTGCTCGGTGCGGCGTTCGGTTTCGATCCGACTCTCGTTGGCAAATGCGCGATAGCGGTCAAATGTGATCGCGATCAACGAGGCGATCGCATTGTTGATCAGCGGATTGGTATCGCCGCGAACGACCAAGCTGCCGATAGGCACGGATCCCAGGCGCACAACGCGGCGCCCCATCCCCAAATCCGGATCGTCGTCGGATGTTTCAAAGTAGTAGACGTTCTGCGCCATCTCCTGCGGATCCACGCTCCAGAATCCGGCCTGATAGACCTCGTGCAGATCTGCGTCAAAGACGGCGACGGCTTCAAGCTCGAAGATCTCGTGCACCAGCTCCGCGAGCTCCTGCCCCGGCTCCATATGAAGATTCATCTGCAGGGTGCGCCGCGTGAACTCGTAGAGATCATGCATCTGCCTTTCGCCAATCTCTGCCCCGCGCGCGTGAGCCGTAACGCGGGCGGACAGACGGCTTACCATCAAGGCGACAAGGACAAAGACGACCAGTGAGATCGAGTTGGCCGGATCCGTCGCGATGGCGAAATGCCGCTCTTGTACCGCGAACCAGCTATGCGCCACGACCGCCGCGAGCGAAACAATCACGGCCTGCCGGAATCCGCACAGCAGTGCGATGGGAACCACTACCAGCAGATAAAGGAGGCCGGCTTCAGGGTGCAGCCAACTGAACCAGTGGGCCAGTGTCGCAAGCAGAATGACGGCGACCATTCCCAGCGCGCACTCCAGCGCAAACAGGAGCAGTCGCGAGCTCGAGCCACGCGAACGCCCCAGCCGGAAGACGGAACGCGCAGAATAGCTCTGAGACAACCGGGCACTCACCTTCCGTTTTTGGATTCACTGCCAGCGCTTATCCGGCGCAGATAACTCAGGTAGCGCAGCGGCCGATACCTGCCCCGCCGAATTCCGGGAACCAATCCCGATTCACCAAGGGAATTCCTCTCAATTTGCAGGGTCTGAGCGAGGAAAATTCAAGTTTATCAGGTTGCGGAAGGGCTTTTGCCGGTCACAAGACGGCAGGCTAGGGACGCGCAAGCAGTTGAGGCCAAAGGGATGGTTGCCTCCCGAATGTCCCCCCGAAACGGAATCCTGGCCTCAATCCTCACGCCTTCCTCACGAGTTCCTCATATTTTCTTTATGCGTTGTTTGCATTACTGGTGCTAGCACGATTTGCTCAAGTCACGGCGAATGTCACCTTCACTTGATTGCCAACTATGCCGTTGGCAATCCCAGTCGGGCGTAGACGCAGCAGCGCAGCTTTCAAGCGCTGGATCCAATTTTGCAGTGAGCGCATTCCCATGTCTCTCTGCAGCCTGAATTTATCTCGTGTCATTCAAAAACCTTTCTGGAGGTATCAAGCCGATGAACTGGAACGCCAAGCTCATTCTTCGATCGATCGCTGGGGCTGCCATGGCACTTGCGCTCGCAGCGGGTGCGCAAACTCCTGCGCCGTCTGATGCTTCATCGTCGACGGGGGCACAAACATCTTCATCCCAGCCCGCAGCCGCACAAACCCCGGTAGCGGCTCCGGCTGCGCCTGCGGCGGCGCCGCTCAAGTTCCCCTGGAAGGTTGGCCCCATGGCTGTAACAGGTTTTATTGATGGCTATTACAGCTACAACTACAACCAGCCCACGACTTCGGCTAACAATCAACTCAACGACCTCTATAACTTCAACGACAGGACGGACACGGTCGATTTGAGTGCGGCTAAACTCACGTTGAACCACGACCCGGCCCCGTTCGGCGCGCACTTTGACTTTATCTACGGCCGGACGAACGAACTGGTAAATGCCGGTCTGCAGGCGGACTATATCGAGCAGGCATTTCTGAGCCTGAAACCGGCTAAGGCGAAGGGCTTCGAGGCGGACTTCGGCAAATTCGTTACCTCGGCCGGAGCGGAAGTGATTGAAGCGAAGGATAACTGGAATTATTCGCGGTCCCTACTCTTCGCGTGGGCCATACCCTACACAAACTTCGGCCTGCGCACATCCATGCCGGTATCGAAAACTGAAACCATCGGCGTGCAGGTGGTGAACGGCTGGAACGAAGTGACCAAGAACAATGGCTGGGCAACCATCGGCCTGACCAGCGCCTACGTGAAGACCAAGTACACATGGGACCTGAATGTCTACACAGGCCCCGAAAACGCGTTGCCGGGCCACGGCTACCGGAACCTGGTCGACACGACGTTGCTGCTTACGCCAACCAGCAAGTTCAACGCGTATATCAATTACGACTACGGCAGAAACCACGACTCCGTGGTCGGCATACCTCCATACACCAGCGGCGATCACAACATCAACGATTGGCAGGGCATCGCTCTTGCCGCCCACCAGCAGATCAACGCCACGACCGCGATCGCGGGACGCTATGAATTCTTCAACGATGCCAACGGGTTCGCGACGGGCACAGCTCAGCACCTGAATGAGTTCACAGGAACGTTCGAATACAAAGTGCCCAAGCTGCCGCAGACGTTGATTTCACGGGCGGAATACCGTCATGACCAATCCAACGAGCCATTCTTTCATAAGAACAAGACGGGGATGGTTGACGGCCAATCAACAGTGACAGTGGGATTGATCCTGGTCCTCGCGCCACACCAGTAACGCAGCTTCAACACCTTGAGAGGACGTCGGGTATCGGCGCTCCGGCCGCAACTTCAATTGTCGGGAAGGCCAACGCCGACTCCATTGAAGCTGCGGCGCTCAAAGACACCCTCTCGTCCGGAAGTTGGTGACGGAAAATCTCAATTTCTTATTTCGTCCTCATGGGACGATCGATAGACTCGCAACACCGTAAGGGAAACCGGAACCGGTCATGCGGCATGCAACGCACCTGGCGGGACCGCTCCGGTGAGCGTGAAGTCTCCATCTCACGCGGCAGTGAACGCACCGCAACCAGTTGTAAAGAGATTCCCCGGGGGTCAATCACCGGGAGCACTCGAACGAAATTCCAATCTCAGGAGAATGCTCATGGCAGAACAGAAAGCACCTCAGATGCAGGCCACGCTCGGCTTGACCGGGCTGACCAGCAACGCAATGGCGCTCATCGCTCCCGGCGCCTTCCTCTGGCTCACATTCGTCATTCAGGCCGCAACTGGGACGACCTCCCCGTCGATGTGGATCGGCATCTTCGCCGCGCTGCTGCTGTGTTTAGCCACAGCGGTTGCGTACGCCGAGATCTCCAAGCTCTATCCCGGCACCGGCTCCAGCTACTACTACGCCGAGCAGGCCATGCTCTCCAAAGACAAGGCGTTTAAATACGCCCGCGTCGCCAAGTTCGTTGTCGGCTGGGGCTCACACCTCTACTACTGGGTCTATCCCGGCGTCATGGTGGCCGTCACCGGCATCTTTGTCGGCTACGTCGTGGGTTTTCTCTATCCCAACTTTCTCAGCGGTTCTAACCCCGGCCCGGTTTTCATGGGTCTCATCGCGGTTGTCTTCTCGTTCTTCGTAGCCTGGATCGCTTCGAAGGGCGCAGGCGCATCGACGGCGGTAAATATCGCCATTAACATCGTGCAGATTTCGGCGCTCGTGGTCTTCAGCGTCCTGGCTCTTGGCTACCGGTCCAGCCATCCCTCGGGCACGCCTGGATTCCAGTACGATGGGCAAACGCTCGCCACATACACATACCAATTCGCTACCAATCCCAAAGACGGCTCCATTATGCGTGATGCCAACGGCACGCCTCTTCCGCTGCTCGGAAGCGACGGCAAGCCGGTTCCCTTCCAGGTCACCTATCCCACGACCGACTCCAGTGGCAACTTCCTCACCCACCCCAACGCCGCTTCAGTGGTCGGCATCCACAAGCTCAATTTCATGTTTATTCAGGCAACCGTCGCGATTCTGATCCTCGTAGGGTTTGAATCGGTCACCTCGATGGGAGGCGAGGCCAAAAACCCAACCAAGCACATTCCCATCGCTGTCATTGCGTCGCTGCTCATTCAGGGGTTGTTCTGCTACTTATTTGAGTACTTCTGTGCCAACTACTTTCTCAACTCGGGGTACACCATGCAAAGCGCGGTCACCTCAGCCGCACCGATTGGCGACATGATGATCATGGTCGGCGACGCATTGCTGGGCCAAGGCAATGGCAAGTACTTCATGCTGATCGAGGCCTTCACGGTGTTCCTCGCACTCATCGGTACCACGCTGGCCTGCATGAACACCGGGGCTCGCGTGACCTACGCCATGGGAAAGGACGATGAAGCTCCCGAGCACTTCGGCATGCTTCACGCCAAGTCGCTCTCGCCGCGTCGCGCCATCTGGACGCTGGCCGTCATCTCGGCCGTCATCGGCGTCGTCGCCGTATCGATGCCCTTCAGCGACGCCAGCGCACCCAGCGATGCCTCCATCGCCGCGCTGCCCCACGGCATCTTCTCCAGTTTCGGATACAGTAGCCACGCTACGATGGCGGCGATGCCCAACTCGCTACTTGCCATTACGCTCACCTCAAACTTCGGCACATTCATCCTCTACGCGTTAAGCTGCCTGCTGTGCATCGTCGCCTACAACAAGCGGCCAGACCACAACGTGCTGACGCACACGCTCATCCCCGGCTTTGGCCTCCTCGCGAATGTGGTGTGCATGGCCTTCTACCTGATCAGCCCGATCTTCGGCCTGGGTACCTTCAAAGAACCGCTGCTTGCGCTCGCCATCTCTGCTATTTGGGGCCTGTATGGCGGGATCTACTTCATGCGCTCCTCAAAGGCCAAGGGCAAAGCGGTTCTGCTGACGGCAAAACAGCAGCAACAGGTCTCGTAGAGCACCTGTCAACCACATTGGACCTCGGGGTGGATCCTCTCCTCAGCCTGGACGTTGGAGGCTGGGGGGAGGGGCCACCCGATCGTTCTTTTCGACCTGCATCCTGAATTACTCTGAATGAACAGCATCACGGGCGCTTGCATGCGCCGGATGCCCTCTTCGGCGGCGCACATGTTGGACGTACAGTTCGGCCAGGCAAGCGACTTCGGCAAAGTCCGCACCAACAATGAAGACGCTCTGGGATCCTTTATCCCTGCCTCACGCCAGCAGGCTCGTTCTCACGGATTTCTCTTTGTGGTCGCCGACGGAGTCGGCGGACTGGATCTGGGCGAAGTCGCCTCGGCCACGGCCATCTCGGTGATCACCGATTTATTTGCCAAGGCACAGCCCGGATCCATGCTAATCAGCCTGCTGCCCAAGCTTGTCCAGCAGGCGAATGCGGCCGTACACGATTGCACGCTAGCGCCGGAGCATCACGGCCATAAGATGGCTACCACTGTTGTGGCGTGCGCCCTGCGCTATGATCAGGCCGTCGTTTCCCACGTCGGCGATTCGCGGTGCTATCTCGTGCGCAATGGGCAGGCCCGGCAAATCACGCAGGATCATACGCTGGTTAACGAGCAGCGCAAGATGGGGCTGATTTCAGCCGGCGAGATTCCCGCTTCCGACGCCCGGCACGTCCTGATTCGCTCTCTGGGGCCCGAGATGTTCGTATCGCCCGACACCAATGCCCTCACGCTGCAGCCCGGAGACGTTCTGGTCCTTTGCACTGACGGCCTGCACGACGAAATGGGCGAGGCCGAGATCGCCACAATCGCTTCGCAAAAGAAAGACCCGTCCCAGGTCGCCCGCGAACTTGTGGCACGCGCGGTCGAAATCGACGGCGGGGATAACACCTCGGCGATCGTGATTCGCGTGCGTGCGGTGGAACAGGTCGGAATGTACCGCGGCCGGCCCTACCGGCTTCCCGTTTGAAGAGCGGCGGGCACCAGCCCTGATCGTTTGAAAGTCAGTTAAAGGCGCGCTGGAGCCGGCCGAAAAGACTTACAGAATCCTTACTTATTCGTCACCCTAAGTCGGTAAAGTAAAGAGAGCCATGGAGCAACCTGCACGATGAGTTTTTACGACGCCCTGGAGCGGGGTTCGCAGCTCGACTACTACCGCATCGACACACCTGTTGCGCGGAGCGGGATGGCGACCATTTACCGCGCTACCGACACGCGTGACGGCCGCAACGTGGCGCTCAAAATTCCCCACCCCGACATGGAAGCCGACCCCATCTTCTTCGATCGCTTCAAGCGCGAGGCAGCCATCGGCGAACGGCTGAATCACCCCAACGTGATGCGCGTCTTCAACAACGAAAAGCGCTCCCGCGTGTACATGGTCATGGAGTGGTGCGATGGACGACTGTTGCGCAAAATCCTCGATGAAGGCCGCATCTCGAAGGAGCGGGCCATCCGTATCGCCATCGAAGTTCTCAAGGCGCTCGATTACATCCATGCCAACGGCGTGGTGCACCGCGACCTGAAGCCGGAGAACATCATTGTTGACGATCACGATCACATCAAGCTGATCGACTTCGGGATCGCCGGCGATACGGCGTCGCGGCGGCTCACCTACGCGAATTTCACGGCGACGCTCGGAACCCCGGATTACATCGCGCCCGAACAGGTCAAGGGCAAGCGCGGCGACGGACGCACCGACATTTATTCCATGGGCGTGATTCTGTATGAAATGCTGACGGGAAAACTTCCCTTCTCCGGTCCGACGCCACTGGCGGCCATGAACGACCGTTTGCTGAATCATCCGCTGCCGCCGAGCGTGGCCGACCCTTCTGTCTCACCCCAGTTACAGGAAATTCTTTACCGGGCGCTGGAGCGTGATCCCAAAAACCGGTACGCTTCGGCGCACGAATTTCTCACGGATCTTGAACACCCTGAGGCAGTGGGTGTAGAAGACCGTCCGGAAATCCGCGATTGGCAGAAACGCAAATCGCAGCTTACCCGCAAGATCCTCTATTACGGAGGGCTGGCGATGATTCCGGTGGTGATTCTCCTGTTGATGGTGCTGATCGCACGCCACCATTAACGACCGCTTTTTCCACATCGCCCATCCCCAAAATCTTCACGGGATCTTTATACGACAGGCCCTACGATTTTCTTGAATACTCTGAAATTCAGACCCCTTCCTGAGGAGATCTATGGCTAAGTACAAACTGGAATACATCTGGCTTGATGGTAAAAAGCCTATTCCTGAACTGCGCGGCAAAACGACGATCAAGGAGTTCGACAATCCACCCAGCCTGGCCGATCTGCCCCACTGGGGTTTTGATGGCAGCTCGACCATGCAGGCCGAGGGCCATAAGTCTGACTGCATCCTGAAGCCCGTGGCCCATTATCCCGATGCCAGCCGCAAGAGCGGCTATATCGTGCTGAGTGAGGTGATGCATCCTGACGGCACGCCGCACCCCACCAACATGCGCGCCACCGCCCCCGACGATCCCGAGCTCTGGTTTGGATTTGAGCAGGAGTACTTTCTCTATAAAGACGGCCGGCCTCTCGGTTTCCCTGAGACCGGATTCCCCGCGCCACAAGGTCCCTATTACTGCGGCGTCGGCTGCAAGTACATGGGCAGCCTTGCTCGCCAGATCGTGGACGAGCATCTCGACCTCTGCCTCGCAGCCGGCATCAACCACGAAGGCATCAACGCCGAGGTGGCCAAAGGCCAGTGGGAATTCCAGATCTTTGGCAAAGGCTCGCACCGGGCCGCCGACGATCTGTGGGTTGCGCGCTACCTGATGGCTCGTTTGTGCGAGAAGTATGAAGTCGATCTCCAACTGCACTGCAAGCCCATTCGCGGCGACTGGAACGGATCGGGCATGCATACCAACTTCTCCACCAAGCAACTTCGTGAAGTTGGCGGCAAGGAATACTTTGAAGCGCTGATGGAGGCTTTCGAGAACAACATCGAAGGCCACATCGACGTATACGGACCCGACAACCACCTCCGTCTGACGGGGCTTCACGAGACCCAGGCCATCGACAAGTTCAGCTATGGTCTCTCTGATCGAGGTGCGTCGATCCGCCTGCCGGTCAACTTCATCAAGAACGGATACAGAGGATACCTGGAAGATCGCCGTCCCAACTCGGAGGCCGATCCTTACCAGATTGTTGCGCGGATTTGGAAGACGATTCAGACAGTTGCAATGGCGGTCGCGGCGTAGAGAAACTCCCGAGCCACCCGGCATTGCGTGTTTCAAAACCCGGGGGAAGTGGTAAGCGATCTTCGCTGACCGCTTCCCTTTTTCCCGTTTGCAGTTTTGGTTGCGATGCTTCTGGCGCGGATGGTAGATTTTGGGGAGACAAGGAACACCCTCTCTCCGCGCTTCCAAAAATGACCCTGGTTGCAGAGCGGTCCTGATGCCGTTAATCGACCGGCTTTGCAGCGCTAGAAACGCGCAACCTGAAAGCCAACGCCGACAAAATGAACCGGGGCGCGGCCCGCGAACTCCGCGAAGATCACTCTAGGACCTAACTGACACGCAGCGGATCAGGGCTCTCGCTGTATTTTCCGGGTTCCGATCGCCCTCAAAAAGCCCTGTTCCCTTGAACGTGTATCTGCCACAATCATGAACCGCCGTTCGAACCCAAAGAAAGGAAGGAGTAGCAATCATGCCGCGTACCCCAAATGATGTGAAAAAGCTCGCCAAGGAAGCCGGCGCGAAGATCGTCGATTTGCGATTTATCGATCTGCCGGGCATGTGGCAGCATTTTTCCCTCCCCGTGGAAGATCTTGACGACGATTTATTCAGCGAAGGCATCGGCTTCGATGGGTCGAGCATCCGCGGATTCCAGCAGATTCATGAGAGCGACATGCTTCTGATTGCCGATGCCGATACGGCCGTCATGGATCCAACCCTCTCGATCTCCACAATGAACATCATCTGCAATGTCTTCGACCCCATCACCCGCAAGCCCTACAGCCGCGATCCGCGCTACGTGGCGCAAAAGGCCGAGGCGCATCTGAAGAAGACCGGAATTGCCGACATCAGCTACTGGGGTCCGGAGGCGGAGTTTTACATCTTTGACAGCGTGCGCTACGACCAGACGGCACACAGCGGCTATTACTATGTCGACTCGGTCGAGGGCATCTGGAACACCGGCAAGGAAGAGAGCCCCAATCTCGGCTACAAGCTGCGCCACAAGGAAGGCTATTTCCCGGTGCCGCCGTCTGACACGCTTCAGGATATTCGTTCGGAGATCATCATCGCGCTCAGGGGAATGGGCGTGCCCGTCGAGGTGCATCACCACGAAGTGGGCACGGCCGGCCAGTGCGAAATCGATATGCGCTTCGGCACGCTGGTCAAGATGGCCGACAACCTGCTCACCTACAAGTACATCATCCGCATGATTGCCAAGAAGCACGGTATGACCGCAACCTTCATGCCGAAGCCGCTCTTTGGCGATAACGGCTCCGGCATGCACGTGCACCAGAGCCTTTGGAAGGGTGACAAGAACGTCTTCTTCGATGCCAAGGGCTATGCTCTGCTGAGCCAGACCGCGAAGTACTATATCGGCGGACTGCTCAAGCACGCGCCGGCTCTGCTGGCCATCGCCGCTCCGACGACGAACTCGTATCGCCGCCTGGTACCGGGATACGAAGCACCGGTCAACCTAGCGTATTCCAAGCGCAACCGCTCTGCGGCCTGCCGCATTCCCGTCTACTCCACGAGCCCCAAGTCCAAGCGCATCGAGTTCCGCTGTCCCGATCCATCTACCAACCCGTACCTCTGCTTCTCGGCCCTGCTCATGGCCGGCCTCGACGGCATCAAGAACAAGATCGATCCCGGCGAGCCGCTCGACAAGGACCTCTACGAGCTCGAACCGGCAGAAGCGAAGAAGATCAAGAGCACGCCCGGGTCATTGGGCGAGGTGCTCACGGCTCTCGAGAAGGACCACGAGTTCCTGTTGCAGGGAGACGTGTTTACTCCGGACCTGATCGAGACCTGGATCACCTACAAGCGCGAGCGCGAACTGGCGCCCGTGAACCTGCGCCCCGTGCCTTACGAATACTTCCTGTACTACGATCTGTGAGAAAAGTGATGGGTTCCCCACCCTCGCCGCGTCTTTGTTTTTGCGGCTAGGATGGGAAACTCAGCTCAAATGCGGCCGGCATCACGCGATGCTGGCCGTGTTGTTTGTGGTGATCTTCCGGCCGCGCCGAGCTTCGCCAAGCCGTCCCCGCCTCGCACCACATCTCCACAGCCTCGAAGGATGGACCGGTTAGAATCGTTGCATAGCCGGTACCTCGCGAACTCAAAGCTCGGGGAGCAGTATGTCGCGAAGTACTGTCGGGTCCTGATTCCGGTGCTGCGGCGCGGGCATTAACCGAACCGGAACCAGCGACGCTATCATTTGTTGCAACGCATCCTCGCACCGCGCCGCGATGAACCGCCGGCTTCCACGCCAAAACCACCTGGCATCGCAAAAGGAGATCCATGTCCAACGAGTACCGTAATTTTCTAGCTCTCACCTACGATGAGCTGGAGACGCTGAACCTGAAAGCCAAGGCTGACCGCGTGAACCGCGTGCCTGCCGATGAAGTTCGCGAAAAACGCCTGAAGTATTTGACCGACGAGAAACGCATCAAGGCCGTGACCGTTTTGTTCTCAGACCTTGAGGGCCGCCTGCACCTGCTCGATTACGACAAGAAATTCCTGCTCGGGTCCTATGGAAACCTGACCTTCGACGGCTCGTCGATCCGCGGGTTCACCGCCCAGAAGGAAAGCGACCTGCGCCTGGGCATCGACTGGACTTCGTTCTATTGGGTACCGGCCGACGTCTTCGGCAACGGCAAAGTTCTGGTCTTCGGCGACGTCATCAACAAGGACGGAAGCCAGTATCCCGGCGACATGCGCGGCGTGCTGAAGAACTACGCCGACAAGCTGGCGAAGGACAAAAACTACACCCTCAACGCCTCCGCCGAGATTGAGGGATTCCTCTTCGCTGGCAAAGATGCAGAGCAACGTTACCACGAGACCGGCAAATTCGAGTTCATCAACACCGGCGGCTACTACCACGTTCTGCCGCTCGATCCGCTGCGCCAGTTCATCGACACTTCGGCCGAAGTCCAGCGCGCCATGGGTTTCCAGAATGAGAAGGACCACCCTGAAGTCGCTCCCAGCCAGTTTGAAATCAATTTCAGCTATGCCCAGGTGGTGGCCGCAGCCGACCAGATTCAGCTTTACAAACTGCTGTGCCGCCAGATCGCCAACAACCTGGGATACACCGCGAGCTTCCTGCCCAAGCCGATCGTGGGTGTGAATGGAAGCGGGATGCACACCAACGTCTCGGTCTCAAAGGGCAAAACCAATCTCTTCTGGGATGAAAAGGGCGAGGAGCAGCTCTCCAGGTTTGGCTGGGACTTCCTCGATCGCATCCTGACCCACGCCCTCGATCTCTGCCTGATCTTCAACTCCAGCGTGAATGCGTATCGCCGGCTCGATCCGCACTTTGAAGCACCGAACCAGATCCGCGCTTCGGCGGTCGACCGCGGCGCCATGGTTCGTGTGCCCATCGGCAACCACCGCTCGATGCGCACCGAGGTGCGCGCAGTTGCGCCGGATGCCAACCCCTATCTCTCGCTTTACGCCATCTTCAAGACCGGGATCGACGGCGACATTTCCAAGGCGAAGGATCTGCGAGCCGGCGGCCGCTACCTGCCCGACAACATCCAGAAGGCGATCGCCGATTTCAAATCATCGAAGTGGATCGCGCAGATTCTCGGTGCAGACGTGCAGGGCCGTTACGCCGATCTCAAGGAAGCCGCCGCCAATCGCTCTCCGCGCGAGTTGGGATCGATCGTCAAGGCGTCCGAAGTGCAATTCCACCACGCGGTCTACAACCAGTCGCTATGGAATCTTTTTTAAGCGGCGCCAACCAACGCACAGGGTGGGAAAACTCAATCCAGAAGCGGCCAGCGTCAAGCGATGCTGGCCGTTTTCATTCCGGCCGCAATTTCCTGGGCGAGAATCTCCGCCGCGTCAATGCAGTCTTTCCGGCTCACGTCGCGGTGTGTAACCAGCCGGATCGCGTCCGGCCCGAACGCGCCCGCCAGCACGCCATGCTCTTTGAGCCGCGCCACCAGATCGGCGGCGCCGCGGCCGGCCGTCAATCGAAACACCACGATGTTGGTCTCGACTGATGGCAGATCGATCGAAACGCCTTCAGTATTCGCCAGCGCCTCGGCCAGGAGTCGCGCGTTGGCATGATCGTCCGCGAGCCGCTTCGGTCCTTCTTCGAGAGCAATAAGTCCCGCAGCCGCCAATACGCCCACCTGGCGCATTCCTCCACCCATTGCTTTGCGGAAGACCCGCGCCCTAGCGATCCGTTCCGCCGAACCCACAAGCATCGAACCCACCGGCGCGCCCAACCCCTTCGACAGGCAGAACATCACCGTATCGAATCCGTGTGTCAGCGTCTTTACATCGACGTTCAGGGCAACGGCTGCATTGAAGATGCGCGCCCCGTCAAGGTGTGTGGGGAGCTTGTGCGCGCGGGCGCCTTCCCAAATCTCTTCCAAAAGTTCCATGCGCGTTACGCGCCCGCCGGCGAGGTTCGCCGTATTCTCGATTTCGATGAGTCCGGTGGCTGCGCGAAAACCTCCGTAAGGGCTGATGACCGGCTCGATATGTTTCCACGTCAGAATCCCGCCCTCGGCCGGCACAGCGCGAATCAGGCAGCCGGAGAAGACCGCCGTGGTTGCCATTTCGTAATCCAGAATGTGTGCGCGCGACTCTGCGATTACTTCCTGGCCCGGTTGCGTAAGCGTGCGAATCGCCACCTGGTTGCCCATAGTGCCCGTGGGCACAAACAGCGCCGCCTCACGCCCAAAGATCGCTGCAGCGCGCCTCTCCAGCAGATTGACGGTGGGATCCTCGCCGTATACGTCGTCGCCCACCTCCGCAGCCGCCATCGCCGCACGCATTTCGAGCGTCGGCTTCGTTACCGTATCCGAACGCAGATCAATGATCTTTGCCAAACTTTTTCCACTTCCCTTCCATTAGAGTCATAAGCAACGGACTGACAAGCGCTAGAGCGACGATCCCAAATAATCCCCCGGCAATCGCATGTCCGAACTTTCCTGAAATTGAATTCCCGACCAATCCGAAGCAATAAATCAAGGGAATCGATAGAGCGCCAAAAGCCCCAAACAGACGCGCGGCGTTACGCTCTTTTTGCTCGTAGCGACCTAGGAAAAAGCGGAGCAATGAGCGCGCAGCAAAATAGTACAAAGCTCCAATCGGGATGCAGAACCACAGCGCAAGGGTTATCGGCACTTCGTTCTCCTTATTCGGCGGCTAAGTCAGCAAGTGCGGAGCTAGTCGCTGTGTCCGCCTCCTTGCTCCCTAGCTCCCTTGCTCCCTTGTTCCCTGCCCTTACGGTATCTGCGCCATCGGCAACTCCATCACCGGCGTCCGTTTGCCGTCCAGCTCTGCAACCGCCCACAGCCCGTGAAAGTTCGCGCGGATTCCCGGCTGGGTTTTCAGAAACGCGCTCAAGACGGCAGTCGCCTCGGTACGCTGCGCCGCGGGGTCGGTCAAACCCGTCGATTGATAGACCACGCCCAGATCCGGCTCATGGAGCGAAGGGTCAAGAACAACAGCCTCGACTTTCCAAGTCCGGTCGCCGGTTTGCAGCGTCAGGGGCATCTGGTTTTGCGCTGAGGGCGTGATGTCCGATTGTTCCTTGCGCAGTCTTTCCAGATTCGGGGACGAGAGAAAATCCACGGGCAGAAGCAGATAGTGCGCTGCTTCGTAGCTATACCAGGCGCTCCATGGATCGGCTTTGGCCATCTCGCGCCCGCGCACCCAGTACCAGACGCCGTCGTGGCCGTCGAAAACGCCTGGCCGCAAGGTCAGTCCGGCCAGCTTCCAGGTCGTGGCAGCGCCGTCCCACGCCAGAACCATGCCCATCTGGCCCGCCAGCGGCGCCCCGACCGCATCGGCGATGGCCACCGCATAGCGGCCCGGCGGCAGGGCGTTCATGGTGATGGTCACGGTGAGCGAACCTGACGAGTTGGAGCAGAAGAATTGCGTGGTTTCCGGCGCAGTCTGGGCAGTCGCATCGAGCAGATACAGATTCCGCACTTGAAATTGCCCACCCTTCACAAGCGGCATGCCCTGCTCCGCCGCGGCGCGGATCCCGTCCCACGCCGATGCCTCTTCCGGCAGCAGGTCGGCCTGCAGCAAAGCGTAATTCTGGGCCAGCACAGCGCTTGCCAGGCGGCCGGTCACGGCGGTCAGCGCGTCCCGATCGAGAGACCCCAATTCGGCCTGCGAGGTGCAAGTCACGGCGTAGCTTGCCAGGGGCGCCAACGCCAACGTAAACGCCGCCAAAATCTTCATGAGGAAGCGCATTCCTCCCCACAACCTCTCTGACCGATGATTGTTTGAGCGTACGCCGGCCACTGCTAGTCTAGTACAGTGAGTGGCTTTGTATTCGAGCGGCGCCCACCGTGCGCCAGGCCGCGATCGAACCGCCAGGAGCCGGTTCCGATGCGTAAATCCCAGATGCCGCAAGCGGAGTCATCGCACAGGCTGCCATTGTGCCTGCGTCGGCCAGCGCGCACGCGTCAAGTGAGTGGGATCTTGGTGGCGATTGCAGCCCTGGTTGCGCCAGCCTGGCTGATGGCAGGCGTGATGCCTGCATCGCAAACGGCACCTGCTGCCATCGCACCGACCGTCAGTACGCACAAAACGGCAACAACACATAAACACCATGCCCAGGCACCGGCAAAAGTGGCTCCGCTGCCGGAGCCAGAGCCGATACCGCCCGCTCCCAAGCCTCCCGATTGGCCCGCCAACGATACACCCGCTCCAGCGAACGTGGTCTGGGACAGCCACGGACTCACGGTAACGGCCTCAAACTCGAGCCTAAAGCAGATCCTGAGGGACATTTCAGTCGATACCGGCACAAAGATCGAGGGTCTCGGCCAGGATGAGCGAATCTTTGGTTCCTACGGGCCGGGTCCCGCGCGTGATGTTATCTCCCAGCTTCTGGATGGCTCGAATTACGATCTCCTCATCATCGGCGACCAGGGTGGGGGGACGCCGCGACAGGTTGTACTGACTGCCCATTCCGGCACCACGCCGCCTGCCAATAATGCCAACCCAAGCCAGCCGAATGAAGGGGATAACGGAGCGGATGAGCAGGCCCAGCAGCCCGAAGAGCCTCAGCCTGTACCACCGCCTCTACCCCAACAACCACGCGCCAACCCGAACGACTACCCTGGTCAGGCGCCGGGCAGGACGCAGCAACAGCTGATCGAAGAGATGCAGGAGCGGCAGCGCCAACTCCAGCAGCAGCAACAACAGCAACAACATCCTCAATAAAGAAGAGTTGCTGTCGGGACCTGACGACTGAAAGCTGCTAGCTGAAGGCTGTTTTTTCTAAGCTATGCGCGCTGTTTCCGGCTCTGCCTTTACCGGTGCTGGCCGCTGGCGCGGACGCAGAAACGCAAAACCAACTCGCAGAATGGCATAAGCGGCGAGAATGCCAAAACCCATGGCCCCGGCCGCTGCGCAAATCAACATCAGCAAATCCAACAAACCTGCCATTCCAACCGCCCAAAAGTGATTTAGATGCGATCAAGACTGCCGTGCATGATTCGTGCCGCATCGTGGAGTTGCGCGTTCGATATCCACCTTTGTGATTGTCGCAGAAGATTTGCTGCGTTGACCCTGATTTCTGTTGGCAAATAGAATACCTTAGTAACGAAATTTGCACAGAAATCGCGGCAACATCCGCCAAAGGCATCCTCCGTCGCTGATTCTTAGCCATGTCTATCACGCACATTTCGGTGCGCGGGGCGCGCCAGCACAACCTGCGCGACATCAACGTGCGCATTCCCCGCAATGCCCTCACGGTGGTCACCGGTCTTTCCGGGTCAGGTAAAAGCTCGCTTGCTTTTGACACCATCTATGCCGAGGGGCAACGGCGTTATGTGGAAACGCTCTCTGCATACGCCCGGCAGTTTCTTGACCAGATCGAACGTCCGGATGTGGACTCCATTGAGGGCCTTAGCCCGGCGATTTCAATCGAGCAAAAGACCACTAGCCGCAGCCCCCGATCCACGGTGGGAACCATCACTGAAATCTACGATTACCTCCGCCTGCTTTACGCCAGCGTGGGCACGCCGCACTGCCCAAACTGCGGCCGTCCCATTACCCGCCAAACCGCCGAACAGATCGTCCAGCGCATCCTCGAGTTGGGCCGTAGCGAGCGCGTCACCGTTATGGCGCCTGTGGTTCGAGGGCGAAAGGGTGAGTTTAAAGATTTGCTGGATCAGATTGATAGTCAAGGGTTTCGCGCACGTGTTGACGGTGAGATGTGCGACCTTTCAGAGCCACTGCAGCTTGACAAGCGCAAGAACCACACGATCGAAGCCATCGTGGACCGCATCCTGCTCCGGGCAGATAACGCGGGTGGCCCCGGTCCCGCTTCCGAGCCACGCGAAGGATCGAAACGGGCCACGATACAAGTCGGTAAACCGTCGGTTGAAAAGCGCCTGGAACAAGCCGTCGCCAAGGCGTTGCAGCTCGCGAACGGACTGGTTCTGGTTGCCTTCAACAACGCGGACGAGCAATTGTTCTCCTCGTCGATGGCTTGCCCCGACTGTGGGCTCGATGTACCCAAGCTCGAGCCGCGCAGCTTTTCGTTCAATTCCACCTTTGGCGCGTGCCCTAACTGCCACGGCCTCGGCTCGCTCTACGACTTCGACCCTGCCAAGGTGATTACCGACTGGTCAAAGCCGCTGCTGGATGGCGGCCTGGGCCCCGGTTCGGCCTCGCAATACCTCATTCGGCTCATCCAGCTCGCTGCCGATCGTTACAAGATCGATCTCAAAACTCCTTTTGAGGATTTGCCTCCGAAGCAGCAGCACATCCTTGTCTATGGGCCGCCCAAAGGTGAAGCGCCGCGCACTGGCTTCCACGGCATCCTCGCCTACCTTCGCGACAATGTGGAAGAAGCGCGCAGCGACAGCTATCGCGAGTACATGATGAGCTTCATGTCGGCGGCTCCCTGTCCGGTCTGCCGCGGCAAGCGGTTGCGCCCCGAGTCGCTCGCTGTCAAAGTCGGGGGCCTCTCGATTGCCGATTTCACGGCGCTGCCTCTCAATCGCGCGCTTTCGGCAGCGATCAACCTCAAATTCACTGAGCGCGAGGCGCTGGTGGCGGAGCGCATTCGCCGCGAGATTGCCGAGCGACTGGAATTCCTCTGCGCCGTCGGCCTCAAGTACCTTTCGCTCAACCGGAGCGCCGCAACGCTTTCGGGAGGCGAAGGCCAGCGCATTCGCCTGGCGACGCAGATCGGCTCGCGCCTGCGTGGCGTGCTTTACGTGCTCGACGAACCTTCCATCGGCCTGCACCAGCGCGACAACAACCGGCTGATTGAGGCGCTGGAAAAGCTTCGCGACCTTGGCAACACCGTCCTCGTTGTTGAGCACGATGAAGAGACCATCCGCCATGCCGACTACGTGCTTGATCTCGGACCCGGCGCGGGGCGACTAGGCGGCAATGTCGTCGCCGAGGGCACGCCGGAACAGATCATGGCCACCCCGACGTCTTTGACCGGCCGCTACCTGAGCGGCTCTGCCACCATGTTGCAGCGCGAGAAGCCGCGTCCACTGAGCGGCAAGTGGTTAGCCATCACCGGAGCCCGCGAGCACAATCTGCAGGACGTGAATCTGCGCCTGCCGCTCGGTGTCATGACGGTCGTGACCGGCGTAAGCGGGAGCGGCAAGAGCACGCTGGTCAACGATATCCTTTACCGCTCACTGGCCAAGATTATCTACGGTTCGCGCGAGGAGCCGGGCGCGCACGACGCTCTCACCGGCACCGAGCAGATCGACAAGGTTGTTCGGATTGACCAGTCGCCCATCGGCCGCACGCCACGCTCGAATCCCGCCACGTACACCGGCGTCTTCTCGCCCATCCGCGACCTGTTTGCCATGCTGCCCGAGTCGCGCGAGCGCGGCTACAAGCCGGGGCGCTTCAGTTTCAACGTTACCGGGGGACGCTGTGAAGCCTGCCAGGGCGATGGCCAGCGGCGCATCGAGATGAACTTCATGCCCGATGTCTACGTGCAGTGCGAAGTGTGCAATGGGCGCCGCTACAACCAGGAAACGCTGGCCGTGAAATTCCACGGGCACTCCATCGCCGACGTTCTCGACCTGACCATCGAAGACGCGCTGCCGCTGCTTGCCGACGTGCCCCAGGTGCACCAGAAGCTCCAGACTCTCGTCGATGTTGGCCTCGGCTACGTGCATCTCGGCCAGAGCGCCACGACGCTTTCAGGCGGCGAGGCGCAGCGCATGAAGCTGGCGCGCGAGCTTTCAAAACGGCAGACGGGCAAGACCCTCTACCTGCTCGACGAGCCCACCACCGGCCTGCACTTTGACGATGTGCGCAAGCTGCTTGAAGTGCTGCATCGTCTTGTCGACCTCGGCAACTCGGTCATCATCATCGAGCACAACCTCGACGTGATTCGCAACGCCGACTGGGTTATCGATCTTGGCCCCGAGGGCGGTGAAGACGGCGGCCGCGTGGTCGGCGAAGGCCGCCCAGCGAAAATTGCAGCGACGCCTGGCTCCTATACCGGACAATTCCTCAAGCGCTACTACAAATCCACAAACGGCCGTCTTACACTTGCCGATTCTGAAGAAGATGTTGTGGCCACTTCAACTACAAACGGAGCCGGCCCTGGCGATTCACCGTTGAAGGAAAGCCGTTCCGCGACTGCACCCGAAAACAAATCGAGACGCAGGCATCAAAAGAATCCAGTGGCTGCATCCTCACGCCGCGAGAAAACATCGAGTCTTGCATGAACAGTTCGCCGGAATACCAACCCCCGCAGGATGAGTCGGACGATCAGGCCGGCGAGCCGGACATCTCCCGCGAGGCTCCAGTCGCAGCACCGGAACCGATCCCAGTTTTTCAGCAAGAGCCGTGGTTTCCGTCGCCGGTGCCGCCTGCTCCTCCGCCGCAGCTTGAGCCGCGTTATCCGCCGCGGATCCCGCATCTGGGACACCTGGTGTTTTTGTTGCTGGCCCTCGCGCCCATCGCGTTTCTCGCTATGGGCCTGCTTGTGGGGCTCGCCATGCACTACCACCTCTTCGGCGTCTCTTCGGCGCAACAGGCGGTCGGCAATGTTCACTACCTTCTGGGCAGCGAAGGCCTGCTCTACCTGTTTACCTTTGCTTTAGCCCTACTCATCTTTCCGGCTTTCTGGCACGAAAGCTTGCTCGCCGGCCTGCAATGGAACGGTGCGACGGCCCTGCGCATGCGCAAGTGGCTCTTCAGCGCTGCATTCATCTGTTTTCTGCTGGCCCTATTGAGCGGCGAGTTCTTCCATGGTCCCACCAACACGCCGATCGAGAAGATCTTCCGTACCCCAGGGGCGGCGTGGCTCCTGTTTGCCTTCGGCATCACCTTCGCGCCGTTTTTTGAGGAGATGTTCTTTCGGGGCTTTCTTCTTCCCGCGCTCTGCACAGTTTCCGATTGGATCGCGGAAAAGATTTGTCCCGACGGTCCGATCTTCGTGGGATCGAACGGCCGCCCTCACTGGCCGGCGAGCGGCGTCACGACCGCCGCCGTCTCCCTACTTAGCATCCCCGCGGCGTTTTTTCTGGCGTTCTATATCAAGGACGGGCGCTTCGCGCTTGAAATTCTTCTGCCGTATTTCGTTTTAATTCTGGCGCTCTTCACCATCCTCGCCGTTCACAAGAGTCCCCCACATGTCTTTGCGCGTCCGGTTGACACCGACGGCCATCCGCTATGGTCCACGTCAGCCCTAGTGATCGGATCTTTGGTCACCAGCATCCCGTTCGCCGCCATGCATGGCGAACAGACCGGCTACGCTTTTGGCCCGTTTCTTCTCCTCGTTGGCGTCAGCCTGGTATTGTGTGCTGTCCGCTTGAGCACGCGCTCTCTTGCCGCAAGCACCCTGGTCCACGCCTGCTACAACTTCCTGCTGTTCTCGTTGATGCTGATTGCCTCCGGCGGCTTCCGCCACCTGGACAAAATGTGAGAAACAGCCACCAGCTCCTAGACGCTAGCTCCTAGCTTCGTTGGCCAGACGCGCAGAGCTTTTTCGACAACCCAAATCCGATACGCTTTGAGGACGGTGATAAAACCACCGGCTAGACGCTGGGAGCTTGAGGCCAGAAGCTCCCGTTACAATCATCTCGATGCCCACCCCAACGCACGCCCAACAACTCCTCGCCCTCCTCGCTCGCCTTAGCTTTCGGCTTGGCCAGTTCACGCTCTCCTCCGGAGCCACCAGCGACTACTACATCGACTGCCGCACTACGACTTTGCATGCCGAAGGCGGCCGCCTCACCGGCCATGCCATTCTCGAGCTGCTTGAAGCAAACAGCGTTCAGGCCGAGGCTGTCGGCGGGCTGACGATGGGCGCCGATCCGATTGTCAGTAATGTGGCGACGGCCAGCGCTTGGCGTGCGCAATCGCGTCCTGGCGCGCCTCTGCTGCACGGCTTCCTGGTGCGCAAAGCCGAGAAAGCACACGGCACCGGCCGCCGCATCGAGGGCTTTTGCCGTGAAGGCGCGCGCGTGGTGATCGTCGACGATGTCTGCACCACCGGCGCATCCACCATCGCCACCATTGAAGCGGCACAGCAGGCCGCCATGACGGTGGCCGCCGTGGTTTGCATCGTTGAACGCGAAGAGGCCAAAGGCCGCGCCGCCGTCGAGGCCGCGGCAAAAGGCGCTCCGTTTCTGCGCCTTTTCACAGCAAACGAAGTCCGCGCGGAACACGTGAAGCAGCTTTCTACGGCCGAATTGTAGCCCTCCGCCAAGAAAACAAAAGGCAGGCCCGATCCCGCTGGGTCTGCCTTCCGGCGTTCCATGAAACTGCTGTCAGTGCGAAACCGTGTGCGTTACTCTTCCGGAACAGTTGTTGCCTGTCCGCCCGCGGGAGGAGCTGCCTGCCCCGTCTGCCCTGTTTGCGCTGCTGGCGGCTGATTTTCGGCGCTCATGTTCGAGAGCAACTGCACTTCCACGCGACGGTTCTCCTTGCGTCCTGCAGCCGTGGTGTTCGCAGCCACGTATTCGTCCTTCCCGATCCCAATCAGGTAGAAGCGATGGGCGGGAATGCTGTACTTCGATGCAAGGTATTGCACTACCGAGTCGGCGCGGCGTTGGCTCAGGTCGTAGTTATACTGTGCCGGGCCGACCGAATCCGTTCCCCCGGTCACTTCAAGAATGTAGCTCTTCGCCGAGCCGAGACTGCCGGCAAAGCTGTCGAGCTGCTCCTTGTCATCCTTGGTGAGCAGGGCCTTGTCGAAGCCGAAGTTCACCGAAACCTTCGCCACCTGCTTGTAGTTGTCGAGCCCCTTCACCACGCTGTCAAGCGAGTCGGCGCGGTGGGCCACGTCGTTGGCAGCACTGTCGGCGGCATTGGCCGCCTGGTTGGCGTTCTGGGCAGCCTGGTTGGCCTGATCTGCAGAGTCCTGCGCCTTGCCGATGCCTGCCTGCGCGCGATCGTTCACATCGTGAATCTGCCGGTTATTCTCGGCGGTTTTTTGGTCCAGCTGGTCAGTGTGATCGATCAGTGGACCCGTCTGGGTGCGCACATAATTCTTTGTGGAGCAACCCGCTACACCAAACATCACTAGCGCCGCAGCCGTCAACGCGAATCCAGAACGTTGCATGGTCATTTTTGTCACCCCTCTATCTCTGCTTGCGGGTACAAAGCGTCGGCCCGGCAGAGATACATCTTTCCTTTGTTCTGATAGAGATGGCACGCCGCTATCCATTCTTCGCCTCAGCTGTAATCAACTGAAACCACAACATGTTATAGCAACGCTGTGAATTTCATGTGCAGCAAAGATCTGTGTAATTTTTACCGCAACCGGTAAGGATTGCCCTGTTCTCAGTCGCCACGCTTCGGGGCCGTCGCCTAAAACTTGCCATGGCAACGAGGCTCCTCAATTCCCGCTATCCTAGGATTTGGGCCTTCACACCGGCCACAACAAGAGTTCGCCGACCCGATACCGCCGAATGGATCTCTACGAGAAAATCCGCACCTTGCCGACCCAGCCCGGCGTGTATCTCTACAAGAACCCCGAGGGCGAAGTCATCTATGTCGGAAAGGCGAACAACCTCCGTTCCCGGGTGCGCTGCTACCTCCTCGAAGCGAGCCAGGCCAACGCCAAGACCGGCTCGCTGATGCGCGAAGCGGTCGACATCGAGTACATCCTGGTCGACAACGAGCACGAAGCCCTGGCCCTCGAAAACAACCTTATCAAGCAGCGCAAACCGCGTTTCAACATCCTGCTGCGCGATGACAAAACCTACCCCTACGTGAAGCTCACGCTGGCCGACCGTTTCCCGAAGGTCTTTGTCACCCGCCGCCTGCGCAAGGACGGCTCGTCCTACTACGGACCTTATTTCCCCGGCAACCTCGCCTACCGGGTGGTCGAACTCATTCACCGCAGCTTTCTGTTGCCGAGTTGCAAAGTTGATCTGTCACGCTATCATCCACGCGCCTGCCTGCAGTACTACATTCATCGCTGCCTGGGCCCCTGCGTCGAGGGCCTCACCACGCACGAAGCGTACAAGGAAGCGGTGCGGGACGCGCAGCTTTTTCTCGAGGGCCGCCACGCCGAACTGGAGCGCACGCTCACCACTCGCATGATGGCCGCCGCCCAAGCGGAGCAGTTTGAGGCCGCGGCGCGGCTTCGCGATCAGCTTTCGACGGTGCACCAGCTCCAGGAGAAGCAGCGCATCGCCACGGTAGAGCTCGATGATGACGCCGACGTCTTCGGATATCACTTTGAAGACGGCGCGCTCGCCGTCAATCTCTTTCACATGCGCAACGGCAAGATCGTCGATAGGCGCGAGTTTTTCTGGGAAGACCTGCCGAGCCTGCCCGACGCAGTTGAAGACGGGGATCAGGGGTCAGGGATCAGGCATCAGGCAGAAACACCTGAGCAAGATTTCGAAGATACGCCTGGCATCCTGAGCGAGTCGCCGCGGCGACGAGTCGAACGATCTGCTGTTGCTTTTCCAGAGCAGAATGCCAACACCTTCAGTGCCGGCGCCGTCTTCTCTGCCCTCCTCAAGCAGCTTTACATCGACCAGCACTACGTGCCGCGAACGATTCTCGTGCCGGTCGACTTCGACGATCGGGAGACGCTTGCCGCCCTGCTGAGTGAGCGCATCGGCCACAAGATCGATATTGCAGTCCCGCAACGCGGCGATAAGAAATCGCTGGTGGACCTTGCCGGGCAAAACGCAAAGCAGTCGTACACACAGCGTTTCCGCGTCCTCGAGCCTTCGCGCAAGGCCATCCAGGAAGCCCTGGCCGACGCGCTCATGCTGCCCGAGCTGCCGCGACGCATTGAATGTTTCGATATCTCGCACATTCAGGGCGCGGAAACCGTGGCCTCCATGGTCGTGTGGGAAGACGGCAAGATGAACAAGTCGGCATATCGCAAGTTCAAGGTGAAGACGGTGACCGGCGTGGATGACTTCGCCGCGATGCGCGAGGTGGTGGAGCGGCGCTACCGCCGCGTGAAAGATGAAGATCAGCCCATGCCGTCGCTCGTGCTCGTTGATGGAGGCCTCGGGCAGCTTCACGCTGCGGCCGAAGCCCTGGAATCCCTCGGCTTCACTTCGCAGCCGCTCGCCTCCATCGCGAAGAAGGAAGAGATTATCTATCTCTACGGGAGCGAGAATGAGCCCATCGTCCTCGACCGCCGCTCTCCCGTTCTGCATCTTGTGCAGCTCATTCGAGATGAAAGCCATCGCTTCGCTATCGGCTACCACCGCCAGCGCCGCGCTATGAGAGACAGGGATTCCGAGCTGCTGAATATTCCCGGGGTAGGCCCGCAAACCCGCCAGCGTCTGCTCACGCACTTCGGCAGCCTGCGCGACGTGCAGCAGGCCACGGCGGAATCGCTTGCCGCGGTCGTCTCCCGCAAAACCGCGGAGACCATCTGGCAGCATTTCCACCAAGCGCAAACTGCAGGCTGACGAATTCTCCAATCGAAAAAAGCCAGGCACCTATGATTGGCGTTCATGCCCATCAACATCCAGTTCAAACTCACATTTGACGACTACTTGCGAGCGCAGCGGCTCCATAGCAAGCGCACATGGGGGCGCCGTGTCTGGTATATCGTAAGCCGCACGCTCATCCCGGTCCTGGGCCTTCTTTACGTGCTGATTTTTGTTCTGATTTTTTGGCGGACCACACCGGTCGGGTGGCTTCTCGTCGCCCTACCCTGCGGAATGTATTTCGCCTTTTATCCCGTGGTTGTGCGCCTTCGCTTGAATCGCTGCTATCGCCGCACGCGCACCGGAGATGAGGAAAACTCAGTCGGAATCGGTGAGGAGGGCATTCGCATCAGAGCGGAAAACACAAGCAATGATCTCAACTGGAAGGCTGTTCAATCCTGCCGCGAAGACCAGAACGTCTTCGTCCTTTACCTCGCTCCAGCCAAATTCATCGTTTTTCCCAAGCGTGTATTTTCGGAGGAGCAAATCCTCGAACTGCAATCTTTATTGGCGAGACAGGTGCGCTCGGCAACCTGAGCCGTCATGATTGCCGCTTCCGCAGACGTGCCCCGGTTATTCCGCCTTCAGCAGCTCGTGCTTCTTCAATACAATCCGCCGGCTGCACGTGGGGCATGAGAATTTGTCGAAGATTCCCACGCCGCTTACCTCCGCGCCGCACCACGGGCAGGTTCCGCGCATCGCGTTCACGCCCATTACGGGCCCAATCAATGGGGCGAGCACGCCTGCCACAATCAGAGGAATACCAAGGAAGATGCCAAGGCCGGTCAGGCAGATCATGCCGCCCGCGATAATCAGCACCGGAGCGGCGACGAGCCCAAAGAACAGACCACTGAACGCGCCCTTCACCGGCGCTCTTTCGTGAGCGTGATGCGGCTCGGCAGCTTCGTGTGTTTCGCGAACGCGTTCCACGCCACAAAGCGGGCAGAACTTCCACGCCGACTCCAGATGCGATCCACATTTCGAGCAGGACTCATTCATCGAGCGACTCCTCCCCCAGTCCGCGCTATCCGGATCAGGGCACGCGATGGGAGCTGGGCCTGCTTCGCTTCGCTCGCCGGCTCAATCGACAGCCCGACCGGCGATCTAGAGCGATTGCAGGCACTTCCCTCTTTGGCCCTGGTTCGAATGCAGCATGAGAGTACGCCCGCTCAAAGACCCTTGCCCGTGACAGGCATCACCCCAGCCTCCACGCCGCAATGCGCCTCGCTTGATTGAACTAAGATGCTACATGGAATCCGCACAGACCCTTCGCTTGTGCGTTTCCCAATCGCCTTGGAGGCTCGGGAATGGAATTTGCCTGTCCTGCTCTTAAGTTCGTTCTGAACCGCATGCGCACATCAGCAGCCTTCTTTTCACTCAGCGTCGCCGCCTCGTTCACCATCCCGTTCCAGCTTCCCGCGCAAATGGTCTCCCCCTCCATCGACCAGCGCGGTCAGCCGTTCTCCTATTACTCCAAGCCCACCGACGAGATCGGCGTGATGGGCGCAGAGGCCGCGACCGAAGTCACGCCCGAAGGCTACTTGCGCACTGGCTTTGAGGAGCTGATGTTCTTTTCCGGCCCCGAATTCGAGCCCACCGATGTCCGCATTCGGACACTCGAACAAGGACACCTGCCGATTATCCATTACGAATTCGTTCGCGATGGCATCGCTTACCGGTTCACCGTCTTCGAAGCCAGGATCGAAGTCAGCGCCATCGATCGCGCACGCCAACACTCTCCCTTTCCCTTTCCGCCAGGTGTTTCACCAGCGAGCGGCCTCACAGAAGGGCCGCTGGTGAACTTCATTCGCGTGGAGATGCAAAACGAGACCCGCGAGCCGAATCGCGCGATTTTTGCCGCCGGAACCCGTTACGACGGGCCCAACACTACCAGCGCGTCACACGGCGACAACCGTTTCACGAGGCCCGTCGAGGGCAAGGTCCCTGGAGATTTCCGGCAGATCGGCGAAGAGTTCAATCCAAACTGGATGAACTCATTCGACGATGGCCATTTTTTCCGGCTCAATCGCGAGCTCTATGGATTCCCGGCGGGCTACGCCGACCGCACTTTCATGTTGCGCGACGAAGATACCGGGCGCGCGAACCGAGACGTCCTGCGCTCAACGCGGCTGGACGCGACGCCTACCACGCCCATCGGAATCGTCACGTATTCGCGCCTGCTCAAGCCCGGCGAAACGATGACGCTCGACTTTAAAATGCCGTTGATTCCCACCGCCGATCCGTTTGTCATCACCGCGATCGACCAAACCGGCTTTGACGACGCAGAAAAAAAGATTACCACCTACTGGAACGACGTTCTCGCGCAGGGCATGCAGATCGACCTGCCCGAACCGAAGGTGGTGAACACCTTCTACACCAACCTGGTCTATGACCTCATTGCCATCGATCACATCGGTTCGGACTATATTCAGACGGTCAACAAGCTCCATTACCATGCTTTCTGGCTTCGCGACGGCGCCGATATCGTGCATAGTTACGACGTCACCGGCTATCCGCAGGTTGCGCGCGAGTGCCTCGATTTCTTCGCCAAAAAGCAACAGCCGGATGGCAATTTTCTATCGCAGTCGCAGCAATACGACGGCTGGGGCGAGGCGGTCTGGGCCTACTCGCAGCACTACCGCATCACGCACGACAAGGCCTTCGCCGAGTGGGCGCTTCCGCAGATTGATCGCGCAGTTGATTGGCTGCACCAGGCGCGCGCCGCCGACCCATTGCACATTGTTCCCGCCAGCAACGTACGCGACAACGAGTTTGTGCCCGGCCATCTCACCGGCTACAACTTCCTCGCGCTCGACGGCCTTCGGCTCGCCATTCAAATGGCCAATGAAACCGGCCACACAGATCTAGCGCAAAAATGGCAGGCTGAATACGACGACTTGAGCCAGGCGTTCTTCAAAGTCCTCGATGCGCAAGCGGCCGCGCACAATGGATACATTCCACCTGCGCTCGATGGGCAGGCGGGTGGTTACGATTGGGGCAACCTGCTCTCCGTGGTTCCCGAGCCGACTCTCGACCCGCAGGACGCTCGCGTGACCGCAACCCTCAAAGCGACACAAGCGAAATACGCCGAAGGCATCATGACTTACGCCGACGGAAAATTTCTGCACGACTATCTCACCATCAAGAACACGATGACCGAGACCATCCGTGGCGATCAGGAACAGGCCGTGAACGAACTCTATGCGCTGCTGGTGCACACCAGCTCCACCAACGCCGGCTTTGAATACAACATTCGCCCCTGGGGAGATCGAAACTTCGGCAACAACCTTGCACCGCACGGCTGGTTTGCGGCGGAGTACCGCACACTCCTGCGCACCATGCTGGTGCGCGAGCAAGGCGATCAACTTCACCTGTTTTCAGTGATGTCGCCCGCGTGGATCGGCAGGGGCAAAACCATTGCCGTACGCCAGGCTCGAACGAATTTCGGCTCCCTTGCGTTCACGCTCACCCAGCCGCAGGACGGGGAGGCCTTGCTGCATCTGGACGCGAACTTCACGAATCCGCCCGCGCAGATCGTTGTGCATCTGCCATGGTTCATGGATTTGCGATCGGCGACCGCCGATGGCAAGACGGTCAGGGCGGCGAACGGAGCGATCTCTGTTCCGGCGGCCACGCACACCGTCGACCTTCACTGGACGATGAGGTCGAACACGCCGCGCCTCAGCTACAACAGCGCAGTTGCTGCGTATGAAGCCGAATACGCGCGGCGATATGATGCGTTCATGCACGGTGGTGCAACTGCCAAATAGCCTGCCGGCAACTTACGCTGCGGTTGTATCTACTTGTCTGAGACTCTCAGACACTCTTGCCAGCAGGACATCCGGATGAACAGGCTTGCTCAGAAGGCTGAAATGGTAGCCTGCTCTCTCTGCGGGCGCAAGCATGGCGCTGGTCACTGCGCGCCCGGAAAACAACAGGATTTTGCAATCGGGGAAAGTGCGTCGGATAGTGACGGCAAGTTCGATCCCGTTCATCCCCGGCAACATCACGTCTGCGATCAACATTTGCGGCGGGGTCAGCAACGCTGTTTCTAGAGCTTCGTCTCCATCATATGCAGTGACTGCCGCATAACCATTTCGCGCCAGTATTTCAGCCAATGTGTCCGCAATGATCACCTCATCGTCTACCACCATCACAACTGGCCGATAAGGATTGGTGTCTTCGGGTGGGACCTCGTCGATCGGAACCACTTGGGAGTCTGATCTTCCACTCATGTTTGGGCACCTCGTCCAAGAACGCTAGCAGACTCCTCCTGTTACGTCTTAACTCTTTTCAATTGAACAGTTCTGCCGGGTGAATGGGCGGAGGAAGGTTTAATTGCAGACCTCTTTTGCATCTGAAGACACTTTTCCACAGAATCTGCATAGGATTGTTATTGAAATAGGCGGGGATACCTATTGCTATTGTCTCGGCCTGTCAATATACTGGGAGTGTTGCGTCGGGTTTATGCAACGTTTGCGATACGATAACTCTGGACCCCGTTGAGGACGAACCCATGGCAACCAAGCAGATTGAGCGAGTTGATGCCTCGGATAAGAGTTTTGCGGCGATCCTGCAGTCTGACGTTCCCAAAGGACGCGATGGAAAACACAAGCGCGTTGTCACTCGGCTTCTGGCGGATATTCTCGCTCTTAAACATGGAACAGCACTGAAGGTTCCGCTGTCTGCCTTGCCCGATTCAAAAGAGAACATCCGATCTGCGCTCAACCGCGCGACAAAACAGCGCGGTCTCGAAGTGGCTACTTCGAGTGACAGCGAATATCTCTACATTTGGAAGGTTGAGCCTAAGCCATAATTGGCGCCGGGCGTACGCCACAGCTCACGAAGCTGGGTACGCGCGGTGCTATCAAGTGCTCATGCACAGCCGAGCGGCCGCTAACCAGCGGCGTGGCGATCGACTCCTTCTGGACTGAAGGCGCTACGCGGCTGTGATCGCACGTCCTGCGCTGTTGGCCTTAAGTTGTGCCCCAACAATCGTCAGAAGATCCTCGGGCGGCACAGGCTTGTTGAGCAATGTGAAGTGGTGCCCGGCCCGGCCGGCGGTTGCGAGCAAGTCGGCAGTCGATGCCTGCCCTGAGAACAAGAGGATCTTGCAGTCCGGAAAGATGCGCTTGATCGTAACGGCGAGCTCAATCCCGTTCATTCCGGGCAGGGCTACGTCGGTGATCAACAATTCCGGCGGTTTCAGCAACGCAGTTTCAAGAGCGTCATTCCCGTCGTACGCAGCGATCGCGGGATAACCACTCAGTGTGAGAATCTTGGCGATGGTGTCGGCGATTGCAGATTCATCGTCGACGACCAGAACTCTCGCCCAAGACGACGGCGAATGGCCGTTTGACACGATTGGGGAGTTTCGTGTTCCGTTCATAGCAATATTCCTGCTCCTGACCTGGCATTGTTGCAAGACGCGTTCCATACTGGCCAACCCGCTGCTTGTCGTTATTAGATGAGTGTTTTACGCAAGTGAGCGGTCTTCAGACAGCAAATAAATCACACCGCACTAGGATATGCACTTTTTACACTTATAGGTTATTTTTACCTGCAAAATAGCTTTACGATACTCTTCGCATACGATTCATACTTCGTCTTCAATTCTTACAATAACGGCGGTGAAAAATCACACGCGCCCGGCACTCAAACACGATGGACAAACACGTTACACTCTCGTGCATCTCATCAAAACAGAGGAACATAATCTGTGGTGCGCGACCACACGGCAGACTCCACGGCTTTTAAAATTTAGGAAGTTCGCCAGAACGAGGTTCCCAAGGGCCGCGGAGGAAAACATAAGAAGGTCATTGAACAACTTCTGCGACACATTGATGAACTCGCCC
The DNA here is from genome assembly GCA_900290245.1 of Candidatus Sulfuritelmatomonas gaucii. Taxonomy (GTDB): domain Bacteria; phylum Acidobacteriota; class Terriglobia; order Terriglobales; family Acidobacteriaceae; genus Telmatobacter; species Telmatobacter gaucii. Next base: position 1,241 of record OKRB01000103.1, on the reverse strand, counting down.
CCGGCGCCGCGCTCAAAATCCCGCTGGCTGGCCTGCCAGCCACCAAGGCCAACATTCGCGCCGCGCTGAATCGTGCCGTCCACAAAAAAGGCCTCTCTGTCGCCACATCCAGCGATTCGAGTAATCTTTATATCTGGAAAGTGGCGCAAGGAAGATCGTGAATCGATTTTCCTGCTTCGAGAGTGATCACAGTGGACGCAGTGCGCATGGACAAATGGCTTTGGGCGGCGCGATTTTTCAAGACACGCTCTCTGGCCTCGCGCGCCTGCGATTTGGGCCGGATCGAGTCGAACGGGTTCCAGGCCAAGCCCGCTCGTGAGGTTCGTTGCGGCGACAAGCTCATTATTCAGAACGACGGCGGCCGTTTTGAAATTGACGTTCTCGCGGTGAGCGATATGCGCGGTCCCGCCGCCAACGCCCAAACTCTCTACCGCGAAACGGATTTGAGTCGCGCGACCCGCATGAAGGTTGCAGCGGAGCGCAAAACCACGGAGCAGTTTGTCCCTCGGTTTCCAGGCAGACCGACAAAACGGGACCGGCGACGCATCATTCAATTCCGCGGGCACGAGTAAAACCGTCGCCAAACGCACAAAACCCGGCGCATGGCCGGGCTTTGCAGGTAAAACGATTCAGCGAAACCGCATCAGGCAATCAATCGTTTGACCTTCTCTTCAATCACTTCCTGCGGCACGTAGCCCACGATCTGGTCAGCGACCTTGCCACCTTTGAAGAATAAAAGCGTGGGAATGCCACGAATGCCGTACCGGGACGGAGTTGCGCCGTTCTGGTCGACGTTAACCTTGGCGACCTTCAGCTTGCCCGAGTAGGCTACCGCCAGGCCGTCTACCACCGGTGCAATCGCTTTGCATGGACCGCACCATACGGCCCAGAAATCCACCAGGACGGGCTGCTCACTGTTCAGCACTTCCTGATCGAAATTTGCATCATTTACCTCTAAAACGCCCACTCCAGCCATGATCCTCCTCGCCCCCGCACCTGTCATTGTACAGGAGCGGGTATATTCAATCGGATGCAGATGAGCCGGCTAAAGTCGCAACGGGCGAATTGCGTGCTGTTGGATGCACTTACGCAGGCGCGTGATGTATTGAGCAGCTGATTATGCACAGAAATGCGTGCAAAGAGAAGCGCCCGGATCCGCTTTGGATCTCGGGCGCTAGAGCAGCCCTCCCCCAGAACTGCTCACGGAGCGAATGTAAGGTGTTTAATCGATAAATAGCAAG
>OKRB01000132.1 GCA_900290245.1 Candidatus Sulfuritelmatomonas gaucii | reverse complement strand
GGGCCGCGCCGCCGCACGCTGCATCAGCGCCTTGCCCGCCGAGAGCGAGCCGGTAAACCCGACAGCTTTCACCTTGGGATGATCCACAAGCGCTGCGCCGATCTCCGAGCCCGCGCCAAACAGCAGTGCAAAAACACCCGCCGGCAGCCCGCACTCCTTCACACTGCGCGCGATCACCTGGCCGACCATTTCACTTGTTCCCGGATGCGCGTGATGCGCCTTCACGATCACCGGGCAGCCGGCCGCGAATGCCGCCGCCGTATCACCGCCAGCGACTGAAAACGCCAGCGGAAAATTGCTGGCGCCGAAGACGGCTACGGTCCCGAGCGGCCGCATCATCGAGCGAATGTCCGACCGCGGCAATGGCTTGCGATCAGGCTGCGCGGGATCGATGCGCGCATTCACCCACGATCCCTCCTCGACCACCTGTGCGAACAGCCGAAGTTGATTGATGGTGCGCGCCGACTCGCCTTTCAGCCGCGCCTCCGGCAGCGCCGTCTCGCGATTCGCCCGCTCTACGAGCTCCGGAACAATCGCTTCGATTCCATCCGCAATCCGCCGCAGAAACCGCGCCTTTTCCCGCCCGCTGAGCTTGCCGTACATCTCGAATGCTTCTTCAGCCAGGTCCGCTGCAAGGTTCAAGTCTGCCAGTGACGCGCAGCGATAAATCGGCTCCAGCCGCTCGCCTGTCGCCGGGTCGAAACCGTGAAACGTCGCGCCATCTCCGTCTCGCGACTCACCGCCGATAATCGAATAACCGTGCAAGGTCAACGCTGTCTTCTGCTCCAACATCATCCATCTACTCCCTATTCCCTGGTCCCTAATCCCTGGTCCCTAATCCCTGTCTTCCCCAATATCTTCGTGCCAAATCTCCGGATGCCCGGCAATGTAGCCCGCCAGCAGTTCGCGGCACTCACGGTTGTCGAGATCGATCACTTCCACGCCGTTCTCGCGCAGCCAGTCCAGGCCCCCGGCGAAGTTCCGGCTCTCACCGACCACCAACTTACCAATGCGGAACTGGCGCACCAGCCCGCTGCAATACCAGCATGGCGCCAGCGTGGTCACCATCACCAGGTCGCGGTAACTGCGCTGGCGGCCGGCGCGACGAAACGCGTCGGTTTCGGCGTGAACGCTGGGGTCGCCTTGCTGCACCCGCCGGTTGTGCCCGCTGCTCACCAGCTCGCCGGTGCGCGTAAACATAGCCGCGCCGATGGGGATACCCCCTTCTGCGAGCCCCAGCCGGGCTTCCTCAATCGCCACCGCAAGCATGTGTTCGTACAGTTCCACAAGATCACTCTAGCGCAAGGAGCAGCGGAGTTAGCTCCGGTTCGCTTTCAGCTCACGCTCAGCACCAGCTTCCCAAAGTGGCTGCCCTCTTCCATCCGCTCCAGCGCTTCGCGCGCCTGCGACCAATCGAATTCCTCACCCACCGGCCGCAGCTCCGCTTGCGCGATCGCGCGATTCATCTGCTCGAAATCCATACGCGAGCCCACGTAAATGCCGTGAATGCGCGCCATCTTGTGCAGGATGAGCGCAACCGGAAACGGCTCCGCTGATGGCGCGAGCACGCCGATCTGCGCCACGGTTCCAGCGGGACGAATCGCGCGCAGCGACCGCGCCAAGGTACCTTGGCCACCTACTTCCACCACCAGGTCTACGCCCTCGCCGTCGGTTTGATCGCGCGCCCATCGATCCCATTCGGGATTCTCGCCGTAGTTCAAGCCGGCATCGAGGCCCAGGCCCGCCGCGCGGTGCAGTTTCTCATGGCTCGATGAGATGCCCAACACGCGCGCACCTCGCAAACGCGCAAACTGCAGCGCGAAAATCGACACGCCGCCAGTTCCCAGAATCAGCACCGTCGAGCCCGGCTTCACATCGCCGGCCGCCAGCGCATTCCACGCTGTCACCGCTGCGCAAGGCAGGGTCGCGGCCTCCTGAAAGCTCAAGTGGTCGGGTATCGCGACCAGCCCCTGCTCTTTCAGCACGACATAGTCCGCCAGCATGCCGTCGATATCGCCGCCCAGCGCGCCGCGAGCTTTGGCCGCGGCAAATGGCCCGTCGATCCAGTTCTGCATAAAAATGCCGGCCACGCGGTCTCCCTGCTTCCATGCCGTCACGCCGGCGCCCACGGCTACCACCTCTCCCGCGCCGTCGGAACACGGAATGCGGGGCAGCTTCATCCTGGGGTTGTATTGCCCCTTCACCACCATCAGATCGCGATAATTGAGTGAAATCGCACGCACGCCCACCAGAACCTCGCCGGGTCCCGGCGCGGGCGTAGGCCTCTCCACAAACTCCAGAGAATCAATGCCAAACGCTGAAACTTGCCACGCGCGCATTTGAAAATCGGCTCCTTTCGCTGGGTCGCTTCGTCAGTTTGCGGGACGCAATCGTGCAATTCCCACGTAGAATGAAGATATGGCTCGTGGATGGGAAAGTAAATCCGTGGAGGAGCAGATGGCAAATGGGTTGGAGAACCACGGCGCGAATCCCGCGGCCCCGGCGAATGGTTCTTTATTCGTGCGGTCGAATTCCGGCGACCGCTTGATGAGCGAAGAGGAACGCCGCGCGGCGGACCAGCAGCGTGCTGCTCGGGAACGCCAGCGCCAGGCCCTCAGCCTCCAGCGCGAAAGCATCCTCTCGCAACGCACATCAAATCCAGGCCGCCGTGCCGCCCTTGAAGCCGCGCTGGCTCACATCGAGGCGCAGCTTCAGGCCATGAACTAATCTGCCGTTTCGAAAGAATCATTTGCTTCTCTCGGACGATTTCCACTTTCAGGCGTAAGGCTGTGCGCGAAAAGTGCGAAATGTACGCCTTTCGCGTCAGCCAATCTTCCTCTTACGGCTCGCGATGAATCAGCAGCGTGTTCGCCTGGTTGACCGACGTTAGCGAAACGCGCGCGATATTCACATGCTCGGGCCGCGTCACAGCCCAGAGAATTACATCCGCGATATCTTCCCCTGTGAGCGGCGTAATGCCCTTGTAAACCTTCGCGGCCTTTCCGGCATCGCCGTGGAAGCGCACCAGGCTGAAATCCGTCTCCACCAGCCCTGGATCGACGCTGGTCACGCGCACCGGCGTTCCGAGCACATCCTCGCGCAGCCCGTCGTTGATGGCGCGTGCCGCGGCTTTCGTCGCGCAATAGACAGCTCCGTTGGGATAAACGATTTCGCCCGCCATCGAGCCCAGCGTCACCACGTGTCCGCGCTCGCGCACCACCATTCCCGGAACCACCGCGCGCGCTACGTACAGTAGCCCCTTGATGTTGGTGTCAATCATTTCCTCCCAGTCTTCAATCCGGCCGGTATAGAGCTTCTCCATGCCGCGGCTCAGGCCGGCATTGTTCACCAAGATGTCGATCTCCGCCCACGCCGGCGGCAGCTCGTCAATGGCGCGCTGCACCGCATGGCGGCTGCGCACATCCAGGTCAATGGAGTGCACCGCCTGGGCGCCGTACTCCAGCGCTTTCGATGCAACCTCGGCCAGCTTGCCCGCGCGCCGGGCCGCCAGCAGGAGCCGCGCGCCCTCGCCTGCAAACGCCATCGCCGTCGCGGCGCCAATTCCCGCGCTGGCCCCTGTAATAAAGACAATCTTCCCTTTCAGACTCATGTTTCAGCCTCAACCAGCTAGTCTTTGACTGATTATGCTACCGATGCTCGGAATTCCGCCGCTGTGACAAGCGGTACATGCCCACCGGCCAATCTTCCCGGCTTATGCCCAAGGCGCGCGCCTCGGCAAACACCGCGGCCAGTGAATCAGCAAGACTCAGCCGTATTCCCCGCTCCGCCGCGGCCTCGCGCAACATGCGCAGATCTTTTTCGCCCAGTTCCATCGTCGCACCCGGCTGTTCCGGCGGGTGCAGCATCACTTTGGCGTAGCCCGCATAAAAAGGCGACTGGAAAAGCGCGCTGTTGACCGTCTCAAAGAAGCTCTCCGGATCGATTCCCTGCCCCTCGGCGTACACAAAGGAGTCAGCCAGCGTTTGAATCACGGCGCCGATCATGAAGTTGCCGCCCAGCTTCACGGCGTGCGCCTGCCGCGGCTCCTTGCCCACCACCGAGATGCCGCGCGAAAACGTCTCCAGCAGCGGGCGCGCCTTGGCCACGGCCTCTTCCGCGCCTGCCATTACAGTCCACAGCCTGCCCTGCTCGGCAATATTGGGCCGCCCAAAAACCGGCGCCGCCACAAAATCGATGCCGCGCTTTGCGTGCTCTTTGGTCAGCCGCTCGCTCAGCGCCACGCTGATGGTGCTGCATGAGATGTGCAGCACGCCCGGGCTCATCGCGTCCAGCAGCCCGTTCGCGCCGAAGAGCACCTCTTCGTGCGCCGCATCGTCAAACAGCATCGTGATCACCGCGTCGGCACCCAACTCGGCCTCCGCCGGCGTGCCCGCGACAATCGCGCCTTCGCGGATCAACGGTTCCGTCTTCCCCTCGCTGCGATTCCACACACGCAACTCATGGCCGGCGGCGATCAGACGCAGCGCCATCGGCGTTCCCATCTTGCCCAGACCCAGAAATCCAATCTTCATAAGGGAAATTGTAGAAGACGGCGGACAGTGTTCAGTTGTCAGCAGTGAGTGTGCATTTCCAGACTTTGCAAGGCGCACAAGATGAAGGCCTTGTTGTACCGCGAGCCTTCGGGAATGGAGAATCCCGCCTTTGCTCGCCTAATTCGGGGTGCCCTTCGTCTCCGCCTCTGCAAACGTGCACTCCTGGCACTGGCACATGCGGCGCAGATACTCCCACGAATAAATCCCGCCGGAGTGGCCATCGGCCCAGATGAACTGGATGGCGTAGCGCCCCACAGCGTGCGCGCTCGCCGGCTTGGGCGGCGGCGCATACATCGGCAAGAGCTGGGTGGGCTTCGGTTTCGCCTGTCCCGCTTTGCGGCCTTCCGCATTGCGCTCATCCACGCAGGTGGCGCAGGGGCACGCCTCGCGCAGCCACGCAAAGCCCCACGCGCTCTTGTGCCCGTCGGCCCAGTCAATCTCCAGCCCCTTGCCCTCGGTCATCAGCACGCGCACCTTCTCCGGCGTGACTGCGATCTTCGGCAAAGTCCGATTCTGCTGGTCTTCTCGCTCCTGATCCTCTTTTGAGGCGACCCGGATGCCCTCGTGGCTCATGACACCAGTTTACAGTGATTCGCGGTCAGGGATCCGAGGCCTGGAGCTTGTAGCCGATGGCCTGGAGCTCCTGGAGCTTGTAGCCGATGGCCTGGAGCTCTCAATTCCACTGGCTGATCCCGGTCGCCATGTTCTCTTGGTACCTTGGTCCCTCGGTCCCTTGTTCACTGCCTCCAGAAGAACCACGCCGCCATGCCCATTCCGATCACCACCACCAGCGCGCGCAACATTCGCTGCGGCACGCGCTTTGCCATGCTCGCCGATGCGTAGCCGCCGATGGCCGCCGCAATCATCGCCGCCAGGCAATAGCGCCACACCACCTGCGCATCGACCACGAAGATCACAAAGGCGATGCCGTTGGCCAGTGTATTCGCCACCACCTTCAGCGCGTTGATAGCGTGGATGTCTTCGTAGCCAAAAAGCGCCAGCATGGTCATGAACAGAAATCCGGCCCCCGCCCCAAAATACCCCACGTAAAAACTTACGGCGATGGTCGCAAAAAACAGCGGAGCCCGCCGCGGCGCATGAACTTGGCCGGCCCCGGCGCGCTCGTGCCGCTTGAGTTTCAGCCGCTCAAGCCAGCGCGAAACCGGCCCGCTCACGGCAAAGATCGACGCCGCACCCAGCAGCAGCCATGGCACCAGGCGCATGAACGTCATCTGCGGTGTGTTCAGCAGCACGACTGCGCCCGCCGTTCCTCCAACCAATCCGGCCAGCCCCATCAGCATCGCCGCGCGCAGATTCTTGCTGACGTCCGGCCAATACGCGGCAACCGACGTCAATTGCCCCGGCCAGATCGCTACCGTGTTCGTGGCGTTGGCCTGCACCGGCATAACGCCCACGCCCAGAATCGCCGGGAACGATAGAAACGACCCACCCCCGGCCACCGCGTTCAGCACCCCCGCCACAAACCCCGCGACCACCAGCCAGACCAGGCGCCAGTTCACGGCCTCCACAATTGGAAAATGCCACATGAGAATTTCATTTTAGAGGCCTGCAGCCCGACTTCGTCTTGCATGGCGCTCCCAGCTTCAATTTTCACGCGCCTGCAAATTTTTAATTTTGGATTTAGATTCAACAAGGTATGCTCGTGCCATGCTTCCCCGCCGTTTGTCCGTCTCAGCGGGACTGCTGTGTGTCGCTCTCGTCTCCGCCACGGTTCATCTCGCTGCCCAGTCTGCGGCCGCCGGCTCGGTGCTCCCCGCATCGAGCGCTCCTCTCAAACTCGATGGCGGCAGCGTCGCACTCAACGGTCCATGGCAATTCCATCTCGGCGACAGATCTGCCTGGGCCTCGCCCGCGTTTGACGACTCGACGTGGGAGCAGCTCTCCGTCAGCAAGCCCTGGGGCGCGCAAACTCACCCCAACACCGAGGGCTTGGCCTGGTACCGCCTTCGCATCACCTTCGCTCCCGCCGCGCCCGGCGCCATCGCATTGCTCGTTCCTCCCGTCGACGACGCCTACCAGGTCTACTGGAACGGCCGCCTAGTTGGTTCTCTCGGCAAGCTGCCGCCGCAACTGAATTTATTCCAGAACCAGGTACCACGCAGCTTCATCCTCGGTCCGCCCGAGCCGGGCGTATTGGCCATCCGTGTTTGGAAAGACGGCTTTGGCTCGTACGATTCCGGTCTCGTGGGCGGTTTTCAGGCGCCGCCGCTCCTCGGCAGCCCGCAAGCCATCGCCGCGGCACTCGGTGCGTGGAACTACAAATGGCTCATCGGCCAGCAACTCAACTTTGCGCTGAATTCGCTCTATGCCCTCGTCGCCGTCATCTGCTTCATTGTCTGGCTCCGCGACCGGCGCCAATGGCTCGTTCTCTGGATGGCAGGTTTCGCCTTCAGCCATGCGATCGTCCCTGAGCTCTCCGGCAATGTCTTGCCCTTCTCGCCCTGCATGGCAGATGCGGTGAGCACGCCGTTTTTCACCATCGGCGATATCTCACTCTGGTTCTTGCTTGCCTGGCTCCTCGATGTGCGCAGCGATGCTCGGCTGATGCGGGTGATCCGCTGGTCCGCCGTCATCGACATGGCCGTGAGTGTTCCCGATGTTTTCACCGGCATCGGCTTCGCGCTGCCCAATCCAGCGCCTTGGCAATGGCTCGATGCCCTCTTCACCGTTCCGATCACGGTCTTTGAGGCCATTCCCTTCTACATCATCGCGGTGGCGCTCCTGCGCCGGGTGAGGCTCGATTGGGCGCGATGGGCGGTCGCCCTCGTCGCGTTTCTCACGCAGATGCTGTTCGTTTGCAGCTACACGCTTGAGCAGGGCAGCCGCTTCACCCACTGGACGCTTGGCAATAGTATCGCCGCCCCTCTCTTCAACTTGTTTGGCAGCCCTGTCAACGCGCCCGAAATCAGCGGCACGCTTCTGCTCATCGTCCTCGCGTTTGCGGTTTACCGGTACGCTGCGGAAAACACGCGCCACCAGCTGGCGATCGAGCAGGAATTGCAAAGTGCGCGCGCTGTCCAGCAGGTTCTCGTCCCCGCCGAATTCCCTGACGTTCCGGGTTTCACCATCAACAGCGTCTATCAGCCTGCCGGTGAAGTCGGCGGAGACTTCTTTCAAATCCTCCCCACCCCTACGGGCGGTGTGCTCATCGTCATCGGCGACGTCAGCGGCAAAGGCATGCCTGCAGCGATGACCGTGTCGCTCCTTGTCGGAACGCTCCGCACCCTCGCGCACTACACGCAATCGCCCGGCGAGATTCTGCGCGCCATGAACCAGCGCATGCTGGCGCGCAGCAAGGACGGGTTCACCACCTGCCTCGTCCTCCGCGCCGATCCGGACGGTTCGCTAGCTGTCGCCAATGCCGGCCATGTCGCGCCCTATGTCGATGGAAAAGAGCTTGCCGTCGAAAATGGCCTGCCCCTCGGCCTCGATCCCCACGCCGCCTATCGCGAATCCACGTTCCGCCTGCCGCCGGGCGCGCACCTCGCTCTGCTCACCGACGGCGTCGTCGAAGCCCGCAACGCAGCCGGCGAGCTCTTCGGCTTCGACCGCGCTGCGGCCATTTCAGCCGAATCCGCCCAAAGCATTGCCGACGCTGCTCAGCACCACGGCCAGGAAGACGACATCACCGTCCTGACCCTCACCCTCGCGGCCGCCCCGGAAGGCATTCCAAATCAGTCCAGCGAGCCCATCCCGGCCTCAACCTGACCCCGCTCATTCCGCCCCGAAATTCAGATAGATCATTCAAAATAAACAAGTTACTATTCTGTTCTAGATATTAGCGTATAACACTCATATTTTATGAATCGATTATGCTATAGTTTCATCAGATAGGTTGAGTGCCCGGAGCTCAAGCCCCGGCCCAACCCACAAATCTTGATCCATCAGGAGGAATTCGTTATGGCTATCACCCGTTGGGATCCGTTCCGCGAGGTCGTTGCTCTGCAGAATCGCATGAACTCCCTGTTCGGCAACCTGAACTCCGAGACCGAGGGCCCTATGACCACGGCCAGCTTTGTGCCCGCCGTGGACGTCTACGAGGACGAGAAAAAAGTCGTCATCAAGCTCGAAGTGCCGGGCATTGAAGAGAAAGACCTCGACGTGCGCGTGGAAAACCACACGCTCACTGTCAAGGGCGAGCGCAAGTTCGAGAAGGAAGAGAAAGAAGAGAACTTCCATCGCATCGAGCGCCGCTACGGCAGCTTCTATCGTGCCTTCACGCTGCCCAGCACGGTTGACACCGAGAACGTCGACGCCAAGTACGAGGCCGGCGTGCTGAAGCTGGAGCTCAAAAAGAAGCCCGAAGCCCAGCCCAAGCAGATCAAGGTCAACGTCGGCAAATCGCTGGCGGCGTAACAGCAGCTTTCAGCTATTAGCTGATTCCGTGAGGGGCACCTCACAAATTTGAGATTGACGCGCCGGGTGGGTGCGCACGAGTTGCCCGCCCGGCGTTCATTTTTTATTGAAGCAAATTCACAATGTGTAGCGATATCTTTCTGAGTGCGACTGGACGCTGGCTCCCCGGCTGGATCAAGCTAGGAGCTGGCAACTAGAAGCCAGGAGCTGTTTTTATGGCCATTCAATGGGACAAGTTTACCGTCAAGTCGCAGCAGGCGATGCAGCAGGCGCAGGCGCGCGCCGCCGAGCTCGGCAACCCCGAGATCCAGCCCGTCCATCTTTTGCTTGCGCTCGTTGAAGACCGCGAAGGCGTCATTCCCGCCGTCCTTGAAAAAATCGGCGTGCCGACTGAGCGGCTTGAAAGCGACCTCCACCAGATCGAGGAGAAACTGCCTCGCGTTGGCGGTGCCGCCGCTCAGCCTGGCCTCAGCCAGTCGCTGAACAAGGTGCTCGAGCAGGCCTTCCGCGAGGCTACGAACTTCAAAGACGAATACGTATCGACGGAACACCTGCTTCTCGGCATAGCACACCAGAAAAACGACCCCGCCCGTGAAGCTCTTGTCGCTCTCGGCGCCACCAAGGACGCCATCCTCCAGGCGCTGACAGCAGTGCGTGGCTCGCAGCGCGTCACCGACCAGAATCCCGAAGGCAAGTTCCAGGCGCTCGAAAAATACGCCAAGGATCTCACCGAACTCGCCCGCCGCGGCAAGCTCGATCCCGTCATCGGCCGCGACGAGGAGATCCGCCGCGTCATCCAGGTGCTCTCGCGCCGCACCAAAAACAATCCCGTCCTCATCGGCGAGCCCGGCGTGGGCAAAACCGCCATCGTCGAGGGCCTCGCCCGCCGCATCGTCTCCGGCGACGTGCCCGAGGGCCTGCGCGACAAGCGTGTCATCGCGCTCGACCTCGGCTCTATGCTGGCCGGCGCAAAATATCGCGGCGAATTCGAAGACCGTCTCAAGGCAGTCCTCAAGGAAATCGAAGAATCGCAGGGCCAGATCGTCCTCTTCATCGACGAGCTCCATACTCTCGTCGGCGCCGGCGCAGCCGAGGGCGCAATCGACGCCAGCAACATGCTCAAGCCGGCACTCGCACGCGGCGAATTGCGGGCCATCGGCGCAACCACGCTGAACGAGTACCGCAAATACATCGAGAAAGACGCAGCGCTCGAGCGCCGTTTCCAGATCGTATACGTCGGCGAGCCCAACGTCGAAGACACCATCGCCATCCTGCGCGGCCTCAAAGACCGCTACGAGCAGCATCACAACGTGCGCATCAAGGATTCGGCCATCGTGGCCGCGGCCACGCTGTCGCACCGCTACATCAGCGACCGCTTCCTGCCCGACAAGGCCATCGACCTCGTCGACGAGGCCGCCGCGTCGCTCGCCATCCAGAATAGTTCGGATCCAACGGAACTCGACCAACGGAAGCGCAGAAAAACGTCGTTGGAGATTGAACTTGCTGCGCTGAAACGCGAGACTGACCTCAACAGTGTCCAGCGTCGCAATGAAGTCGAGCGCGAAGTGGCTACGCTTACCGAGGAGATCACCGCATTACAGGCGCGTGTGACCAAGGAGCGCGAGGCGAGCACTCGCATCAGCGACCTGAAGAAGAAGATCGAAGCTCTGCGCTTTGAAATGGAAGAGCAGACCCGCAAGGGCCAGCTCGATCGCGCCGCGCAAATCCAGTACGGCGAGCTGCCCAAACTCGAAGCCGAGCTCAAAAAACTCGACGCCGCGCAAGGCAAGTCCGGCGTCGCGCGCATGTTGAAAGAGGAGGTCGACGAGGAAGACATCGCCAAAATCGTCAGCAAGTGGACGGGCATTCCTGTCTCGCGCATGCTTGAGGGCGAGGTCAAGAAGCTTGTCCACATGGAAGACCGCCTCCGCGAGCGCGTGGTCGGCCAGGACGAAGCGCTCAAAGTGGTCGCCAGCGCTATTCGCCGCTCCCGGGCCGGCTTAAGCGATCCCAAGCGCCCCATCGGCTCCTTCATCTTTCTCGGGCCCACGGGCGTCGGCAAAACAGAAACCGCGCGCGCTCTCGCCGAATTTCTCTTCGACGACGAGCACGCCATGGTGCGCATCGACATGAGCGAGTACATGGAAAAACACGCTGTCGCCCGCTTGATCGGCGCGCCCCCGGGCTACGTGGGTTACGACGAGGGCGGCCAGTTGACTGAGGCCATACGCCGCCGCCCCTACGCCGTCATTTTGTTTGACGAAATTGAAAAGGCGCATCCCGACGTCTTCAACGTCCTGCTTCAGGTCATGGACGATGGCCGCCTGACCGACTCGAAGGGCCGCACCGTCGACTTCAAGAACACGGTTCTCATCATGACGTCGAACCTGGGCGCAGCGATGCTGGCAGCCGACGTGCTGAAGACCGAACACGACTACGATATCGCCCGCGAGAGCGTGATGAAGGTGCTGCGCGAGCATTTTCGGCCGGAGTTCCTGAACCGCGTCGACGATATCGTGATCTTCCGCCCGCTGGGCAACGCGCAGCTCAGTCAAATTCTCGACATGCGGCTCAACGACATTCGCCGCCTGCTTGAAGACCGGGCCATCTCGTTCGAGATGAGCGAGCCGGCGCGGCAACTCATCCTCAAGGCCGGCTCCGATGCCGCTTACGGCGCGCGTCCGCTCAAGCGCGCTCTGCAGCGCATGGTCCAGGATCCGCTGGCCATGAAGATCCTCGACGGCGAGGTGCTGCACGGCGCGCACGTCCGCATCGACGTCGACCGCAAATCAAACCAGCTTGTCTTTGAATCCATGGGCCGCGAAGCCATGGCGTAAGGACAGAAAGTCAGCGAGCCTGCAAGTCAACGCAAAAGCGAGCAGGCTCCGCAAATGCGGAGCCTGTCTGTTTTCAAGGCTTGGGCACCTGAAAGAACTGAATCAATGCCTGAGACAGAACCGCCAGCCGTGAGCCGTCAGGAGAAAGCGCGTATCCTCCGCGGCTCGTAGTAGGTTCCTTCACGTGAACTGCAAGCAACCGCTTGCCATCGGCGGCACGATAAACGCGGAGCTCCTCGAATGCCATATCGGCTCCCTTGAAATCCATGCCGGGAATGAATTCCTGGCCTGAGTGGATAGCCTTAATGGCAAACACGCCGTTCGATTCAGATCCCGACGCTTCCTCGCTCGCTACGAATTGGTTTCCTTCGCCGTGCATAAGCAGTTTGCCATCGCTGCCGAGAACACGGTATTCGAAGCGACCAGTAGCCGCGTCGCAGGTAACGAGAAAAAGATGATCCGGCATCATGCTTGAGAGCCCGGGCCTGCACGATGATTCAAAGCGCGCGAAAGTAGACGATTTACCTTCCCAGCTGCTGAACCCCAGCCGGTAATGATTGTTGGGCTGAGCGAACAGGGTAACCTGGCCCTCATTCAGAAGCGTGGGCGGTTCGATTCCTGTAACCGTACTCGCCTGCGCAATGGTACTGAACTTCTCGTTGAGGATTGCAATATCGACGTCCTCCTCCGGCTCTGCGCCAAGATCGTCGCGAAGCTTGGAGTGGAGTTCAGGCGAATGGCGCTCACGCAGCGTGGCCACGGCCATCAATTCCAGGTTGGGGGCCATACAAATGAACTGCAACGGTCCCGCTAGCGGAATCGTCTGCTCTACGTCCAACCCTGCCCTATAGACACGTAATTCGTTGCCGACGTGCACCAGCACCCGCCCCCCGGAGAGCGGCCAAAGAAAACGGTTCGAATCCATCACCTCCCAATCGACCGCTCGGGTAACTGTGCGGCTTTGCGCATCGAACAGGACGGCGCGAATGATGCGATGAGTAGCCTTCCAATTTGCGATACCTTCGCGCCGAATGAGGCGATGAGTGTTGAATGCAAACACAAGCTGCTCAGAACCGAGCCAGGCCACCGCTTCGTCGTCAGTGAAATCGCTGAGGTTCGCGATGGAGCGAGGCGTGTAACCGAGCGGGCGAACCTCAATCGAGGTCGCACTTGGTCCCTGTAGCTCCGCGCTTGTGACGGGAAGATCGACGGCGCAGCCGGGCGGCGCGCAAACTTCAATGTCGTTTGTAGCCCTGAGCGCGGATGGATTTGTCTGCCCCCGCTCTCGATCGCTCAACTCCGCCGAGCCAGGTGGCAACCGCAACGGCATTTCGGAACGTCCAAAGGCCAGAGAGGACGGCACAAGCAGAAACTGTGTGTACTGGTCGAGCCTCACATCCGACCTCTTCGCCGAAAGAACAGAGCTCTGATTGGGGCCGGTTCCAAGATCAAGCTTCGTCCCCTTAATGTCGATCACGTCGCCGGGCTGAACTTTGGCGCTCATCGGAAAGTGATGGTTGACGCCTCTCAACTCCATGTGCCATGAGTAAAATCCGCCCGGAATCACTGGGGCACGCGCGGGTCTGCTGGCGGCAACCGAGCCGCCCCTATTCCCAAATGACGTCGGATTCACGAATGACACCGGCACACTCATCGGGCCACTGGGAGTGTTTTCCCAGTTCTCCGGAACGTGCGCAACGGCCGACAACAGCAGTTCCATGGGCTGCATGTCGGCGCCGCCGCATTGGGCCCGGGTAAAGGCCAGAGCCAGCTTCGATTCTGCCCGTCCTTTGTGAGTTTCGGCCAACTGCACTGTCGCTTCAAGGGTCGCGCCTTGGCGCAGATTGCAGCCAGGGCCGTTCCAATCACGAGTGACGCGCGCAAACACGTTGGCGCCGATCGCGAGACTCCGAACATTGAGCGGCTTCAGGAGTTCGGCTTCCACCGGCGCTGTAAGGGTTCCCGGCGAGGGTGAGGCCGGGTCTTCGCAGAATGCGGAGAGGCAAAACCCAAGCAACAGCGCGGCTGCCTTCCTTGTTAGCATGACGCGACACCCCTGACTTTCACGAGATGGAAAGCCGCACACAGATTACGACCCTCACCTCTGCATTGTCATCCTTCCTAAGTCGGCCGCCGGGTACCGCATCTTTGCGCAGCTTCATTGCGCAACGGTGGGAAAGCACGATGTCATCTCACCACTGTCACCCTGAGCGAGTCCGCTGCAGTCCGCCGCGGCAGAAAGTCGAAGCATCTACGGTTGCTTTTCCTCCAGCAATGATTCATAAAAGCTATCGCAATTCCTGAGTCAATGTATCCCGAGGCCGCTACACCCAAGTCGACGCGACCACAAGGAGCAGCGACCCTGCTCAGAATTAAAGAGGTCACAGCAACTCAGGAATTGCTGTAGGCGCCCCATGTCCTGATTTTGAAACCCGGGATCGCATAGAAACATGAGTCGCAAACCCTCCTGTCAAGCCCTACTTCGTCCACCCTCCAATTCCGACCACGCACTTCAGCGAGCCGAACTCGTTGATTCAAATAAACCCACACCTGCCCGAAACCACTGAAAATTTCTTCGCGGAACATTGCCGAGAATTGCCGCCGATTGGCGCACAATCTACTCATGGTGTGTCTCGACTCATCATTCCGCAGCCTCTTCGTTGCCCATCCTCTAAGGGAGTGCGAAATCGGCCGACACCCGGAATGAAAAATCGATAACCCCTTTGGCTGCAGTATTTTACCGAATAAGCCGCATATAATCAGCGGGTTAGAGAAAATGATCAGAGGACAAGTGCGTGAAGAATAACCACTTGACCCCAAAAAGGGGTAGTGTCCTAATTTGCCTATTTGGGCTGGTGCTATGCCTCATGGTCAGTCCATGTAGCTCGTTGGCGATAGGGATCACGCCGCCATTCTCTGTACCTCGCAAAATAGCTTTTCTTCTGGCCGGTTTTCTCTTGGTCGAAATTGGCGGGTTCATGGCTTATTTCGGGTGGGGATTGGCTGACTCCTATCTGCTTCGTGGTGTGTTAGTTATCTGTCTTGGAATCGTCGTGGTGATCGTCGGGTTTTGGGTCGTCATTCATCTCTACTCGTGGGAATATGTAAATGTATCACAAAAACCTCTCGACGTGGCGTGGGGGCCGGTGGGAGGATTACGGGTATGGGGAAAATCTGGAATCAATTGCGGGAACTGCGTAGCCACCTCGCTGGCCACTTCATGTACGACGTACTTAAATGGGCTGTCCTCCTTGGAGCGTCGGTCATGACAGCCGCAATAGTAAGATGGATTCAGGGGTTGCGTCATGCTCCCCAGCAGGATTTGCTTGGCTATATTATCTTGGCCATTCTTGTATTTATTGCGCTTACCCTTTGCGTGTTTTCGATCATGCTTAAAAAGCGATTCTCGGAAAAAGATAGCACTCCGACAATCGCCCCTTTGCCGGAAGCTCCCCCGGAGCCTGAAAAGGAAGCGGAAGCGGCTCCACTGAAGCCGCCCCCAACGGTAGATTTGCATGGGTCAATCGAAAACATTTATTTCTTAGGAGCGTCGGCTCCTTACCTTGTCAATTATTCGGTATATGTAAAACTGCGCATCACAAATCATGGCCCCGACGAAGCCGTGATCACGAAATGGTATCTCTATATTTCGATTGGAGAAACCGATAAGGTTCAAGGAAACTCTGTCGATTTACCCGCAAATCTAGCAATCAAACGACCCGATACTAACTATCTTCTTATGCCGCAGAATTTCCGGTACGAATCGCTCCAACCTGACCTGACGAAAGTACCGCTGAGTGAGCCTTATCGAAAGGGGATACCAAAAGAAGGTTGGGTGCGTTTTGACCCATCGGACTACGGATCAGCCCCCCCCGTAAATGGGGCGTTTTTTATTTACCTAGAAGATTCCCTCGGCAATGTGCATTGGATAACTAGGAAACCACAGAGCTACAAAGTTGATGGAGAGCTTATACAACTTCCCGATTCCCCTACGATGAGCCTAAGCAGCGGTACTTAGCGTCTTGTACTCCAGTTCGGGCGACTAACAAATGTATTACAAAAACACTTGACATTAAACCGTTTACGTATTACATTTATTCAAGTGAGGCTTTATGGCGAACGTACTCAACACGGATAAGCAGATCGCGGTGATCGCGGCCCTGGCCGAAGGGTCCAGCATCCGCTCCATTGAGCGCATGACCGGCATCCACCGGGATACGATCATGCGTCTTGGCGTAAAGGTCGGGCAGGGATGCACGGCGCTAATGGACGCCAAGATGCGGAACCTGCCTTGCACGCGGCTGGAACTGGACGAAATTTGGGGTTTCGTCGGCAAGAAGGCTCGCACGGTCAAGGAAAAGGATGGAAGCGTCGGCGACGTTTGGACGTGGTGCGCGATTGACGCGGAAACCAAGCTGGTGCCTACCTTCATGGTCTCAGACCGCAGCCAATTTGCCGCGTACGCCTTCGTTGCGGACGTTGCCAGCCGCATGGCTACTCGCGTCCAGATCAGCACGGACGGCTTCTATGCTTACACCCGAGCAATCAAGCGGTCGTTTGGGAGCAATGTGGATTACGGAAAGATCATCAAGGTCTACGGAACAAACGAGTTCGGGGAACGCCGTTACAGCACATCTGGCGTCCTCTCCTCCCAGAAGTTCATCGAGACCGGGAATCCTAATTTTGACCTAATTTCGACCAGTTACGCGGAACGCCTGAATGCGACTACTCGGCTGCATATGCGCCGTCTGACTCGGCTCACGCTGGCGTTCTCAAAGAAGCGAGAGAATTTTGATGCTGCCGTGGGTTTGCACTTCGCTTATTACAACTTTGTGAAGTACCACAACACCTTGCACACGACTCCTGCGGTGGCGGCTGGAGTGACGGAAACAAAGTGGAATGTTGGGGAATTGCTTGAGGCCGCTGCATGACAGTGATTCAAGAATTGCAGGATGTGGTTCAGAAACTCCACGGCGTAAAGGCTACGCATCGGGAGAGCGTAGCCGTAAAGGAAACCTGGCAGGGTAAGACGATCTGGGATGGAGTGGTCGAAGTGTTTGATCTACATGGTCATCCAGAGACGAATACAGCCTATGCGTGGCTGCATGATACCGGAGACCCGAAGAACCCGCTCCCTGTCACCGTGCTACACATCGACCCGGCCCTGTCGCCAGCCAAAGCCGTAAGAGCGTTCATCGTTCAGGAGTATGGCAATGCCGAAGAAGCCTAAGAAACCCGGACGCCCCAGAATGGCGAAAAGCGAAGCAAAGGGAACGATTGTACCGGTGCGGTTCAGTTCAGAGGATCGGAAGCGCGTAGAAGCAGCAGCCAAGGCCAGCAAGCAGACCGTCTCCGCATGGGTCCGAAGCACTTTGCTTGCCACGATTGGAGATTGAAGCTGTGGATTTCAAATTAGGACACTACCCAAAAAGGGGGATGGGGGGAGGGGTGACGAATCAGTAACGGAAGGGAAGGACAGTGTCGTTAGCTAATAATATGTCCGGTGTTTTTAGCAAGTGAAGTGTCCGCATAACGGGCGGC
>OKRB01000081.1:101844-126548 GCA_900290245.1 Candidatus Sulfuritelmatomonas gaucii | reverse complement strand
GAGATCTTCAAGCCAGACGGCGACACACTCGTTGGCCGCGAGCATGAATTCCTCGATGAGGCGGTTGGCCCAGGTGCGCTCGGCGCGGGTGACGCCGCGCATCTGGCCGTTGTCGTCAAACTCGATCACCGGCTCGGGCAAATCAAAGTCGATGGATCCGCGTTCTTCGCGGCGCAGATTCATGAGCACGGCAAGGCGCTTCATGCGTTCGAAGCGCTCGCGCGCCTTTGCGTCATGGACAAGCGTGTCGGCGTGTTCAAGGATCGCGGACACCTCGGTATAGGTCATTCGGGCGGCCGAGCGGATGACCCCTTCGGTTATCTCGAAGCTTTCGATGCGGCCCATGGCGTCAAGCTGCATGAGGCAACTGAGAACCAGGCGGTCTTCGCCGGGGCGCAGGCTGCAGATATCGGTCGAAAGCTCCTGCGGCAGCATGGGGATGGCGCGATCGGGGAAATAGACGCTGGTGCCGCGGAGACGCGCTTCGAGATCGAGGGCTGAGTTGGGGAGGACGTATTGGGCTACGTCGGCGATGTGGACCTGGAGCTCGTAGCCGCCGTGCGGGCGCTCGCGGACGAGGACGGCGTCGTCAAAATCCTTGGCGGTTTCGCCGTCGATGGTGACGATGGGGAGGGAGCGGAAGTCGCGGCGGCGGGGGACTTCGGCGGGGTCGAGATGAGCGACGGCGCGAGCTTCGGCGAGGACGGCGGGGTCGAGATGAGCGACGGCGCGAGCTTCGGCGAGGACGTGTTCGGGAAAGATGCGCAGGAGCTGATGCTTGCGGATCGTGATTTCGACGTCGACGCCGAAGTCGTCGGGCGAACCGAGGATTTCAATCACACGGCCGATGGGAGGGCGCGTGGGAGTGGGCCAACTGGTGATTTCGGCATCGACGACGAGGCCCTCAAGGCTTTTTTGCCGAAGAGGCGCACCTGCTTCTTTGCCGAGGACGCGATGCTGAGTGAGGGCCTGGGACGCGGGAATCTCGGCGCCGGGTGGAATCTGGATGGGCTGGGTCATGCGGTCGTCGAAGGGAATGACGAGGTTCTGGCGCTGGCCGCGATCGGGGCTGGCGTAGCGAAACGTGCCGACGACGGTGGGGTTGCGGCGCTCGAGGATACGAACGATGCGGCCCTGCATACGACCGTCGGGCTTGGGCGGGTCGCACTCCACAAGCACCTGGTCGCCCTGCATGGCGGAGGGGATTTCGTTGGGCGGGATGAAGACGTCTTCGTTGCCGGTTGGCTGCTGGGCGGCTCCGGACCGGCGATTGGGGCGGACAAAGCCGTAGCCATCGCGATGCAGATCGAGGCGGCCGGCGATGAGGTTGTCGCGCGCAGCAGCCGCGCGGGGAAGGCTCCATTGCTCGCTATCGATCTTGACAAGCTTTCCGCGGGCGGTGATGCGGGCCAGTTGCTCGAGAAGCAGGCGGCGCTCGCGGCCGCCAGCGAGCCCAAGCTCGCGAACCAACTGCTTGTAACCGGCCTTCCGGCCTGCGGAGGCGGCAATGCGGGCGACGAGTTCGCGGTCGGTCATACGCCAAGATTACGGCAATTACGAAGGTGTAACGATTCGCGTAACGGGGCTGCGCAGGATTTTGCAGCCTGACGTAGAATGGGGGAGACGCCGCATCTGGCGGAGCGGGTTAGCGCAGGCGCGCGGGCTTACAGCCGCCGGAAAGATGCCAAAAGGGCCAGCAGGACGGCGAACGCAATTTTAATTTCGGTTTCAGCCATTGGCCTTGCCTTGAGATCCTCCAGTCCCCATCGGACAGAAAAGGAAACAACCCTTGAACGCAATGTGGAAACCAAGCCAGACCGGATCGACGATGCCAAACCAGACGCCGGAACCGCAGCATGCGGCCCCTCCGGCCCACGTGCCTGAAAGCCCGTCCCGCGCGCAAGCGGCGAGCGCGGACCAGGCCACCATCGGCAAGGGGCTCTTTATCAAGGGCGAGATCACAGGCTCCGAGTCGCTTTACATCGACGGCAAGGTGGAGGGCGCGATCAACCTTCCCGGCAACCGCGTGACGGTCGGCCGCAACGGGCAGGTGGGCGCCAACATCACGGCACGCGAGGTGGTGGTGCTGGGCAAAGTGCGCGGCAACGTCTCGGCATCGGACCGCGTGGACATTCGCGCGGAAGGATCGCTGAACGGCGACGTGGCCGCGGCGCGCATCAGCATCGAAGACGGCGCGTACTTCAAGGGCGGGATCGACATCCGCAAAGCCGACGCCAAGCAGGAAAAACTGCCGGGCGTGGGCGGGCCGGTCGCGGTGACGAATTCCGGAGCAACGCACGAGACCGCCAAGGTCGCACAGGCCTGAGGCCAAAGAACAATTTCACCAGGGCACGAGCGTCTCCTGAGCGAGGGAGATGCTCGTTTGTTTTCGGCGGGGAGAACTGTGGGAGCGCACGCCGATGCGGTGGGTCTTCGCCGCAAGCTATTTATCCGAGGCCGAGGCGGCGTAGAGCGACGCGGGGAAGAGCCGATCCGGTTTTGTCGAGAACCCACTTTGCGATGACAGCCCAGACAAGTGCGCCGGCGAGAAGAATTACGGCATCGGTGAGACGCGCGCGATGGAGCCACGTGACGGCGTTCAGGTGGGGGAACGCAAGACGCAGGAGCCAGGCGGTGAGCCAGGCCGCTCCACCGGCCGCACCTGCGCCGAGCAGGCAGCGGCCCATCTCGGCGAAATCGAGGCTGGCGAGGGAAACCATGCGGCGATGGTGCAAAAGCAAGGCCAGGGTGCCGGCCTGGAGCAGGATGCCCGCGTCAGACGCCAGCGCCAGCCCTCCGGCACCCCACATTTTGTAGCCAAGCCCGTAGAGTGGAAACGCTAGAAACAGAATGATGGTGCTGGCCAACATCGGCAGCCAGGTGATTCCTGCAGCATAGAATGCGCGCGCGTAGATTGCCTGCGCGGACCAGGCAAAGAGCGAGGTGGCGTAGAAGGCGAAGAACCACGCAGTGAGGTTCACGTCGTGCGGCGTGAACCTGCCGCCGCCAAAGATTACGCTGGCCATTGACTGCGAAAGAGCCATCATCAGCGACGCCGCCAGAAAACTGAGTGCGACGACGCGCGAAACCGAGTCGGCCACTCCGGTTGCGAATTGGAAACGCTCCTCCTTGGCCCAAAGCTGGGCAAAGAAGGGCATCGAGGCCACTCCGGCGGCCTGCGCCAGCATCGCCATCGGCGCCGAGAAGAGCTGCTTGGCGTTGGCCAGGCGCGTGATATCGCCTGCCCCGTGCGAAGCGTAGTAGCCGGCAAAATACTGATCAAGGAACGGCAGAGTGAAGCCGAACATGAGCGGCAACGTCATGAAGAGCCAGACACGAAGGCCGGGGTGACGAAGATCGATCTCCCAGCGAAAGCGAATCCGCGCCCGCATCGCGCCCCATGCGTTAATGGCGAGCGAACCGATGAGAAACCCCGCGGTGGCGCCGACGGCCAGCGAAGAAACGCCGAGCCTGCGATGCAGCATGATGCCAAAGGCGATGATCGAAACGTTGTAAAGGATCGGAGTCGCCGCCTGGTACATGAACTGTTTGCGCACCAGAAGCGTTGCCCCGAGGACGCTGCCGGCAAAGAGGAAGATTTGCGCGGGAAGCAGGATCCGTGTCATGTGGGCGCACAACGCCACTTCCGAGGCAGGAAAACCGGGATTGGTCCAACGGACAAACGGAGCCGCAAGAAACATGAGGATGAAGGAAGCGGCGGTCAGGACAAGGACCATCACGTTGAGGACGGTGAACAAGACCCGCTCGCCCTCGACTTCATCGCCGCGTTCGCGGTAGCGGTTGAGGATGGTAATAAAAGTGATGGAAACCGCGCCGCCCACCAGGAAATTGTTCATGAGGTCGGGGAGACGGAACGCGGCCATGTAGGCGTCGGTCTGCGGGCCCGCGCCGAAAACCCAAGCGATGTATTTGCCGCGCGCCAACCCGACCAGACCTGAAACCACAGAGGAGGAAGCCAGAAGCACGGACGCCGAAAATGCGGTGTGCGCGTGGCCGGGGCGGAGGACACGTAACGCCCGCGCCCACCACGAGCGGTGCGAAGGTTGACTTGACGACTGGCTTGCCACTGTTCTTGATTTTAGAGCGGTTTCGGAAATTCTGTGCCGATCACCGCGACGATTGGGGTCGTCGCTCCCCGGGGTCGCGCCGACTTGACTGCTTTGAATGCGGATCCAACATTTCCGAAACCGCTGTACCGGTCATCGCGATTCAGGCAGCGCCTCGACCGGTTGCCCGGGTATTCTGTTTTGCAAGAGGCGTTGCATGCAGCTTTTCGCTCGTATTGGGCTTGTTTTGTTGCTGGGGTCGATTGCCGCGGGCCAGGGTATTCGCGGGCGTGGCGGAATCACGATGCCGCCTGCGCCCGAGGCAAAGGTTCTGCCGGTGACCGACGATTATTTTGATACCAAGGTGGTGGATAACTACCGCTGGCTCGAGGACGCCAACGGCGCCGACACGAAGGCATTCATCGACGACGAGAACACTTACACGGCGCGGTATTTCGAACAAGCGCGCATCAAGCCGCAGTTCGCCGACGACCTGGATCAACTGGAGCACGTGACCAGCTGGACGGTGCCCATGCAGCGTGGAAATGACTTGTTCTTTGAGAAAACGCTGGCGGGCGAGGGGCAGGCGTCCATCTTCGTGCGGCACGGATGGGCGGAGAAGGAGAAACGGCTGATCGACCCGGCGCAGTTCAGCCGCGACCCGAACACGTCAGTTGAGCTGGCGGACGTGTCGCGCGATGGAACGCAGGTGGCCTACGTGGTGCGCGAGGGCGGAGCGGATGAAACCACGGTGCACGTGTTCAATGTGAAGACGGGCAAGACGCTTTTTGACGTGCTGCCGAGCGCGGACTACCTGAGTGTGCTTTTTACGCCGGACGGGAGCGGTCTCTACTACTCGCGGAGAGGCCCGAAGGGCAGTTTGCTCTATGAGCACAAGCTGGGGACACTGGTGGGCCGCGACACACTCATCTTCGGAAAAGAGTTCCGCGGAGAGGCGCTGGGACCGGGTGATTTGATTCTTCCCAGCCTGACCGACGACTACCACTACCTGGTCGTCGAAGTTGACCGAGGCGTTCCGGCACGACGCGTCGATATTGTTTACCGCGACGTGACCAAGCCGAATACGTACTTCGACGTTCTGATCTGGGGCGTGGATTCGCGATTCACAGCGGAGTACGTGAAGGGTGCGTGGTACGTGAAGACCGACTACAAAGCGCCCAACGGCTGCATTCTGAAGGCCTACCCAGCCGTGATGCCGGATGCGTGGGACAAGGTTATTCCCGAGGGACCGGACGCGATTGAAGACTTCAATATTGTGGGCGGCAAGATTTACGTGGACCGGCTGCACGATGTGAAGACCGAGACGACTGTGTACACGCTGGAAGGCAAACCGGCGGGCAGCGTGGAATATGAGGGAATCGGCGCAGCGACCACGATGGCGGGCCGGAGCACGGATCGTTACGGATTTTTCAGTTTTGAATCGTTCGTAACGCCGCCGACGATTTACCGGCTCGACACCGTGACCGGCATGCGCAAAATTTTTGCGCAGACCAAGGTTCCATTCGACACCAGCCAATACGAACTGAAGCAGGTGTTTTACCAGTCGAAAGACGGGACGAAGGTGCCGATGTTCATTGCCGGCAAGAAAGGACTGAAGCAGGACGGGAGCGAACGACTGCTGATGACCGGATATGGCGGGTTCGACGTGAGTGAACTGCCGGAATGGAACGCGGTGGTTGCGGCATGGATGGAAGAGGGTGGATGGTTTGCGCTGCCGAACCTGCGTGGCGGCGGCGAATATGGAGAGCATTGGCACGAGCAAGGGATATTTGAGAAGAAACAGAATGTGTTTGACGACTGGTTTGCGGCGGCAGAGTATTTGATCGCAAAAAAGTACACTTCGCCGGAGCACTTTGCAATTATGGGGCGATCGAACGGGGGGCTGCTGATGGGAGCGGCCATCACCGAGCGGCCCGACCTGTTTTCGGCAGTGGAGTGCGGGTATCCGCTGCTCGACATGCTGCGCTACCAGAAGTTCGAGGAGGGCCCGCTCTGGACGACGGAGTACGGGTCCTCAGACCACGAAAAACAGGTTGCATATCTGCTCAAGTATTCTCCCTATCAGAACGTCAAGGCGGGCACGAATTATCCGGCAGTGTTCTTTTTTACCGGCGCGAGCGATACCCGCGTGGACCCGATGCACGCGCGAAAGATGACAGCGTTGCTGCAAGCCGACTCGTCGAGCGGGCGGCCGATCCTGCTGCACTACAGCCTGGCCGGAGGGCACGCGGCGGGCGTGAGCGTGGACCAGGAGATCCAGGACGGGACCGACCAGCTTACCTTCCTTTGGACCGAAACAGGACAAGTTCCAGTACACAAGTAATGTTTTTTCGTGATGCGCAGCAGAAGTGCATTCGATCGGGAAATGTCCTCACGTAACCTCATGCCGCCGAGGCGCGGTCCGATAAAGAATGTACGGAACCAGAAAACTGTCTGTGGGCGCGACGGCGGGGTATTGGCTGCGGAGATTCTCCGTAGATAAATCCCAGCAGATGCCGCGACCCACGAACAGAAAATGAACGTAGCGCGCAGAGCGCCCGGCCGCAGGCGAGGAGTGGGTCGAGGCGCAGTGAGAGCCCGGGTGAGCATGCCGCAAATTGAGTTAGAGACCTCGAAAACGGATTGGGAGCAAGAGGACGCAAGGCTGGCGGCGCTGGCGTCGACGGGCATCCTCGACTCGGCGCCGGAGCCCAGCTTCGATGCCATCACGCGGCTTTCCGCAGAATATTTCAAGGCGGACACGGTGCTGCTCGGGTTCGCGGATGAAAGCCGCATCTGGATCAAATCGTACTGGGGCGAGCCGGTGCGCGAGCTGCCGCGGAGGCACTCAGTTTTTGAGATGGTGCTGGCGGAAGACGGCCCGGTCGTGGTGCCGGACATGACGAAGCATCCACAATTTGCAGGATTCCGAGTCACGATTCGCAGGCTCGAGGTGCTTTCGTTCGCCAGCGCGCCGATCCGGTCCGGCGACGGCAGGATCCTGGGAGCGCTGACCGTTTTCGGCTGCCAGGCGCGGCGCAACATGGCTTTGCACGAGCTGCACATGCTGGAAAGCCTGGCCGATATCGTCGCGAGCCAGCTGGAACTGCGCAGATTGCGCAAGGCGGTTCACGCAAATCGCCTGCAGCCGGCGCACGCGGCCGAAACTGCGACAGGAACCTGGCCGCGCAAATCGGATTTGCGGCAGGCGCTGGAGCGGCAACAGTTTGTGATGTATTACCAGCCCGAGGTGGAGCTGGCGACGCGGAGAATCGTGGGGCTGGAGGCGCTGATCCGCTGGCAGCACCCGGAGCGCGGGATGATTGCGCCGATGAATTTCATTCCCCTGGCCGAGGAGACGGGACTGATTCTGCCGATCGGGGACTGGGGACTTTCGGAAGCGTGCCGGCAGATTCAAACGTGGTGCCACGAGGATCCGGAATGCACGTCGCCACGCGTCTGCGTGAACCTTTCGGCGCGGCAATTTGCGCGAGAAGGATTGGCCGACCATGTGGAGGCGCTGCTGCGCCAATCGGGGGTTTCAAGCCGCCAGCTTGGCCTGGAGATGACGGAGTCGAGTATCATCCCCGACTCGGGCACGGCGATGGAGGTTCTAGGCAGCTTGCGACGCCTTGGCGTGTCGCTGCTGATGGACGATTTCGGCACCGGGTACAGTTCGCTGAACCACCTGCACACGCTGCCGTTCGATGTGCTGAAGATTGATCGCTCGTTTGTGATGCGCATGACCGAGGGCGACCAGCCGTATCAGATTGTGCGCACCATTGTGGAGTTGGCACGCGTGCTGGGCATGGATGTGGTGGCGGAAGGGATTGAGACGCACGAGCAATACGACCTGCTGCGCAAGCTGGGCTGCCGGTTTGGGCAAGGATATTTATTTTCGCGGCCGGTGCCGCCGGAGACGGTGAGCGAGATGCTTCGCCTGCCGGGGCGGGTTCTGCCGGAAGTAGCGGAGAGCGCGGTTACGGCGAACTAGAGCCGTCTCGCGCCTTGGTTCGTGCTGCGGACTTGCGGGGGCGGGCACCGCACGATCCAGGTGACTTTAGGTTCCCACCCACGAGTTTGGTTTGGAAGTAACCCGATTCGGGAATGGTTTGCGGCGGGATCTGATTCGGGACGGACGCTGAGCTTCTTGTTGGGGCTTTCCCATCGCCGGCTGTGTTTCGCGCGCTATGCTCCATGCCATGCAGCAGCCGGATCAATCGCTTCCCTCCCCCATTTCTTCGAGCTTTGCCGGGCTGCTGGCTACGCTGACTGCGCCGCCATCGGCCAGCGCGGACTCTGTGCCACTTTGGAATGATGGCGACCTGGGCGAGGACGTGGCGACGCTCACCTATGAGCAAGCCTTGCGGACTCATGTGCGCTATCGCCCGGTGGATACCGGGGATTGGGCGGCGCAGGCGGATGGAGAGAAGGCTGCGGGAGTGCCGGCGCGTGACGAAAGGTTTGTGGCGAAGGAAAGCAGCGGATTGCAAGAAAGAAGCGACGGGGACCTGCGAAAGGCGAGCGTGACCGTTCGATTGAGCCAGGTGGAGCTGGACCGGTTGCGGCTCCGCGCTGGTGAAGCGGGGCTGACGATCTCAGCGTATCTGCGTTCGTGCACGTTTGAGGCCGAGGCACTGCGCGCGCAGGTGAAGAATGCGCTGGCGGAACTGCGGGAAAAACAGGGAGCCAGGAAGCAAGGCAGCAATGGAGCGAGGAAGCCACTAAACCCAGGAGTCAACCTCACTCGCGCTTTGTTTCATATTGGCGCTCTTTGGATTGGCCTTTCCTCCGGCAATTCGTCCTGACGCGTCGATTTTGCTCGCAAATCCGCCGGCGAAGCACGCATTCTTTCTCGCTCCCTTCCTGCCTTACTCCCTCGCTCTCTGTCTTACTCTGCTTCAAGCACCAGGCACTTGAGGTATTCGGTTTCGGGTAGGTTGAGCACGACGGGATGGTCGGGAGCGGCGCCGCGGCGTTCGAGCAGGCGCACGCGACGGGAAGCGTCGGCTGCGGCTGCGGCAACTGCGCCTTCGAGATCGGCCCACGTGACATGATGCGAGCAGGAGCAGGTGACGAGCAGGCCGCCGGGGCGAAGCATCTTGAGCGCACGCAGGTTGAGCTCCTTGTAGCCACGCAGGGCGCCTTCGACGGCGCGTTGGGATTTGGCGAAGGCCGGCGGGTCGAGGACGATCGTGTCGAACTTCTCGCCGGCGCCGGACCAGTCGCGGAGAATGGCGAAGGCGTCGGCTTCGATCCAGTCGACTTCGGCCCATTCGACTTTGGTATTGCCGCGTGGACGATTCGCCTGGAGATTGCGCTCGGCTACTTCAAGCGAGGCACGCGAAACATCAATGCCAGTCACGCGGCGGCAGACCTCGGCGAGATGCAGGGCGAATCCGCCCTGGTAGCAGCAGACATCGAGCGCGCGGCCTGTGGCGCCGAGGCGGCGTGCCCACTCTTGTGCTGCCGCGTAGTTGGTGCGCTGATCGAGGAAGGCGCCTGTCTTCTGGCCGGCGTTGACGTCGTAGAAAAACGCGAGGCCGTTGAGATGAAATTGTGTGCTCGTGACCGGATGCGCGAGATCGGCGCTCCACAAGGGCTCGGCGGCTGGCGCCGGCAGGCCTTCGAGCTCGCGAACGCGCGGATCGGGCCGCTCGAAGATGGCGGCCGGCTTGAGTTCCTTGCGCAGGACGCGCACGCAGGCTTCTCTCACACCCGCGGCGAGCAGGCCTTTGGTCAAGAGTTGCAGAACAGCCAGCTCGCCGTACTTGTCCACGACGAGGCCAGGCAATTCGTCGGCCTCGCTGAAGCAGAGGCGGCAGGCATCGCTTGATGCGTCGAGCATGGGCTTACGGCGCGCGATGGCTGCACGCAGGCGCGCTTCGAGCAACTTGAGCCAGGCAGCGTGATCGAGGGCATCGCGGGAGACCAGGCGCAGCGCGATCTGCGAGGACGGGCTGTAGAGCGCCGTGCCGAGGAAGATGCCGCGGTTGTCGGCCACGGACAGAAGCGTTTCTTCTGATTCCCGAGGAACGATTTCCTGGACATCGGACGCGTAGACCCAGAGATGGCCTGCGCGGAGGCGGTCGGCGGCGCGGCGCGTGACGACGGCGCCGTGGCGAGCGGGATGCTTTTGCGGCGCCTCAACTTTTGCCGGTCCGGATCGTTTTTCGGCGCGGGCATCTCGACTGCCGGCGGTCGCGGTGTTTTGGTTGCGGTGCGAGGCGGGCGCTGCTTGGCCTTTGGCGGGGCGTTTTCGGCGGGGCGCGCCCGATTCCGGTTTGTTCGGCTTCTTCATGGGGGTAAATTATTGATTCTGAGCGCTGTCGTGGCTGGACAGAAGCAGAGTCCATCTTACCAAGCTGGAGTTCGCGGAACGGCGTCGCAAGGAATGCCCGCTTCGACGCGGATTCCGGCTGAAGCTGCATCGATTTACGACGGGCGAAGATAAGCGGCCTATAATAAAGCATGGCGACTGTCCGGCAGACCGTACCGGCAGAGAAGTCCGGCGCCCCTGTGGCGTCTCGAGACGGGACTCAGATCCTGGCTCCCAAGGCTCAGGAACGGCCCACGGAGCACGCGATCAACGAGCGCTTTGACGCCCTGCTTCGCCGCGTGCAGGCTAACCGTCCCAATGAAGATATCTCATTGATTCGAAAGGCGTGGGAGTTCTGCGTATCCCACCACGAAGGACAGACCCGCCTGAGCGGCGACCCCTACATTGTCCACCCGCTGGAAGTGGCGGAGGTGCTGGTGGAGATGAAGCTGGATGCTACGGCCATCGCTGCGGCACTGCTGCACGACGCGGTGGAAGATACGCAGGCGACCAGCCAGGAGATCGGCGAGCGATTTGGCGACCAGGTGGCGCACATCGTTGAAGGCGTAACCAAGATCGATAAAATTCAATTCGCCAACCGCGAGGACCGGCAGGCGGAGAACGTGCGCAAGATGCTGCTGGCCATGGTGTCGGATGTGCGCGTGGTGCTGATCAAGCTGGCCGACCGGTTGAACAACATGCGCACACTGCAGCATCTGAAGCCGGACAGGCAGGAGGCGATCGCACGCGAGACGCTGGACATTTATGCGCCGCTCGCTCACCGGCTGGGGATGGGCAAGGTACGCGGCGAGCTGGAAGACCTGGCGTTCCGGTACACCGATCCGGTGAGCTTTGAGCGCGTGGCTGCGGCGGTGGAAGCGCGCCGCATGGAAGGCGAGCAGTTCTTGCGCAGCGTGGAAGACACGCTGGTGGAGCAGCTGCGGGAGAACGGCATCCAGGCGCGGGTGGAGTGGCGCATCAAGCGGCTCTACTCCATTTACCAGAAGATCGAACGGCAGAATATCTCGTTTGACCAGGTATACGACCTGCTTGCGGTGCGCGTGATTACGCAGGACATCGCCTCGTGCTACGCGGCCTTCGGGCTGATCCACACGCTGTGGCGGCCGGTGCCGGGGCGCATCAAGGACTTCATCGCCATTCCGCGCGCCAACCGCTACCAGTCGCTGCACACCACGGTGATGAGCGCGAGCGGCCACCAGTTCGAAGTGCAGATCCGCACGGAGGAGATGCACCGCATCGCCGAGGAAGGGATTGCCGCGCACTGGAAGTACAAGGCGAGCGACGGCACATTGAGCGCCCGCGACGAGGAGCGGTTGAACTGGATCCGGCAGCTCGTGGAATGGCAGAAGGAGATGACGGACCCGAACGAATTCCTCTCGAGCCTGAAGATGGACCTGTATCCCGACGAGGTTTACACGTTCACGCCGAAGGGGAAGGTGGTGGTGGTTCCCGCCGGGGCGACGCCCGTGGACTTTGCCTACACCATTCACACAGAAGTGGGCCACACGTGCGTGGGCGCCAAGATCAATAGCCGCATGGCGCCGCTGCGCACCAAGCTGCGCACGGGCGACATTGTTGAGATCGTTACGCAGAAGGATCACAAACCGAGCCGCGACTGGCTGACGTTTGTGAAGAGCCCAAGGGCGCGGAACAAGATCAAGCACTGGCTGAACGAGGATCAGCGCCTGCGCGCGGTAGAGATCGGCAGAAAGCTGCTGGAGCGCGAGGCGCGGAAGTTCAAAGTGCCGATGTCGCAGATCGACGACCGGGACCTGGGGCGCATTGCGAATGAGTTCGGCGTGGCCACCGCCGCCGACCTACTGGCGACGCTGGGGCAGGGCAAGCACACCGCGCACCAGGTACTGAACAAACTGGCGCCGGGAATTGCGTCACAACCCGAAACGCCCGCAGAGACCAAGCCGGGCGAAGGCGGCATGACCGATGCGGTGCGCAAGCTGCACATCAGGGGATCGGAGTCATTGCAGGTGGAAGGGCAGAACGATCTGCTGGTGTATCGCGCGCGATGCTGCAACCCGATTCGGGGCGAGGAGATCGTGGGCTACGTGACGCGGGGAAAAGGCGTGGCCGTGCATGCGCGCAGTTGTCCCAACGTGCAGAATCTGCTTTACGAGAGCGACCGGCGCATCAATGTGGAGTGGTCGCGCGTGGCGGATGGAGCCGAGGGCCAGGCGCCGCGATACCCGGTGAAAATCATCGTGATCTGCGAGGACAGGACCGGGATGCTTAAGGAGTTGACCGCGGTGATCTCCGACCAGAACACCGATATCCGCGGCGTGGAGTTGCGTCGGGATGAGGGCGGTGAAGCGATTATCGAATTTGTGGTGGAAGCAGAAGATATGCGGCACCTGAATCGCATGGTTCTGGGCCTGCGGCGCGTGGAAGGTGTGCGCAGGGTGGAACGGACGCAGAAAGTCTAAAGACAGCTGCTAGCTCCTAGCCTCTAGCTACTTCGCGGTAATCCAAGTCTCCCATCCCACTCCAACATCGAAGAGCGGTGATCCGTTTTTATGGACGGCGTTCTTGCGGTTCCGCGCTTGCAACAGAAACGCAACAGGTGGTCTGAATTGCTCAGACCAGGTCCGCTCGCGGTGCGAGGCTGGAATAGTGTCGAAATTCCGGGTGACCGCACAGTACCAGGCCAAGGAGATCACATGTCGTTTGGACTTTATGCCGCTGGCTACGCAATCGTAATCGCGGGGCTGGTGTACGCCGCGCACCTGGTGCGCATGCCCTCGCACTGGATTCTTGTCGGCGCGATCGTGATGATCGGCATCGGGATTCTGTCGGCCGTCAAGGCCACCCGCCAGAAAGACGCCGCCAACTAATAAGGATCGCCGCCCAGGCGAGGCGGTTCGAATTCCTTTTGCCGGGCGTTACCATCGCATCATGACAGAGAATGGTGAGGGCCGAAACGCTATTCTGCGTGGCGTCCATGTCATCGACGGCGGGTTGGCGTCGGAGCTTGAGTATCGCGGCGCGCGGATTGATGGTCCGCTGTGGTCGGCGCACGTGCTGGAGGATGAGCCGGAGATTCTGCTCGCGGTGCATCGTGCCTACATCGAAGCAGGCGCGGAATGCATTGCCACGTGCAGCTACCAGGTGTCACGCATGGGATATGCCGAGGTGGGGCTGCCGCCGGGGCGTGCCGATGCGGCGCTGCTGCGGTCTGTCGAGCTGGCGGGGAGGGCTGCGGCTGAGTATCCCGACCGGCGGGTTCTGATCGCGGGTTCGCTGGGGCCGTACGGCGCCGCGCTCCACAACGGTGGGGAGTACCACGGCAACTACGACTGCTCGTTTGACGATCTGGTTCGCTTTCATCGCGAGCGGATCGAGGTGTTCGCCCGCGCGACTGGGATGCAACGGCCAGATCTACTTGCCTTCGAAACTTTCCCTTCCCTCGAAGAAGTGCGCGCGGTGGGCGATGCACTGGCCCCTTACCCGGAGCTGCAGGCATGGTTCAGCTTCTCGTGCCGCGACGAGAAACATGTCTCGCACGGTGAGCTGGTGGCAGATTGCGCAGAGCTGGTTGCCACGTTTCCGCAGACCATCGCGGTCGGGGTGAATTGCGTTCCGCCCATGTGGGTCCCTTCGCTGATCGCGGAGTTGCGCAAGGGTTCGGGCAAGGGGGTCATTGTCTATCCCAACTCAGGAGAGGGCTGGGATGCTGCGGCGCGCCGCTGGATGGGGGTGAGCGATCCGGGCGACTTTGGCGCGAAGGCCTTGGAGTGGTTCGCAGCCGGCGCCCAGATAGTGGGCGGGTGCTGCCGGACGCGGCCGGAGCATATCAGCGAGGTGGCGAAAGCGGCTATGCATGTGGTTGGCGATTGAGATGCGTCGTACCCCACCCTAGCGACAAAAACAAAAACGTCGCGAGGATGGGGCACCCGCGATCGCGATTGGGAAACGGATCCGGCTGGGTTGCTCCAGAATTTACGATGTCGCCGGCTGCTAAACCAGCGCCAGTTCGGCGGCGCCTTTGCGCGGGGGGATGTAGCAGTCGGCGCGGGAGACGATGGAGAGCTTTTCGCGGATGAGAAGCTTGCGAATCTGGCCATGAGCGTGGTCGGCCCAGGGTCCGCGGTTGTCGAGCTTGATGTATGCGCGCCAGTGGCGAAGGGCGTGGCGGTTCTGGCCTGTACGCTCGTAGGCGAGGGCGAGATTGTAATGTGCGTCGGCATAGCGAGGCGAGAGCGTAACCGCCGTGATGTAGGCGGCGATGGACTCATCGAGCCGTTCCAGCTCATCGAGCACGTTGCCCAGATCGAAGTAGGCCAGCACGTAATCAGGATCGGCCACCGTGGCGCGCCGGTAGAGTTCTTCAGCGCGGCCGAACTGTCGCATGTGGAAGAAGACGGTGCCGAGGTTGATGCAGGCCGCGGCATAGTCGGGGTCGATGCCGAGGATCTCCTCGTAGAGGGCTATGGCGCGATGTTTTTCGCCGGCTTCCTCGGCCTGCACGGCGGCATGGAAGCGCTCCTGAAGATCGCGCGCGCCGGGGACGCCGGGGACGCGCAGCGGTGACGGGCGCGGGGCTGAAGCGGATTCGGGCTGGTTGCCGCGTTCGAAGTCAAAGAGGAGCTGGCGACGGATGGGGTCGACCATGGCGCCGCGATGCCGGAAGGCCAGGCGCGTGCCGGTACGAACCACGCGAGCCTCAAGCAACGGGTTCGACATGCCGGCGACGGCCTTCATGGCGAGAATGGAGTCGCGGATGGACGCGGCGGGAACGTCGTCCTCGCGCAGCGAACGCAGGACGCGGAGCTGCCCAAGGTCCTGGAAGCTATAAAGTTCGTGCTGGGGAATCAATCCGGCTCGTTCCCAGGCTTGCAACTGACGGGAACTGAGTTGAAGGATGCGCAGAACATCCTGACGGCGATAGCTGGTCACTCTGGTGTGCTCCTACAGGTGATGCTCCACCCCAGCGACAACTTCCGTCGGCCGGGGTCCCGGTGCGGGTGATCCGGAGGCACCTTTCGGGTTGGATCGTGCTTCGCTGAACCCGATTTGAGCCGCCCGATCGCGCCGCAGCTTCTGGAACAGGTACGCAGAAACCGCTCTCCAAACTCTCTCCAGTTCCTAGGATCTGCCGGCACGAACCGGAGAGACGTTTCAATTGCGATTATGCCAAGAGTGAGCGTGAATAAGCAGGGCGGAATCGCGATCGCAAGAAAAAACTCGTGGATAACGAGTGCATGATTTGGTACATCGTGAAGATTCGGTGAGGGTTTCTTGAAAGGCGCACGACAAAACGCGGGCCAGGAGGAGAGTTCGCTTGGGGCTTTTCTGCGGCTCGTTCACGCGAGCAGACGTAAGCCAGCGATTCATTCGAAAATGCCGCGATCCCCTGGGACCGTCCCATTACCGGAAAGTTGTAGCCCGGTTTGCCTCGCGAGCGATGCAATGTTTTGTTTCAATCGCTTACGATTGTTCTTTGCCCCCGGTAAATTCGGTATGTTAACCTGCGGCACACGAGCATCTGCCGGTGCAGCATGATCGGGCCCAAAATGTTGGATGCTGCTTTCCGCTACGTGCTAAGAAATCCGCCGCGTCTCGCGTCGGTTGACGGCAGTGTCGAAACTTTACTCGGCTACGATCAGCGTCAGTTTCTCACGTCGAAGGTCCATCTCCGGGACCGCGTTCACAAAGACGACATCCCTTTCTTTGATTCGCTGTTTGCTTCCGAAGCCTCTCAGCCGTCCGGCGGCTTCACCATTCGGCTTCGTCATGCGGATGGGAAGATTCGCTGCGTGAAGGGAAGTTACACGCGAACTGGAACACGCGGCGGCGAAGTGGAGTTGGAAGTTCACCTTGCGGATGCGCGGACCGTGAAGGAGCCCGGAGACGCCAGTCTGGTCAACAGCTTCAAGACTTTGATCGAGCAGACTGCAGATTACATCTATATCAAGAATCGCAACCATGTGATCCTGGCAGCGAGCAGGACCCTGCCGAGCCTTACCGACTCGGCGCAAGATCGGGTTGACCTGGTGGGCACCACCGATTACGACAATCACCCCGAAGAAGCCGCCGACGCATATTACGAGCTTGAGGAGAAAGCCTTCGCCGAGGGCATGCGGGTCAACCTGATTCAGCAGGTAAGGAATCAGGACGGGACGACGAGCTGGATCGACAATCGTAAATACCCGATCGGTGGCCCCGACGATGAATTCATCGGCATCTTTGGCGTGGCTCCGGAAATCACCAACTACATCGAGACGCAAAAAAGGCTGCGTGAGAGCGAAGAGCGGCTGCGCGATGCACACGAGATTGCCGAATTAAGCAGCTATGTGCTCGACATCCCAAACCAACGGTGGATTGTCTCGCCTGAGCTTGCGGCACTGCTGGGCATCGGGGAGGACTACGATCGCGGATTTGAACAAATCTGGCCGTTAATTCACCCCGACGACCGCCCGGCAATGGCAGAGCGATTTCAGGAGTACTTTACCGGCGGGCGCGATGCCTTCGACAGCGAATATCGCATCATCCGCCACACGGATGGAACGGTGCGGTGGGTGCATACGCGGGGCAGGCTGGAGCGCGATGCGCAGGGAAAACCGCTAGCCTTGCGAGGCACGGTACAGGACATTACGGAACGGAAGCAAGCCGAAGCAGCGCTGCGCGAGAACAAAGACTTGCTGCAGCTTTTCACCGATCACGCACCCGCGGCATTGGCGATGTTTGACCGCGAGATGCACTACCTGGCGGTGAGCCGGCGATGGCTCGAGATGCATTCACTTCTTGACAGGGACGTGATCGGACGTTCGCAGTACGAGATTCTTCCGGAGGTTCCGGAGTCATGGCGTGAGGAGCATCGGCGCTGCATCGCCGGTGAGGAAATCCCCACCGAAGAGAGAGAGTTTGTTAGGGCAGACGGAACCGTGCAATGGGTCCGGCGCGAAGTGAGGCCATGGCGGAAGGGTGACGGGTCAATTGGCGGCATTGTGATCTTCGCCGAAGACGTCACTGCGAAAAAGCAGGCCGAAGAACGGCTTCGCTTGGCGGCCAGCGTATTTACCGGAGCGCGCGAAGGCATCCTCATCACCGATCTCAAGGGCACCATTCTCGATGTGAACGAAGCGTTCAAGCGCATCACCGGCTACACGCGCGAAGAAGTGCTGGGGAAGAACCCGCGACTACTTAAATCCGGCCTGCAGAGCAAAGAGTTCTACCAGAAAATGTGGAGCTCGATTCAACGAGATGGTCATTGGTCGGGCGAGGTCTGGAACCGCTCGAAGAACGGCGACATCTTTGCGGAGACGCTGACCATCAATGCGATTCGCGACGTAAACGGCCAGCCGACGCAATACATGGCGCTCTTCAGCGACATCACTGAGATCAAGCGTCACGAACAGCAACTTGAACATCTGGCGCACTACGATGCGCTGACGGGCCTGCCCAACCGCGTGCTGTTTACCAACCGCTTGCGCCAGGCGATGGCACAAATGCTGCGCAACAAGCAAATGCTTGCCGTGGCCTATTTTGACCTGGACGGCTTCAAAGCGATCAACGATGGGCACGGGCACTCCATTGGCGACGCGCTACTGACGGCCATCGCGTTCAGGATGCGGCGCGTGATGCGGGAAGGCGATACCCTGGGCCGGCTGGGCGGGGACGAGTTTGCAGCAGTGCTGCTGGATGCGGCAAGCCCGGAAAATGTGGCTCCGGCGCTTCAGCGCATGCTGGCGGCCGCTGCCGAGGAAGTGCAGATCGGGGACATTGATCTGCGCGTCTCGGCAAGCTGCGGCGTGACCTATTATCCGCAGCCTGAGGAGGTTGATGCGGACGTGCTGTTGCGGCAGGCCGGGCAGGCCATGTATCAAGCCAAACTCTCCGGCAAAAACCGAAGCCACAATTTTGATCCGAGCGAAGACCTGAACACGCGCAGCCGGCATGAGAACGTTGAGCACATCCGCCAGGCATTGGCCAATCGGCAGTTTGTCCTGCATTACCAGCCGAAGGTAAATATGCGCAGCGGGACGATCATCGGCGCTGAAGCTCTGCTGCGCTGGCAACATCCGGAACGCGGCCTTCTGCCTCCCGGCATGTTCCTTCCGGTCATCGAAGAACATCCGCTGACGATCGAGATCGGACAGTGGGTGGTGGAAAGCGTTCTGGAACAGATGGAACAGTGGCAGGCCGAGGGCTTCACTCTGCCCGTCAGCGTGAATCTGAGCGCACTGGAGCTGCAGCAGCCGGACTTTGTGGACCGCCTGCATAAGCAGCTTGAGGCGCATCCGACGATCAAACCATCGAGCCTGGAATTGGAAGTACTGGAAACGAGCGCACTGGAGGATGTGGTGCAAACCTCCCAGACGCTGGCCGCATGCCGTGAAATCGGCGTGTCGATTGCGCTCGACGATTTCGGGATCGGCTACTCCTCCCTGACCTATTTGAAGCGGCTGCCGGCCAACGTCTTGAAGATCGATCAGAGCTTTGTGCGCGACATGATCGATGATCCGGAGAATTTGAGCATCCTGGAAGGAATCATGGGTCTTGCTGCTGCGTTTCGGCGGCAAGTGATCGCGGAGGGCGTGGAGACCGTGGATCACGGCTTGATGTTGCTGCAGATGGGATGTGAGCAGGCGCAGGGCTACGGCATCGCACGGCCGATGCCGGCGAACCAGTTGCGGGCCTGGGCGGCCACCTGGCGGCCCGATCCGCGGTGGTCCAACGTACCCCCGGTGCACTCGGAAAACCGGCCTGTACTCTATGCCTGCGTTGAACACCGCGCCTGGCTCTCAGCCTTTGAGGCCTACCTGCTGGGCAAGCGCGCCGCTCCGCCGCCGCTCGAGGCGAGCCATTGCCGCGTGACGTCCTGGCTGAATGCCGAGAAACAGACTGCACGCGGCACATTCTCAAACGTTCGCGCCATTGAGATGCTTCATCAAGAGCTTCATATACTGGCCGCAGAGATTCTTGCGTCGCAATCGGAAGGCAGGAATTCGGACGGACTGGCTCTCCTGCAGCAGCTCCACCACTTGCACGAAAAATGCATGAGCCGGTTGAGAGCGTTCACGCGCACCGGCCGGCACAGAACTGCGAGACGAGCTCGCATTGTCTCGAAAAAGTAACGCAGTTTGGGCGAGAGATTGCCTCAGGGGGCGTTTTTGGGGGGGTGATGTGCGAGCTTAAGCCCGTACTTTTCACCCCAATTCAAATTGAGTGACTCCACGACGCGACGGAATTCACGTGGCGGATTAGTGGTGGACAGCGGCGGACTCCACGTGGGCTGGCTCTGAAACGTGCTGCGGCTCGCGTAGCGTGAGCACGGGGCAGCGCGCGTGGGCGAGCACGCGGTAGACCGTGCGGTCGCGTGTGAGGTTCTCAAAGGCCGAGCGGTGCGTGGCGCCGAGCACGATCAGGCCGGCGTGGCGTTCGGCAGCAAGGGCCAGAATCTCGATCGACGGATTTCCGTGCAAAACAATCGGCTCAACCGCGGAGCAGCATCTGGCTCCCGTCACCTCCGCGAGGATACGCAACTCAAGCATGGCTGCGGATTCCATGCCAGTGGGCAGGCCTTTGCGCTGCATCTCGTGGATCGGCGGAAGAACGTGCAGCAGGATCAGCTTGGCATTTTGCGTGGAAGCAATCTGGCAGGCAAGCGCCGCGCTCGGGCGGGAGGTCTCTCTTAATGTGGTGGCATGAAGGACGACACTTTCGTCGGACCTATCCACCGGGAGATGAGCCTCGGGTCCCACGGTAATGACCGGGAGGTAGACCGAGCGCAGCACTTGTTCTGCCACAGAGCCGATGAGCAACCTGCCAATCTTGCCCCGGCTCCGTGTCCCGAGCAGCACACGGTCGGCCTGAAACTGGCGGACAGCGGCTGCAATCTGTTGGGTGACGTGGCCCTCGCGCACCAGCGGGTCGCAGCGAAGGCCGTGGCGGGCGGCGAGTTCGCACCAGGGCCGCAACGACTGTTCTGCGATCCCCAATGCACCCACGGTGTCGTAGTACGGCATTCCCGCGGCATCAGCAGTGAGGGATGCTGCGGATGTAAGCACATGCAAGAGGATCAGCCGCGCCCCGGTTTCGCCGGCTTGTTTCAGGGCAAACGGTATGAGATGGTCCAGATCGCTCAAGTCGGTAGCGACAAGAATCGTGGACGGATGCGTCCAGCGGTGGGGATCAGATTCCCGCATGGCGAACACCTCATACCCGAAGCGTGGCACCGAAAACAAAGCGGGGATGTGCCAGAGAGCACTTGAAAATGTGATGTGAATCACTGTACGGTTGACCCGCAAGCCATGACCAGGGTGGATCGACATCTGCGAACAGCGGGCACCGCGGCCGGATGTTGTTTCGCGGCTTACCGAGTTGTTGGAGAAGTGCAAAGAGAGGGGCACACGCGTTACTGAATGCGGCTGTTTGCTTGACGAACTGCGAGTTGCAAGGCTGCGGGGGCGATTGAGATGATCGCTGGACGCGGTTGCGCCCGGGGGATCGCGAACATGAAAACAGGGATTCTAATTGCTGCTATGACCATGGTGTTCTCGAATTTCGGGCTCGGGCAGGCTCCCGCGTGGCCGCCGTCCGCTGACCACCTGACGATGTCGATCTGGCCGGGAACGCCGCCCGGCGAGAAGGCCAACATGCCACCTGAGTACAACGTGAACGCGGCAGGAACCAAGCAGATGGCGGGCCGGCCGTATATCCGGCTGACGAATGTCTCCACGCCGACGATCATGCTTTACAAGCCCACGGTGAAAAACACGGGCGCAGCGGTTGTGGTGTTTCCGGGCGGCGGGTACCAGATCCTCTCCATGGACCTGGAAGGCACGGAGGTTTGCGACTGGCTGAACCAGATCGGCGTGACATGCGTGCTGCTGAAGTATCGCGTGCCCGATAGCGGGCCTTATCCGAAATCGGCGGCGGCGTTGCAGGACGCGCAACGCGCGATGGGCCTGGTGCGGCAGCATGCGGCCGAGTGGGGCATCGATCCGCACAGAGTGGGCGTGCTCGGATTTTCAGCGGGTGGATTTCTGTCGGCGGCGGTCAGCGCCATTTATGACAAGCGCGTATACGACCGAGTTGATGCTGCGGATGAATTGAGCTGCAGGCCGGATTTCGCGGTGGTGCTCTATCCCGGCTACCTGGCGCTGGTGGAACAGAACTTCGCGCCGAACCCCGAAATTCATCCCACGGCCGATACGCCGCCGACGTTTCTGCTGCAGGCTGAGGACGATCCCGTGCACGTGGAAAATGCAGTGACCTATTTTATGGAATTGAAGAAGGCGAAGGTGCCTGCCGAGTTGCACGTCTTCGCGCAAGGCGGGCACGGCTATGGACTCCGGCCCAGGGATCTGCCGATCATGGGCTGGCCGAAGCTGGTGGAAACGTGGCTGCACACCATCAAAGTGCTGCCAGCGGAGTGAGAGGGCCGGATCAGAATGCTGATCGCTGTGATCACGATTTCGGACCGTTGCTCGCAAGGGCTGATGACCGACACGGCCGGGCCTGCTGTGGCGGCGCTGGTGAAGAGCGGGTGGCAGCAGGCGGAGATTCGGGCAGCGCTACTTGCTGACGATGAGGACGCGATTGTCGCAGCGCTTGAAGACTTGAGTGGGCAGGGCGCTGCACTGCTGCTCACGGTGGGCGGCACGGGCATGGGCCCGCGCGATCATACACCTGAGGCAACGCGGCGGGTGATCGATCGCGAAGCACCGGGACTGGCGGAAGCAATGCGAGCCAAAGGGGCAGAGCGCAACGAGTACGCTTGGCTTTCGCGCGGTGTGGCAGGAATGCGTGCCGGCACGCTCATCGTGAACCTGCCCGGAAGCAAACGCGGCGCCGAGGAGAGTCTGGAGGCCATTCTGCCGCTGCTGCGTCATGGGCTCGAGGTCGCGGGAGGAGCGCAAAAGCATCCGTAAAAACAGGGAGCAAGGGAGCGTGGGAACGAGGGGGCCGGAGCGCTGATGAGGGAAACGCTTTCTAACATCCCGTGAGTAAGGTTGGGCGATTTTGCCCGCGGGCATGCGGAATGACTCCGAAAGTGCCGAAATTTCAATGATTTTGTGCACTGCTTTGTGGCTGGGTGCGCCCGGTAACGCCTGGAAAAGGGTACAATCTTCTTGCTCATGGGCCGGACGAACAAGGGTACGAGCAATCGCCACCACGCCGCGGTAAACATTCACGACGTGGCCAAGCGCGCGCGTGTCTCCATCGCGACCGTTTCGCGCGTGGTCAACCGCATTCCAACGGTTGACGAAGAGCTGGCCAAGCGAGTGTGGAAGGCCATTGACGAAGTGGGCTACGTGCCAAACACCCAAGCGCGGGCGCTGGTGTCAGGCCGAAGCCGCATTCTGGGACTAATTGTCTCCGAAATCACGAATCCGTTTTTCCCTGAGCTGGTGCAGGAGTTTGAGAACCTGGCGGTGGCGCAGGGCTATGAGGTGATGATCGGGCCGACCAACTACGATGCGGCGCGAACCGAGTCGTTGATCCGGCGCATGATGCAACGCAGCGTTGACGGCGTGGCCGTGATGACCTTCGGCATTGAAGAACAACTGGTGCAGAAGCTCGTGGAACAGGAGTTTCCGCTGGTGTTTGTGGATGCGGGACCCGACCTGCCGAATATCCGCGTGCTCAAGGTGAATTACGGAGAAGGCATTCGCGAGGCGGTACAGCACCTGGCCGCGCTCGGTCATCGCCGGATTGCGTTCATCAGCGGCCCCTTGCGCATGCGCACCGCGGTGACGCGCCGCGATGCCTTCCGCAAATCCATGGGCGAGCTGGGATTGACCGTGCCCGATGCATCGATTGTGGAAGGCAACCACACGATGGAAGGCGGCAAGGCTGCAATGGAACAACTGCTTGCGGAATCGGGACCGCCGACGGCGGTGATCTGCTCGAACGATATGACCGCGATCGGCGTTCTGCATGCGCTGGATGAAACCAAATACAGGGTTCCCAAGGACGTGTCGGTGGTGGGATTCGACGACATTCATCTGGCGCAGTTCATGCTGCCGCCGC
Organism: Candidatus Sulfuritelmatomonas gaucii; assembly: GCA_900290245.1. Lineage (GTDB taxonomy): Bacteria > Acidobacteriota > Terriglobia > Terriglobales > Acidobacteriaceae > Telmatobacter > Telmatobacter gaucii. The sequence continues at coordinate 103,151 of OKRB01000081.1, read as the reverse complement.
TGACCACGGTGCAGATGTCGTGCAAGGCACTTGCCATGGCAGCGGTTGAGGCATTGCGCGCCGGGATCGAGCCCGGTCATTCCAAAGCTGCGAAAAAGGAGTGGCCGATCCCCACGCGGTTGGTGGTGCGCCGGTCGACGGACTTTCCGCGTGGCACGCTGCCCGCACTGGCTCAAGCCCCTGGCGGCCAGCGAGGCGCGGCGGTTGATGAATAAAAACCTATCGACAGAGCCCATCGTTTTCAGGACAAAACACTTATAAGTGAGTTGCATGAGGTTCTTGAGAGTGCGAATCGTGCGCTGATGCGTAGCACGAATCTATGTTTCGTGTGATATCGCTCGCAGCCAATCGCGGAAGCCGGCGGCTAGGGTTCTGCTATGAGCCTGCCAATGCCGCCCATACCGACGCTCGTTGCGGCCGCGCTGTTTTGCGGGCTCATTGCGCGTGCCGGCGCGGCAGATTTCGGCAAGTCGTTCTTCACCGAGGATCCGCGAGATGGTACGGCGCTCGCCGGCCGCACGGCGGTCGATCCAGTGAAGACGGCGCGGTGGTATCAACTGGTGGCGAGCAAGATCATCCACAAGACCGATGTGAAGTTGACGCTGGACCACGAGACGCAAAGCGCGGAATACGGCAAGATCGATCCCGACCAGGGATTGCAATTTGATCTCGGCCCGGGGCGGATTCGTTTTCTGGCGGCGACGGTGCGGCAGGGCTTGGAGCATGGCTCGCTGGAGGCGACGTTTGAGCAGGCTGACGCGCGGCTCGCGAGCACGTCGTACTCTATCGTGCCGGAGGCGCCGCGGCTGATTGGGGATCTGATCGGGAGGTATGAAAAGCTGCTTTTTCACCTGCAGGCCAAGAGCGAATTTGAGTACGTGGGCAAAAGAATGGTTGGCAATGGTTGCAATGAGGCCAGCTATCTGGGCGGCGATCCGAATGCGCTGAACTACTATTGCCTGGGCGTGCCCAACAAGGAGCTGCGCTTTGCTGTGGCGAGGCCGTTCCTCGACGGCAGGGTTAACCTCGGCGTGAATGCGATGGTTGCGAGCGGCTGGACGGGACAGATGGTGGAGAATTTTGCGACTGGCGGAGTTTATGGGCCCGGGACAGGTCGGGCTGGGCAGCGATGGACTGGTTCCGGCGAATCCTGTAGGCGAGGTGGTGGGCGTGCGGATTCCTTCGTACGCGAGCGTGAGTGTGACCTATCACTTTGGCTTGAGGCCGGAGCGATAGACGCGGCAGCTACCGAAATGCGGTGTGTTACGCCGGCAGCACGGAACTTACTTCCACCTCCTTCGCCGCGC
>OKRB01000081.1:77810-101834 GCA_900290245.1 Candidatus Sulfuritelmatomonas gaucii | reverse complement strand
GTGCTGCTCAAAGAACGCGCGGATCTGCTGCACACTCCAGCCCAGGATCTCCTCGGTAATCGGCACCAGGATGCTGAGCGCATCCTCGCTGAGTACGGAGCGCTTGGCGATCTGCGCCAGGTAGCGATTCTCTGAGACCGCGATGGTCAGCCCATCGAGTCGGTTCACGTGCAGCATCACGTGCACGTCAGAGCTGCCGTCGCCCACGTAGACCAAGTGATTATGCCCGACCGGCGCCTGCTCACGGAGATGATCGAGAATGGCGACCTTTCCGTACCCGGCGCGCAGGCAGGAAACGCCCACTACGCGCTCCTCTTTATCGAATGCGAGCTGGCTGGCGAAGATATGATCTGCCGGAACGATGCCTTCAAGCGCCGACTCCACGATCTCCTGCGGCGCGGCGGAGACCACATAAAACGAGAAGCGGCAGCCGCCAATGTTCTCGAGCAACCTCGAGAGAAGCTGGATGTGCTTCTTGAGCCGCACCTTCTTGCCAGCTTCGCGCAGATGCCGCTTGCGCACGCCCTTGAACGCAGGCTCGTGCATCAGCAGGTATGCAAGTTCTCCGCCCTGTTGCACCAGGTGCGTGTCTGCCAGCTTGCGCACGTATTCGTGAAAATTCGAGATTCCCCGCATCTCCGCGAGGACCAGGCCGGAATCGTTGAAGCTGAGCGTCTGGTCGAAATCGCTGAGAAGTAAAAACTCTTTCTTTGATGTGTTGTTGTTAGTCTTTGTGTTGTTGTTCATCGAGAGCCCCCCTTTTGCCTGGGTTCTGTGGGTGCATTGTCTCATGCATTGCGTAAGGATTACGGTGGTGTATTGGCTGGAGCGCGATTTTCACTGCCCAGCGCAGGATTATCTGCTTCTCACCGTGTGGTATGGCGCGGGTGTCTGCGCGCAGCTTCGGGTTAATCGGCGTCAATCCGCGTATTGACGGAAAGAATCAGTTTGGGTAGGTCCTCTCCTGTACGCGCAGTTGAAGGGCGTTCCTGTTTCCGGGGACACTGATGGTATCTCTTAATTGGATTCTGTTCCCCGGCATGCGGTTGCACTATTACTCTTTGCAGAAGAAATGCAACGGGTTAGCGCATTCTGGAAGCGGCGTGCCCAGTTCGCATCAAGAAAGCATCCGCAGATCCTTCGATTCGGTCGCTGCGGCGACCTCGCTCAGGATGACAAGTCTTTGATGTGGCGCACTGTGGAGATACGGCACTAACTGCTGTGCTTGTGCGGGTGGTCGTGCGAATGTTCGTGCTCATGGGTATGTTCGTCGGCGGCGTCGAGCGCATGGGTGGGCACGGTCATGACCAGGCGGCCATGCTGCACGCCTTTGAGGCCGATGAGGATGTCGGCGAAGTGCTGCACGCGGCCCGCCTTGCCGTGAACGATCAGCACTTCAAGACAGGAATCGTGGTCGAGGTGCGCGTGGCTCGTGGAAACGACGAGGTCGTGATGCGCATGCTGCGCTTCAGTGAGCCTCTCGGTGATGCCGTGCGCGTGGTGGTTGAAGATGAGGGTAACGGTGCCGACGACGGTTGCAGCGGGTGAGGCAGTGGCCTCTCGCACCAGCCGGTCGCGGATCAGGTCGCGAAAGGCTTCGGAGCGGTTGGTGTATCCGCTCTTCTCAATGGAGTGATCGAACCGTTCTAACAGGTCGGAATCGAGGGCAATGCCGATTCTGCTGAGCTCTCCCATGCGGACTCCTGGTTTGCAGCAACAGGATAGCGCGGAGACCGGGGCCCCCGAGAAGCGATTGTTGCTTCCTTGGTAGTGGCGAAGTCGATCGTGGTACTCCAATGCTCGATCGAGACGCTTTGGGGCGAAGTTGCGAGCGCCTGCATCTGCGCGAGCGGCGCACGGGCTTGTATACTGGCTCGCGGAATTTGGAGGAACGATGAATCGGCGTGATTTTGTTGCGGGTAGTGTTGCATTGGCCGGACAGCGGAAGCTTTTGCGTGCGATGAACGGGCTCGCGCTGGAAGCGGCAGCGGGCGCGCTGCCCGATTCGCCGCTGGTTGCTCCGCACGATCTGCTGAGCACCACCTATACGGAATCGTTTCTTGCGAGCAAGCTAGTTGCGCCGGGCGCGTGGCATCCGTATCCCAAATGGAGCGAGCGCGAAGCGTGGGAGGGGGTTCCGAGTGACATCCGCACCGCGGTTGTGGAGCGCGCGGAGGCGGACCAGAAGGCTGGATGGAAGGCGCTGCTGGCAACGAAGTTTCTTGAATTCAAGCGCAACGGGAATCGCAGCCATTTTGAGAGCGACAGCTTTGGGCGGCGGGCGATGCTGCAGCACCTGGTTCTGGCGGAGTGCCTGGAAGGAAAAGGACGATTCGTTGACGACATTGTGAACGGTATTTGGCTGGTTTGCGAGGAAACGTTTTGGGGCGCGCCGGCGCACCTTGGCGCACAGAAGGCGGACGTGGGACTGCCGGATGTGACCGAGCCGATCATCGAATTGTTTTCGGCGGAGACGGCGCAGATGCTTGCGTGGACGTCGTACATGCTTGCCGCGCAACTGAACGAGGTTTCGCCGCTCGTAAACCAGCGCATCAAAATTGAGACCGAGCGACGGATGCTGAAGCCGGCGCGAGAGCGCAACGACTTTACCTGGATGGGACTGAGCGACCACAAGCAGGAGCACCGGCTGAACAACTGGAATCCGTGGATCAATTCGAATCTGCTGGTGACGAACCTGATCCTGGAAGATGACGCGAAGCTGCGACTGGACGAGACGACGCGCATCATGCGCAGCGTGGATGCCTACCTGAATGACTACTGGCCCGACGCGGCGGAAGAAGAAGGGCCGGGCTACTACAGCCGCAGCGTGCTGAGCCTGTTTGAAGTGCTTTGGACGATGGAATCAGCGACCGGAAATGCGACGGGTATCTTCGCCAATCCGTTCCTCGACGCGATGGGCCGATTCATTTTGAATGTGCACATCGCAGGCGATGATTATGTGGCGTACGGCGATGAACATCGCAAGGCGGCGCCGTCGGGTGACGTGCTCTACCGCTTTGGCAAGACGGTTCACGACGATGAGCTTGCGGCCTTCGGGGCGTTTTACGCGGCCAAGACCGGCTTGAACGCGGAGGGACCGGGGCTGGAGCGCGCGGTGAACGAGAACTCGGAGAGCCTGTCGCGTTCGATTCCCGCGGTGCTTGAGGCCAGCGAGATTCGCAGCGCGCGAAAAGAGGACGTCCTGGTGCGCGACGCGTGGTATCCGGATTTCGGGCTGATGACGGCTCGCGAGAAGGCCAGCTCAACCGATGGCATGTACGTTGCCGTGCTGGCCGCGAACAATGGGCGCAGCCACAGCCACAACGATGTGGGGAACTTCGTTATTTACCTGGATGGGCAGCCGGTGGCGATTGATGTAGGCGTGGAGGCGTACACGGCAAAAACCTTCTCGAAGGACCGCTATTCGATCTGGACGATGCAGTCGGCGTATCACAATTTGCCGACTGTGGGCGGCGTGATGGAACACAACGGAGTGGAGTACGAGGCGACGGACCGGAAGTACGCGACCAGCGACAAGGAAGCCGTGGTTTCGTTCGATATCGCTGCGGCGTATCCGAAGGAGGCTGGAATCAAGAAATGGATTCGGACAGTGAGGCTCGATCGCACGAGGGACGTGGTCGTGATCGCGGAGGAATTTGACCTGGAGCGTTCTGTGCCTTTGTCGTTTTCGATCATGACGCCGAGAACTGTTGCGGTCGAAAGCCGCGGTATCACGTTGAAGCTTGCCGAAGGAAGCGGCAGGGATTGCCGGCTGACGTGGCAGGGCGAGCAACTCGAACCAAAGATCGAGACGATTCCGCTGAGCGACGCAGGATTGCGCGAAAGTTGGGGAAACCAGATTTACCGGATTCTGCTCAACACCGAAGGCCCGGTCCAGTCCGGCACGTTCACTTATACATTTGAGCCGGCTGGACAGACTACTGCGGCGTGACCAGGTGATGCGCGATGGCGAACAAGGCCAGCTCGAGGCGCGTAGAGACGCCGGTTTTGTCAAAGATGTTCGAGAGATGGCGCTTGACCGTCTCCTCGCTGAGAGTGAATTGCTTGGCGATGTCGCGGTTGCTGCAACCCTCGACAATGCAACCCACCACTTCAAGCTCGCGCGGGGTGAGGCCGTAGGTTTTGCGCTGCGGCACGGCCGCCTGTTGCATGAGGTCGTGCAAAGCGGTGACAAGATTCACTACGCGCTTGCCGCCGATCCAGTAATCGCCCGCGTAAACGGTGCGAATGGAGGCCTGCAGGTGGCTGGCGAGCGCATCCTTGAGCACGATGCCGCGAGCGCCGATGTGCAGAGCCTCGATGATCTGCTGCGTGGTGATGGTGGAAGTAAGAAGCAGGATTTTGGCCGTGGACGGGCCGCTCATGATGGCACGCATGGCCTCAAGGCCGGGCAGACGCGGCATGGCGACATCAAGAAGCAGCACATCAGGCTGCAGTTCGAGAGTTTGGGTGATGGCTTCGTCACCATCAGTGGCGTCGCCCACCACTTCGAAGCCCTCTTTTTCAGAAAGCATGTTGCGAACACCGATGCGGACCACGGGATGGTCGTCCGCCACCACGATTCGGATTGGTCGTTCCATCTTTCCCACACGCCTCCGCGAGGCCCGATCCACCGTGTTTGAACGCGATGAGGATCAGGCGGGCAATTCAGAATCCAGCATACGCTCCAACCCTTGGGCGGCGGTGCGCAAATCGCGGAGCAAGGTAGCGCTGTTATCCAATTGGTTATCCTCTGCGCCGGCGGGCGCGGCCTCAAGGAGGGCGCCCAGATGGGCTGCCTGGATGGCGCCTGCCATTCCGCAGCCCCCTTTAATGGCGTGGCCGATGCGGCGGATTTCGTCGGCGTCGCCCTTGACGATGGCGCCCGCCAGAGCTTCGATACGCTTGGAAAGATCAGCCACAACCGCAGTGTAGATTTGCCGTATGGCGGGCTCCGGCATGAGCTTGCGAAATTGCGCCAGAACTTCGGTGCTCACGACGGGATCGTTGGGATCGAGAAGCGTGGGATCAGACGACTGCGCCTTGTGCCCGTCGAGAAGCTTGTGCAGCGCGTCGGGAGAGAAAGGCTTGACAAGAAAACCATCGGCCGCTGCGGCCAGTTCCTGCGGGGGCTTGCTTCCACTCACAATAAAGATGCGAGCGGCGCTGCGCGATCTGAGTTTGGCAATCAATTCGGGTCCGCTCAGCCCCGGCATCTGCGCGTCCATCAGGATGACGTTGGGCCGGCAGCGCGCGGATGCGAGCAGCTTGAGCGAGGCCGCTCCGCTCACCGCGGTGTGCACGGTGTATCCGCTCATAGTGAGCAACGTGGCTGCCACTTCGCGGCTCACCAGATCGTCGTCAATCAGCAGGACCACGGGCAGTTCGCTTTGTCCCGCTTGCGAGAACATGCATCTAGTGTGCATCCGCGGTACGCCGGCTTACCAGAATTTCTTCGCCCCCGGTATCCATTTGGTTCAGATACGGACCGGGTCCCAAAATCGAGGCCGGTTTGGCTCCTCTGGGACAGCCGCCGGGACCGCCAGGCGCGCATTGCCACGCGTTCAGTGAGCTGCTTCGGCCGGCGCAGGCAATTCAAGAGATGCAGGGGCGGCCAGACCCTGCCCGCGATGCCAGGCGTGAGTTGCCTCTTCAAACTGGTCACCGCGCCGCTGCCACATTTCGATCGCCAGGTCGTAACGGACGGTGACGTTGCTGAGCCAATAGGGGCGATTCTCGCTGAGCCAAACCTGGCTGTACTCATTCTTCAAGGCTGAATAGGCATCGCGCAGATCTTCGCAGCTGCCATTGTTGCTGCTGATCTCGTTCAGCAGCCTGTTGGTTTCAGAGTTCTGCGTCTTGTCGTGCTGCTGGGCCACCGCCTGGGTGTATGCTGTGCCGATCTCCTGGGCGAGTTGGAATTTGAGGCCGATGAGGTCGAGGCGGCGAGCTCCGAGGTCCATGGCATCAAGCGCTTCGGTCTGGCGCAGCGCGGGGTTCTGCTGTCGCGCCTGGTCGAGCAACACGATCGCTTGTTCTGCGTGAACGCGCAGATCGTGCACGGTGGGAAGCAGCCTGGCGGAAATCGCCTGGCCCTGCGCGCTCCAGGGATCGACCCAGAAGATCTGGTCGCTGGTCATGTGGGTGCCGGCATCGGCAATGGCCTCCTCGGCAGCCATCAGCTCTTTTTCCGCAGCGTTGATCTTGCCGCTCGGATCTTGGTGAAACACCTGACCGTATGCGTCCTGGTAATCGGCGATGGAGCTCTCTCCGGGCTGCCATGCGGCTACTGCTCCGAAGAGCACGCCGTACCAGTCCATGTTGAAGAGACCTTCACCGTCGTCGTTCCATACGGTGGTGAGTGCGCCGGTCGATCCGAGGCGCTGGCCGTCGCGAATAAATCCCTGAATGTTCCAGAGCGCGGTTTTTTCCACGGGATAGACTTCGTTCCAATTGGCGTCGCCCGGCGCAACCCAGGTCTCGATGCCATTTTTGGCGAAGGGCTCGATGAGTTTGTCAAATCCCGATGCGAGGTGGTAGTTCCAGGGCACGGCAATCATGTCCTTCGGCAGGTTGGACACAGCATCAGGGTTTTCGTCGCCGATGTCACCCCAGAAGATCAGGCGTCGATTAAGCGGAGCGAGTTCGTCGTGAATCTGCTTGAGGAATGCCATGTACACCGGGCCATACCCTTGCTGCTGCACAGCATCCTTGGTGAGGCCCGCGCCCAAGTCGAAGGTTTCGTCTGCGCCGATGTGGATGAAGGGCGAAGGAAACTCCTGGGCGATCTGCGTGAACCAATCCTTGATGAGCGGCAATGTACCGGCTTGGCCGGGCGCCAGCACATAACCGTGCGGCGTTTCGGCGAGGTCCTGGTAGATTTCCCACTTGAGCATGTGATGCAGATGCCCGAAGGACTCCTGCTCGGGAATGATGGTGATGTGATACTGCCGGGCGTAGGCGACGAGTTCTTTGGCCTGCTCGGGCGTAAGCGAGCTGCCCGGCGGCGCGGCGAGCGGCTGATCGGGATAAAGCAGCGTGTGCTCGAAGTATGGCGAATAGATGTTGATTTTGAACGACGCGAAGACGCGGATCTGGTGCTTCTGGAACTCGAGCGTGGGAAACGGGCCGCGCGAAAGATCGTCGTCAATTCCGCGATAGCGCATGGCAGGCCAGTCGCGCACTGTGCCCGTAGACAACGCGCGCGGCGTCCCCGGCAAAGGCAGCAGCTGCTTAAAGGTTTGCACGCCATAAAAAACGCCGGCACCGCTCGCACCAATGATCGACGTTTCGTGAGGATCGACGACAAGCGCATAACCTTCCGACACCATGGCGGGATCGAAGGTGAGGCTGTTCCGCTCGAGGATAGCCTTGGCTTCAGCGGAATCGCTGCGCAACAATATCACGTGATAAGCTGCCCTGGCGGCAGCGGCGCGCGATTCATCGGCGTCCGGTGCGATTCGCTTCAGGGCGTCTTCCAAATCGCGCGCGGCGAATTCGTCGTCTTCATTGTGGCCGGGAACGATCACCACCATGTGATCGGGCAGCTCCGCCAGTTTGTCGAGGTGCGCTTCTCTCGGTGCAGGCAGCAGCTTGGGTGATTGCACTTGTGCCGCAGAAAAAACAGGAAACAGGCAACAAGGAACAGAAAAAAGTAGATACCAAGGAACAAGGCGTTTTCTGAGGCCCGGCAAAAGCTACCTTCTTTCCGCTTGAGCGATGAAGTTGAGCAATCAAGCGCTGGAGATCGATGCGACCATTGTAGACTGAGGAATCGGACAAGAGGATCATTGCTGCTTGCGTTGTGATTCGGCGGTACAACGCCTTTCTGCTGCTGGTTGCCGGCCTTGGCGGCCTGCTTTACGGAATCGACGTCGGCATTATCGGCGGCGCGCTGCCTTACCTCGAAGCCACTTCAGGGCTGACCACCGCGCAGCTTTCGGTGGTGGTGGCGGCGGTGCTGCTGGGCAGCGTGTTTTCGACTCTGTTTTCAGGGCTGCTCGCAGACTGGATGGGTCGCAAGAGGCTGATGATCCTGAGCGGCTGCGCGTTTGTGTTGAGCATCCCGGTGATCGCGCTCTCGCAAGGCTATGGCTTTTTGTTTGCGGGACGGCTGCTGCAGGGGATGAGCGGCGGCCTGATCGGCGTGGTGGTTCCGCTGTATCTCGCCGAATGCCTGGCGGCATCGATCCGCGGCAAGGGCACGGCGGTTTTTCAGTGGATGCTCACGCTGGGAATTGTGGCTGCTGCGTTCATCGGGATTTATTTCAGTTATCGCGTGACCGCGGTGGCAAGGCTGGGCGATGCGGCGGCGCTGCTGCGATTCAAGAATTATGCATGGCGCAGTATTTTCTGGGTATCGCTGCCTCCGGGCGCACTGTTCGTGCTGGGCAGCGTGTTCGTGACGGAGTCGCCGCGATGGCTGTTCCGGCGCGGGGCGAAAGATCGCGCCTATACGGCGCTGTTGCGCTCGCGCACCCCGGAGCAAGCGAAGCTGGAAATCGAGGAGATGGAGGCAACGGCACACGCATCGGCATCGAAAGGGCAACAAATTCGTGATTCGCTGCTGCGACGCAAGTACCTGATTCCCTTTCTGCTGGCTTGCGCCATTCTCGCGTGCAACACGGCCACGGGCATCAATTCGGTGATTCAATACAATACCGGCATCCTGCTGCAGAGCGGGTTGAGCGACCTGGCATCGCATTGGGGATACGTGATCTTCACGATCATGAATTTTCTGGCGACAGCGATCGGAATGGTTCTGGTTGATCGCAAGGGCCGCAGATTCCTGCTGGTGATGGGCACGGCGGGAATCATTGTTGCGATGGTTGGCGTGGGGCTGCTCTTCAGAACGACAGAAAAGTTGAGCGTGGATTGCCGCAGCGCGGTGCAGGCAATGGTGGGTCCGGCCCAGGAGCTGACAGTGCGCTTTGATGCGGCAGAAGCAAGCAAGCTACTTGCCGCGGAGGGCGAGGCGGGCCGTGGGATCGATCGCGAACGTGCGTCGCTGGCGATTATTTATTCCTATGGGGATTTCATCGCGGCTACCAGCTTTGTGCGGTCAGACGACGCTGCGCAGGCGCCGATTGTGATTACGCGGGAGAGCTGCGTGCCGGCGAACCGGATCGAGGCGTTGTTCAAGAATCCGTTTGCCAATCTCACGGCTGCGCAGACCGCACCGTTGAAGATAGAAAAGGCGCTGGTCGGCAGCGTGCCTGAGACGAACCATGGCTGGCTGGTGGCGCTGTGGCTTTACTTGTTTATCGCGTTTTATGCCATGGGGCCGGGCGTTGTAGTGTGGCTGGCGCTGAGCGAACTGATGCCAACGCGCATCCGGTCCAACGGCATGAGCATTGCGCTGGTGCTGAACCAGTCGGTGTCGACGACGCTGGCCGCCATTTTTCTTCCGTTCGTGAGCAAGCACGGCTACTCTTCGATGTTCTTCGTATTTGCGGGGTTCACGGTGGTGTACTTCCTGGTGGCCGTGTTCTTTCTGCCGGAGACGAAGGGCAAGACGCTGGAAGAGATTGAAGCGCATTTTGAGGGAAAAACAGCTGCTAGCCGCTAGCTTCTAGCTACTAGCTGACTGATTTCAGATCTCAGGTTGCGCGGTTTCGCGAGGCTATTTTTCGACGACGGCTTTGGAGAGGTTGCGCGGACGGTCGACGTCGATGCCGTGCTCGAGCGCCATGAAGTAGGCGAAGAGTTGGAGCGGGACGACTTCGAGGATGGGCAGGAGATACTCGGAGGCGGGCGGAATGGCGATGCAGTCGGTGACGAGTGCGGGGACCTCGGCGTCGCCTGCGTTGGCGACGGCGATGACGTGCGCGCCCTGCGTCTTCATGTCGGCGAGCAGTTGCAGGGTCTTTTCGTAGCGCAGAACGGAAGCTTCGAGCGCACGATCGACCGTGGCCAGCACGACGAGCGGCACGCGATCGCTGACGAGGGCGTTGGGGCCGTGCTTGAGCTCGCCTACGGGATAGCCCTCGGCGTGGACGTAAGAAGCTTCCTTGAGCTTGAGCGCGCCCTCGCGGGCAATCGCGTAGTGGATGCCGCGGCCGAGGTAGAGAAAAGTCGAAGCGGTCGAGTAATTGCGGGCGAGTGCAGCGGTTTGCTCGCGCCAGGTGTCGAGCTGAGACGCAAGGGCACCGGGAAGCGCGAGCAGTTCGTTGATATGCGCGGCGACGGCGACAGAGTCCATCCGCCCGAGGCGCGAGCCCTCGTAGAGAGCAAGCATATAAAGCACGGCCAACTGGCAGGTGAAGCTCTTGGTGGCTGGGATGGCCTTTTCGACTCCGGCCGCGAGCGGCATGGAGATATCGGCATCGGCGGCCATGGTGGACTCGGCGTGATTGGTGATGGCAAGCGTCTTGTGTCCCTGGCGGTGCGCTTCAGCAAGTGCGGCGAGCGTGTCGCTGGTTTCTCCAGACTGCGAGAGGACGAGGACGCTGGGATGGCGCACGTCGATGTAGCCCGGGCCGCCGCGCGTGCTGTACTCGCTGGCGTATTCGACATCGACGGCGAGGCCGCAGAGATCTTCCAGCAGGATTTCACCGTAGAGGCCGCTGTGGCGGCTGGAGCCGCTGGCGGCGATCAGGATTTCGCCTGCTTTGTTGGGCCAGCAGGCAAGCTTAGCGGCGACCTCGGGCTTCAGCGCGCGGCCTGCGAGGTAAAGGTCGATGGTGCGCTTGAGCGCGTCGGGCTGCTCGTAGATCTCGCGCAGCATTTCATGAGGAAAAGCGGGCATCATCAACTTTCAGCGGAGGCTGTTAACTGATTAGTATATCCCCCTCCCCCCCATCCCCCTTTTTGGGGCTAAGTGATTTTCCTTCAATCACTTGTTCTCCGATCACTGGCGCCAACCCACTGATTCCGGGTGGGTTGCGGCGCAAGATACTCCAGCCAAAGGAGTTAGGCCGGGACTAGAGGTCGAAGAAATGCCGTCTCTGATCGAGCTACTCATCTCATTGTGCGCCACCGGTCGAACTCTTCGGCAAAGTTGCGCAGAAATCGATTCGGCGCGGTGTCAGCGAGATGCGCGCGGAAGGCGGGGCGGCAGGGATTGACAGGGAGAATCGGGCGGTCTTCCGTTCTGTGAAGGACGAGAACCGAGACTTTGGCCCAACGATATTGACGGTTTGCCCGCCCCGAGGCGCTCCGGTGATTACGAGGACTTGCTAGCCGGGAAAGTGAAAGCTCTCCGGGGGGCCCAGATAACTGGGCCTCAGTGAACCGTGACTGACCACGATGCGCTCCAACACAACACCTGGATCTACCGCCCAAACCTCCAACGTGTGATATCCCGGCTTGGCAATGGTCAATGGAATTGTGACGCGGCGTACCTCATCGCTCACAGCCTGCTCCCAATCCTTCTGTGAGTTGTGCTCCAACGCGTCGACCAAAGTCCGGGGTCCATCGTCCACCGAAACCGCAAACCGCAGGCCGCGCCCGGGCACGAAGTTCAGCGTCGGCGCCAGCGTTGCCTGCAGTTCAAAATCGCCAGCATCGTACAGATACATGTTGTACTCAAGCGCTGCCTTCGAGTCCGTGTTGCTCTCGGCTGTCACCGGAAACACCGTCATCGCCGATTTTGTTTCGCCGTATCCGGGTAATTCTACCCAATGTGTTTCGCCGTCGGCACCGCGCCCGGATGTGTCCGCCGTCTCTATGGCCACGTATCCATCGCTCTCAACGAACCCATGCGCATCGGCCCGCGTGATTGGCAATCGCAGCGCGTGCAGGGTGTACACCATCGCGCGTTCGTCACCCGAGCTCACCCCGACCGTTCCCTCTGCACTGTCAATATCGGCAGGTAGTTTGCTCCAATCCACGTGAATCGCGACTTTCTGCTCAATCAAACTGACTCTGCCACCTTTGTCTGAGGAAACTATCCACGGTGCACTCGTCTCGACCTCATACTCCACAGGGGTTTTGCCGCGATCAAAGAGCGTCAGCGTCCGCGTCTCGTTGGACACTGAATCGATGGTCCCGAGCGAAAACCCAAAGCGCCCGCCCGCTCGCGAGAAAGTTGCATCCTCCGCGCTTACGCCAAGCGATCCCGCCTCCGGCACCTGGATCCAACTCACCGCGGGCATCACGTTCGCCGGCGGATCGTTCCACGACGTATAGCCGATATGCGTCTGGTCCATCATGTGGTCCCACTTGCCAGCCAGCACTCCCTGGTTATACTCGGAGCTCAAAAGCTCGTCCTTTTGGAACATCGCCCACACCTTGTTGGCTTCTGAATTCGCTTGCGGGTTTCCAACCTTCGCATCCGCTGCATTCCGCGCCGCTGCAATGGACATCTCTGTCAAATTCGCGCAGGCATCCACCGGATATTGAATCAATTCAAAATACGAAGCCCGCTCGTTATCTGGCAGTTCGGCAACCAGCTTGTCCACGCGATCAGTCAGCGTGCGCCACTCCGCATCCACGCGGTCGGCCTCGTGATAGTTCGTCAGGCTGAAGGTCGCAGGATCGATGAGCTCCGGCTTCCGCCGGCCGTTGTATCGGGTGTATTCCTCCATCGCTGTCGCAATCTCGTCGGCGTGCTCGGGCCCGAACTCCCGCGTCGCCCAAAGCTTTGTAAACTCGTCGAGGTGGTCTTTGTCCCAGCGATCGGGCGTTCGCGCGTAATCGAGAAAAAACTCGATCGGAAACTCCATCGGCTTTCCGTTGCCCACGTTCACTACCCAAAGCCGGTCCGCGCCATACGCGAGCGCCAGATGCATCTGTTCCTGGATCTTCGGAATCGGATTCGTGTTCAGCCACTTATAGGATCTAGGTCCGCCCACGTAATCGAAGTGGTAATAAATCCCTGCTCCGCCCGGCCGCTTCCTTTCTTCTGCCGTGGGCAGCCGGCGAAGATCGCCCCAGTTATCGTCGGACCACAGCAGCGTCACATCGTCGGGCACGCGCATGCCGTTTTCGTAGTAGCCTTGCATCTCCTTGTACAACGCCCAGACTTGCGGAACCTTTGTCAGGTCGGGGTTCAGCGTCTGCTTCAGAATCTCCCTCTGATCGGCAACGATGCGCTCCAGGAGTTGCGTGTTCGCAGTGGCCGACATCGGCGTGTCGCCTTCGCCGCGCATTCCCAGCGTTACTACTTCCTCGTAGTTTTTGTCCCTCTCCATCCCCTCGCGCCAGAAGTCGTCAATCTCTTTCTGATTTGTCGCGTAGTCCCACGCGCCGTGATGTCCCCACACCCATTCCTTCTCGGCGCGCATCATCGGTTCTTCGTGCGAAGTCCCCATCACGATGCCGTACTCATCCGCCAGCTTCGCATTGAGCGGATCATCGGTAGCAAATGCGTTGTTCCACATAGCCGGCCAAAGGAAATTCGCTTTCAACCGCAAGAGCAGTTCAAAGACCCTGGTGTAGAACTCATGATTCATCCCGCCGAACTTCTCTTTCGTCCATCCTGATAGCGCCGGGGCCTCATCATTGAAAAAGATCCCGCGATACTTTACCGCTGGCACCGGCTGCACATAGCGTCCCGGCTCCACATAGAGCGCGTCTGCGTGCGGCACCCTGACATCGGCCCACCAGTACCATGGCGAAACTCCAATCTGCTCTGACAGGTCATAAATTCCATAGATCGTGCCGCGCTTATCCGCGCCGGCAATCACGAGTGCCCGCCGCACTCCCGGCATCGGCCGATCGACAACTGTCGTGACGGCCGATTCCCACTTGCCCTCAATGCCGTTTACATCGAGCTTGTGCCGTCGCACCAGCGCGTCGATCAACGGACTTTTGCCGATGGTTCCGATCAGCACCACATTTTCACCGACCCGTGCCGCACCTTTCATTACCGGCGCATCGTGCCCTGTTACCCGTCCTACATCCTGGCTCAGATCGCCCGCCGCCCGGATCACTCCAGGCCAATCCTCGCCGCTGACCACCAATGGACCGGACCGACCGTTTACCGCGAGCACAAAAGCGCCAGACGCCGGCGATGTGGTCACGTACTTCGGCTCTCCCAAGGCGCCGGCCACTGTGGGCCACAACGCGATCGCGAGGAGGACAAGAAAAGTGGTTCGTGCGGACCAGGGCCGTGACATGAGCGCACTCCAAGTGCGACGGCGGGATCGCGCGGGCATCACGGATATCAAGAAAGCGAATCGACCTGTGCTCATCGTTTCCCTCGGAATATCAGACTACGCTCTGCATTCAGGCCGACAATAGACTGAAACGTGATCGCGGAGCTCGGAAATTCCTTCGGCGTCAATGCGCAATGTGATCAATATCACAGATGAAGAGAAAAATTGAAAGTGACACTGTGATCAGCCTCAAGTCTGGGGCACTTGAGCGTCGGGTCACAGGGCCAGCCTCCGACCTGTCGCGTATTCCTTGACAGAGCTCAAAAATTCGACCGGATGCTGCAGACGAGAGAGTGAGCGTATGTCCGTTATGACTCGCAGGTGGATTGTGCTCGCCGCAATCGCCATTGGGGCCATTCTGTTGTTCAACTACTGGGCTTCGTTTCAGCCGCTGAGCACTCTGGCCTACTCCGGAATCGTGCTGGCGCTGATCGGGCTGGCGAACCTGGCGATTCCCTTCCGGTTTTTTGGAGTCCGCAAGCGGGCTACCGGGGCGTGGATTCTGGCGGGTGGCGTGGGCTTGGCCGTTGCGGCTCTGCTGTGGCCAGCACCGGTCCATCGGGTGGCACAACACCGAACGCGCCTTGATGACATCATGCCGGAGTACCAATTCTCCGAGCGGCACACGGTTCGGACTCGCGCCCATCCCGAGCAGGTGATGCAGGCAACGCGCGCGGCCACGTGGGGCGATTTGAAATCGCTGAATACACTCATGAAAGTTCGCGGTGCGGTGTTGCGCGAGCCACTCCATGACAACGGTTATTTTTCGCCGGATAAACGGATTCTGGATGCGTTTGCCGCTTCCGGTTATTTGGTTGACAGCAGCGAACACGAATTCGTGATGTTTGGGGCTGTGAACATGAGGGAGAGACGCCCATCCGGGGTAAGCAATGCGCAGGAATTTGTCGATTACCGGGAGCAGGGCGCGATTAAAACGGCGTTCGACTTCAACGCGAAAGATGCGGGCGCCGGATGGTCCACCCTTACGACCGAGACGCGCATGATGGTGCAAAATGACTCGACGCGCGGTCCGGCGATCTACTGGAGATTGATTGTTCCCGGAAGCGGGCTGCTGCGGCGTGAGTGGCTGGATGGGATCAAGAGAAGAGCGGAGAACGATCACTAGAGGATGACGCGCCGTGGAGTTGAGGCGGATTATGGGCCGGTGGAGTCTCTCTTCTTTCTCCTCTCGTTGATGGTGAGGATGACGTCCATGAAGAGCAGGCCGAATCCGGGAGCCATGATGCGGGTTCCGATCATGGCCGGCCAGGAGAGCGCAAAATCGGTGCGCCAGTCGATGATGGTGAGGGCGGAGCCGCCAAAGAAAGGGATGACACCCGCCCATCGCCGAAAGGCGGGAGACAGTGAAAACTTGTCTTTGAACCCGGCGCCACGAATGTCCTTGAGCGGAGGGCCGACGAAGCCGCGATGGTCGTAGATGGTGCAGCGGAGATCAGGGCACTCGCGGACCTGCTTCTCGGCGTGGTTCACCGCCTCAGTGAGGCTGGCGAATACGGTGCAGAAGGGAACGTTGGCTGCGCCTGCCGGGAAACTGGAGTAGTGGACCGCGAATTCGCCGGGGGCCATGCGATCGCACCATGCGCCGTGGGTGAGGCGATCGTCATCGAGTGGGAGTTCGCGCGGGATATTCACGCGGGCAGTATAACGTGCGATGGTGGGGTGCGAAATGGCGGTGCGGCCGTACGATCTCACCCTTTCGCCCGCTGGTACGGACGGAAAGATCTGGGCGAGCGCGGAACTGATCGAGAATCACGAAGGGCGTCCGCGATGCGGACGCCCTTCGAGTTTGGGAGAGGGTTAGGGTTACTTGCTGCCGCCTTGCGTGGTGCCGTTTTTCTCGTCGAGCGCACCCTGCGCCGCTGCCAGCCTTGCCGTGAGCAGACGGAAGGGCGAGCATGAGACGTAGTTGAGGCCGATCCTGTGGCAGAACTTGACGGACTCTGGATCGCCGCCGTGCTCGCCGCAGATGCCGACCTTCAGGTTGGGCCGCGTGTTGCGCCCTTTGGCCACGGCCATCTTCACCAGTTGGCCCACGCCCACCTGGTCAAGGGTGGCGAAGGGGTCCTGCTTGAAGATGCCGAGTTTGAGGTAAGCGGGCAGGAAGTTGTTGATGTCGTCGCGCGAGATGCCGAAGGTGGTTTGCGTAAGGTCGTTGGTACCGAACGAGAAGAACTCGGCCTCTTCGGCGATCTGATCGGCGGTGAGTGCCGCGCGTGGAATTTCGATCATGGTTCCAACTTTGAAGTCGACCTTGGCCTTTTTCTCAGCGAAGACTTCGTCGGCCACGCGACGAACGATGGCGGCCTGATTGCGCATCTCCTCAATGGAACCGATGAGCGGAATCATGATCTCGGGATGGGGATCGCCCCCCTTGCTCTTGGCCGCGACTGCGGCTTCGATGATGGCGCGCGCCTGCATCTCGGTAATCTCAGGGAAGGTGATGCCGAGACGGCAGCCACGCAGGCCGAGCATGGGATTCATCTCGTGCAGCTCTTCGACGCGAGCCAGAAGCGTGCGCAGCCCCTTAAGCTTGGGCGAGCGGGGCTTGGTGTCCTGAAGGTGCTGAATTTCGACCAGCAGGTCTTCACGTTTCGGAAGGAACTCGTGGAGCGGTGGATCGAGCAGGCGGATGACGACCGGGAGCGACTCCATGGCCTTGAAGAGGCCAGCGAAGTCGGAGCGCTGCATGGGGAGCAGCTTCTTGAGTGCAACCCGGCGGTCCTTCTCGTTGTTGGCGAGAATCATGGTGCGCATGTGTTCGATGCGGTCTTCGGCAAAGAACATGTGCTCGGTGCGGCAGAGGCCGATGCCCTGTGCGCCGAATGCACGGGCCTTTTTGGCGTCGCGCGGAATATCGGCGTTGGCCCAGACCTGGAGCCTGCGGACGGGATCGACCCAGCTCATGAACTTGACGAGATCGGGATCGTCGGGCTGCGCATCGAGCGTCTTGAGTTTGCCGGCGATGACGCGGCCGGTGGTGCCGTCGAGCGAGATGTAGTCGCCCTGCCTGAAGGTCTGGCCCTTGACGCGCAGTTCCTTTTTGGCTTCGTCGACTACGCAGTCGCCCGCACCCGCCACGCAGCATTTGCCCATGCCGCGGGTAACGACGGCCGCGTGCGAGGTCATGCCGCCGCGCGAGGTGAGAATGCCGTCAGCTACTTCCATGCCGGCGATATCTTCAGGCGTGGTTTCGCCGCGGACGAGGATGACGGATTTGAAGCTGCCGTTCTGGTGATGCTTGACGGCGTCTTCAGCGGTGAAAACGATCTGTCCTACGGCCGCGCCGGGCGATGCCGGCAGGCCGGTGGCGAGCACGTCAATTTTCTCGCCCTTTTCAACGAGACGCGGAACCAGGAAGTCGTAGAGCTGGTTGGGCTCGACGCGGTAGATGGCTTCTTCCTGCGTGATGAGGCCTTCGCGCACCATGTCGATGGCGACGCGGACTGCGGCGAGGCCGGTGCGCTTGCCGTTGCGCGTCTGCAGCATGTAGAGCTTGCCATCCTGGATTGTGAACTCGAAGTCCTGCATATCGCGGTAGTGCTTTTCCATCTTGCGCGTAATGTCTTTCAACTGTTCAAAGACCTTGGGCATGGTCTTCTGCAGGTCGCTGATGGGGTTCGGCGTGCGGACGCCGGAGACGACGTCTTCGCCCTGCGCGTTCATGAGGTACTCGCCGAAGAAAGTGTGCTCGCCGGTGGCGGGATTGCGCGTGAAGCCGACGCCGGTGCCGGAGTTTTCGCCCAGGTTGCCGAAGACCATGGCCTGCACGTTGACTGCTGTGCCAAGCCAGTCGTCGATGTGGTTGATGCGACGGTAGGTCTTGGCGCGGTTATTTTCCCAGCTCCGGAAGACGGCATCGCGGGCCGCGGCGAGCTGCAGCAGCGGATCCTGCGGGAAGTCCTTGCCAGTCTCTTTTTTCACCAGCTTTTTGTATTCGGCGATGATTTTTTTGAGCGCGTCGGGCGTGAGCTCGTAGTCGTACTTGACTTTTGCCGAGTGCTTTACGCCGTCGAAGATGTGCTCGAACTTCTTCTTGGGAATGTCGAGAACCACGTCGCCGAACATTTGAATGAGGCGGCGGTAGGAATCATAAGCAAAGCGGGGATTATTGCTGCGCTTGGCCAGAGCTTCAACGGCCTGATCATTGAGGCCCAGGTTCAGAATGGTGTCCATCATGCCGGGCATGGAGAACTTTGCGCCCGAACGAACCGAGACGAGCAGGGGATTTTCGCCCGCGCCCAGCTTCTGGCCCTGCATCTTTTCGAGCTTCTCGAGCGCGTCGAGCATCTCGGTCTCGATCTGCGGGCTCAGCTTGCCGCGCATGTATTCGCGGCAGGCCTCGGTCTGGATGGTGAACCCCGGAGGAACCGGCAGACCGGCGTTGGTCATCTCGGCCAGGCCAGCGCCTTTGCCGCCGAGCACGTCTTTCATTTTGCCGTTGCCGTCAGCCTTGCCGCCGCCGAAGAAATAAACATATTTGGTTGTCGTCGTGCCCGCTGCCTGAGCAGGCGCCTGTTCCATTACGCCCTGCGCCATGGATAAAGCCTCCATCTTGGGATTCCGCACCGGCGGTCCATAGGCAAGGGTATAGGATCGGGGGCTCAGAACTCCAGCGGATCACGGATGGTCTAAGCGCGCGAGGCTCATATGCACTTTCGGCTGCGCCATGCGGGGTTGTCGTTAGTAGGAATATCGTCTTCGGGTTAAGGCTGCCTGTGCTATGGGTCACATGGGGTGGGAAGGGTGGGAAGTGATGGGCTGCGGAGGGATACGGCGTGCCGCATGCTGATATCGGTGGGGATGCGAGCCGCCCGGCGATTGTCGGCGGACGAACCAGCGCTGAGGAGTTGCCGGGAGTGGGGCTCTCGAGTTAATGCGAGGTGGTGGGTGCGGTTTTGGGGGCGGCATTGCTGTGGAGGCTGGCCAGGTCATCTTCGAGAAGTTTCCGGACGGAAAAGGTCATGGCCGGATCGGACTCGTCGCGAATGTCGTAGATACGCCAGGCGCCGTGTTCGGGGATGAGGGTGAAGACGAGCTTGCGCGTTGCGTCTTTCGGGCGGTCTTTGGGCGGGGCCAGGGCGAAAGACAGGCTGGCCAGCGCGCGCTGAGGGGTTTGGATCTGCACATCGATCTTGAGATCCCAGATTCCATCCCAGTCCTGGCAGCCGCAGATGGGATCGAAGTCGATGGCCGGCACATTGTCGGGGCCGTTGGCTTTGACGTCAGCGCGCATGAGGGCGAGCAGCGAGGAGTGGTAATAGTTGGCCGCCTGATATCCATCGAAGTTGATCCCCGCGCTCCCATCCTCGGCGCCGTTCTGGTAATGCTGGTAGATCGAGGTGAGGAAGGCCTTCGCGGAAGCTGCGTCCTGCGCGCAAGACGGGCAGGCGGAGAGCATTGCGGCGATTGAGACGGCGATCGCAATCCGCGGCAATGCGCGCATATTGACGTTCCTCGAGATTGTGGGGGAGGGCCGCGATCATTGTACGCTTTAGCGGATTGGACGTGCCTCTGCAATTTTTCTCGTCAGGCGGCGGACTCCTGCAGGCGGCCGGCAAAAAATGGGACTCTGCCTGAATCACTGGATTCGAGGAGCCGGTCAAGACCCACCAGCGCGAGGATCTCCCGCACGTGACGGGTGAGATTCGAGACCGTCAAGGTGTGGCCCGCCTTGCAGGCCTCAGCGTACAGCGTGATGAGCGCGGCGAGGCCGGCCGCGTCGATGCGGGTCACGGAGCTGAGATCGAGCACGAGGCTTTGCTGGCGCACCAGGGGAAGGAAGCGCTCGAGAATGAACTGATCGTTGCCTCTTACCAGCTCAGTGATTTCGCCCGGCCTATAGGACTCGTATGCGGCCGTGGAAGAATTGCAGTTTGAATTGCACATCATGTTGAACCTCCAGCGGGATGCTGCCTGCCAAACCAATGAGCACGTTCGTTTCCATTGCCGGCCGCCTGAGAAGTGACTGAAACTGCGGAAGAAACGCTCGCGGCCGTCCTCCGTGGTCCCGTGCTCAGCGTTCGGTTTTCGCTTTCTGTGTCCGCAAATGGACAACGATTATGGATACGCAGAGAGGGCGTTGGCGGTTCCCTTGTGATGCGATCGGCTGGTTACCTGGCGTGGTCGGTCCGGAGCCTCTTGCCAGTGTGAAAAACGGGTAAAAAGAAGGGCGCCGGAATGATTCAGCGCGCTCCTGCTTCTTCCTGCGCAATTCGCACCCATTCGACGGCGTGTTCCGGGTGGTTGGCGAGGGTGTGGTTGTCTTTCATGATGATTTCGAGGCGGCAGCCGCGGCAGTTATCGATGCCATTGCGAAGATAGGTTCGGATCGCCTCCCAGTCAGGGTTGGGGACCGCAAGCACTGCCGGGTTTGGCTTGAGCGACAGGATGAAACGGTCTTCGAGATTGGCGGCCATCTTGGCAAGGTTGGCCCACGCGGAGCAGGAGACGCGGCGCAGATTGTGATGATGCTTTACGACGTTCCAGCGCGAGTGCAGAGGCTCGCAGCAGCCGTAGCAGGTGAGGCCGAAGCGCTCCATGATCGGCTTTTCGTAGGGGAAGATGAACTCCTCATACATCTTCGGCGACACGCCAACCGATTCCTGGCTTTCGGTAAATCCCCACATGTCTTGGCAGCGGACTTTGCCGTTGAAATCGGATGGCGGCAGCTCTCCGGTATAGCCGTATCCGCCGGAGCCCACGTAGGTGCCGTCGTTGTTCAGCGAGAGCAGGTTGTTGGCCTCAAGATAATCGAGCTTCTTCATGTGCCCTTCGAGAATGATGGAGAAAAGCTGCCGGATCTCTTCGGGGTAATCGCGGAAATCGGTATACATGTTGGCCATGCCGCGCAGCAGAACCGCGGGGTAGGTGACGCCCAGGGACCACCACCAGGTTCCCTTCTGGCGGACGGTGAGAATGCCGGAGAAAAGCTCCGAAGCGAGATCGACGCATGAGCGTGAGACGTTCCAGTCGATCTCGAAGGTGAGCGGATGAATGCGCTTGAGGTCGGTTGCGTAGTCACTGATCGGGCTCTCCCAAACATATGAGCCAAGCTGCTCGGGCTTGTGGTAACGGATCTCTGCGCCCCAATCGTCGGCAGTGCAGGTGTACGGGACATTGAAGATCGCTTCGACCGGGCGGTCGTCGCCCATGACTTCGCCCCAGAAGATCTCTTTGCGCAGATTCATCTCCCAGCGGCGGGCGATTTTTGTTTTGCATTGAAGCTGGCGCTCGGTGATGATCTCGTTCCATCCATTTTCGGGATCGCAGAAGATAATGGGACGCGTTGGTTCGAGGCGATTGTGCCGTCGCCACAGCTCGCGCTTTTCATGCATCACGGGCAACGCGGCCAGCGCGGCGACTCGTTCGGCCAATTGCCGCAGCAGGACTTTTTCCGCGGGTTGCATCTCGAGATCGGCTTCGACGAAGCCGGTTTGAATGCTTTCGGAGACGGTCTGTTCAAGGGCCGGTGTCGCTCCGCCGCCGTAGTGTTCGAGTGCGATCATGGCGATGTTTCCTTTCCCGCTTACGGTCTTTCCAGTTCAGGAACAGCCGTGGGCCGCGTGCAGTGTTGGTGCGAAAAGCTCTTCAACCATGTTGCAGTCGAGTTCGTTTTGAAATTCCTCAGGGGTTAAAGCCCATGTCGATTTTGCGGCTTCTTCGGCACGAGTAAATTCGTGCCCTGATACGAAGCCAATTCGCAAAACGGCCGTTATGGAGCCCCTGGCGCGTTGTATCCTGCGATCTCGCTTTCGATCTGCTCCAATGTTTTTCCCTTGGTTTCATGCAGGTATTTCACGACAAACAGCAGGCACAGGACGCACATCGCGCCATAAATCACGAAAGAGTAGCCCCGCAAGCTATTCAAAAGGTAAGGAAATGTGAGCGAGACAACAAAGTTCGCACCCCAAAGCATGAAAGTGGCGATGGCCACCGCGTAGCTGCGCACGCGATTGGGAAACAGCTCGGAGATCAGCACCCAGACCACCGGCCCCAGCGAGAATCCGAACGCGGCGAGGTAGCCCATGATGCAGATCAGCACGAAAGGGCCGCGCGCGTGGCCGCTGATAAACGTAAGTGCCAGCAGAAACATGGCGATGCTCATGCCGATGGAGCCGATGACCATGAGAGGTTTTCGTCCAAGCTTATCCACAAAGAACATGGAGACGACGGAGAAGGTGAGGTTGACCATGCCCATGAGCGCGGTCTGGAACAATGCGGAGCTGTTGCCGAAGCCGGCGGACTTGAAAATGGCCGGCGCGTAGTACATGACGACATTGATGCCGGTGACCTGCTGAAAGATCGCGAGCAGGATTCCAATCACAAGAACGCCGCGGATGCCGGGCCGGAAGCACTCGACGAATTTGCCGCGCGCTTCGTTGCGGACCGACTCTTCGATTTCTTTCAGTTCCCGAACTGCTTCCTGCTCGCCGTTGATGCGTGTGAGGATTTTGAGCGCCGGCTCGCGGCGATGTTTCGCGATGAGCCAGCGCGGGCTTTCGGGAGCAAACAAAAGCGATGCGAAGAGCAGGAACGACGGGATTGCCATGACGGCGAGCATCCAGCGCCAGTTGTTGGCGCCGCCTAAGTCGCGCAGAAAGTAATTGGAATAGAAGGCCGTCGACTGGCCGAGAAAGATGGCGAACAGGTTGAGCGAAACGAGCTTGCCGCGGTGGCTTGGCGGGGATAGCTCCGCGATGTAAATGGGCGCGAGCATGGACGCTGCGCCTACGGCCACGCCGGCGATGATGCGGAACTCGACGAAGACGGCAAGCTCGCTGGACAAAGCGCAACCCAGCGATGAGAGAAGGAAAACGACCGCGGTGAGAATGAGAGTTTTCTTGCGACCGAAGCGGCTGCTCAGAGGGCCGGCAAGGGCGCAGCCGATCATGCAGCCGATGATGATGCAGCTTACGGTCCAGCCCTTGGCGATTTCGCCGAGGTTGAAGACTTTGGGCCCAGAGATGTACTCGATGACTCCCGAGATCACCGAGGTATCGAATCCGAAGAGGAAGCCACCGGTGGAGCCGACGAGGCAAACCAGAAAGAGATAGAGACTGACCGGCGTGTGTTCTCGATGCGTGGTCATCGAGGGGATGGAGGCGGGTTGCGAGGGCGGAAAGGGCATTGGCGCGTCTTGAGGGACCGGTTTCCCGTTTTCTGGATTCGCATCATTGTATCCCAGTTCCTGATCGGCGGTGAATTCACCCGGAACGCGGTCTCGGAACGGCGGCGGGGCGCGGTGCCCGGCGAACGGAATCGCGCGCCGATGTAACGAGAACTGCGGCCATCGCATCCGGCGGAATATTCTGAGATAGCCGCGCAAGCTTGCGGCGAATCCTGATGGCCAACGAGTTCGCACATTCCATCTCTGCCGCGATGACTGGATCTGCGTCCGGCCTGTCACGCGAGTGGGCGCGCTCGATTGCGCTCGCGGCGGGATTTACCGAGGCCGGGCTGGTGGCATTGCCCCATGCAGCGGAGGAGCGCGAGGCGAAGCGATTTGCGGATTGGATTGGCGCGGGACGCGCGGGGACGATGGGCTACCTGGAGCGCAAGGCGGGAAACGGCGAGCTCACGCGTTCACGGGTGAGCGTTCCCTTCCCCTGGGCGCGCTCGGCGCTGGCGTGCTTTGGCAGTTACAATTCCCGGGCGCCGCTCTCGACTGAGGCAGTTGACGCGCACCGCGGGTGGATTGCGCGCTACGCGTGTACCAGCCGGGTCAACGAGAAAGGCGAGCGTGCGCCGAGCGATTATCACAAGGTGCTGTTGAAGCGGCTGCGCCAGGTGGAGGCGCGGCTTCATGAGCGGATCGGAGATTTTGAATCGCGCGCTTATGTGGACACTGGGCCCGTTGTCGAGCGCGCGCTGGCCGTAGCGGCGGGCGTAGGGTGGATCGGCAAGT
>OKRB01000081.1:0-77804 GCA_900290245.1 Candidatus Sulfuritelmatomonas gaucii | reverse complement strand
TGGCCGTAGCGGCGGGCGTAGGGTGGATCGGCAAGAATACGTGCCTGATTCATCCGAAGCAGGGATCGTTTGGGTTTTTGGCGGTGCTGCTGACTTCGCTGGAAGTCAGCGAGTCAGCCGGGCCAGCGTTTGTTCCGGATCGCTGCGGAAGCTGCACGCGCTGCATTGAGGCCTGCCCGACCGACGCGCTGATTGCTCCCTACCAGATGGATGCGAGGCGTTGCATCTCGTACCTGACGATTGAACACAAGGGGCCGATTGATGAGGCGATGATGCCGGGAATGGGGCGGCAGGTGTTTGGCTGCGACATTTGCCAGGATGTGTGCCCGTGGAATTCGCCGCGGCGAACGCCGATTGTTGCTGATGCCGATCTCGAGCCTCGCCCGGAACTTATGAATCCGGCGCTGGATTGGTTGGGCTCTCTGGACGAGCAATCCTTCGAGCGCGAGTTCAACGGGTCGCCGGTACGGAGGGCGGGATTCAATGGGCTGCGGCGCAACGTGGCGATTGCGATGGGCAACAGCGGGCTGGCGCGGTTTGGGCCGCGGCTGGAAGAGTGGGCGGCGGCAGCCGACGAGGGTTTGCGGGCTGCGGCGCGGTGGGCGCTGGGCCGATTAAGAAACGGGTGAGCCCGGCCGGATCGCGACAGACTTCGGCTTTTCCGGTACTTTCGCTACGTTGACAACGTCTGCGCACGATGCGAGCCCCTGCACTGCAGGCTATCCTTGAATCAGCACCTACGAACATTGCATTCTCGGAAGAGGAGCCGTGGCGAAGTGGCCGGCTCCGGAAAAGGGAATTGCCGTTGGCTGACGATAGTCAATCTGTGATGGAAGAGGCGCGCAGCGCCGGAGAAGCACTTGCCGAGGCCGCGAAGGGACCAGCGCAGCCGGTTACGCACTCCAAGTGGTACCAATGGCGGAAAGACGGAACGGCGCTGATTGCGTATCTGCTCGACAGCGAAGTGCATACGTTCGCCTTCAGCGTGGCTGCCAACGCCATTCTCTCGTTTATTCCATTCGTGATCCTGCTCTACACGCTGGCACTGCGCGTTTTTCATTCGCCACCCAAGGGCCCCATGGTGCTGGTGGTGAACGACATGGTGAACTACTTTCTGCCGTCTGTGACAAGCAAACAGAATTGGCTGGTTGACAGCCTCGACGCCGCGGCGTTTGCTTCGTCGCGCCATGGCGTGCAGGCGTTGTCGCTGGTGATGATTCTGATCTCGTGCACTGGGATTTTTCTGCCGCTTGAAGTCGCCCTGAACCAGGCCTGGGGCGTGGCCAAGAGCCGCAATTATCTCTACAACCAGACCATTGCTTTCGGGTTGGCACTGCTGATGGTGGGGCTCGGCGTTCTTAGCATGGTGGTGAACGTCGGCGTGGATAAAGTGCTTGTTATTGCGCTCGTGCATGACTCAAACAACTGGTTTTTCAAAGTTCTGAACTATTCTTACGGCGCCCTGAGTTATATCTGGCTTGCGCTCTCGACGGGTGCCGCGTCGATCGTGTTTTTCTTCTCTGTCTACTACCTGCTGCCGAACCGCAAGGTGCCCTGGCGGCCGGTGCTGCGCACATCGATCATTACCGGCCTTATCTGGCTGATCTCGCGCTTCATCTTCGTTTCGGTTCTGCCGCACCTCGACCTGAAGGCGCTTTATGGGCCGTTTTATGTTTCGGTGGGGCTGCTCTTCTGGGCGTATATTTCGGGGCTGATCCTGTTCGCGGGGGCGCAGTTCAGCGTGGCGCGGTGGAAAGACAGGGAGTAGCTGAAAGGTAGGGAGTAGCCAGTCGCTTGTAGCCTGTAGCCAGTAGCCGGTATCCAGTAGGGAGTAGGACTGGGCAGGCTCGAGCCCAGTTCTCTTGCCGTAGAGGTGGTCGCTGATTGTGCATTTCTTCGCCTTGTATTCGCTGGCTCCGCGCGCTAATCTCGTGAGAGCAGCATGTCTCCCCAACCCATCAAGCCGATAGAAGTTCCTGATCCATTTGCCTGCTTTCACGCGGTGACGGCGGCGTGGTTCCGGGCTGTGTTTGAGGAGCCTACTGCGCCGCAGCGGATGGGGTGGCCGGTCATTGCGCGGGGAGAGAACGCGCTGATCCTGGCGCCAACGGGGACGGGCAAAACGCTGGCGGCGTTTTTGTGGTGCCTGGATCGGTTGATGTTGCAGCAGGCCCACCCTAGCGACAAAAACAGAGACGTCGCCAGGATGGGGCACCCCGTGTCGCGAGGCTGCAGGATCGTTTATGTGTCGCCGCTTAAGGCGCTGGCTGTGGACGTGGAGCGGAACCTGCGCTCGCCGCTGGCGGGCATGGCCAACATGGCGCGGCGCATGGGGGTGCCGTTCCGCGAACCGCTGATCAGCGTGCGAACCGGCGACACGCCGCAGCGCGAGCGCGCACGCTTCGCGCGGCATCCTGCCGAGATTCTGATCACCACGCCCGAATCGCTCTATTTGCTGCTGACCTCGCAGGCCGCCGATGCGCTGCGCACCGTGGACACCGTGATCGTGGATGAGATTCACGCGCTGGTGCCGACCAAGCGCGGCGCGCACCTGGCGCTGACGCTGGAACGGCTGCAGGCGCTGACGAGGAAGCCGCTGCAACGCATCGGACTGTCGGCCACGCAGCGGCCGCTCGAAGAGATGGCGCGATTTTTGGGCGGGGTGGAAGTACAGGGGACAAGGGAGCGAGGGAGCAAGGGAGCAAAAGGCCAGGGACCAGGGATCAGGGAAAAGAGGCTAGAAAGCCAGGGCGTCACAAGGGCGGCTTCGACGATCGACGACACAGACCGTTCAGCGAGCGAAGAGTTCGCCACGGAGGTCGATGGGGCTCTAGTCCCTCGTCCCTATGCCCCTGACATGGCGGAAGCCGAGTCATTGCGCTATCGGCCGGTGACTATTGTGAATGCGGCCGCGCCGAAGCAGCTCAAGCTGCGCATCGAGGTGCCGGTAGAGGACATGGCGCGACTGGGCGAGATGGAGGAGATTCCATCGGGGCCGGCTTCGCAGACGCCGCGGCGCGTGTCGATCTGGAATGCGATTCATCCGCGGCTGCTCGAGATCATCCGCGAGCGCAACTCGACGATATTGTTTGTGAACGCGCGGCAGACGGCGGAGCGGCTGGCGGGGGCGCTGAACGATTTGGCCGGAGAACCGATTGCGCGCGCGCATCATGGATCGCTGGCCGCGGCGCAGCGGTCGGTGATCGAGGAGCAGCTTAAGGCTGGACAGATTCGCGCGCTGTGCGCGACCTCAACGCTGGAGCTTGGCATTGATATGGGCGCGGTCGATTTGGTGATTCAGATTGAGTCGCCGCCCTCGGTGGCAAGCGGCATGCAGCGCATTGGGCGCGCCGGCCATCATGTGGACGCAGTGAGTGAAGGCGTGATCTTTCCCAAGTATCGCGCCGATCTTGTCGCCTGCGCCGCCGTGACGCGCGCCATGCACGAGGGACATATTGAGTCCACGCGGTATCCGCGCAATCCGCTGGATGTGCTTTGCCAGCAGTTGGTGGCGATTGTGGCAAATGCGGGGAAAGCAGGGAGCAAGGGAGCGGGGGAGCGAGGGAGCGGAAAGAAGAGATCAGAGAATAGAGATCAGAGATCGGCCGCACTGCCAGGATTGGGCGTGGACGATTGGGAAGAAGCTAGCGACGCCAACTCCGCTAACACCGCTGATCACATTGCCCCTGAAGTTTCGGTCGATTTTCTGTTCGATTTGGTGCGCGGGGCGGCACCGTTTGCGAACCTGTCCCGATCGGCGTTCGAAGGCGTGCTCGACCTGTTGAGCGGGCGCTATCCATCCGACGAGTTTGCCGATTTGCGCCCGAGGTTGACCTGGGATCGCGTGCGCAACGTGGTGACGGCGCGCGATGGCGCGGCGCGGCTTGCGATTCTCAACGCAGGCACCATCCCGGACCGTGGGCTTTACGGCGTATTCCTGGCATTCACCGAGGGCAAGCCGGTGCGCGTGGGCGAACTCGACGAAGAGATGGTCTTCGAGTCGCATCCCAACGAGACGTTTATTCTCGGCGCTTCGACGTGGCGCATCACTGACATTACGCACGATCGCGTGCTGGTGACGCCGGCTCCCGGCGAGCCAGGCAAAATGCCGTTCTGGAAGGGAGATGGGCCGGGCCGGCCGCTGGAGTTTGGACGGCGCATCGGCGCCATGGTTCGCGAGTTGCGCGCTTTGCCGCAACCGGCGGCGGTTGCGCGGCTCGTACATGAGCACGATCTCGATTCCGGAGCAGCGGAGAATCTGCTGCGCTTTCTGGCGGACCAGGCAGAAGCAACCGGCCAGGTTCCCGACGACCGGACGATCGTGGTGGAGCGCTGCCGCGATGAGCTGGGCGACTGGCGGGTGTGCGTGCTGACTCCGTTTGGGAGCCGCATCCATATTCCGTGGGCGATGGCGGTGAGCGCGCGGATTCGCGCGGCGGGCGGGCCGGAAGTGGAGACGTTGTGGGGCGACGATGGGTTTGTGTTGCGCTTTCCGGACACTGACGAGGCGCCCAATCCGGACTGGATACTGGTGGAGTCGGCCGAGGCCATGCAGATGGTGCTGCGCCAGCTCGGGTCGACGGCGCTGTTTGCCGGGCGATTTCGCGAGGCTGCGGGCAGGGCGCTGCTGTTGCCGCGCCGTCGCGCCGATCAGCGCTCGCCGTTGTGGCAACTGCGCAAGCGCTCCTACGATCTGCTCAGCGTGGCTTCGCGGTATCCGCAGTTTCCGCTGCTGCTTGAGGCGTATCGCGAGTGCCTGCGCGACGTTTTTGACATGCCGGCGCTCATTGAAATTCTGCGCGCCGTTGAGCAGCGGCAGGTGCGCGTGCACGTGGTGGAGACGCGCAAGCCTTCGCCGTTTGCCGCTTCTCTGCTCTTCAGCTACGTAGCCAACTTTGTTTACGAGGGCGACGCGCCGCTGGCGGAGCGACGGGCGCAGGCGCTCACCATCGACCAGGATCAGTTGCGCGAGCTGCTGGGTGAGGCCGACTTGCGCGAACTGCTCGACGCTGACGCGATTGCGGAGGTGGAAGAAGCGGCGCAGTGCCTCGCTGAGAATTTCCGCGCACGGTCGGCTGACGGCATTCACGACCTCTGCCTGCGGCTGGGCGATCTTTCGCGCGAGGAGTTGAGCAGGCGCGTCGCTTCGCAAGAACTGCTGGCACAGGTTGACCGGCTGATTCGATCGCGGCGCTTGCTCGAGCTGCGCATCGCGGGAGAAAAGCGGTTGATCGCCGCCGAAGATGCGGCGCGCTACCGCGACGGGCTTGGCATTCCGCTGCCGCCCGGTTTGGCGACGGCGTTGCTCGAGCCGGTCGCGCAGCCTGTGCACGAGCTGGTGCGCCGTTATGCGCGCACGCACGGGCCGTTCACGGTGCGCGAGACCGCGGAGCGATTTGCGCTCGACGCGTCGGCTGTTGAAAGCACATTGCGGCAACTTGCTGCGGAGGGCCGCGTGCTCGAAGGTGGATTCCGGCCGGGAGGGCTGCACAGCGAATGGTGTGACGCGGAGATTCTGCGACAGATCCGGCGCAAGTCGCTGGCCAGGCTGCGCCGCGAAGTGGAGCCGGTGGAGCAGCACACAATGGCGCGGTTCCTCACGCACTGGCAGGGATTGCTGGCGCCGCGCCGAACTGGGTCTGCGCATCTCGACGCGCTGCTTGATGTGATTGAAAATCTGCAGGGCGCGCCGTTGCCGGCTTCGCTGCTTGAAACATCCATTCTGCCGGCGCGCATTGCCGATTACACACCTGCTGGACTCGATACCCTAATTGCCGCGGGCGAGGTATCGTGGACAGGAGTTGAGCCTATTGGCGAGCGCGACGGCCGCATTGCGCTATTCCTTGCCGATAAATTGCCTTTACTGGCGCAACAGCGGCCGCTGGTTGAGCCTCTGAGCGAACGCGAAGAAAGGCTGCTCGCGGTGCTGGAGTCGACGGGCGCGAACTTTTTCGATCCGCTGCACCAGGCTGCGGGAAGCGGCTATCCGGGTGAAACCATGGATGCGCTTTGGAGCCTGGTGTGGCGCGGGCTTGTGACGAATGACTCGCTGCATGCATTGCGAGCGTACATTGCGCGGCCCGAGAGCGCGCGGACGCCGCGACGTACGCAGACGGGGATGGTCTTCCGCTCGCGGCGCACCACGCCGCCGACGGCGCAAGGAAGGTGGTCGGTGCTGCCGCTGCGCGCAGCGAACGAAAGCTTGCCTCTTACGCCGCCTATCGGCACGGCTAAAGCCGTGCCCCCTCAAAGCAATGATGCGCCGACGGCAACTGAACGGAGCCATGCGTTGGTGATGCAGATGCTTCATCGCTATGGCGTGCTGTTGCGGGAAGCGGTGGCGGCAGAAAATGTGCCGGGCGGATTCAGCGCCGTGTACGACGTGCTGAAGGCGCTCGAAGAGAGCGGGCGGATTCGCCGCGGGTACTTTGTCGGCGGGCTGGGAGCGACGCAGTTTGCGCTGCCCACCGCGGTTGACCTGCTGCGCCAGTTGCGAGCGGAACCGCCGGCAGAAAAGCCTGAGTTCGTGCAACTGGCCGCCACCGATCCGGCAAATCCTTACGGATCGGTGTTGCGCTGGCCGGAGTTGCCGGTGATGGAGGAAGATTCAGAATCGGCGCCGCGTGTGTTGACGCGCGCGGTTTATGCTGAGGTGATTCTGCGCAACGGGCAGTTGGTGGCATGGCTGCGCCGCGGGAATCCCAACCTGCTGGTGTTTTCGCCAGCTGAGGAGCCGGAGCGCTCGCAAGTGGCCGCGGGCCTGGCGCATTTCCTGTGCGCGCGGGGGCAGGAACGAATGCGCCATAGCAGCCACGACGGCGTGCTCATCACGACCATCAACGGCCAGCCGGCAGGTGCGCATCCGATGGCGCGGTTCCTGATGGATGCGGGATTTCATCCAGGGCCGCTCGGGATGCATCTGCGGCGCATTCTGCTGCCTGTCGGACACGCGGAACTGAAAAGGCCCGAGGTCCAGTAGAAGATGCCCGAAGGCGATACGGTCTTTCGCACCGCGCGCAACCTGGGCCGCGCACTTGTGGGCAAGCCGGTGATCGGTTTTCGCTCCACGTATCCGCTGCTTACGCGATTCAACGACGACCATCCCATCGCTGGGCAAACAGTGGACTGCGTGGAAGCCCGCGGGAAATGGTTGCTGATTTATTTTTCTGGCGGCGGCATTTTGACCTCGCATCTGCTGATGAATGGCCGCTGGCACATCTACCGGCACGGCGAGCGATGGCAACTTGCGCGCATCCACATGCGCATCGTGATTGAAAACGGCGAGTACCAGGCGGTCGGCTTTCGCGTACCGGTGGCGCGGATGCACACGGCGCAGTCGCTGGAACGCGATCTGCACATCGCTCGAGCAGAAAACGACCTGCTCCGCGCGGAGTTTGACGCCGAAGCCGCGCTCGTCCGTTTGTTGGCGCGCCCGGGGGAAGCCATCGCCGATACCCTGCTCGATCAAGCGGTGCTGGCCGGCGTGGGTAACGTCTTCAAGTCGGAGATCTGCTTTGTCCAAGGTCTCAACCCGTTCCGTAAAGCGGGGACGCTGACGCGCGACGAAGCCGTGGCGGCGATTGCCTGCGCGCGGGGACTGTTGAAGGCCAACGTGCTCGAGGATTCCGGCGACTTGATCGTGACCTATCGCGGCCAGCAGCGGCGCACCACGCACGCGTCCGATCCGGGGGCGAGTTTATGGGTTTACGGGCGGGCAGGCGAGCCGTGCCGGCGATGCGGAGAAGAGATTCGCCGGCGCGTCCAGGGTGCGGATGCGCGAGTGACTTTCTGGTGTCCGAGCTGCCAGGCGATGCCTGATGGATCGGACGTTGACGGATAATCAGAAGACCGGGCCACAAGCAGGAGGAGATATGAAGAACAGCGCACCTGCCCCGGCGAATCGAACCGAAGATCAGCTGGCGGAGTTTATCGACAAGTTTTCGCCGGAGATGGCGAGAGCGATCCGGGCTGTGCGCGCTGCGTTGCGCAAACGCGTGCCCACGGCGAACGAGCTGGTCTATGACAACTACAATTTTTTTGTCATTGGATACAGTTCGACGCTGCGGCCTTCGGACTCAATGATGATGCTCGTGGCCGATGCGCACGGCGTTCGCCTCGCGTTCTACTACGGTTCGACGCTTCCCGACCCCAAGGGAATCCTTGAAGGCAGCGGCAATCAGAACAGGTTTATACTCCTCGAAAGCGCGCGCGATTTGGCCAAGCCTGAGGTCGAGGCACTGATTGGCGCGGCAATTGCGCAGGGCAAAGCCCCTTTGCCAAAGTCGGGGCGAGGAACCCTTGTGATTCGCTCGATCTCAGCCAAGCAGCGGCCGCGGCGCCTAGCCGCAAGTCCCTCAAGAAATCGCTAGTTCCCTCACTTACCCAGGCCGAAGATCTTCTGCAGGATGTTGCGGTGATCGGGAGGGTGGTCGCAGGTATCGGTGGGCGCGGTGCCGTCGAGAAATGCGGCCGTGTAGTCATCGGCGCAGGCGGCGTCGGCGAGCAGATTCGTGTTTCTGTCGAGGGTGACGATATCAATACCCTGAGGAGGGGTGAAGTCGTTGGTGTCGGAGTACTGCGGAAGCTGGATGGCCTGCTTCATGAAGTCAGCCCAGATGGGCGCCGCTGCGTGCGCGCCTTCGAGATCGATATTCGTGTAATCGTCGTTGCCCACCCACACAACGCACAACAGGTTTGACGTGAAGCCGGCGAACCACGCGTCGTGGCTGGTGCCGGTTTTGCCCGCGGCCGGAGCCAGGAAACCCATGTTGCGCACTCCGGCGCCGGTCCCGCAGAAATCCCGTCCACCAATCAGGCAGCCATTGGGCCCGTTGCCTTGCAGAACAGCCTCCATCATGTAAGTGGTGAGGAATGCGACGCGAGGATCGAGGACCTGCCGTGTGGTGGGCGAGTAGTCGTCGATGATGTCGCCTGTAACTGTGCGCACGCTGGCCAGCATCCAGGGATCGATGTGTATGCCGCCGTTAGAGAAGATGGTGTAGGCGCCGGCCATATCGAGCGGTGTGGCGTCGTATGAACCGATGGCCATGGAAGGCGTGCCTTGCGCGCTTTTAATTCCGGCATCGCGGGCCAGCGCCGCCACCTGGTCGAAGCCGATCATGCTTGCAAGGCCGATGGTGGCGTTGTTGTCAGAGCGCATCAGTGCCAAGCGGGCGGTCATCTCGCCGTAAAACTCTCCTTTATAGTTGCGCGGCGTGTACTCGTAGGGCGTCCCTTCGCCGTAGGTGTTCTGCGCGTCGTCGAGCATGGTCACGGGCGAGAACAGCTTGGTTTGTCCAGGCAGCAGAGTGCCCTGGACCGCGGTCTGAAATGCTGCGGCGTACACGAATGGTTTGAAGACGGATCCCGTGGGACGGTGCGCGACAGCGTGATTCACCTGGCTGGTGCCGTAACTGCGGCCGCCGACCAGAGCGAGCACCTGGCCGGTGTGAGGATCTAACGCGATCAAGGCCACCTGCGGATAGACGTACGGCTTGCCGAGTTTCCTGTCACGCGCATGCAGGTGGTCCACCTGTTCGTCGACCACATGAATCGTGGAGTCGACGGCCTGCGTGGCGATGCGCTGCAAATCGGGGTCGAGCGAAGTGTAGATGCGGAGACCTTCGCGATTGAAATCGCGATCGCCGAGCCGCTGCGTGAGCTGGTCGTGCACCAGGTCGACAAAATAGGGCGCTTCGCTTTCGTCCACGCTGGCAGGAGCCAGACGGAGCGGCTCAACCTTGGCGGCCTCGGCCTGCTCCTTGGTGATGGAACCGACATCCACCATCGAGTCGAGGACCAGGTTACGCCGCTCAATGGCGCGATCAGCATGACGGAAGGGATTGAGGCGGCTGGGACTCTGGATGATGCCCGCGAGCAGCGCGCACTGGGAGAGATCGAGTTGGCTCACGTCCTTTCCGAAATACGCTTGTGCCGCTTCACCGAAGCCGTCAATGGAAAAACTGCCAAGCTGGCCGAGGTTAATCTCGTTCGCGTACATGGCGAAGATCTGCTGCTTGGTGAAGCGGTGCTCGAGGATGATGCTGATGACAGCTTCGCGAATTTTGCGCGAGTACGTGCGTTCGGGTGTGAGGAAGAACCCGCGCGCGAGCTGCTGCGTGAGCGTAGATGCGCCTTCCTCGTAGCGGTGCAGGTGAAAGATGTCGTTGCGGAACGCACCGATGATGCGCACATAATCGATGCCGCCGTGCTCAAAGAAGCGGCGGTCTTCAATGGCGATGACGGCATGGACGAGGTTGGGAGGAATTTCATCGTACGTAAGCAGGCGGCGCTTGGTTCGCTCGACGCCCTCACTCAAGCCGGTAATGAGCAGAGGCTCGAGCTCATAGCTGGAAAGCTGCTGGCCGCGCGCGTCGGTGATGCCGTCGACCACGCCGCTGCTCACATGAATCGTGGCGCTGTCGGGCGCGTGGTACGACTGCGGGCCGGGCTGAATCGTAATCTGCTGCACACCTTCGTTGTAGGTTCCCAACTCGGAAGCCTGCGGTGCGCCGCCCGGAGTGTAGCCGCCCTGGCGCAGCTCGTCGGCGATCAGGTGGACGGTGAGCTTCTGGCCGGGCCGGACCTCGCGCGGGGCAGCGTAGATTTTGGCGGTCTTGGCGAACATGGGCTGTTTGAGCCGGTCATCCACAACGTGCTGATACTTGACATAAAGAAAGCCGAAGATGGAGAAGCCCACCAGCACAGCGACCACGAAGAGGCCCAGCAGAACCAGAAGAATCCGCATCCGCAGATGTTGCACTACTTCGGGTCTGGCGAGCCGGACTCGTAAAGTCATTGTTGCTCCTAAAAACAGCTTTTAGCTTTTAGCTCTTAGCTATCAGCTTCTTGCCATGAGCTGTTCCTGCTTCGATCAGCTTTGCGTCATGGGCCTGAAACAGCCTCGATCCGCGCACGAAAGGCCGGAAGTGCGAGGCTAAAAGCTCGCTTCGAGCAGCAATTCTTCCTGGACGCGCTTCTTAACCAGCTCCGCCACTTCGCTCAAGGCTACATCTTCGCTGGTGCTTGTGGCGCGTGTTACCAGTTCCACCTGGCCCGCGGCGACTTTTTTCCCTACGTTGATGCGGTAGGGAATGCCGACGAGGTCCGCATCCTTGAATTTAACGCCGGCGCGCTCGTCGCGGTCATCGAGCAACACATCAAGGCCCGCAGATTCGAGATCTGCAGCCAGCTTTTCTCCGGCGGCGCGAAGGGCTGTATCGGCGGAGTTGGTGATTGTGATCACAACGGAGAACGGCGCGATGGAGACGGGGAGCCAAAAACCGTTGGCGTCATTCGACTGCTCGATTGCGGCCGTCAGGATGCGCTCGATGCCGATGCCATAGCAGCCCATGATGGGCGCCACTTCCTTGCCGTTTTCGTCGAGCACGCGCGCGCCCATCGACTGAGTGTATTTGTCGCCGAGCTTGAAGATGTGGCCCACTTCGACAGCGGTGCCGACGACGAGTTTGCCTGCGCAACCGTCCTTCGGGCAGTTTTCGCCCTCGTTTACGCTGCGGATATCGGCGATGAGAGTCCATGTAAAGTCTCTGCCGGGAGTGACGTTGCGCTGGTGATAATCGAGCTTGTTGGCGCCGCAGACCATATTCTTGCGGCCTTCGAGCGAGCGGTCGATGACGACGACCAACTCGCCGGTCTCAGAAAATGCGGGCGGCGAGCTGCCGGGATTCGTTACCTGCTTCGGCTTCAGGCCAACCGGTCCGAGGTAGCCGGCGGGCCCGTGGAAGTATTTCTCCAATTCCTCCAGGTGCATAGGGCGCACCTGGCTGGCGCCCAGGAGACCGAGGAGCTTGGTTTCATTCACCTGATGGTCGCCGCGCAAGAATGCTGCAACCGGGAGCCAGATCTCGTGGCCTTCTCCGGTAAATCCGCGCTCGGCCATGTAGGCCACACATTTGATGTCGGAGGCGGGCGAGATTTTGAAGAATGCGGCCACATCGGCGATGGCTGCGCAGCCGGGTGTGTGGACGAGTTCCGGATTGCCGTCGCTGGTGGGCTCTATCTCCTCGACCGGGTCGAGGCGCGACGTCGCCTTCTCGAGGTTGGCCGCGTAGCCGCAGACCGGACAGCTCGCGATCAGGTCTTCGCCAGCGTCGGTGTAGACCATAAACTCCTGCGACTGCGAGCCGCCCATGGCGCCCGAATCAGCTTCGACGGCAACGAACTTGAGCCCGCAACGCGTGAAGATTGTCCGATAGGCCACATCGTGCCGGTTGAAGCTCTCGTCGAGCCCGGCCTCATTGATGTCGAAGGAGTATGCGTCCTTCATGATGAACTGGCGCACGCGGAGCAGGCCCGCCTTGGGCCGCGGCTCATCGCGGAACTTGGTTTGAATCTGGTACCAGATCTGCGGCAACTGCTTGTAGCTGCGCAACTCGCCGCGCGCGATGGTGGTCATGACCTCTTCGTGGGTCATGCCCAGGCACAGGTCGGCGCCCTTGCGGTCCTTCAGACGGAACATGTTGTCGCCCATGGTTGTCCAGCGGCCACTCTCCGCCCATGGTTCCTTGGGCAGAATGGCGGGCAGGTAAAACTCCTGGCCGATCTTGTCCATCTCTTCGCGGACGATGGCGATGATCTTGTTGAGCGAGCGCTGGCCGAGGAAGAGATAGTTGTAAATGCCGGCGCCAAGCTGGCGAATGTAGCCGGCGCGAATCAGAAACTTGTGGCTGGCCACTTCGGCGTCTGCCGGGGCCTCGCGCAGAGTAGGGATAAAGAGCTTCGACCAACGATGCATAAAAAGGGCGCGCAAACTTTCCCGTCTGACAAAGCAGACGCAGGGCAAATGACAGCAGGTTTTATTCTAAATGTCTGAGAGGCACTGCTTGTTCCAGGGCTTCGATCTCGATTGAAGGTCAAGGATCATGTGCTGCGTGCTGGCTGCTAGATCAGCTCGACGCCCCACAGGTCATGGAGGTGGACGACGCCTTCGACGCGCTGGTCGCTGTTGACGACGATCAGCGATGTAATCTTTCGCTCTTCCAAAATGGCGAGTGCCTTGGCTGCCAGCTCATCGGCGGCAATCGTGCGCGGATGCGGGTTCATCGCTTCGCCGGCGGTTTTGCCGAGCGCCGCGCCGCCTTCGCGCTCAAGCAGGCGGCGCAGGTCGCCGTCGCTGATGACGCCGCGCAACCGGCCGTCTTCCTGCACCGTGGTGATACCGAGCTTTTTTGACGACATCTCGAAGATCACATCGGCCATGCGCGTTGTGGGCGCGACGGCTGGAATGTCTTCGCCGGTGTGCATCAGGTCGCGTACTTTGGCGAGTTGCTTGCCGAGCTTGCCGCCGGGGTGCAGCTCGGCAAAGTCCTCGGCGCGGAAGCCCTTGCTTAGGCTGACGGCGACGGCGAGCGCATCACCCAGGGCAAGCATCGCGGTGGTTGAGGCAGTGGGCGCAAGATTCATCCCGCAGGCCTCGCGCTCAACCGAGCAATCGAGCACAACATCGCTGGCTGCGGCGAGGGTTGACTGCAAATTGCAGCAGAAGGTGATGAGCGCGTCGCCTTTGCGCTTGAGGGTGGCGAGGAGGCGGAGGATCTCTTCGGTCTCGCCGCTGGCCGAGAGGGCAATCACTACGTCGCCCGCCATCAGCACGCCGAGATCGCCGTGTACTGCCTCGGCTGGATGCAAAAACAGGGCCGGGCTGCCGGTGGAGCTGAGCGTGGCGGCGATCTTCTGCGCAATGATGCCGCTCTTGCCCATGCCGGTGACGACGACGCGGCCGTTCGACTCACTGCAATGGAGAATCATTTCGACGGCGCGCGCGAACTGCCCGGACATGGAGCCTTCGAGGCGCGCAGCAAGCTCTTCGAGCGCGGCAGCCTCGGTGCGGACCAGCGCAGCCGGCTGGAACGGGTCGTCTTTCTGAATGGGACTCACTGGTTCTTGATGGTAACAAAAAGGCAGGGGACTGAGGGACTAGCGACGCAGGGACCGGGAAAGCCGGAGGCGCTCGTGGGCTTGTCACTGCCGATGACGTGGGGAATGACATAAAATTCCGGCGATCCGCTGGCACCGCACAAAAGTCCGCCGTACGGCCCCGGGGAGATCGAGAGGTGAAGGTGTGGTTCCGAAAGCAAAGGAGATGACTGCAGCCGTTCGTGGACGCGAGACCGTTGCGCGACTGGGTTTTTGGGTTTCCATGCTGACGGCAGCAGTAGCGGTTGTTGCTTTCGCCGTCGGCTTCATGACGCCGCCGCATTCGGGGCCCTTCTGTACCGCTTCCTGCATTGCGTACCCCTACAACGGCGCAGTTGCGTTCTTTCCCAGGGATTATTTGTGGATCTTTCCCGGGATGCTGTTGGTTTGTCTATTCGTGGTGCTTTGCATCTGCGTCGATTTCTGGGTGGAGATCGAGAAGCGGATCTTCAGCAGGATCGCGGTGGCAGCTGCGACGGCGGCGGCAACGCTCGTCGCGCTGGATTACTTCATCCAATTTGAAGTGTTCCAGCCGAGCCTTCTGAAAGGCGAGTCGGACGGGCTTGCGTTTTTTTCGCAGTACAACCCGCACGGGGCCTTCATTGCGATGGAAGATCTCGGCTACCTGGGGATGTCGGCAGCCTTCATCTTTCTCGGCGTATCGCTGTCCGGCAGGAACGGCTTGGAGAAAGCGACGCGCTGGGTGCTGGCAATCAGCGGCGCGCTGGGATTCGTCACGTTCATCGGCATGTCGGCGGTTTTCGGGAACAATCTGGAGACGCGGTTTGAATTGGCCATCATCACCATCGTCTGGACGGCCGTCGCCGTCGCCGCCGTGATGCTGGCGATTCTGTTTCGAAGGTCGCTTCGCCGCGCTGCGGACTGATGCGCCGCTGCGTGTCACCCGCAGGCCGCGTCGTGCTCCTCGTACAATAAAATGAGAGGTCCTTTCCCGTGCGGCGTAATACAGTTGTTCTGATTGCGGTACTCTTTATCCTCACCGTCTTTGCTTGGGCGGGGTGGGCCAACTGGGAATATCGGCGGCAGGAATCCGAGCGGCTGCATGCCGACGCGGCGCGCGCTGAGCTTGTGCCTTCTGCGACTGGAACGCTGCAGTTTCATACGCCGCTGATGGACAAGGCGGCACCGGCCTTCGCGCTCGATGACCTGAGCGGCAAGAAGGTTTCGCTGGCGAGCTATCGCGGCAAGGCGCTGTTGATCAACTTCTGGGCTACGTGGTGCGGGCCGTGCCAGGTGGAGACGCCGTGGCTGGTTGAGCTGCGCAACAAGTACGCATCGCAGGGATTTGAAGTGCTTGGCGTGGACACCGAGGGCGATGACCTGGAGCCGAACGACAAGGCCGGATGGGCCAAGGCCGAGACCAACGCGAGCAAGTTCGTCACCGAGATGAAGGTGCCCTACCCAGTGCTGCTTGACGGCGACTCGATCAGCCGGGAGTACGGCGGACTGGATGACCTGCCCACTTCGTTCTTTGTGGATCGCAACGGAAAAGTGGTGGCCGCGCAAGTGGGATTGACCTCGGAAAGCGATATCGAGGGGAATATTGAGAAGGCGTTGACGCAATGAAGCAGCTTTTAGCTATTAGCCTTTAGCTTTTAGCCCTCGTCTTGAGCGTCGAACGCTCGACCGAAGAATGGTGATGTGGAGCGATAAGGACGACGCCCGGTGCGAACTGCGGAAGCGAGAATCAAGCTTGGTTGACGTGTTGAAGAAGCGGTTTGCTGCGGCGATTGCGGTGCTGGCGCTGGCCGCGCTGACGGCACAGGCTCAATTGGTTTCGCCGAATGCGCAGAGCCGGCCGATCGTCAAGACGGAAGCGGTGCAGTACCTCTTTCCCGAGCAAGTGCGCGTCGCCGCGGGGAAGGCGAGTCCGGTGGCGCTACACTTCCGCGTCGCGCAGGGGTTGCACATCAACTCGCATACACCTAAAGACTCGTTCCTGATTCCGACCACATTTTCGATACCCGACGGTGGTGGCGTGAAGCTCGATGCGGCCGCGTACCCCGCGGGCACCATCATCTCGCTTGCCTTCGATCCCAAGACCACGCTGAGTGTGT
The DNA here is from genome assembly GCA_900290245.1 of Candidatus Sulfuritelmatomonas gaucii. Classification (GTDB taxonomy): domain Bacteria; phylum Acidobacteriota; class Terriglobia; order Terriglobales; family Acidobacteriaceae; genus Telmatobacter; species Telmatobacter gaucii. The sequence goes on along the minus strand of OKRB01000081.1, from coordinate 61,788 downwards.
ATACCGGCGAGTTCACGATCCAGGCGCGCATTGTGGCTGCGGTGGGCAACCACCTGATGCGGGGCAAATTGCATTACCAGGCCTGCGACCAGAATCAGTGCCTGCCGCCGAAGACGATTGATGTGCCGATCGATGTGATCGGAAAGTGAAAAGCCAGCCTCTAGCTGCTAGCCACTAGCCTCTAGCAGTCCCAGGTCCCAAGATCGGGACCTGGGCACCCGGCATTTGGGGCATGGGGAATCAACACAGCTCGTGCGGGCGGGCGGCGAGGACGCCGCCCGTACAGCCGGTCTGGAGACCGGCGCTACACTCCGGACTTCTTCTCGATCCTAGCCCAGGTGTCTTTGAGCGCGAGGGTGCGGTTGAAGACGAGTTTGCGCGGCGTGGAATCGGGGGTCGAGTCCGGATCAAGGCAGAAGTAGCCGACGCGCTCGAACTGAAAGCGATCGCCCGGCTTGGAGGCGGCGAGAGAGGGTTCGAGTTTGGCATCGGTGACGATCTCGAGCGAGTCGGGGTTGAGGTTGTCGAGGAAAGTCTTGCCCTCTTCGACCTCGCCGGGATCGGGCCTGGTAAAGAGCTTGTCGTAGAGGCGAATTTCGGCAGCGATGGCGTGGGCGGCCGAAACCCAGTGCATGGTGGACTTGACCTTGCGGCCGTCGGGAGAGTTGCCGCCGCGGCTGGCCGGATCGTACGTGCAGTGAACCTCAATTACGTTGCCGGCTGCGTCTTTGACGACGGATTGCGCGGTAATGAAATACGCGTTGCGCAGGCGGACTTCCTTGCCGGGCGAGAGGCGGTAATACTTGGGCGGAGGAACCTCGCGGAAGTCGTCGTGCTCGATATAGATTTCGCGCGAGAAGGGGACCTGGCGCGTGCCGGCCGCGGGATCTTCGGGGTTGTTGGCGACGTCGACGTATTCGACTTGATCGGCGGGGTAGTTGTCGATGACGACCTTGAGCGGATGAAGCACGGCCATGGCGCGCGCGGCGCGATGGTTGAGGTCATCGCGCTGGAAGTGCTCGAGCATCTCGATGTCGACGATGCCGTTGGTGCGCGAGACGCCGGCGGTGTTGACGAAGGCGCGAATGGCCTCGGGCGTGAAGCCGCGGCGGCGGAATCCGGAGAGTGTTGGCATGCGCGGATCGTCCCAGCCATTGACGCGTTTTTCCTGCACGAGCTGGAGGAGCTTGCGCTTGGAGAGCAGCGTGTAGGTGAGGCTGAGGCGATCGAATTCAATTTGCTGTGAGGGAAAGATGCCGAGCTGGGCGATATACCACTTGTAGAGCGGCTGATGGTCAGCGAACTCGAGCGAGCACATGGAATGGGTGACGTGCTCGATGGAGTCGGACTGGCCGTGAGCGAAGTCGTACATTGGATAGATGCACCATTCGTCGCCGGTGCGATGATGCGTGGCGTGAAGGATGCGGTACATGACCGGATCGCGCATGTTGAGGTTGGGCGAGGCCATGTCGATTTTGGCGCGGAGGACGCGAGAGCCGTCGGGGAATTCGCCTTTCTTCATGCGGACAAAGAGGTCGAGATTCTCTTCGACAGCACGATTGCGATAGGGCGAGTCTTTGCCAGGCTCGGTGAGCGTGCCGCGGTACTGGCGAATTTCATCGGCGGAAAGGTCGTCGACGTAGGCATTGCCGGCGCGGATGAGCTGAAGGGCCCACTCGTAAAGCTGAGGGAAGTAGTCCGAAGCGAAGCAGAGGCGTTCCCAGTCGAAGCCGAGCCAGCGAATGTCGTGCTGGATGGCGTCGACGTACTCCTGCTCTTCTTTCTCGGGATTGGTGTCGTCGAAGCGCAGGTTGGTTTTGCCGCCGAACTCGTCGGCGAGGCCGAAGTTGATGCAGATGGCCTTGGCGTGGCCGATGTGGAGATAGCCGTTGGGTTCGGGAGGAAAGCGCGTCTGGATTTGGGCGTCGCCGTATTTTCTGGTGCGCACGTCTTCGGCGACGGCGTCGCGGAGGAAGTTGGAGGGAGTGGCGGGGCTTTCTGGGTTTGCAGTCGTCATTGGTGCGATTCCTAACTCTCTTGCTGCGGCTCCGCCGCGGTTTTGTGTTCGCAAATTGTAGAGCGAAGCAAACGGATTCCTTTATATGAGACTGTGTGCTCGATCAAAAATCCGAACAGAATCCAAACGCTAGAAAATACCTGGGATCAGGTGCCAATGCACTTTGGCGCAATATTCCGTATAGCCTGGCAGGTCTTGAGCGAGGAACCTTTCTTCGTCGAAGAGCCGCCAGACGAGGCCAAGGACTGTGAGCATCCCGGCAATCAGCCCCCAATAGGAACCAAGCGCCAAGGGTACCCCAATGAGGTACACTGACCCGCTTGCATACATCGGGTTCCGCACCATGGCGTACGGGCCAGTCGAAATCACTTTTTGATCATTCGCAATCTCGACGGTTGCAGATCCGAAAGGGTTCGCTTCGAAGACGCGGGATACCATCCACATGCCGCCCAGTATTAAAACGTCGCCCGTTATGGAGAGCCAAAAGGGAACGTTTGACCAGCCGAAACGGCGGTCAAGCGCGGGAACAATGAACGTAGCGATGGCCGGGATCCCCGCGCTTAACACGATGATCTTTTGGGCGGTTCGTTTCTCTGCGGCCGGCCCAACCTTGCTTCTGTTTTCAAGAAGCGTCGGATTTCTCGTCATGGAGAGCGTGAGAAGGCCGCTTGATACAGCGACCACCCCGAGAAAAATCCACGCCCGCCAATAATTGAAAGTCCCCGCAGCAAGGAACAGCGCGAATCCCATGAGAACCAGAGTTGCGACAACTCTGAGCCACATCTTTGCCTCGGGACTCTTCATGACCTAATCATAGGACTTAAGAGACTGCCGTGTTCAGGCGAGCGTTTGCAGGCGTTCTTCGGCCTGGCGAATGCGGGTGAGGCAGACTTCGCGTCCGAGGACAACCAAGGTTTCAAAGAGCGGCGGCGCATTTTTGCGGCCGCAGACGGCGACGCGCATGGGCTGGAACATGGGGCCGGCCTTGATGCCGAGCGAGGCGGCGGCTTCGCGCAGGGCTTTGTCGAGCGAATCGTGATCGAACGGGGTTGTGGCTAGGACCTGCTCCGCAGTTTGAAGAACGCGGAGTGCGAGCGCGGCATCGCCTTTTTGCGGGATCAGCTCGGCGGGATCGTAGGGTACGAGCTGATCGACGAAGAAAAAGTCGGCGGCTGAGACGGCATCGCACAGGAGCTTGATGCGCTCGCGAATGAGCGGCGTGACGGCGTGAAGTTTTTCCGGCGAGGGATGGAAACCGGCCTGCTCGAAGATGGGCTGGACAAGGCGGCTGAGATCGTCGACGCGGAGAGCGCGGATGTGCTCGGCGTTGAGCCAGACGGCCTTGGGGTCGAAGGGGTCAGTATCTGTGAAATTGACGACGGCGTTAGCGCGGTTAACGCCTTCGAAGGTGAAGGCGCCTGTGAGCTCGTCGAGCGTCATGAACTCGCGGTCGTTTTTCGGCGACCAGCCAAGCAGACAGAGAAAATTGACGAAGGCCTGCGGCAGGAAACCGGCATCGCGATAGGTGGTGACGCTGACGACCGGGCCATGGCGGCGCTTGGAGAGCTTGGTGCCGTCGGGAGCGACAAGCAAGGGAAGATGCGCGAACTGTGGGGGATCGACACCCAGGCCCTCGAAGATGAGCAGATGCTTGAAGCTGTTGGTGAGGTGATCCTGGCCACGGATGATGTGGCTGATGCGCAGGTCGGCATCGTCGACGCAGGACGCTAGATGATACGTCGGCATGCCGTCGCTACGAAGGAGGGCGAAGTCTTCGACTTCGTCGGCGAGCTTGGATTGCGGGCCGTAGACGCCGTCGGTGAAGCGGAGGACGCGGCCTTCGCCGCGAGGAACGCGATAACGGAGGGCAAACGGCTCGCCGGCAGCGGCGCGCCGGTCGCTTTCTTCGCGTCTCAGCTCGCGCATTCCCGGATTGAAGAGCCATGCGCCCTGCGCATTCGACTGCTCGCTGTCGCCCGTATGCGCCGGCGTGAAATCACGATAGGCAAAGTTTTTTTTCTGGATTTGGAAGGCTGCCTCCCGGTGAAGTTCGAGGCGCTCGGATTGCCTGTACTCTTCGTCCCAGTCGAGACCCAGCCAGCGCAACCCTTCGAAGATGGACTGCACACTGGCCTCGGTGTTGCGCTCCACATCGGTGTCGTCGAGGCGCAGAATCATCGTCCCGTGGTTATGGCGGGCACAGAGCCAATTGAAGATGAATGTGCGGGCGCTGCCCACATGCAGAAAGCCTGTGGGCGACGGTGCGAAACGGACCCGGAGAGCGCGGGACGAGGAGGGAGCAGGATCAGGCATCGCGAGGTTTACTTTCTCTTCACGATGCTATCGCACGGCTCCCACTGCGTTGGTCTTGCCGTCTCACGACTGCGGCGGGAGCTGCGGGGCGGGCGGCGGCGGCGGAATGGGCGGCCATGCCGCTTGAGGCGCCGGCACCACTTTCCACTGGGCGAAGGCCAGTACATACAGAAGCACGAGCGTGCCCAGTGAGGGAACGATGCACAAAAGCGCAAGCCAGGGGGTGAAACCGGCCTTTTTCAGGATGATCCAGCACGGGACCATGAGAACTGCGATCACAACCAGGAAGAAGACGAGCATGATGGGAACGATCATCATGAGCATCTTCCGAATGACTTCGGGATCGGGTCCGCTTTGAAGGAGAAAGGCTAATTCATGCATAGAAAACACTCCGTGAATGCGATAAACGGTTGGAGCCAAATTACAGCCAAACGCCTGACTCCGCAATGAAAATCGGCGGTCTCAGGAGACGCGGTTGGCGGGGGGCTTCCATTCAGAGAAGCCAACGATCCAAAGGACAATCCACTTGACCAATGGCACGAGAGCGAGAATCGACAGCCATGGAGAAAATCCGGCTTTCTTGAAGATCATCCAGTAGGGCGGGATGGTGATGAGAAGCGCGATTGGGAGGACCACAAAAAAGAGCAAAAGAAGATGGGATGGCACAAGCACGTCGCCCACAGAAATTCCTCCTGATCACTGATTCTTGAGATGGGCCATCGTAGCACGGGCGGAACAGTGCGAATCACAGCTTCCGCACACGGACCTGCTCCCTGCTTCTACGTGATGTCTTCGGTGTCGTAGACGGGCTGGATGATGCGGCGCTTGGGGACGCCATGCACTGAGCTCAGCAGGTCGTCGACCACGTCCTCAAGCTGGCGCTGGCTTTCGATCACTTCGCTCATGCTTTTCAGCTCTTCCGGCTCCTGGACGCGTTCCACCAGGGCGATGGCATGGCACTGAGCCACGTGCTCGAGGCTCAGACCCTCGGGGGTCTTGGCTTTGATGCTCACCTGGTCGATTTCGAGGCCGAGCAGGTCGGCGAGGCGGGCGCGCATTTCGCCGGCAACGGGCGCAATCTTGGGGGCGGCGAGAATCAGCGTGGTGTCGATGTTGACGATGCGATAGCCTGCGTGCTGCAGCTCTTCGAGCGCCAGGTTCAGGAAGATCGAGGAGTCGGCGTCTTTCCAGCGCGGATCACCCGGCGGAAAGAAATTGCCGATGTCACCGGCGGCGACAGCGCCGAGCAGGGCATCGGTAATGGCATGCAGCAGCACGTCACCATCCGAGTGGCCGGCGAGGCCCTCGGGGTGGTCCAGCGTCATGCCGCCAATGCGCAGCGGCACGCCCGCCTTGAATTCGTGCGAGTCATAGCCAAAGCCGATCCGTGTGTCCATAAAGTGGTCAGTGGTCAGTGATCAGGGCGCCGGTCCCTGATCACTTCCCTCTAGTGCCTGTTTCGCTGCTGCAGATAGAACTCGGCCAGTTCCAGGTCGCCCGCCTGTGTAATCTTCAGGTTAACCTGAGAACCGTGCACCACGGCTACAGGAATGCCGGCGCGCTCGAGGAGCGATGCTTCATCAGTGCCCACAAACCCGTCCGCGGTTGCTTCAGCGAACGCGCGCTGCAACAGCCCGAAGCGAAAGCCCTGCGGCGTCTGGGCCTGCACCACAAACTCGCGCGGAATGGTCGCCGTAACCAGCGCGCCATGGGCCGTCCGCTCAACCTGCTTGATGGTATCAACAGCGGGCATCCCCACAATGGCCGCGCCGGTCTCCGCCACCGCGTCGATGGTGCGCTCGATGGTAGCCGCGTCAATGAGCGGGCGCACCGCGTCGTGCACCAGCACGATGTCGTCGGGCTGTGCGGGCAACGCGCTCAAGGCGTTCGCTACCGATTCCTGCCGCTTCTCGCCGCCTTCCACGACGTGCACGCGCCCGGCAAAGCCGAACTCGCTGATCTGAGACTCGACGCGCTCCGTCTCCTGCTTGCGCACGGCCACATACATCGACGTGACTCGCGGCACTGCTGCAAAAGTGCGCAAAGAATGAATCAGGATGGGAATGCCGCCGAGTGCCAGAAATTGCTTGGGTTGAGGGCCGGCCATCCGCGTGCCCAACCCCGCCGCGGGAAGGATGACAAAGACTTGCATGACTCGTGGAGTATAGCACCGCGCGAGCCGTCAGCTATCAGCTTTCAGCTCTCAGCTATCGGAGTTTCGCCCGCTTCTTCTGCATGTTTCGCCGCAATCAATCTTCCCTTGCGCGAGGCTGCCTAGAGGTGACCGATCAAAGCAACGGGTTCGGTTCACTCCTTCGCGGGCTCGGCGTATAGCATCTCGCTTGTCGCACGAAAGCCATATCCTTCATACACGGGACGGCCGGCGTCGGAGGCGTGCAGCGTGATCACGCGGATCCCCTTACGGCGCGCTTCGGCCATGCAGTGTTCCAACAGTTGGTGCGCCAGGCCGCGCTTCCGAAAATCGGGGTCGACAAAAACATTCAGGACGTAGCCGCGCTCGTGGCTCGAGGGATGCAGCGGATGCGGCGGCCAATCGAGAAGCAGCAGGCCGGCAGAGCCGGCGACGCGGCCGTTTTCTTCTGCGATCCAGCCAATATACCTGCGATTGGCAAGCTTCTCCCTGACCCACGGCTCGAAGGCGCGGCTCATGGTTTCAAGCGCCGTAATGTTCGGGTTGGGCATTGAGGCAAACATTGCGTGCCGATGCGCGGTGAGGAGCGCCGCATCGTCGATTGAGGCAGTGCGGGTGGTGAACATGGTTTTGAGTATAGGAGATGGCGGCGACGCGCCCTTGATCGGGGCCTCGCGATCAGGAAAGCTGAAGGCCGGGAGCTGAAAGCTGGCGGCTCGCCCGCGCTATCATCCTGTCGTGACCCATCCGCCGAAATCGAAGCCGGACGCCGGCCTGCCGCTCGACACTTCGCTGCTGAAGCCGGGTTTGCGGCTGGCCGTGGGTCTTTCGGGAGGCGCGGACTCAGTGGCGCTTCTGCGCGCGCTTGCGGCGCGAAGTGGGGAGCTTGGCCTGGTGATTCACGCGGCGCACCTGCACCACGGGCTGCGAGCAGCGGAGGCAGATGGCGATCTGAATTTCTGCCGCGATCTGGCCGCGAGGCTCGGGCTGGCCTTTCACGAGGCGCGCGTCGACACCGCCGACTCGGCAAAGGCTGTTCCTGAGCGGGGCAAGCCTCGCGAGACTATCGAGGAAGGGGCCCGGCGGCTGCGGTACGCGTGGTTTCGTGAGTTGCTGGCATCGGGCGAGATCGATGCGGTGGCTACCGCGCATACGCTCGACGACCAGGCCGAAACCGTGCTTGCCAAGTTTCTGCGGGGCGCGTGGACGGAGGGGTTGGCGGGGATCTCTCTGGTTCTCAATTTTCCCGAGGGGCCGATCCTGCGCCCGCTGCTGGCCACGACCCACGCTGAGATTGAAGCCTATCTGTGTGAACTTGGGCAGGATTGGCGCGAAGACACATCGAATCGCCATCTGACGCACACGCGCAACCGGATCCGTCATCAGCTGCTGCCGCTGCTGGAGGGCTGGAATCCGAAGTTGCGCCGGCATCTGGCCCAGATGGCCAACCTGGCCCGGGACGAAGAGGCATGGTGGCAGGCTGAACTTGCCTGCTTGGCGCCGCAGATGCTCATGCCCGGGCGGCCGGTGCGCGGCGGTGGACGTGCCGCAGGTTTCGGTGCCGCCGGCCTGGCGATCGAGGTCAAGCGGCTGACTGCGCTGGCTCCGGCGCTGCAAAGGCGGCTGCTGCGCCATGCCGCCGAGCAATGTGGCTCCCCGCTCGATTTTGCCGCGACGGAAGCGCTTCGGTCGCTGGCTCTTGGTGGCCGCGCCGGACAGAAGCTTGCGCTTGCCAACGGAATGCGCGCAGAGCGAACCGCCCGCGAGTTGCGCCTGGAAGTGGGGCCGGCCGGTACCGCGGAGGAAGCGGCCGCCGCGGCAGTTCCCGAGTACAGTGCGGCCATTCCGGGAGAAATTGATGCGCCGGCCTTTGGCCTTCGGCTAAACATCGAGCTTTTGGCCGAGGCTGCCGGTGCCGGGACGGCTACGTTGCGCAACTGGAAGGCCGGCGACCGGGTCAAGCTGCGATACTCGGGCGCGCCGCGCAAAATAAAGGAAGTGCTGGAACGTCTTCGGGTTACGGGCACAGAACGCGCGCTTTGGCCGGTTTTGGAGGTGGGAGGCCGCATTATTTGGATGCGTGGAGTGGAGCTCGAACCTGAGCCCGGCCTTGTGGTCACGGCGGTGACTGCCGAGAACGCTACCGCGCATCTCTCTGAAAAGGCTCCATAACACGAGGGTCATCTTGAAGGTTGTGCCACAAAGGCAGTAGGCTGGGACCTTCAACTTTCACAGCGTTGGGAGTACAATTTGATCTACTGCCTTCAGGCGGCACGCTTGGCGTGTTGGCTGGGGGTTCTGTCTAATTTTTGCCACTTTGTGTGGCGCGCTGGCGTCTAAAAAGTGGTATGAGGCATCTCCCGAATCGGCCGGTGTTTACCGGTTCGTTCGAGGGAGCGTCATCCGGCGGAATGGGGCAAGCCAGGAACGCCGCTACGGACGCAAGGTTTTGGAAGATGCGTTCGGCCAGGGATGAATGAGGGAGGTCGCGGTAGCTTTCTCCGTCGCCGCGAAAAAGGAGACGTAGGTGAACTCGAGCGTTAAAACAATCATGTTCTGGGTCTTTATCCTGATCTGCCTCATGCTGTTGTGGGGTGTGGTGCAGAGGGGCGCAAGCATGGGTAAGGAGCAGGAGTACGCCTACTCCGATCTCTATGACAAGGTTTCGAACGGCCAGGTCCTGGATGCGACCATTCAGGGCGACGAGCTGCGCGGCCACCTTAAGACCTCGCCCAAAGACGAGTTTCACACCACGCTGCCGGCGAACGACGAAGACCTGATCAAGGCGATGCTGGACCCGAACCACAAGGTCAACTTCAACGTCAAAGAACCCCAGAGCAATTTCCTGATTCCCCTGCTGATCAATGTGGGCCCGTTCGTATTGCTGATTGCCGTGTGGTTCTTCATGCTGCGGCAAATGCAATCGGGGGGCAACAAGGCGCTTTCGTTCGGCAAGAGCCGCGCACGCCTGCTCTCGATGCAGCAGAAGAAGGTGACGTTTAAAGACGTGGCCGGCGTGGATGAGGCCAAGGAAGAGCTGAAGGAGATTATCGAATACCTGCGCGAGCCGCAGAAGTTTCAGAAGCTGGGCGGGCGCATTCCCAAGGGCGTGCTGCTGGTGGGCCCTCCGGGAACCGGCAAAACTTTGCTTGCGCGGGCGGTGGCCGGCGAGGCCAATGTTCCCTTCTTCTCTATTTCAGGTTCTGATTTTGTTGAGATGTTCGTGGGCGTGGGCGCGAGCCGCGTGCGCGACCTGTTTGAGCAGGGCAAGAAGAATGCCCCATGCATCATCTTCATCGATGAAATCGACGCAGTGGGCCGCCATCGCGGAGCCGGCCTGGGCGGCGGACACGACGAACGCGAACAGACGCTGAATCAATTGCTCGTGGAAATGGATGGCTTTGAGTCGAATGACGGCGTGATCCTGGTGGCTGCTACGAACCGGCCCGACGTGCTCGATCCCGCGCTGCTGCGGCCCGGCCGGTTTGACCGGCGCGTAGTTGTCGGTCTTCCGGACATCCGAGGCCGCGAGGAGATCCTTCGCGTTCACGTCAAGAAGGTTCCTGTCAGCGACGACACCAATCTCAACGTGCTGGCTCGCGGAACGCCGGGCTTCAGCGGCGCCGACCTTGCCAACATGGTCAATGAGGCCGCGCTGAGCGCGGCGCGCATGAACCGCAAGCAGGTCACCATGTACGACTTCGAGCTGGCCAAGGACAAGGTGCTGATGGGTGCCGAGCGCAAGTCGATGCTGCTGAGCGACGAGGAGAAGCGCGTGACTGCGTATCACGAGGCTGGTCACGCATTGGTTTCGTACTTGCGCGACCATTCGGACCCTATCCACAAGGTCACCATTATTCCGCGCGGCATGGCATTGGGCGTCACGGTCTATTTGCCCGACGACCGGCACAACTATACGCGCGAGTATCTGGAAACGCGGCTGGCGACGGCCTACGGCGGGCGCGTGGCCGAGGAGATCTTCCTCACGCAGATGTCGACGGGGGCAGCCAGCGACATTGAAAGCGCGACCGACCTTGCCCGGCGCATGGTCTGCGAGTACGGGATGAGCCGGCTGGGCCCACTGACCTTCGGCAAGAAGGAAGAGCAGATTTTCCTGGGCCGCGAGATCGCGCAACACCGGGACTTCAGCGAGGAGACGGCGCGGCAGATCGATCTCGAAGTTCGCCGCCTGATCGACGAAGCTTATCAATCCGCGCATGTCATCCTGGAAGCGAACCAGCCCGCCATGCACCGCATTGCGGCCGCGCTGCTTGAGCGCGAGACGATCGACGCCGAAGAAGTCCGACTCCTCATCGAAGGCAAGGAACTACCTCCGATGCGCTCTGTGCTGGCTACGCCCAGCGACACGGGCGGCACGCCGCAGCAGGTGCTCAAGCCGGAGAGCCGCGGACCCAGCAGCGGCTTGCCGGAGGGTTCGCCTTCGCCGGCGTGATAAAGACAGGGAACAGGCAACAGGGAATAGAAAACATAAGGGCTGCTCGATGGAGCAGCCCTTTTTGTGTGTCCGTGTGAATCTGCTGGCTGGCGCTGATGTTGGCCCGTGCTCCTGAAAGCTCTTCACTGTATACTTCTTCCGCAAACAAAACACCGCTCGCCTGTGCATCCTAGAGTTGCGGCGGGGCCCGTTTGTTCCCTGCAAAAATCTCTTGAGGAGCATCCTGCATGAACGCAGCCGTTCGCCGTCCTGCCGTCTGTTATTCCTTCGCCTTCATTCTCGCTTTCTTTTTGGCTCCGTTCGCGCATGCGGCTCCGGTGCTGATGATTTCTATTGATGGGCTGAAGCCGGAATATATTACGCAGGCTGATGCGCACGGCATGAAGATTCCTTATCTGCGCACGCTGATCTCTAAGGGAACTTACGCTGAGGGCGTGATCGGCATCTGGCCGACGATTACGTATCCAAGCCATACGACGCTGATGACCGGCGTGTGGCCCGCCGAGCACGGCATTACCAACAACCAGGTGTTTGACCCTGAGCAGCGCTACGGGAGCGCGTGGAACTGGTATGCCTCGGAGATTCGCGAGCCGACGCTGTGGCAGATCGCGCACCATGCAGGGCTGCGCACCGCGAGCATTGGATGGCCCGCGAGCGTGGGGGCATCGGACGTGGATTACCTGATCCCTGAATACTGGCGCGGGGACAATGTTTCGGGCTCGACGAATCCAGGGGACGCGCTCATGATGGCGGCGCTGGCGCGTCCTGACACGCTGGTCCAGCAGCTCGAACACACGGCCGGCCCATACATGAACGGCAACGATACATCGATCGGCGGCGATGAGACGAAGACAAAATACGCCCTGGAGATTCTCCGCCGCTACAAGCCCGAGTTCATGACCTTGCATTTGAGCTCGCTTGATGAATCGCAGCACCAGCACGGGCCCTTCAGCCCTGAAGCCTGCTCGGACCTCGAAGCGCTCGACGGAATGGTGGCGCGCCTCGCGCAGCAGGAGTTCGCCAACAATCCTTCCGCTGTGCTGCTCATTGTCTCCGATCACGGATTCATGAACATCTCGCATTACGTGAACCTCGCGATTCCGTTTTTGCAGGCAGGGCTGATTGACGCGACGCCGAATCCAGGCAAGCCGCCGACGGTCAATTCATGGAAGGCCGAGCCGTGGATGGCCGGCGGCATGGCGGCGATCATGCTGCACGATGCCAACGATCACGCGACAGAGCAGCAAGTGAAAGCGATGCTCGACAAGCTCGCCGCCGACGCTGACAGCGGCGTCGCGCAGATTCTCGATCACGAGGCCATCGTCAAGCGTGGCACCTTTCCCAACGCGGCGTTTTTGGTGGTGTTCAAACCCGGCTACTACGCCGGTTCTGCGCTCAGCGGCAGCCTGGTGACGCCCATCCCGGGGTCGCGCGGTTCGCATGGGTTTTCGCCTGAGTATCCGGAGATGCGCGCGTCGTTTTTTGCCGTAGGTGCGGGCGTCGCGCGTCATCGTGATCTTGGGGTTGTGGATATGCGGCAGGTCGCGCCGACTGTAGCTAAGATTCTGCAAGTGCGGATGACGACGGCGAAAGGCACACCGCTGCACGTCGCGCCTTGATGCGCTGATTCTGCTGATGCCGGCTTTCTCAGAAGATTTTGTAGCTGAGTCCTACGCTGCCGCCATAGGGCGAGATGACGGGCGTCAATCGCCACTGCTGGTATTCGAAATCGAAGGCGCGCAGCGTGAACCGGTGGCTCAGCCGGTAATCGACTCCCCCGCCGTAGGAGAGAACGAAGGTGTTCCCAGAGAGGAAGCTTCCGTTGCCCATACCCACCAAAAATTTGCCGTATGGCGTGATGCGATGAAAGGTGGTGATGGGAACGCGCGGACCAAGCAGGTAGGTATTCTCGTTGATGCCGAGGTAGGTGTTGTAGCGCAGCCAGCGGCCCTCAAACTCAGCGACCAGCCAGCGATTCACGCGCGCGTCAACGTAGGCGCCTGCGCCATACAAGCGGTTGGGGCTGGTTTGCGCGATTCCTTCACCCGCGTAATCCGGTTGAAACGCAGAGCCAAATCCACCGGCGGTCAGGGTAAAACTGTTGGAGGTAGCTGAGGGGACGACCTGCGCACGAGCGGAAACGGCTGCGAAGGAAAGCGCGATCAAAAAGAATGCCAAAGTCGACTGTTTCATGGGCACAACGCAAACACATCCTTTGAGTCTTCGCCTGGCGCGAACCGCGATTGGACTCGCGCTACCAGCGGTGGGCCGGCGCTTTGTGCTTGTCCCGCGCCGTGCCCGAACCCAACGTGACTCATTCTATTATGGCTGTGGGTTTTGCGCCGCTGTCGATTGCTGATCAGAAGGACCAGCGGCGCTGTTTGCAGGTTGCGACGGTGGCGGAGCCGGCTGAGCACTATCGGGCGCCGAAGCCGGCTGGTCGCTCGCCGGCTGCGCCGCAGGAGCTGCGGCAGCGGCTGGCGGAACGTTGGCCGCATCGTACCGTTGCAACTTGTAGAAGATTGGGGTGACTTCAAACGGCATCTTGTCGCGCGCATTCATCGGCGCGTACCGTTTGGCGTTCAGCATGTGGACCTTGTCGTCCCACGGATCCGTTTTGAGCCAGCTACCCAGGGGCAGCGCCGCCGTTTGCGCCAGGTCGTCCCAGTTCAACTTGGGAGCCATGTGCGACAGGTCGGCCATCCATGGTGTGCCATCGGGCTTGAGAAGCGAATCGCCCAGCTTGGGACTGTTCAGGGACTTCAAAACTCTCGCCCGATCGACGAGCTGTTCGTAGTACAAGCCGGCGGTGGCCAGCTTGTCTTTGTACATCGAGGCCTGGAGGTATTCCATCCCCCGCTTCGCGGCCGACGCATTGTCGACGTCCGTATGGTTCATATCGATGCGCTGGAAGGTCGACTCATCGGGAAAGAGCAGGCGGTCGTTGAAGGCATAGCGGGTGTCAATGTGGTGGCCCATCGCGATGTGGGCCAATTCCATCGAGATCACCGAGGCGATCGCTTCCTCGCTCGGCAGGCTGTCGAGGAGCCCCTTGCTGAGCAAAATTGTATTGCCAACCGTAGTGGCCTCAATGGTGTCGGTGAGCAGGACGCGACAGTGAATCTGATCAGTGAAGGCCAGGTTGTTGGGCACGACCAGGTTGATGACGATCTGATCGAGGATCTTGTTTTCGTAGCCGCCGGGATCGAGGGGTGCGACAAGTCCTGCTTCAACGAGGCGGTCGATGACGTTGTTTTCGGCCTGTGTGATCCACATGCGCGACGCCTGCAGCGGACCCACGTCCTGCGAGTCGTCGCTTTTGTCGACGGCTTCATCCACCTTCACGCTCACGTTTTCGCTGTCGCGGGTGGGCAGCTTGAGCGAGTAGCCCCAGAAATGTGTCTGCGCCTTCAGGCCCACGGACTTGTTGGTTTCAGTGCGCTGCGTCTCTTCGACGTACACGGCCACAGGCAGCCAGATTCCGGGCTGCACATTCATGCGCCAGCTATCGAAGTGGAAGTAGTACTTGGAGGCGTCTTCCGATGTAGGCCCTGTGTAGGTGCCGTTGAAGCGCACCACGTTGCCGCCGTCATCTTCAATCCAGATGCGACCGTAAAAGCGGCCCATGCCCTTGACGTCGACCTTGGGGTGGACGTCGAAGACCCAGGTGCGCACCGACCCGAGAAACTCGCGACGCACAAAGCTGAAGACGTAGTGCTGCTGGTCAAATCCGGACGGGTCAATGAACATCATCTGCATAAACCCGTTGGGATTGTAGGTAAACTTCTCGAGGCCCAGCGCCTTACTCAGGTCCATCATGGCCCCAAGGGAGCCTTTGAAGAAGCCCTGCCTGGCCTCCTGCTTGGGCGCGTACGTCTTGTCGAAGAACCCCTTGCCGAAATCCACGCGGCTGAGCATGTAATGGTCGTCGATCGGGACTTCGTACAGCTTCACGTCCGGCCGCGTGTCCTGGATGTAGGTCTCAACCAGTGGGGTGCGCAGCTGGATGTTCTTGATGAGAACTTTCTCCTGAGTGATGGCCCTTTGGACCAGGGCGTTTTGCTCGGGAGTCAGCTGCCTAGCCTGTTCATACTTCGGTTGGCGTTTTGCGTATGCGCTGGCCACACACATGGTCAAGATCAGGAAGGTTAGGGGGATCTTCCGAAACGTCATGTTAACTCCTAGTTCGTTTCTTTCCGGCGTGTCTCGCCGCCGCCAGCCTTGCACATTGCGGCGGCCGATAACAGGCCACGTAAGTCACTACAAAATCAATGCTACCCCGATTGGCACTGCTGTCATGCCAATTGGAACGTGATGGTAATCTTCGTCGTAAAGTCCACTGGATGACCGTTGCTTGTCGCCGGGCGAAAACGAATCTGCTCGGCCACGCGACGCGCTTCCTCATCCAGCCCGTGTCCCAGGCCCCGGATCACGTTATGCACCACGACGTGCCCGCTGGCAAGAAATGTGACACTCAACACCACATCTCCTTCAACGCGCATCTGTCGTGCTTCCGCTGTGTATTGCGGGGCTGTTTTCGAAAGTACCTCGACTTCGGTCGACTGAACCTGCTCGGCCACTATTTTGGGCGCGGCCACAGGGGTCATGGCTGGGATTCCGGCCGATGCCACCTTGCCATAGTTCTCTTTGTTTCCGTTGCCGTTTTGGCCCGGGATTCCGGCCGATGCCACCTTACCCGCTATACCGGCGCTCGAGCCGAAGTTCCTGCCATTTCCGAATCCTGTCGAACCCACAAGTCCGTGGGGCGCGACTGCGGGCCCCTGCATTCCGCCATAGGGATTGCCGATGGCAGCGACCGTGGCCGGACGCGTTGCGTTCGGGTTTGGCGTCACGCCAAAGGTCTGCCCGAGGTGTACGGGCGCCGTGGAGAGCTTGACCGAGGCGTCTTGCGCGGGCATCGCTGCCCCTAGCACGGCCTTGGGTTGCGGCGCGAGAACGATCTGAGGCCTCGCCTGTTCCATCTTCGGGACCGTAAGTTTGGCTTCGAGCTGAACCGGCTTCGGCTCGGGCTTCGGCTTGGGCAGCTCGATCTGCTTGGGCTGCAATCGAATCTCAAGCTTTGGCTGCTCCGGTGGAGGCGGCAGCTTGGGCGGAGGCGGTTGCTTGACCTTCTCAGGTGGTGGCGGGTTGTTGGGAACGATCAGTTCCGTCATCTCGTAGTGCCGCTGGATAACTTGCTTCGCCGTCACGCCCACATACAGAAGCACGCCTAAAATCGACACGTTGACGAGCGAACTGGTAATGAAGGATACAGATCGGCCCTCAGGCTCTGGCAACAGACCGAGATTTATTTGTCCAGGCGAGTATGTCATCGGCATTCCTTCAGCCCTCATTTAGTGCCGCCACGCCGTCGTAGGGCGACCTGAATAAAAAGGCCTGATATTGAAGACGGCAAATCGGCCTGCATCCCTGCTGCAAGCAAATTCCCCGCCGCAGTCTTCCGCGATCAGTGAATCTTTCAGTGTCCCGTCTTCGCCTTCTGAAACCGCTCAGAAAACCAGGCCAACCGGAAGGCATTTTTGCAAACTTGCTGCTTTTCGATGCCGCCAGATATTGGGCCTTCCCAGTTGCCACGCCAAAGCCTCCAGATCTTTCGAGGTCCAGATTCTGCGCGGATGACGAGGGATAAGACATTACCATTATACGTGGGACCTGATTACTTGAAGATCACCCAAATAGGGTATAGACGAGCCACCAGAAGTGTAGCCCCAAAATGTACCGGCGAAGCCGGAATTGGACCGCCTGCGCACCTATCCCTGGACCTTGAGTCCCGTTTCAAATTCATATCCAAGGCAGCGGCTAAAAATATGACGATCTTGCATCGCTCAAGGGGGTATCCCTGTAGTGATGCTCCAGTTGGAGCTCTTGTAGCGCACCCGTTTGTCCAGCGGCGCCACGCACAAATTTGCGCATGGCAACTGACCCGAGCAGAACCGGATTGCTTCGTGGCCCTATGCCGACCAGTGTAGCACTACTCTTATAGACTCGAGGTAGCCTAATCTGTTGCGGAAGGGACCCTCTTTTGTGAAGATCTTTGTGACCGGAGGCGCGGGGTACATTGGGGGCAATGTCGCCGCTTTGCTGATCGAAAAGGGACACCATGCTGTCATCTTCGATAACTTAAGCCACAGCCGGCGCAGCGCGGTGCCCGCAGGCGCCGAATTCATCGAGGGAGAGCTGGCGGACCGGGCTGCGCTTGAGCGGATCTTCAGAGCCGCCGCAGAGGAGGGAAAACCCTTTGACGGCGTACTCCATTTCGCCGCACTGATCGAGGCCGGCGAGTCAATGGAGCACCCGGAGCTCTACTTCCGGAATAACAGCGCCTCGACACTGTCGCTGCTTGAAGCAGTGCTCGCCTGGGGTCCGAGGCGTTTCGTCTTTTCTTCGACGGCCGCTGTCTACGGCGAACCGGAAACCATTCCTATTCAAGAGGATGCGCGCCTCGCACCGACAAACCCGTACGGCCAGTCCAAACTACTCGTCGAGCAAATGCTGGCGTGGTTCCATCGCGTCCATGAGTTGCGATACGCCTCGTTGCGCTACTTCAATGTCGCAGGAGCGCACGAGGGACCCCAGGGGGTGACGCGCGGCGAGGCCCATGAGCCGGAGTCCCATCTCATCCCTCTGGTTCTGGACGTCGCTCTGGGCCGGCGGCCGTTCATTCGAATCTACGGGGATGACTACCCGTCCCCCGATGGAACCTGCATCCGCGACTACATCCATGTGTCGGACCT
Source organism: Candidatus Sulfuritelmatomonas gaucii (assembly GCA_900290245.1). Taxonomy (GTDB): domain Bacteria; phylum Acidobacteriota; class Terriglobia; order Terriglobales; family Acidobacteriaceae; genus Telmatobacter; species Telmatobacter gaucii. The sequence continues at coordinate 44,095 of OKRB01000081.1, read as the reverse complement.
GGCTGACGCACACCTGCTGGCTCTATCGGCGCTTGGAGCCGCGGCAGAAAAGCCATCTCCCTTGATCTATAACTTCGGTAATGGAAAGGGCTTCAGCGTGCGCGAGGTGGTCGAGTCGGCACGGCGCGTCACCGGCCATCCCATCCCCGCCGAGGTCGTACCGCGCCGACCGGGCGACCCTGCCGTACTGGTTGCCAGCTCGCAAAAAGCCATGCGCGAGTTGGGCTGGAAGCCGCGCTACGTCGAACTCGACGAGATCGTTCGAACCGCATGGATCTGGCACCAGAAGCGGTACAGCATGTGACGGGTAGACCGATGCAGCGCATTTATTTGCTTTCGACAGGCGGGACGATTGAAAAGGTCTACTCGGAGCAGAGTGGCTCCGTTGAAAATCGCGCAGCCAAGCTGGACCGCTATCTGCGCATGCTACGCCTGCCCGATGCGGAGATTCGCACGATCCAGCTGATGAACAAAGACAGCCTGGAGATGACTGACGCCGATCGCGGAGAGGTGCGGGATCAAGTGGCCGAGCTTCTGCCGGAAGGTGTGCCCCTCGTGATTTCGCACGGCACCGACACCATGGTGGAAACCGGAGTTTTTCTTGAACGCGCGTTCGAAGATCTTAAAGTGCCTGTGATCCTGACCGGCGCGATGACGCCACTGGGATTCGAGGGCAGCGACGCTCTGCAAAATCTGACTGAGAGCCTGTTTGCGGCGCGCCTGCTTTCGCCCGGCGTATACGTCGTCATGCACGGGCAGGTGTTTCCCGTCAGCCATGTGTGCAAGGACAAGAGCAAAGCCACGTTCGTGCGGACGTAGGCCTGGCCGCAGCATTTTCTGCAACCGCCGGGTCGGTTACTCGATCCAAGTATCTGAGGGCGGGTAAAAATCGCATCAGAGGGTTCTTCCCCGATGGCCGTTAAAAACAGAAGCTTTTTCCGGGCATTTCTCGACTTCTTTGTGTTGTTCAACGGAGTCTCGACGGCGTCGAATCTTGCTCGCGTGCAGGGACGCCCGCTGCATACGCGCGGCATTTTTCTCTTCCGGCCTCGGTAGTGCTCATCCTGATGGGCGATCTCCGAGCGTTGGTCTTTCACCCCTGTAAAATGAAACTATGCCGATCACGCGCCAGCAGGCTCTCGATTACTTTCATTCTCCCGACCTGATCGGTTTGGGATTTGAGGCCGATGCGGTGCGCCGGCGCCTGCATCCTGAGGGCGTTGTTACTTACATCATCGATCGGAACATCAACTACACCAACTTCTGCACCGAGTACTGCACTTTCTGCGCCTTCTATCGCCCGTTGCCCCGGGCCGGAAAGCTCGATCCGCGCTCCGATGAGGGCTACATTCTCGATTTCGAAAAGATCTACGAGAAAATCGCAGAGACCATCGAGATGGGCGGGACCGGCGTGCTGATGCAGGGCGGCATTCACCCGGATCTCAAGATCGAATGGTTCGAGGGGTTGTTCCGCGGCATAAAGCAGCGCCTTCCGCAGATCTGGCTGCATTGTCTTTCGGCTTCTGAGGTGCTCGCCATTGCGGAGTACTCGGGGCTCGATCTGCGAACCACGATTGCGCGACTGCGCGACGCCGGCCTTGATTCCATTCCCGGCGGCGGCGCGGAGATTCTCGACGACGAGGTGCGGCATCGCATCGCGCGCCTCAAGTGCGACACAGAGGATTGGGTGAGCGTGCACCGGACGGCTCATCAGCTCGGCATGAGGACTACGGCGACCATGATGTTCGGCGTGGGCGAAAGTTTCGACCAGCGGATTAACCACTTTGAAGTAGTGCGGCGGTTGCAGGAAGAGACGGGTGGATTCACGGCTTTCATCCCGTGGAGTTTCCAGCCCAAGAACACTGCGCTTGGCGGGCACGGCTGGGACGAAGCGACGAGTGTCGAGTATCTGAAGGTGCTCGCCATCGCGCGGCTTTATCTCGACAACATCGAGAACGTGCAGGCGAGCTGGGTGACGCAGGGATTGAAGGTGCTGGAGCTTGGGCTGCATTTCGGCGGCAACGACGTGGGTTCGGTGATGCTGGAAGAAAATGTCGTGCGCGCCGCCGGGACGTCGAACTGCACCACTGAAGAAGAGCTGCGCCGAATTATTCGCGACGCAGGTTTCAAGCCGGTGCAGCGCGACACGCTGTATCGGACGATGTTTTTGAACTGAGCGCCGCGCTTTTCGCGTCGCGCTACCCACTCCGAGCATCTATCTTGATGTCATGACTCAAGCCGCTTCCCTTTCTCTCCGCACTCTTGGCAACTCCGATCTGCAACTGACCTCCATCGGCCTGGGCGCATGGGCTATCGGCGGCAGCGACTGGCAATATGCCTGGGGACCGCAGGACGACAACGACTCGATTGCCGCGATCCATTGTGCGCTCGACCTGGGCATCAACTGGATCGATACCGCGGCCGTTTATGGTCTCGGTCACTCCGAGGAAGTCGTGGCGCGCGCTGTGAAATCCGCGCCGCACAAGCCGTACATCTTCACCAAGTGTTCCCGCCGCTGGAATTCCGACGGCTCCATTTACAGCAATCTCGGCGCCGATTCGCTGACGGCGGAACTGCATGATTCACTGCGCAGGCTGGGCGTGGAAACCATCGATCTCTACCAGATCCACTGGCCTGATCCGGAAGATCAGATCGAAGCGGCATGGGAGACACTCGCACGCTTCCGGGAGCAAGGCAAGGTGCGCTGGATCGGCGTTTCGAACTTCAATGTCGAGCAGATGAAGCGCATCCAGAAGATCGCGCCGATCACCAGCCTGCAACCGCCTTACTCCATGCTGCGCCGTGCTGCTGAGGAAACCATCCTACCCTTCGCGCATGCCAACGGTATCTGCGTGATCAATTACTCGCCCATGCTCTCAGGCATGCTTGCGGGCAAGATGACGGCGGAGCGCGCGGCTGCGCTACCCGCTGACGATTGGCGGCGCAAAAACGTGGAATTCAGCGAACCGCGCCTGAGCCGCAATCTGCGGCTGGTGGAACTGCTGCGCGAGATCGGCCGGGTCCATGGCGTGCTCCCGGGGGTTGTGGCCGTGGCTTGGACGCTGCACAACCCGGCAATCACCGGCGCCATCGTGGGCGGACGCAGCGCAAAGCAGGTGGAAGAAACGGCGCCCGCGCTCAGCTTCCGGCTCAGCCAGGACGAGTACACGCGGATCAACGAATTCATCGCCGCCAACCCGGCATGAAACGATTGCTGCCGTGGGCTTGACTTCCGGCGAAAGAGGATCGGCGAGGCACCGGTAACGGATTTTAACTTTGCGTCAAAATCAAGAACCCCGGCCGCAGCCGGGGTTCATTGGTTCGAGGAGGAAACGGGGTTACATCGCGGCAACGAAGTCCGGAACCATGGTGGCCGCGTATTCCTGCAACAACTGCGTCATGCGGGCGGCCATGCCGGTGTACATTGCGGCAGCGCGGAAGGCATTCACGCGAACGCCTTCACTGGCTTGAGTGAATGCATATTGAGTAAGAGCCGTCAGGACGCATACGCGAATCTGCATGGCGTCGCTGTGCAGTGTTTCTACCAGCAGGCGGTCAACGCCTTCGCAATGCTTTGCGGCAAAATCCGCCATCTCGAGCATGACCCGCGCGTTCTGATACATCACCCAAAGGCCTTTCGGGCCTTCCATGCGCTGCCATGCATCTTCAGGAGTGGCGCTCAGTCCTTCCTGCCAGAGGAAGTGATCGCTCAGCTCACGCGCGCTCCACTCGGGGCGAAGCTTGGCGAGCAATGCTTCCCATGACTGGGAGTTGTGGCGTTGCACGTTCCTGCGCCAACGCGCGAGATAGAACGCGACCGCAACCACAACCGCAATTTGAAGGACTAACAGCATCAATCGTGATCCCCAAAACGGACATCGGAAACTGAGGATTCAGGTGACCGAGCCCGGAACACTCTTGAATACATTTCTATTAATAGCAGAAAACAGAGTGCTTGCGAGCGCAGAAGGGGGTGGCAGGAATACCCCTTTTGGGGGATAAGTTATCGCTCTTTCGAACATTGAGCGAAAGTAACTAAATCATCTAAATCGCTCAAAATGCTCGGGAAAGCGGCATTTCTGCATGCCTGCCTACTAAAATGAACCTGTGGAGAAACCCACAAGAAGGAGTGAAATCCGAGTGCCGCAACGTACGTTGAGCATCATCAAGCCAGACGCGGTGGGCAAGGGATTTGCCGGAGCGATTCTGGCCGAGATCAACAAGGCTGGTTTCCGCATCGTCGCCATCAGGAAACAGTCGATTTCAAAGCGCGAGGCCGAGGGCTTTTACGCAGTGCATCACGAAAGGCCTTTTTTCGATAGCCTGACTACATTTATGTCGTCCGGTCCGCTGATTCTCATGGTTCTGGAGAAGGACAATGCGATCGCGGACCTGCGCCGGCTGATGGGAGCGACCAATCCTGCGAACGCCGAAGAGGGAACCATCCGGAAAAAATTTGCCAGCTCGATCCAGGAGAACGCGATTCACGGCTCCGACGCCGAAGAGACTGCCGCGTTTGAAACCGGCTACTGGTTCGCAGGCTACGAGCTGATCCAGGGCTGACGAAGTGGCGGAGCAAACAGAGGAGGGCGGATTTCCGATGGCAGCAACCGACGAACTTGCAACGCTGTTTCTTGAATTCTCGCGGAAGAAACTGCTTAACCAGTATTGGCCGCGGCTGAGGGAATGCGTCGCGCCGCTGACACCTGAGCAGCTGTGGTGGCGGCCCAATCCGGCATCAAATTCGATCGGCAATCTGCTGCTGCATTTGAACGGCAATGTGCGGCAATGGCTGGTGGCGTCGTTCAACAAGGATGAGGACAAGCGCGACCGGCCGGCGGAATTCGCGGCCAAAGAAGGCGCAATCGCGGCGGAGCTGCTGGCCAAGCTGAGCGCTACGCTGGATGCGGCTGCGGCGGTGCTGGATCGGCTCACGGTCGCTGAGCTGTTGGCGCCCTACGAGATTCAGGGCTACCACGTGCGCGGGCTCGACGCGGTCTACCAGGTTGTTGAGCATTTCGGTTTGCACTACGGACAGATCGCCTACATCACGAAGAGCCTGACGGGACGCGATCTTGGGTTTCACAAGGAGTTGAACAAGAGCGGGCGAGCGCATTGACGCAGCCAAATTGCGTTCACTTCCGCGAGACGGCACCGATCGCAAACCGGGGCCTCACATCCTGATTCATCGAATTCTCGAATGGAATCACGGCCGGCGGGCCGAGGCGATGCGCGGAATCCCCTGCAGGTCGGGCGTGAAATGAGTCTCGGTGAATCCGGAGTTCGCGAGCAGCGCGGCGACGCTCTCCTTTTGTCCGTAGCCGATCTCCAGCACCACAAATCCGCCGGATACAAGCGCATCAAATGCAGCGGGGATGAGACGGCGGTAAACGGCCAAGCTGTCTTCGCCGGCGAAGAGCGCCTGCGGCGGCTCGAAGTCGCGCACTTCGACGGAGAGCGATTCGCGGTCGCGCTCCGGAACGTAGGGGGGATTTGAGACAACGAGATCGAACTTCTCGGCCGCTACAGGTTCCAGCAGGTCACCTTGCAAAAACCGGATGCGGTCGGCAACTCTGATGTTTGCTGCGTTGCGGCGCGCGATCTTGAGTGCGGCTTCTGAGATCTCTGTCGCGGTAACCATCGCGGCGGGACACTCATGCGCGAGCGCAATGGCGATGGCGCCGGAACCCGTGCCGACATCGAGAATCCTCGGCGTCGGAAAATCCCGCGCCAGTTCGACGGCCTTCTCCACCAGCAACTCCGTCTCCGGCCGCGGAATCAACACATCGCGATTTACTTCGATGGGCAGATGGTAGAACTCCGTCTCGCCGGTGATGTACTGGAGCGGCTCGCCGGCGGCGCGGCGCTCCACGAGTTCGCGCAGGGCATTTGCGACATCGGCGGACGCAATCTCGTCCTGGTGCGCAATGAGCCAGGCCAAATTTGCTCCGGGCGCGTTTTTATGCAGGAGATGCAGAAGCAGCACCTCGGCATCGCGCCGCGACTTTTCGGGATGCGGACCTGTCGCAAGCACACGCTCGGCGTGAGCGAGAAGCATGTGAAGGGTGGAAACGTTGGCCGGCGAAGTTTGCATCGAACCTGGTTTCAGTTTCCCACATCGTGCGAAATTCCTGTCTTCTTTGCGCGTATGCAACTGGCTTCCCTCCGCGGCATCCAAATTCCGGCGGTGGTGACGATTTATAATCGACTTCGGATGCTCGCATTTCCCGATGGCGCCGAATCAAATCGGTGGCGCTGATCAGCGAGACGGCTCACAAAGAAACAAAGCTTGTTCGCGAGAGCGAATACAGCAACCTTTAGACGCACGTGCAGGCCTGTGTCTGCCGCAATGCTCAACCCATCCGCGACCGGAACGCGCAGGAATATGCAGCAAATCCGCAGACTTTCCTCAATTCGATGCCGGCTTGTTGCGTTCTCCCTGTGGTGCGTCACCGGGCTCAAGGCCGCGGCCGAAGGCCCGCAATCGACGCCCAGCATTCTGGCGCCCGCATCAACGCCCGCGCATGAGATCTACGGCCTTTCGCTGTTCGTGCTCTTGATCACTGGAGCTATCTTTGCCGTGGTTGCGGGGCTACTGGTTTTTGTCATCATCAGGTTCCGTGAGCGGGAGTCGGACGCACAGCACGAACCGGCGCAGATTTATGGCAGTGCACAGGTTGAGCTGGCGTGGACGGTCATCCCGGTGCTGATCGTGGTGGTTCTGTTCCTCACCACGGCGCGCATCATCTTCGCCATCCAGGATGAGCCGAAACCTGAATCGGCGCTCGACGTAACGGTGATCGGCCACCAGTTCTGGTGGGAGTTCCGCTATCCCAAGCTGAATATAGTGACCGCAAATGAGCTGCACGTGCCCGTGAGCACTTCGCAGCAGCCGGAGCCGACCTATTTGCGATTGCTTTCGGCCGACGTGGATCACAGCTTCTGGGTGCCGCAACTCGGTGGGAAAACCGACCTGATTCCGAATCATCCAAACGAGATGTGGATCGATCCGGAAGAGGCAGGCTTATACGTGGGACAGTGCGCGCAGTTTTGCGGCATCGAGCACGCCAAGATGCTCATCCGGGTCTATGTAGACACACCGCAGCAATTTGAAGAGTGGGCGAAGAATCAGCAGCAGCCGGGTGTGCAGGATGCGGCCGCTGCCGAAGGCAGACACATCTTTGAAAGCGAAGCCTGCATGAACTGCCACACCATTGAAGGCACCACTGCACATGGAACCTTCGGCCCCGACCTGACGCACCTGATGAGCCGCGCGACGATCGCCGCAGGCGCCGCGGCCAACACGCCACGGAACCTGCACGCCTGGATCGAGGACCCGAACACATTCAAACCCGGCGCGCTAATGCCTGCGATGCAACTGAGCGATCAGGAGATCAACGAAGTGGTGGCTTATTTGACCACGCTGCACTAGAGGAAGACAGACGATGGCCGACCAGACCTATCCCATTCCCGGCTCTTTGGACGCAGCGCCCTCGCGCGGCGCGGCGCTGCTGGAGTGGCTGCATAGCTGGGTGGTGACCGTCGACCACAAGAAGCTGGGCATCCTGTATGTTGTCTATGCGCTATTCTTTCTTGTTGTCGCGGGGGTCGAGGCTCTCGCCATCCGCATCCAGCTTGCCGTCCCCAATGCGCATTTTCTCTCGCCGGAACTCTACAACGAGTTCTTCACCATGCACGGCACGACGATGGTCTTCCTGGTGGGCATGCCGATTTTGTTCGGCTTTGCCAATTACATGGTGCCGCTGATGATTGGCGCGCGCGACATGGCTTTCCCGCGGCTGAATGCATTCAGCTTCTGGATGACCGCGTTTGGCGGCCTGCTGCTGTACTACAGCTTTATCGGCGGTTTCGGACTTTATGGCATGGGCGCAGCTCCCGACGTGGGGTGGTGGGCTTATGCGCCGCTGACCGCCAAGGCATTCTCGCCCGGGCACGCGACCGATTATTGGGCGCTGGCGCTCGTCGTGAGCGGATTCGGCACGCTGGGCACGGCCATCAACATCATCGCGACGATCCTCTCCATGCGCTGCCGCGGCATGACGCTTTTCCGTATGCCACTGTTCGCGTGGCTCATGCTTGTGGTCAGCGGGCTCACGCTGATAACCATCACGCCGCTGACCGCCGCGCAGATCATGCTGGTCATCGATCGCTATCTCGGCGGCCACTTCTTCGATACGCAGGCCGGCGGCTCAGCTGTGGTATGGATGCACTTCTTCTGGATCTTCGGCCATCCCGAGGTCTATGTGCTGGTGCTGCCTGCATTCGCCATCGCCAACGAGATCATTCCCGTCTTCTCGCGCAAGGCGATCTTCGGCTATCCGGCGATGGTCGCGGCTTCGGTGGGCATTGCCTTCATCAGCCTGACCGTGTGGGCGCACCACATGTTCACCGTCGGCATGACCTCGGTGAGCAACGCTTTCTTCGTTCTTTCCACGATGATGGTCGGCATTCCCACGGGCATCAAAATCTTCAACTGGCTGGCAACCCTGTGGGGTGGCAGGATCCGTTTTGCCACGCCCATGCTCTTCTGCACGGCGTTCCTCTTTCAATTCCTCATCGCCGGCCTCACCGGCATCATGCTTTCTGTGGCGGCGTGGGATTGGCAATTGCACAACTCGTATTTCGTGGTTGCGCACTTCCACTATGTGCTGGTGGGCGCAATCGTTTTCTGCATCTTTGCAGCGATCTACTATTGGTACCCGAAAGTGACCGGCCGCATGTTGAGTGAGAGGCTCGGCAAGTGGCACTTCTGGCTCTTCCTGATCGGATTTCATGTCACCTTCGACACGATGCACTTCGTTGGGCTTCTCGGAATGCCGCGTTCGATCTATACCTACGAGGCCGACCGCGGATGGGGCACGCTCAACATGGTGGTCTCCATCGGCGGCTTCGTCCAGGGTATTGCCGTGCTGATCTTCGTCTGGAACCTGATCAACAGCTATTTTCACGGCGCGAAGGCCGGCAACGATCCGTGGGACGCCTGGACGCTGGAATGGTCCACGCCGTCGCCTCCGCCGCCGTATAACTTCGCCACTGATCCGGTGGTGCGCAGCCGCCGGCCGCTCTGGGACCTGAAGCACCCCAATGATCCCGACTGGAAGTACGAACGATGAGTACGATTCCCATCTTCGCGGATGAAAACTGGCGCATGCCGTCGCGCGGACGCGTGGGCATGTTCTCGCTGATCATCGGCGAATCGGCGATCTTCACCATCTTTGTCGTCGCGTATGTGTATTACATCGGCCGCAGCACTTATGGACCGACACCGCAGATTCTCGATGTTCCCATCTTCAATACGGTTTGCCTGCTTTCGAGCAGCCTTACGATCTGGCTCGCGGAACATGCCATCGAGCGCGGGCGCATTCGCCTCTTCGGCGCGTGGTGGGCGCTCACCATGGCGCTCGGCATTATTTTTCTCGGCGGTACGGCAGTGGAGTGGAACAAGCTGATCTTTACCGACGGCCTGACCATCCGCAGCAATCTCTTTGGAACTACTTTCTATTCGCTGGTCGGTCTGCACGCCACGCACGTGGTTGTCGGACTCATCATGCTTTCGCTGGTGTTGATCTTTACGCTGATTGGCCGCATAGAGCAGCGGCACGCCGAGCGCATCCAGGTGCTCTCGCTCTACTGGCATTTTGTTGACGCGGTGTGGGTGGTGGTCTTCACCGTTGTTTACATCGTGGGAAGGTGATGGCGATGCCGGAACTCGCACAATACGAGAGGGAACATGCCGCGGGCTCAAGCATTCATCTGCCCGCGCCCACGGCGTGGCCCATCGTACTGGCCTTTGGATGCACGCTGGCTGCGGCGGGTCTGGTGACCAACATGGGGATCAGCGTCCTGGGCGGGGTGCTCATGCTTGCGGGGTGCATTGGATGGTTTCGCCAGGTGCTGCCGCACGAAAAGCACGAGGAAGTCCCCATCGCGGAGCAGCCGGTCACCATCACATCTGCACGCGCTCTGGTGGAGCGAATTCGTCTCAGTCCCGAACATCGCGCGCGCCTGCCCATCGAAACTTATCCGATCATCAGCGGCATCAAGGGCGGAATTGCCGGTGGTATTGCGATGATTCTGCCGGCGCTGCTGTACGGACTGATCGCGCAGCACAGCATCTGGTATCCGGTAAACCTGCTGGGCGGGGCGGGCGTGGCGCACTGGCGTAATCCCACCACTGCTGAAATCGCCGCTTTTCATTGGCAGGGACTGCTGGTCGCCATTTTGATCCACTCCGTGACCTGCCTGCTGGTCGGCTTGCTTTACGGCGCCATGTTGCCGATGTTGCCGAGGCACCCTGTTCTGCTCGGCGGCATTCTCGCGCCGGTGTTGTGGACGGGCGTTCTGCATTCCTTTATGGGAATCATCAATCCCGCGCTCGATCAGCGCATCGCCTGGGGATGGTTTCTGGTTTCTCAGGTGACCTATGGAGTGGTCGCGGGAATTGTGGTGGCGCGCCAGGACCGTGTTCCGACGGGCCAATCCCTGCCATGGGCCGCGCGGTTGGGGATTGAGGCGCCGGGGCTGATGGAGTCACGACCGGACGTTGGGCCGCCGCATGACAACTCGCGCGATCAGGAGAATCACTGATGCGCTTCACTGCTTCGGCGCTTCTGGCTTGCGGCGCAGCGCTGCTCGGCGGCTGCGGGCACACACCGGGCTATCCACCGAATCCGATTCTGCGCCCGACCGCTGTCACGGATTTCGCCACGCTTTACAGCCAGAATTGCGCCGCGTGTCATGGAGCGAATGGGCAGAATGGGCCATCGATCGACCTGGCAAATCCCGAATATCAGGCGCTGGTCGACGACGCCACATTGCGGAAATGGATTTCGGGCGGGATGCCGGGCACCGAGATGCCGGCCTTTGCGGAGTCTCAAGGAGGCATGCTCACGGACGCGCAAGTGAATGCGCTGATTGCCGGCATGCGGAGGCAGTGGTCGCGGCCGGATGCGTTCGGCGGAACAGCGCCTCCGGCCTACGCGCAAACTGCGGTGGGCGATCCGCACCGCGGCGAGGCGAGCTACGAGGCGCATTGCGCGATTTGCCACGCGGCGACTCACGAACAAGGCCACGAGCAGGTCACGAGCCCGATGTATCTGGCGCTTGTCGGCGATCAGGCTTTGCGTACGATCATGATCGCGGGGCGACCCGACATTGGGCAGCCCGATTGGCGCCACGATGGGCCGGGCGGCAAGGCAGGCGTGCCGCTCTCCACGCAGGATGTGGACGACATCGGAACGTATCTCGCGAGCCTGCGGACCATGGGCCAGCAAGTGACAACGGGCACGTCGTCGGCGCAGGCAAAATCCGCCGCGCCGGCAGGGAGGTGAAAGAGATGAGCCAGGAAGAGCAGCCATTGGGTGGCGGCGGAACACAGAGTGCAAGCGCGCCGGGCTCCGGTGACGCCGCGAGGCACGACGATCCGCGCATCGTCTCGCGCCGCTGGCTGCTGTTCAAGGCGGCCGTTGGGCTTAATGGTCTAGTCGGAATTGTGCTCGCTGTTCCGGTGTTCCGCTATCTGCTTGCGCCGTGGAGAAAAGACTCAAGCTACGACTCGTGGGTTTCGCTTGGCCCCATCGATTCATTTCCTATGGCTGAAACGCGTCTGGCGTTCTACAAGAATCCGTCTGCGAATTCGTGGGACGGGCAGACCGATAACGTCGCCTGCTACGTGCGCCACGCGGGCGGCAATCAATTCCAGGTCTTCGCTATCAACTGCGCGCATCTGGGCTGCCCGGTGCGCTGGTTTCCACAATCGCAACTCTTCATGTGCCCGTGCCACGGCGGCGTATATTATGCCGACGGATCGCGCGCCGCGGGACCGCCGGAGCGCGGCCTCTTCACTTACAACTGGAAGGTCGTTTCAGGCGAGCTGCATATTGACGCCGGCCAGATGCCGACGCTCTCAAATAGCGCGAAGCTGGTGAAGATCTCGCTCGGCCAGGGAGATTGTTCATGCCGCGCGTAAGCCCACCCCACGGACAAGAACCCGTCCGCGGGGGCCCCGGGACGGCAAAGCGGGTCTACGCGTGGTTCGAGCAGCGATTGCAGCTCGAAGGGCCGGTGAAGGACGCGGCCCTGCATCCCGTTCCGCGCAGCACCGCGAGCTGGTGGTACGTGTTCGGCAGCGCAGCTTTTACGCTGTTGCTTTTGCAGATCGTTACCGGCGTCCTGCTGGCGCTGGTCTATGTGCCTTCGGCGGGCGAGGCATGGAGCAGCCTGAACGTTCTCAATCACCAGATTCCTCTCGGATGGTTTCTGCGCGCGCTGCACGGCTGGGGATCGAACTTCATGGTCGCCATCGTCCTGATTCACATGGCGCAGGTATTTCTGTTCGGCGCGTACAAATTTCCACGCGAGCTCACGTGGATCCTTGGCGTTTTTCTGCTGCTGATGACGCTGGGCATGGCGTTCACCGGCCAGGTGCTGCGCTTCGACCAGGACGCCTATTGGGGACTGGGGATCGGCGCATCCATCCTGAGCCGCGTGCCCTTCATCGGCGGCGGGCTGGTGCATCTGCTGCTCGGCGGCCCCATCATTGCCGGGGCTACGCTGTCGCGATTCTTCGCGCTCCACGTCTTCATCATTCCCGGAGCGCTGCTGGTTTTCGCGCTGCTGCACATCTGGATGGTGCTCAAGCTGGGAATCAACGACTGGCCGATGCCGGGCCGGCTCGTGCGCCGCGCCACCTACATGGAGGAATACAACCGGCTGGCCCACGAAGATGGCATTCCTTTCATTCCCGGCGCGTTCTGGAAGGATCTCGCTTTCTCCGGCGCAATTCTTGCCGCGGTAGCGGTGTGCGCGTATGTCTTGGGGCCGTTCGGGCCGAGCGGCCAGCCCGACCCTTCGATCATTCAAACCGTCCCGAAGCCGGACTTCTTCTTCCTTTGGATCTACACGGTGCTCTCGTATCTTCCGCCAGAGATGGAGACGCCGTTCATTCTGATTGCGCCGCTGATCGGGATTGCCATTCTGCTGGCGATTCCCTTCTGGGCGGGCGAAGGCGAGAAGAGCTGGCATCGAAGGCCGGTGGCCGTGCTTGCTGTCTCCACCATCGCGATCTGCTTTGCGGTATTGACGCAGTTGGGCACCAGTACACCATGGAGCCCGCACATGAGCGCCTGGAGCGGCGATCCGATTCCGGTTCGCTATTTGCAAACCGCTACTCCGCTGGTCCGGCAGGGCGCGGTTGTCTTCCAGGCAAAGCAGTGCCGCAACTGCCATTCCATTGGCGGAGCGGGCGGCGAGCGCGGTCCAGCGCTTGACGATGTGGCAACGCGGATGACGCTCGACCAGATGCGCTTCAAGGTGGTGAGCGGCGGGGGCAACATGCCGGCCTACGGCAAAAACCTCTCGGCGGCGGAGATTGAAGCATTGGTCAGCTTTCTGGAAACGCTGCATCCAGCCAACGAGCCGCCCGCATACGACGCTTCGCGGCGAGCTGTGGACGAATCGCGGTCTCAACCGAATGCCGGCGCGCCCCCGGCGAATCCGGCGGCAAATCGCGGCACGAATCCATGATCGATACCACGACAGTCGCGGATCTTTTCACCGACTGGGACGTTCCCTGGATCGTGACGTGTGAGCTCGCCGTGATCACCGTCGTCTACGTGCGCGGCTGGAGGCGTATCCACCGCACGCGGCCGGCGCAGTTTCCGGCATGGCGGATGGCGGCGTTTCTTGGCGGCATCACGGCGCTTTTTGCGGCTGTCGCGTCGCCACTCGATACCTTCAGCGAATCGCTGCTCTTCATGCACATGGCGCAACACTTTGTACTCATGTCGGTCGCGCCGCCGCTCATCGTATTGGGTGCTCCAATGGTTCCTATGCTGCGCGGCCTGCCCCGAGGGTTCATCCGCATGCTGCGCCCGCTCTTTGTCACGCGCATCCTTCACGCCGCGGGCCGCTTCCTCACGCGTCCGCGTGTCGCGTGGCTGGCCATGAATGCTGCGTATCTTGGCTGGCACGTTCCGCGCGCTTACGAGTTCGCGCTCTCTTCAGAGAACTGGCACAACTTCGAGCACGCCTGCTTCTTTTTCACCAACCTGATGTTCTGGTGGCCGGTCATTCGGCCATGGCCGAGCCGATTGGCGCAATCGCGCTGGATGCTGATTCCGTATCTACTGCTCGCAGACGTGGTCAACACCGGGGTATCGGCGTTTCTTTGCTTTTCGGGACGGCTGTTGTACCCGAGCTATGGAGCGGTGCCGCGCCCCTTTGGATTCGGCGCGCTCGACGACCAGGTTGCCGCCGGAGCTTTCATGTGGGTGTGTGGCTCGATGGTGTACCTGATTCCCGCGGTGGCGATCGTCGCCCATCTTCTATCGCCGGGCGCGGGCGCGCCGCGCCGGATCGGGTCCTTCCACGAGAACAAAGCTTAATCGTCCGATGAACCTGAATCAGAAGGGGTAGCGCTCGACTTCGATGCAGTGCCGGGCTGCGACGCGGCTCAACTTGACCGCATCCGCAGGAGCGACACGCGCCAGCCGTCGCAAAATCGCCAATTGGGTTCGCAACTCGTCACCTTCGCCGCAGGCTGCGAGCACTCGCCGGGCCGCGTGCTCGGCCAAACTCATGGCATCGTCGGCCAGCAGGCCGGTGATCGCCGCAGCGGCTTCAGCCGTATTGCGCCCTGCGCCAACGATCTTGCGCGCGCGCAGCTGGGCCGACTCCAGCGCAAAGACGTGAATGATCATATCGGCCAGATCGGCCATGATCTCCTGCTGCTCCTCGAGGGCGGTCATGAAGCGCTGGCTGGCGACGCCCGCGGCAAACAGAGCAATCTTCCTTATCGCGGCCAACACTGCCGCCTCACGGGCCAGCGGCTCGCTTGCACTTGAATCGCCGTCGAACGAGGGCGGCGCGGTCACTTCGTCCATCACGCGCTTGATGGCATTGAGCAGCGGCAACTTTCCCGTCATCGCCTGCTTCATCAGCCACCCGGTGATGATGAGGCGGTTGATCTCGTTGGTGCCTTCGAAGATGCGGTTGATGCGCGCATCGCGGCAGTAGCGCTCCGCCGGGTACTCCTCGACGTAGCCGTATCCGCCCATGGTCGCGATCAGCTCGTCAGCCGCCAGCCAGAGCATCTCAGAACCATAGACCTTCAGAATGGAGCATTCGACCGCGTACTGCTCCACACTGCGCGGAGCATCGAGGTTCTGCGCCGCGCCGGTCTCAGCAAGTTTTGCGTCGATGAGTCCCGCCGTCCGGTAGGCCATGCTTTCGGCGGCGTAGAGCCGGGCCGCTGTTGACGAAATCTTGCGCTGGATCAGGCCGAACTCGGCAATCGACTTGCCGAACGCACGCCGCTCTTTGGCGTAGCGGATCATTGCAGCGAGTACCTGCCGCGCCCCGCCGATGCATGCGACTCCCAGCTTGAGGCGCCCAACGTTCAGCACATTGAAAGCGATGTGGTGCCCCTTGCCCGCCTCGCCCAACAGATTTTCTTTAGGAATTCTGCAATCCGCGAGGACAAGCGGGCAGGTGGACGACCCGCGAATTCCCAGCTTGTGTTCTTCGGCGCCGGGCGTCAGGCCTGGCGTGCCATGCTCGATCAGGAACGCCGAGAATTTTTCTCCATCGATCTTGGCGAAGACGGTGTAAAGCCCCGCAATGCCGCCATTGGTAAGCCACTGCTTTTCGCCATTGAGGATGTACTGGGAGCCGTCGGGTGAAAGCGCCGCACGCGTGCGGATGTTCATGGCGTCGGAACCGGAGCTGGCCTCGGACAATCCGTAAGCACCGATGCATTCGCAAGTTGCCAGCTTGGGCAGGTAGCGCCGCTTCTGTTCCTCGGTGCCGTACCATACCAGCGGCAGCGTGGCGATGCCGACGTGCGCGCCAAAGGCCGTGGAAAAACTGGCCAGCACAGAGATGTGGTCAGTGATTACTGTCGAGCTCACCTTGTCCATTCCCAGGCCGCCATACTCCTCGGGAATGTCGACCGCGGTGAAGCCCAACTCAGCCGCCTTGCGCAACAGCGCCTGCATCGCGCCCGGTTCTTTGGCCTCGATCGCTGCCGCGCGTGGCAAGATCTCTTCGCGGGCGAACTGCTCCGCCGTAGCCGCGATCTGCCGCTGCTCTTCGCTCAGATCTTCGGGAGTAAAGATCTCCTCCGGCTGGCGCGACTCGAGCAAAAAGCTGCCGCCCGCAGCGACAGTGGGGGATGCTGTGGTGGGACGCATCGGCGTGGGTGGCCTCCTCTCTTCTTGGACGCCTCAGGCCAACCTTACGATACGCCCCGGAACTGCCGCAATCGGTTAACGATGTGATTTTTCTTCTGATTCACAAACTGCCAAGGGCCGGGCCGGCGCACCCGCCAAAGCGCACGCGGAGTCCCGCGCGACAGCCATTGCATGCCAAAGAGACCGGCCAATTACCGCGTCGACTCGAACAGGAACCAGGCCCGGCGCTCGGCTTCGTCGATCCAGACTTCGATCAGACTCGTCGTGGCGTAATCATTGGCCTTGGAGGCTACTTCGTGGGCCGTGCGCAGGCTTTCAACCAGTGCGCGATAGTCGCCGTGCAGTTCGAGCAGCATGTCCCGCGCCGGCACAAACTCCTGGTCGTTGTCGCTGATGCGCTGCAACCGTGCGATGTGGCCGATAGAGCGAATCGTTTGCCCGCCAATCTTGCGGACTCGCTCGGCAATGTCGTCGCTGATTTTGAAGATCTGGTCAGCGTGCTCGTCGAGCAGCAGGTGATAGTCGCGGAAGTGTGCTCCGCTCATGTGCCAGTGAAAGTTCTTGGTCTTGAGATAAAGCGCGAATACGTCGGCAAGAAGCGCGTTCAGAACGCTGGAAAGGTCCTTGATCTGTTCCGGAGCAAAACCATCCGGATTGCTGACCTTCACCGCTTTCGAAGTCTGGCTGGTATGGGTCGACATCGAACATCTCCTTTGCTTTGATTGGCCCGCTTCTGGCAACCAGTTCGCGGGATCGGTGCTACACACGGACTTTGATGCTGCGCTGAACTGACTCGTTCGCCGAAACGATACTGTGGAAAGCAGAAGTTGCTGGAGATTTCACATTGCGACAAAACGGGCGCCCGATGGAGGGCGCCCGTTTTGCTTCTGGCTCTGTTTATGGCGTTCTATATTTGCAGCAATAAGCTCTATACCTTCACCGCCGGATGCGCCGCGTAATGCAGGAGGACGGCGACAGCGCAGCTAGTGAGCCGCGTCTCGGCCGAATCCGCGCGGCTGGTGAGGATGGTCGGGACGCGCGCGCCGAGCACAATGCCGGCCAGTTGCGCGCCGCCCAGGTACTCAAGCTGCTTGGCCAGCATGTTGCCGCTCTCGAGATCGGGAACCACGAGAATGTCGGCCTGCCCGGTGACCGCCGAGACCAGCTTCTTGATCTGCGCGGCTTTGATGCTCACCGCGGTATCAAAGGCCAGCGGCCCGTCGAGAATACCGCCTGTGATCTGTCCACGGTCGGCCATCTTGCAAAGTGCGGCGGCGTCGAGCGTCGACTTGATCTTGGGATTCACGGTCTCGACCGCCGAAAGCAGGGCGACTTTGGGCTCGGGAATGCCCAGCGCGTGTGCCAGATCGATGGCGTTTTGGACAATGTGAATTTTGTCTTCGAGCTCGGGCGTGATATTGATGGCCGCGTCGGTAATGAGCAGCGTACGCGCGTAGGCGGGCGTATCCATGATGAACACGTGCGAGATGCGGCGCGCCGTGCGCAGGCCGGTATCGCGCTGCATGGCCGGCTTCAACAACTCATCGGTGTGCAGGCTGCCCTTCATGAGGGCCTGGGCGCCGCCGGAACGGCAGATCGCGACAGCTGCTTCGGCGGCTTGCGCCTCGGTGTCAGCGTCGATGATCGGAAAGCAGCTGATATCCACGCCGATCTTTGCGGCAAGGGCTTTCATGGCCTTTTCGGGACCGATCAAAGTCGGCTCGATCAGCATGGCGGCAGCAGCTTCGACGGCTCCGCTCATGGCCACAGCGGTCATCGGCCATACCACGGCGGTGGTGATCGCCGGCAGATTCTTGCAGCGCGCGATGAACTTGTGGAACACGTGGTAGTCAGGCGGATGGCCGATCAGTGGATCAACGGCAACGGCTTCAGCCAAAGTGGCAAGATCGCTCATGAATCATTTCTCCCCACCCGGCAGAGCGAGAGCTTGCCGGGACTGTCCAGACTATTGTCGCGTGGGAGCAGCGAAGCGCATGTGCGATTGGTCACACTTCGGGCTGACATCTCGCATGGTGAAATCTGTTGCGGACGGCCGTTCATTGCGGCGTCAGTTTTCCCAAGCCTGGTGGCAGCGGCCAGCTTGACGCGTAGTGTTCCATCTGTCACATTATCCATGTGACACCTCTGCGGTTCCAGCTCAAGGCCGGCGAGCCCATCATCGACCAGGTAATTTTCGCGGCCAAGAAGGCGTTCATCAGCGGCGAGCTTCTGCCCGGGGAGCCGTTTCCGTCGGTCCGCGCGCTGGCCTCCGACCTGAAAATCCATCCCAACACCGCGCACAAGGCGATCCAGTATCTCATCCAGGACCGGTGGCTCGAAGTGCGGCAGGGAATCGGAACCGTAGTTGCCAGAAGGCCGGAGCCACGGCGTGGTGACCGCAAGCGACTGCTGCAACAGGAGGTCGAGCACATCGTGGTCGAGGCCATCCGCGTGGAGCTGAAATTGCCCGAACTGCTCGAAGCGATCGAAGAACAATGGGCAAAGATCGAAAAGCCGCAGGAGGCGGCGCTTGGATGATCCGTATTGAAGACTTATGGAAGAGCTTCGGCCGGCACGATGCGCTGCGGGGGATCAGCATGCACGTCACGGAAGGCAGTGCCTATGCCTTGATCGGCGCCAACGGAGCGGGAAAAACCACAACCATGAAGATCCTGATGAACATCATGGAGCCCACGCGCGGCTGCGCCACCGTGCTGGGCGTTGACTCGCGCCGGATCTCACCCCGCGAACTCAGCCAGATCGGCTACGTCTCGGAAAATCAGGAATTGCCGGAGCGCCTGACGGTCGACGAGTACTTCGCTTACCTGCGGCCCTTCTATGCACGATGGGACCGCGATCTTGAAGCGTTATTGCGCGGGCAACTGCGGCTGCCCGGCGGCCGCAAGATCGGCGCGCTCTCGCATGGCATGCGGACGAAAATGACACTCGCCTGCGCGCTGCCGTTTCGCCCACGGCTACTCGTGCTGGATGAACCATTCAGCGGCCTCGACCCGCTGGTGCGCGATGAATTCATGGACGGAATCCTCGGCCAGGCCGGCGAAACGACCATTCTGATCTCGACGCACGAGCTCGGGGAGATTGAGGGCGTGGCGACGCATGTTGCCTTTATCGAGGAGGGCCGCCTGCTTTTTGACGAGCCCATGGACGACCTTCGCGCCCGGTTCCGCGCCGTGCGCATCACTTTCGAGAAGCCGGCGCGTCTGCCCGCCATGCTGCCCGATGATTGGTTGCGCGTTTCCACCGACGGCAACGTCCTCGAGTTCATCGACTCGCGTTTTAAAGATGGCGATTCTCAGGAGCGTTTGCAATCGCAGCTCAGCGGCATTCGCAGAATCGATGTAGAGCCGGTAGCGCTGCGAACCGTCTTCACTTCGCTGGCCCGCGCAGTGAGAGATCGGGCGGCCTAAATAAAGGAAAGCGATGATGATCTGGCACATATTCAAGAAGGATTGGCATCTGCTGCGGCTTTTCGGGCTTGCGGTTGCGGCTTTGCCGTTTGCCATCGCGGTTGTTCACTTCAAGATGGGGCACCAGTTTGAAGAGAACGAAGCGCTCTCATCGCTGCTGCTTCTGCTTGAGCTGATGCTGTACTTCGGCGTGGCCATGCTCACCGCGGTGCTCGTTCATCTCGACGGCTTGGTGAGCGCGCGGCAGGACTGGCTTGCGCGTCCCGTCCGGCGGCGCGATCTGCTCGCGGCTAAACTGCTTTTTCTTCTGCTCGTCGCGCAACTTCCCCTCCTGGTTGCCAATCTCGCCGGCGGCCTGATTGACGGATTCACATTTTCGGCTTGTTTTTCATCGGCTTTGACCGAGAATCTCTACTTCTTACTCGGATTCACGCTTCCCATACTCGCATTTGTGTCACTCACCAGGAACCTGACCGAAGCGCTGGGCGGAGCGTTTGCCATCTTCATCGCAGTCATTGGACTTGAGTTTGTGATCGCGGCCTGGAACGGAGGGAACCCGCTGGGGCCTACGGCGGAAACCGGCGTCGCCTGGATCCCGCAGACCGAACGGCTCTTGATCTACCTCGCGGCCGCAGTTGCGATTCTCGGCCTGCAGTACTTTCGGCGCGATGCCCGCGTCTCGCGCTACGTTCTTGGCGCAGCCGTCGTGCTTTGCCTGATCACCCAGGCGCTCCCGTGGCGTGCGGCCTATCGCTTGCAGAAGGCTCTTTCTCACGCACCCGACGTCAGCGCCGCCATCGCAGTTCAATTTGATCCCGCGCTGGGCACCCTCCACTCGCCGGTCTCTTCGGATCCAGACCCGCGAGCCAAAGTGCAGATGGGCACAACCAGTTTGCGGGCGCCGGAAGAGTCTGCAGAGATCGACATTCCTCTCGCAGTCAGCGGCCTTCCCAGCGGAACAATTCTGAAAATCGACCGCGCCGAGACTCATCTCGTCGATGCGAATGGCAGGGAGGGGAAATCCATCAGCCCGGCAGGCGAAGCCGGCGGATTCGAAGTATCCAATGACCCCGCGGTCCAGGGGCCCGTGATCTCATTCGAGCCGCTTCACGTTCGCGCCAGAATCCTCAGCCAATTGAAGACCAGCTCCGTCACGCTGCAAGTGGATTACTCGGCGACCGTGTTGAGGCTGGTCTCCACAAGTGCCCTGCCGGCGCTCGATGCAGATCAGCACCTGCCAAATGTCGGTTGGTGCAAGACGAAGCTGAACGACAGCCGCACCGCGATTGAAGTTCGCTGCCTGGCGGCCGGTTCGGAGCCGGAATGCGGCACCATTTTGCTGGCGAACCCCGCCAGCGGCGCTCACAATCCCGTGATTCACGGGTGCCTCAACGACTATTCCCCGTACTTTGGCCGGTACAAGCCGCCCGACATCCTCATGCGCGAGGGCGCCAACCTCAACTTCCGCGATTCGGCGGGCTTGGTAAGCTACCCGGTTGATGGATCGCAGATTGGAAGCGCTCAGGTACTCATCAAGAGCTACGCCGCGGTCGATCACTTCAGTACGCGCCTGGTCATCCCGTCAATTCGCCTGGCCGACTGGTCGGCTCGCTGATCGCTGAACCGATTGAAAACCGCAGGTCTAGCCTTCCGAAAATGCGGCAACCAGGTTCAGGGCGACCCATTTTTCCCCTGATAAGAGGTCCCAGGCCTTGATCTTGAGGTCACGGGAAAGGCGTAGGCCTTCCTGGATTGGCCGCCATGAATCACCCCGCAGAATCGTTGACTGGCAAGGAAAATCAGGCCTATACTCTTTTCAACCGGGCCTTCCCCTCCCCAGCAACCGGCGGTCGGCGGCGTCACCTTGGCGCCGCGTTCGAATTGACAGGAGGTTCCGTGTATAAGCCCCTTGCAGTCGCGTTGTGTGCAGTGCTCCTCTGCGGAGTTTCAGCCCCAAAATCTTCAGCCCAGCTAGGCCAGCTCGGCAATGTTCTCAACGGAAAGCAGAAGAAATCGCCAGATGCTCCGGCCGATCTGAGCAACGTGGATAAGGACAAGATTGCCAAGATCGAGCAGATGCCCGAGGTCGCGGATGACATTCAGCAGCAATGGGACGCTTTGCGCAGGAGCGACATGCAGCTCGCGTACGGCATCAATCTCACCGAAAACCTGGGCGTGTCACAGGACAGTGTTTCGGCTGATGCGTTCGATCGGCAGCGCCTCTATAGCAATCCGGTGGTGCAGAGCTACGTCAACGAGTTTGGCCAGCGGCTGGTTCCCAAGGGCTCGCCAAACCTGTACACGTTCCGGGTGCTCTACGATCCCATTCCCAAGGCGCTCACGTTGTCTACGGGAACCATCTACATCTCCACGGGCTTGCTTTCCATGCTCAACAGCGAATCGGAACTGGCTTATGTGCTGGGGCACGAGATTGCCCACATTGAGCTGCGCCAAGCCTATTTGCGCATTCGCGACAAGCAGGTGGAAATCGAGCTGGCGAAGGAAAAGGCCGAAAAGGAGAAGGTCATCACCGATGTGGCCTCTACGGTGATGGGAGCAGGCATCGGCGGCGCCATGATTCCCTTTCGGCTGGGCGGCTCGCTCCTTGGTGGTAGCGCCGGCCTCGCCACGGGAATGGAAGTAGGCCACTACTTCATTCATCCCCAGATCGAGCCCGTGCAATGGGCCTCGAAAGAAGAGGATGACTCCGATGAACTGGCGACCAAGTACATGATGGAAGCGGGCTACGATCCGCGCCAGGTGCAGCACCTGTTCGACGCGCTCAATCAAATGGTCACCGTGGATTCCCGCATGGGCCTGGGCTTTATGGGCAGCGCACCGCGCTTGAAAGAGCGGTCCGCCCGCCTGCAGGTGTTGCTGAACGGGGAGCTTCACGCGGAGATTGAAATGAAGGCCAAGGGAAGCGGATTCAAGTCCAGCGGCCCCGACTTTGTTCCCATGATCTCCGCCGTCAGGCGCGACAACGGGATCCTCTCGATGGACTTCGATCTGTTCGCCGTGGCCAAGAGGAATCTTGACGGCGCCGTGCAGGATCGGCCCGACGATGCCTATGCTCACTTCTACCTGGCCAAGCTGGAACGGCTGACGGCGCGCACACCCGATGAGAGGCAGGACGCGCTCAATCACCTGACCACAGCGCTCCGCCTTGATGCGGATCGCGGCGCAATCCCCGCAGCGCACCTGGAATATGCCGTCGCGCTGATGGAGGAGAATCCAACGAACCGCGACCAGGTTGCAGGCGAGCTGAAGGCCTACGTCGCTCTCTCTGAGCGCGACCACGCCGCGGTGCCTGCCAACATGCCGCTTATCTATGACTATTTGAGCGGATCCGGAGACACGAAGTGGTATCTGCCGCCGCAGTGGTTTGGCGCGCAGCTAACCAATAATCCGGGCTTTACCACGACCGCGCCGGAAGCGGTGATCGAAAAGGCGACGATGCTGTCGCCGACGACGGCGCAACCCAACGCGCCGGCAATGGCCAATGCAACTGCGCCTGCGAATCGCGCGAAGGTCAAGCCCGCTGCAGTGCATACGAAGAAGGAAGCCGCGAACTAGCTGCGGGCCCACTCCTTGTGCCCCATCCAAGGATGGCTTGGGTGGGATGCACGATTTTCGTCCCCTGTCTCGCACAGGATTGGCTCATCGAATTGCGTTACCCTGAGTTTCGATGGGCCACATTCGCATCCTTCCCGATCAGGTTGCCAACCAGATCGCTGCCGGCGAGGTCGTCGACCGCCCCGCCTCGGTGGTGAAGGAATTGCTGGAGAACGCTCTTGACGCCGGGGCCATGCGCATTCGCGTCGAAGTCGAGGGCGGGGGCCGGAAGCTGATTCGCGTCGCCGACGACGGCCACGGAATGAATCGCGACGATGCGCTGCTGGCCTTCGAACGCCACGCCACATCGAAACTTCGCACCGCCGACGACCTGCTTTCGATTGCCACCCTGGGATTCCGCGGCGAGGCGCTGCCTTCGATCGCTTCCGTTGCGCGCGTGACGCTGGAGACATCCGCGGGCGAAGAGGGTGACGGCACTCGCATGGAGATTGCCGGCGGCAAGATTCATCGGGTTGAAGACGCCGCTTTGCCGCGTGGAACCACGATTGCCGTCGCCGATCTGTTCTTCAACACGCCTGCGCGGCGCAAATTTCTGCGTGCCGAAGCCACTGAGCTGGCCCACGTGACCGCGCTGGTCACGCACTATGCGCTCGCCCATCCGGAAAGGCACTTCGAGCTTTTGTCGGCGAGCCACACGATCGTTTCTGCCCCGCCCGTAACGCGGACCGCGGAGCGCATCTACCAGATCTTCGGCAAGGAGACACTTTCGCAACTACTGCCCGTGGCGGCCGAGGCGCCGTTCGAACATGCAGGCCTGCCCGAACCGCCGCCGTGGAGGAAGGATCCTGATCAGCCGCCGCGGAAGCCCGGCACTGTGCGCATCTCCGGCTTTTACTCCAAGCCGGAGCTGCAAAAACTGAATCGCAATTCAATCTACATCTTCGTGAACAAGCGCCTCATTCGTGACCGGCTCCTTTTGCATGCGATCACCGAGGCCTATCGCAATGTCATTCCGCCAACGAGTTTCCCCGTTGTGCTTCTCTTCCTGGAAATGCCGCCCGAGGAGGTCGACGTCAACGTGCATCCAGCCAAGACGGAGGTGCGCTTCCGCCAGCAGAGTCTTATCCACGACTTTGTCCGCGACAGCCTGCGCACAGCTCTGATCAAGGCGCGGCCCGCAGCGGGCTTTCTGGCCGCACTCGACTCGCAGCCCTCGGCAAGCCCCTCGCTGATGCCGCCAGCCGCTTCGCCGCTTCCTGGCGCGCCCGGCAGCGCGGGGGTCTCGATGCAACCGGACGGCGCTCTGCCTCCGGATTCCGATCCTGGTGCATTCGCTGCCGTACGAGCTGACGCCGAACCATTCCGCCTGACTCCCCGGCTGCCGTCTCCAGTTCCCGGGAGCTTGCCTTTCGCTGCGCGAACGATTCCCGACGGGCAGCCTTTGAGCGCGGGTTCCTTTGACCGGGAGCAATGGAGCGAGGCAGCAAAGGCCCTGTTCACGCCGCCGGCGGTTCCCGATGCCGGAGTATGCAGCCCAACTCTCAATGGTGCAGCGAGTTACACCGACGGTTCGGGCTCGGCCGCTGCCCAGGTCGAGGCGGAACAGGCGGCTGCCAATCTCAATCGCCTGGGGTCTCTAAAACCGCTTGGGCAGTTGCGCGAATCGTTCATTCTGGCGGCTGGCGACGATGGGCTCTGGATCATCGACCAGCATGTTGCGCATGAGCGTGTTCTTTTTGAGAAGATCCTACAAGATCGCCAAGTGGAAAAAGTCCAGCGCCAGCGCATGCTGATGCCCTTGCTGGTAGAGCTGAAGCCTGAACAAATGGTGGTCTTTGCACGCATCGCCCGGGAGCTGGAACAAAGTGGCTTTGAGGTGGAACCCTTTGGGCCACAAACACTTGCAGTGAAGGCGGCCCCGGTGGGGCTGGCCGGCGCTGAACTCGAGCGAATGTTGAGCGAGGTCATCGAGCAGACTGCGGAAGATTCTGAAGAACCCTTTCGAAATGAGGAGCTTACGAAACTCCGCACCCGCATTGCCGCGTCAATTGCCTGCCATTCGGCGATTAAGGTGAATACACCTCTTGATCCAAAACGTATAGAATGGTTATTGTTAGAACTGGCGAAGACCAGCCACCCAACCAGCTGCCCGCACGGACGTCCAATTGCTTTGCTGTATTCTTGGAAGGAGATCCAGCGGGCCTTTCAAAGGATTTAGAGGACTTGGAAGGTGGCCCGCCCCGCTCTCAGGAGCGAGGGTTGCACGGAGTGATTGCCAACCTGGAAGCGAGGTTTCTTTGACAGCGGAACAATTGGAAGCATCGCGCTCCGAAAGGATGCGCCTGAACGGAAATCGGGCACTTACCCTCGAAGACGCCCGAATCTGGCTCGAGGAGACGGGGCTCTGCCTTTTCCTCCCGCGGCGGCAGTTTTCTGCGTTTATTGCGCCATCATTTGTTGAAGCCGTTGCAGGTGAGCGAAATTCCGCTCCCGGAGCCAAAACTGTCGCACTGGCTGAAGAACTGCTGATCCGCCTCGAAGCGGACGGCGTAGCCGTGCGCCTGAACCTGCTTGGCCAGCCGGGCGAGCAGCCTGATTTTGTCGTGGCCGGATGGGTTTTGCCGTACGTATACGCCCTTCGCGGGGATCGCGATTGGCGGCGGAGCCCGCAATTGACTGGCTCGCGGCAGGTTTCGCCTCTCGCTATCCAGGCCTATAAGCTTCTTGAAGGTGGCGACGCCACGATTTCTCAACTGCGGCATGCGCTGGGCCGCGAAGTTTCGGAGTCTGCGGTTCTGCGCGCCATTACCGAGCTTTGGCAGCAGCTTCGCATCATTCCAGTGGTCTCGGCTCCCGGCAAGGCCGCACAATGGCAGCTTCTGCGGTTGCGCTTCCAGAAAGCCATTGCCGAGGGTGCTTCAACTTCGCAAGTCACCGCGATTTCGGTGCTCGCCTCCATCTACCTGCAAGCCGTGATCGCCGCCAGCATGGAAGAAGTGGAATTGTTCCTCGCCCCATTGACCGCGCGCAGCAAGGTCCGCGAGGTACTTCGTGGTTTGGTGGCCACTCGGCAGGTGCACACCATTTCTTTCGGGCACGCCCCGCACTTCTACGTGGCTGGAACGCTCCCCGAGTTCGCGCCGCCTCCAACGGTCTACGCGAGCTCATCCATGCCCGCCTCCAGTTACTTCCTGCGTTCCTATGAACGCGAGGATGTGCCGCGGGAGCCGGTGGCGCGGGCGCCAATTGCCGCTTCTGCTCCGGCCCGCATGGAAAAGCCCGCGGAAGCTTCGCAAGTTCGCAAGGCCGACACAGACGTCGATGCCAAAGACAGACCGGCTGTAGCGCGGCCCAATCTCAACCGTCAACCTGCTCGCTCGCACAGCCACAAGCCGGGCCAAAGCTCCGCGGGCGCCCGCGTGGCACGTCATGCAGGCCGCAACGTTCGCGGAGCCACACGTTCCGGCGCGGCGCGCGCCAAAGGCAGCTCGCGCCATGGCCATGCGGCGCGGTGGGCGCAGGGAGCAGCCAAGAACGGCCATGACAAGCACGGTGCGGGCCGTTTCCATGCGAACAGCAATGGCCACTCCAGTGGTGCCGCAAAAATGCGGACAAACAAGCCTGCTGCATCGAGAAGTTTGCGCAACGGCTACGCGAGCGCGGGCAAAGCAACCGCAAAGCCTGTTTCCCGCCGCCCCGGGGTATCTCGCAAGGACGTGCGCGGCGAAAAGCTTGGCGCGCGCGGCAACCGCAAGCCCGCTTTGACAGCTTCAACGAAGTCAGGCAACCGGGGGCGCTACGGATTTACCGCTCCATCAAGGCGGAGTTCAAAGAAACGCGGATGAGCGGGAACGAGAACGGCATTGCTGCCTCAAAACCGGGCCGCCGAATGATTGTCGCCATCGATGGCCCCGCCGGCGCCGGAAAAAGTACGATCGCCCGCCACCTGGCGCAGTATTTTGGCCTGCTGAACCTTGAAACGGGCGCGATGTATCGCGCTTTCGCGCTGAAGGCGTTGCGCGCCGAGATTCCTCTGGATGACAGCAGCGCCCTCGAAGCCCTTACCCACGAAACTTCTATCCAGCTTGAATCGGGCGAGGAGGAGAATCGCGTCCTGCTCGATGGCGAGGACGTAAGCGGTCTCATCCGCAACCCAACTGTGACTGAAGCGGCGTCAAGGGTAAGCGTTTTTCCCGCAGTGCGGTCCTGGATGGTCCGCCTGCAGCAGCAGCTCGCGGCGCAGGGCGGCGTCGTGATGGAGGGCCGCGACATTGGCACTGTCGTTTTCCCGCATGCCGAGGTGAAGATCTTTCTCGATGCCGCTCCCGAAGTACGGGGCCAGCGCCGCTACGATCAGCTCGGCGAGAAAGACCGCTCGTCCGCCACTCCGCCGGAAGAGGTCATTCGCGATCTGCGCGCCCGCGACGAGCGGGACCGCAATCGAGCCGATTCACCGCTCAAGCCCGCGCCCGATGCGGTTCTCCTGGATTCCACGAACATGACACTGGACGAAGCCGTTGCCGCGGCTGAGGCCATTGTGGGCGAGAAGCTGGGCCTGCCTGCGGCGAAAGCGTAGTTGACCCGGACGGGGCGACTGCGGCCTCCGCCAACCTTAGATCGTCGCGTACCGCCATCATTGCGGCCTCACCTCGACATTCCAAACCGAATCCCAAATAAGCGACTCTTGCGGACCTTCCAAAGCACGACGGAAAGCACCACCCAAACCGCGAGTGCAACGACCAGGTATAGAAATGCATTGTGCTTTGGAAGCATGAGCCAGAGAATGACGGCGAATCCGGCAAGCCCGATGCAGCCGAGCGAGGCGCCAGCCGCGTCGATGCTTGCAGCCATGCGTCCCCGATTGGTTCCATCATGGCCGATCTTCGCCATGCGCTTTTTTTCGTGCGCCTCGATCAGCGTCGCAGTTGCGGGAAAGATGGCCGGAAAAGCGAGAAATAGGCCGCCCGGGCCAGGGCCGAATCGCATTGCGATGAAGCCAGCGAGGACTGTTGCCCCTCCTCCAAAGGCGAATCGTATTAAGTATTCGTGCGGTTTCGTTTCTTTCAACGACGATATTCTGGCGGAGATCAAATCACCACCTCCCGCTGAAAATCATCCATGACCCAATGGAGATGACCAACCAGACGGGCAGGAGCGCGAAGCTGACGATGAAAGCACTCGGCCGAAAGCGCCGAAGAAGGAAACTGGCCAGCGCGCAATAAAGGAGAAAAGCGATCGAGCCGAGCAGCATGGTTTCAGCTTCACCGGCGGCATAGGCTCTTCCGTACTTGTGGATCGTTAGAGTCAGCGTTGCTAATGCTATGGAAGGCGCGGCACTGAACAGTCCCGCGAAGCTCTTGGGACGAAGCATGTCTCCAAGCATCGCGAAAAAACTGACGACTAAACCGCCGACGAAAAAGCGCAAGATGAATTCGCTCATTTCCTGCCATCTTCGAATCGACCGTTGAGCACTTTGCTACGATTCGGCCGCAAGTCCGTGCTATGGGAATAGAAGGTTAGTTGCAAGAAGGAGTTGTTCGTTGGAAGCTTCCGCCTC
This sequence comes from Candidatus Sulfuritelmatomonas gaucii, assembly GCA_900290245.1. Lineage (GTDB taxonomy): Bacteria > Acidobacteriota > Terriglobia > Terriglobales > Acidobacteriaceae > Telmatobacter > Telmatobacter gaucii. Next base: position 15,323 of record OKRB01000081.1, on the reverse strand, counting down.
AATCGCTGTGTGGATATGACTTGGCGCCATCCGCCTCGCACCTTGCGCCCGCTCCGGCCAAGCGCGATACGATAGGCTTTCTATATGGAGCTCTCCTGCAGCCGTTGCCACCAGACCGTGCAGCCTGTGGATTGCTTCTGCCCGGTTTGCGGTTTGCCGCAACTCGTCTACTCCGCCGACCCATCCGCGGCGTCAGGGCAACCTGAGCGCTGGGGCGAAGTGGTGCGGGATGCGAACACGGTCGACTGGAAACCTGCCTTGCGGCCGGCTCTTGCCCTGGCCATTCCGGCGGGTGTGCTTTGCGCTGCCCTCACGCGCCTTGGCCTTTTCGGGCTGCTGCTGATCCCCGCAGCAGCGGCTTGGGTCGTCGCCCTTTACGTGCGCGGACGGCGGCCGGCATGGATCACGATTGGCGCGGGCGCTCGCATTGGCCTCGTGACTGGCATTTTGGGCGGTTGGACCGCAGCATTAACAACGGGAATCACTCTCTATGCCATGCGCTTCTGGCTCCGCCAGGGCAAGGTATTCGACGATATGTGGCAGGACCAGATCAACCAGGGAAGCCAGCAGTTATCCACACTCGGCTTTGATCCGCAGACCATCGCCGCCACGAAGCTGATGATGCTTTCGCCGGAAGGGCGCGCTGCTTCAGTCCTTTTCAATATCGGCGTGCTGGCGCTGGTCATCCTCGTCCTTGCCGTCGCCGGCGGAGCCCTGGGAGCACGTTTGGGCCGTCCACGCCGCTCAGAAAACTAATCCGAGCACCGAATCTGCCCACGCCGTCGCTCTGTGCCTGGCCACCCGGCGCTTATTGATTCATCGTTCAGCGCTTGGCGCTTGCCCACTCGGAAGGCGATTGGGCATCGTCTGTGCCTTGGTCCTGATCCTTTTTCGGTGGCTGGCTGGTCGCTTCCACGAGGGGCGCTGGGCTGGCTTCGATCGGCTCGCGAGACTTCGGGTGCAGCTCACAATAAGCCGGCACGTTCACCATCTGCTTCTCAAAGACGGCAAAGCTTTGATTGTCCGGCCGCAGGGTCGACCAGTAGCTCTTGTCACTGAGCAGTGGCTCGTGCCGCTTCACCAGTTGATCTTCGACAATTCTCAAGCCGCAAAGCAGATTATTCTCGGGCAGAAGAATACTCCTCGAAGGGTCGCGTTCGGGCAGATGCCTGTCGCTCTGCCAGTCGAAGTTGCAGCCATAGCGCAAATCGTCCATCTAGGTGAGTTGCAGCAAGCCCTGCTGGTGGACTGGGAGGTGGGTAACAAGGTCAGGCACGTCGACCTCAGGTTGCGTGTGATGCACGTCAGAGGTCGGTTTCAGCCCCGCCTCGGCTCCAGCCAATGCCTGGAAGAAATAGGCCCAGAATGCACGCCGTTGGCCTTTGCTCAAATGACGGAATTGCGGGCAAAGCGGTTTCACTTCTTTTTCCCGCCGCGAGGAAAGGAGATTTGCAGGCAGCGCCTGCTCAATGAGCATGTTCCACGCCGGGTCCCATGTCGGCTCGTCGAGCTCAGCCTTTTGGATCGCGATTGGAGTCGGGGGAACCGGCTTCAATTCCTCGGGAGGATAGCTGGCCGGCTGCTGCTGGACGGCCTGACCTGAATTGTCAGACACCATTTCGACGAATCCGCCGCAACCCGCGAGGCCGATTCCGCAGGCGATGATCCAAGCAATGGTTGAAGTTCTGGCAAAAGTCTGCACTCCATATTTAGATGCGGCGAGTTGAAGTGCGGCAAATTGCTGTTTCCATTGATCTTATATGCACAAGAACCAGCCTGCTGCGGCCACCTGATCGGCCGCGACCTGCGCTCGATGAGAGCATAGGGACTAGCGTTCCCATCCTCACCCGGAGAAATCAGCAACATGCGGCAAATCGTGGCCTTCATCTTTGGACTCGGCCTCATCGGCAATGCGCTGCTTTTTGTCCCCCAAGCCATCGCCGTCTGGCGCAAGAAAACGGACGAGGGCGTCTCCCTGGTCACGTTTGGCGGATTCTGCATCCTGCAGATCCTCGGCGTCATCCACGGCGTTTATGAACATGACAACGCCTTGATCATTGGATTGGGAGCCAGTTTTTTCACTTGCGGCACAGTCACATTTTTGACCATCGCCTACCGTGTTCGCCGGCTGCGGGCGTAACGCTGATCACGTCTTTTTTCTGGCTACCCGGGGGGCCTAACCAACCGTAGGTGATTCCGGTCACATCTCAGTTTATGCAACAGCGCGTACGACAGTTGAATGCGATCCAGCGTATACTGCTTTTCCACGGCGGCGAAGACCCTTGGAGACCACGAGGCTCCCGCGACCTATCCCTGGTTAAGATCCCTGGAGGACCCGATGAGAATCACCGACACCGTTGACCAGGTGCTGAAGCACAAGGCGTTCAACAAGGTTCTGCCTGTTTCTCCGGAGCAGACGGTCCACGAGGCCCTGTCGCTGATGGCCGAGTATGATGTCGGCGCGTTGATGGTGATGTCGGGCTCGCGTCTCGTCGGCATCTTGTCGGAACGCGACTACGCGCGCAAAGGCATTCTCCAGGGTCATGCATCCCGGGATACGAAAGTCCTCGAAATCATGACCAGCCCGGTGATCTCAGTGACTCCGCAACACACGGTCGACGATTGCATGAACCTGATGACCGAGGGCCATTTCCGCCACCTTCCTGTGATTGATGGCGACCGCGTTGTGGGCATCATCTCCATTGGCGATATGGTGAAGTGGGTCATCAGCGGCCAGGAGCATGCCATTCAGGCGCTCGAGGGGTACATTACGGGCGTGTATCCGGGATAAGGCCACCGACTTTTGCGCTTCCAGCTCTTCTTATGTGCCGAAATATCCGAATGCTGTTCAACTTTGAGCCTCCCGCCACAGAGGCGGAGGTCCGTGCGGCGGCGCTTCAATACGTGCGCAAGATCAGCGGACTGAACAAACCCTCGAACACGAACGCGGCAGCGTTCGACGAGGCGATTGGCGAGGTAGCGGTGGCGTCAGCGAAGCTGCTGGGACGCCTTCAGACGAATGCGCCGAAGAAGGATCGTGAAGCAGAGGCCGCGAAGAGAAGAGCGCGGAGCGCGTCGAGATTCGCAAAGTAACTCGCCGTTCACCTACCCCAGAAAAATTCCTGCGATGGAAGCGGAGATCAGGTTGGCCATAGTGCCGGCCAGCATGGCGCGCACGCCCAGCTTTGCCAGGTCGTTGCGCCGCTCGGGAACCAGGGCGCCGATGCCGCCAATCTGCATGCCGATCGAGCCCAGGTTGGCGAAACCGCATAGCGCGAACGTGGCAATGGTGAATGAACGCGGCAGCAGCGTTGCCTTCTGCGCGCCGAGCCCGATATACGCGATCACCTCGTTCAGCGCCATGCGCGTGCCCAGCAGATTGCCGATGGCCGGGCAATCGCGCCACGGCACACCGATGAGCCACGCCACCGGCGCGCCAACAAATCCCAGAATTTGCCCCAGGCTCGAAGGAACCCAATGCGTGTAGGCCAGCCCGTGCGCCCAGGCCAGCACCATGTCGAGAAGCGCCACCAGCGCCAGAAAACTGATGAGCATGATGGCCACGTTCAGCGCCAGCTTGCCGCCGTCAATGGTGCCGCGCGCGATAGAGCCGATGAAGTTCTCCTCGGAGTGCAGCTCGTCCTTGGGAATGACCACCTGGCCCTCGGTGGCCGGAACCTCGGTTTCTGGTACCAGCATTTTGGCCAGCAAAATCGTTCCCGGCGAAGTCATGATGACGGCTGAAAGCAGGTGCCGCGCCTCGACGCCCTGAGCGATGTACATGGCCATGATCCCGCCGGAGACGTGCGCCATACCGCTGGTCATGATGGTCATCAGCTCGCTGCGAGTGGCCTTCGACAGGAACGGCCGGATCGTGAGTGGGGCCTCGGTCTGGCCCATGAAAATCGAGGCCGCCACATTCATGCTCTCGGCGCCCGAGATGCGCATGGTCTTCAACATCACCCACGCCATGGCGCGAATGATGATCTGCATGACGCCGATGTGGTAGAGAACGGCGAAAAACGCGGAGATGAAGATGATGGTCGGCAGCACCTGGAAGGCGAAGACCGCGCCTTGGTTCGCTGTATGGTTCGGGAGCTGACTCAGCAGATTGCCAAACGCGCCCGAGTTGGGAAGGCCGAACTCACCGAAGAGCACCTGCGTGCCGGCGAACGTCGCGGAAAGCATCTTCGTCACGACGGCGCCGGCCCAGGTCATCACACCCTGCCCGATGCTGAAGCGCAGCACCAGGAACGCAAAGCAGAATTGCAGGCCAATGCCCCAGAAAATCGTGCGCCAGCGGATGTGTCTGCGATCAGTGGAAAAAAGATATGCGGCCGCGAGTACGGCCAGAATCCCCAACACCCCAGTGAATCGAGCCAATGCGGTTGCCTCCTTAAGAACAGTTGTCAGTTGTCGGTGATCAGTGGTCAGTGTAGCCTTCTTTAGCCCAAACAGCGAGCACGCCACATCGCAAAGTTGTTTTGAACCGATTCAATTCTTAGGTCGGCGCCAGCAGAGACTGATCACCGACCACTGACCACTAATCACTGATCACTTGCTGCTGAGATACTCTTCCGCATCGGCGCGCGTAAACACTTTGCCCACCAGTGGCACCGCATGCGGCGGCGTTTTGGAAACGCGAATGGCGCGCCTGAGAATCGCGGCCGGCTCGGCCAGCAGTTCGGCCCGCGTTGCGTAGATTGTCGCCAGCGGTTCGCCGCGCTTCACCTCTGCTCCGCGCCGCGCGTGGAAAAGAATCCCCGCATGCGGATCGACAGGTTCTCCAGCCTTTTCGCGCCCCGCGCCGGTACGCTGCACCGCCCAACCCAGCGCGGTGGTATCCATCTCCGCCACGAATCCGCTCTCCCATGCCTCGACTACCTGTGTGGCGCCGGGCTTGTGAAATGCGGCCAGATCGTCGAAGACCGAAACATCTCCTCCCTGCGCATCCACCATCTTCATAAAGACGGCCAGCGCAGCGCCGTCAGCCAAGGCGGCTTCCGCCAGAGAGTAGCCTTCCTGCGGCGATTTCGCCTTGCCGCCAAGATGGATCATCCACCCTGCCAGGATGAGCGAAAGCTCGCGCAGGTCAAAATTGCTTTCGGGGCTTCGCGGCGGAGTCTGCCCGCGCAGCAGTTCCACGCACTCGGCCACCTCGATCCAATTGCCCGCCGCGCGGCCGAGCGGCTGGCTCATGTCGGTCAGCAACGCCACGGTGCGTGTTCCCGCAGCCTCGGCCGTGGCCACCATCAGGGCCGCCAGAAATTCGCAGTCCTCCATCTTGCGCAGGAAGGCCCCCGACCCGGTCTTCACGTCGAGCACCAGCGCATTGAGCCCCGCCGCAAGTTTTTTGCTCAAGATCGACGCGCAGATCAGGCCTGGATTCTCGACCGTCGCGGTGCGATCGCGCAATGCGTAGAGTACGCGATCGGCGGGCACTAATTCCGGCGTCTGGCTCACGATCGATGCGCCGCATCTCTTCAGCACCGCTTCGAATTCGGCGAGTGTCAGCGCGGTGCGGTAGCCCGGAATCGCTTCCAGTTTGTCGAGAGTGCCGCCGGTGTGACCGAGCGCCCGGCCGCTGATCATGGGCACGGCCACGCCGCACGCCGCGGCCAGCGGCGCAACCAGGAAGCTGGTCTTGTCGCCCACTCCGCCCGAGGAGTGCTTGTCCACCGCTTGCTTGCCCAGTTGCGCCGGCGAGAACTTCTCGCCCGAGTCGCGCATGGCGAGCGTGAGGGCGCGCGTTTCGTCGAGCGAGAGCCCGCGAATCCATGCGGCCATCAGCCACGCCGCAAGCTGGTCGGCAGGGATCGAGCCATTCGCCGCACCAGCCGCCACGAAGCCAATCTCGCGCGTATCCAGCGCCTCGCCATCGCGCTTCTTGCGGATGATGTCGATCATGTGCAGCGGGGTGGTAGCGGAATCTGTGGTCTGAGTGCGTTGGGTCCTGGTCATCGAATGAGCGCCTTATTTCAATTTGAACTCGAACCCCACCGGCAGCAGCTGGTTGAAGGTCATGGTCTTGATTCCGCGCGCCGAGGGAAACGCGATCGGAGCCTCCGGCGATGCAAACTCGGCAAGCATTTGCCGGCACGCCCCGCACGGCGGACTGGGCAAGCCATTCAGGTTGGCAACCGCCACAGCTGCGATGCGGATCTTTGGTCCGAATTGCGTTACAGCGCGCACGAGGGCCGCCCGCTCGGCGCAGATGGTCAGTCCCAGGCTCGCGTTTTCGACGTTGGTTCCGGTGACGATCTCGCCGCTGGCAAGGCGCAATGCCGCTCCCACGCGGAATTTTGAGTAGGGAGAATAGGAATGTTCAGCCGCCTGCCGCGCGAGTTCGAGCAGCTTTTCGAGCGGCGGCTGGTTCGCCTTCGTCATCGTTCAAGGATCTCCGCGCCCACATATGGGTGAAGATAAGAGGCTAATCCATTTCAACCTCTTGTGTACACTCGGTTGGAGGCAGCCATGTATTTCCCGCGGCGCAACCCGATCCGGTTGCTACTGGCTTTGTGCCCGGCCTTCCTTATTTCTGCTGCGGCGCCTGCGCAACAACCTGCTCCAGCGCAGGCAGCAACCGCGCCGGGAGCTGCGCCGCAGTTCGATGTCGCCGCGATCCACCTGCATGAATCCCAGCCGCACGAACATAACTCCATCTGGAGCTCGCCGTTCGACGGGCACTTCAAAGCCGAGAACATGTCGGTCGTCATGCTCATTCAATGGGCTTACGAGATGCCGGATACACGCATCCTCGATGTTCCCGGCTGGGCCAGGTCCACCTACTTTAGCATCGACGCCAAGGCCGATCCAGCGGTCGATCAGCAGTTGCGCAAGATGAGCTCCGATGCCGGACGAAAAGTGAAGGAACAGATGCTGCAGGCGCTGCTCGCGAACCGCTTCAAGCTCGCGACGCACACCGAGACGCGCGAGATGCCGATCTACGCACTCGTGATCGCGAAAGGCGGCGCAAAGCTCGGCGACATCAATGACGGCGGCACGGTGGTCAATTCCTGGAGGGACCATCTCGAAGTGCAGGGATCGAACAGCCTCGCACTGCTCGCCGAGGTTTTAGCGGACGAGCTTGGACGCCCGGTTCTCGATCGGACAGGCATTGCAGGACGCTATCATCTGACGTTGAAATGGACGCCGGACGACGCTGCTTCAGCCGCGACGAGCAACTCCAGCGCACCTCCCTCGATCTTCACCGCGCTTGAGGAGCAGCTTGGACTGAAGCTCGTGCCCCAAAAAGGTCCGGTGCAGGTTCTCGTGGTGGACCACGTGGAAATGCCATCGGCGAACTAGCGCTATTCCCCACTCCTACTGGCTACTCCCTGCCTCTCTCAAGTTGTGCGCCGATTCTCCGATAACCCTGTTGACTGCCTGCCGCGCGAACCCGCAATCTCGCCCGCAGGATGAGTGTGCGCAATGGACGATCTGACGAAGGAATTCTTGATTGAAAGCCAGGAAGGCCTCGACCGCATGGAGCGGTGCCTGACCGAACTGGAGCAAAAACCGCAGGATGCCGCCCTGCTGGCCGAGATCTTTCGTTCGGTGCACACGATCAAGGGAACCACGGGGTTTCTCGGCTTCAAGCGGCTTGAGAAGCTGGCTCACTCCGGGGAGAACCTGCTCGGCGTGCTGCGTGACGGGAAACTGGCTGCCGATGCCCCAATGATCTCCGCACTTCTTGAATTACTTGATAGCTTACGCACGATCCTGAAGACCATCGAGGCCGAAGAGACCGAGGGCACGGGCGAAGACGCATTACTGATTGGCCGACTCGACTTGTTGCGGGAGCCGGCACGAGTCGCGGTGGCGGCCGGGGCCAGATCCCGCGCCAATTCGCCTCGCGAAGCCGTTGCCCCCTCCGCAGCGCCCGCAGTCGCTGCGGCGTCAGAAGCCGCATTGCTCGTGCCGGAGCCTGCAGCGCTCACGCCTGATCCGCCGGTTGCGGCCATCTCTGCGCCGGCCGCCGATGCTTCCAACGGAAGGGCACCCGCCACATCTTCTGCCGCGGAAAGCACCTTGCGTGTCGACGTCGCCCTGCTTAACCGCATGATGAACCTGGTGGGCGAACTGGTGCTCACGCGCAACCAGGTTCTGCAGGCCACCGCCGCCGACGCAAACATGACGCTGCTCTCGCGCCGCCTGGACATGGTCACCGCCGATTTGCGTGAGGCGGTGATGAAGGCCAGGATGCAGCCGGTCTCAAATGTCTTCTCCAAGGTGCCGCGCATGGTGCGTGACCTGAGCCAGTCGCTCGGGCGCCGTGTCCGCCTGCAGACCGAGGGCCAGGAGACGGAGCTCGACAAGAGCCTGCTCGAAGCCATCAAGGATCCGATCACGCATGCTGTCCGCAACGCATTGGATCACGGCATTGAACTACCCGAGGTGCGTCACGCTGCCGGCAAAGATCCCGAAGGCTTGCTCTCTCTGCGCGCGGTGCAGGAGGGCAGCCACGTCATCGTCGAAATCAGCGACGACGGCACCGGCATCGCGGTCGAGAAGGTCCGCAGCAAAGCCATCGAGCGCAAGCTCATCGCCCCGGAGCGCGCAACCCAGCTCTCGGAACGCGAACTGCTGCAGCTGATCTTTTTGCCCGGCTTCTCCACTGCCGCTGAGGTGACCAATGTGAGCGGACGGGGCGTAGGTATGGATGTCGTCCGCACCAACGTCGAGAAGATTGGCGGCAAGGTCGAGGTCGACTCGCGCGTGGGCAGGGGAACCACTCTGCGCCTTCGCATTCCGCTCACGCTGGCCATCATCCCCGCGCTCATTGTGCGCAGCCTCAACCAGAGCTTCGCGCTGCCGCAGGCCGCACTATCTGAGCTGGTGCACATTCCACCGGAACAGGCCGCTACGGCCTTCGAGTGGATTGAGAACGCGCCGCTCTACCGCCTGCGCGGCCAGTTGCTGCCGCTGGTTTTCCTTGACCGTCTGCTGATGCCGGAGCGCGAATGGAGGCTGGCCGGCGACCGGGGCAACTTTATCGCAGTGCTCGATGCCGACGGCCGCCGCTTCGGACTGGTGGTCGACTCGCTCGCTGACCCCGAAGAGATCGTGGTCAAGCCGCTCTCTGCGGTGCTGAAGGATATCGGGCTTTACTCGGGAGCCACGGTGCTGGGCAATGCCGAACTGGCCCTGATCCTCGATCCCGGACTGATCGCCGTGCGCGCCGGCATATCCATGCACAACGAAGAAGAATCGACGCGCGGCGGAGAGGAAGAATGCGGGACCGAAGCCGCGAGGATGGATTACCTGCTGGTGGAAGCCGGCGGGCGTCACGCCGCCGTTCCGCTGGGCGACGTGCTGCGCATCGAACAAATGCCGCTTTCGCGCATCGAGTACTTTGGACCCCGTCCTCTACTCAACTTCGAGGGCCAGTTGCTTCCTGTTGAAGATGCAGCCGGCATTCTCGCAGCGGGCGAGGGTGATCCCGAGGCCAAGATTGTGGTGGTCGTGTGCCGCGAGGGCAACCGCCAGATGGGTATTGCGGTTTCGCATGTGCTGGATGTAGCCGCCGGCGACAGCCTGTTTGAGGCGGGATCGAGCCGGCAAACCGACGGCGTTACGCTGCTCAAACAACGTGTGACCGGCGTCATCAACCTCGGCGGTGTGCCGCCCCTTCCCGCGCTCGAGGAAACGGCCGGGGAAGCTCAACTCGTTGCGGAGGAAGTGGGATGAATCGGGCTCCAACAGCATCGCGCAGTCAGCAGAAGGCGCAATCTTTGGTTGAAGTTTGCTCAGTGCGCGTCGGGAAAGTTTTGTTCGGCGTGCCCATTACTCACATTCTTGAGATCGTGGGTGCGGCGCGGCCGCGACCGGTGCCACTGGCGCCGGCCTATGTCGGCGGCCTCGTGCATTATCGAGGCGACGTGCTTACCACTGTCAGCTTGCGCCAGTTGCTAGCCCTGCCGCTAAAAGAGGGCGCCCAGGACATTCTTGTCCTCGAAAGCAAAGGGGGATGTTTCGGCCTGCTTGTCGACTCGGTAGGTGAAGTGCTCACGGCGTCCGCTGCCGACTATGAACCGAACCCCTCGATCCTTGAGGAGCGCCCCAGGCAATTGCTGGCCGGAGCCTACAAGCTCAAAGACGGCCTGCTTGTGATGCTCGATCCAGAACGTCTTGAACCAATGCGGCTGGACGCAACGCGGCACGACTCGTCGCCGTCGGGCGCGGGCCGGGCAGCCTGAAACTGCGCGGCGCGCGAAGCGCCTCTTTGGGGAGGAGATCATGCGGGCACTCATCGTCGACGGTTCGCGTTTTGTGAGGGACTATGTTCGCGGCTTGCTGGAAGAAAAAGGGATCGAGTGCGAAGAAGCCGCAGACGGGCGCGCAGGCCTGGAGCGGCTCGAGAGCAGTCCTGCATTCGATCTCGCGCTGGTGGATTGGAACATGCCGGTGATGAATGGCGTGGAGATGCTTTGCCATTTGCGCGGAGCCGGATTCCGCGATCTGAAAGTCCTGATGGTCACCACAGAAGCCGAAAACGATTTTATTATTCGCGCACTCGAGTGCGGCGCCGATGAGTACCTGATGAAACCCTTCGATGAAGAGGCTCTGAGCGAAAAGCTGGCCATGCTCGGCCTAGCGGAGGCCTGATCGATGGCGCCCGCCCGGCGGACCCGGATCCTGATCGTAGACGACTCGGCAGTGATGCGCAGCCTGCTGCGCTCGGTCATCGCCACCGACCCAGCTTTTGAGATGGCCGGGACCGCGGCAGATGGCGCGTCGGCGCTGAACGCCCTGGCGCTCAATTCACCCGATCTGGTTCTGCTCGATGTCGAAATGCCGGTCATGGACGGCCTCGTGACGCTGCGCCAGCTGCGCGAACGCGGCCACAAGATTCCGGTCATCATGTGCAGCTCGCTTACCCAGCGCGGCGCCAAAGTTACGATCGAAGCGCTGGCCGTGGGCGCGAGCGATTATGTTGCCAAACCCTCGGGCCAGCCCGGCCGTGAGGCTGCGGTGCGCGCGCTGGCCCAGGAGCTGATTCCCAAGATCCATGCGCTCACCAGGGCGTCGCAACCATGCGCCATCGATCCATTGGCACCGCGACTTGCGCCGGCTGGGTTGGCAGCATCCGTCGCAGGGCCCGTGTCGTCGGCGTTGCCGCGCGTGGTGGCGATCGGCGTCTCGACAGGCGGCCCGGCGGTTCTTGACGTGCTTCTTCCCACGCTGCCCGCCGACTTTCCCTTGCCGATTGTTATCGTGCAGCACATGCCTGAGGTCTTCACGCGCCTTTTTGCGGAGCGGCTCAGCCGGCGATGCGGCCTGCGAGTCTGCGAAGGCTCCGAAAGCGAGCCGGTGATGCCGGGCGCCGTCTACATCGCCCGCGGCAACTGGCACATGCAGGTGATTGCCTCGACTCGCACGGGCAAGCCGGCCACCATTCACCTCAACCAGGATCCGCCGGAAAATCACTGCCGTCCGGCTGTGGATGTGCTCTTTCGCAGTGTCGCCAGGGTCTATGGCTCCGGCGTTGTCGCTCTAGTCCTCACCGGCATGGGCTCCGACGGCCTCGCCGGCTGTCGCCTTATCCGCAGCCAGGGGGGCATGGTGCTGGCGCAGGATGAAGCCACCAGCATCGTCTGGGGCATGCCAGGGTCAGTGGTCCAGGCCGGCCTGGCGCACAAAGTGCTTCCACTCCACAGCATGGCGGCTGAAATCGTGCGCATCGCCGGCCGCTCCGCCAAGGCCGAAACCCGCAGCCTGGCACCGATGGTGGCGTAATGATGGAGACAGCCCTCAGCGCCGATTACGGCTACCTTCGCGAGCTTGTGTACTCGCTGTCGCAAAACGTGCTCGACCCCTCGCGGGATTACCTCTTCGAAACGCGCCTCTCCAGACTGCTGCGCAACCATGGAATGAACCGCGTGGATGAACTGGTGAGTCGACTGCGCGCCGCCAGGAATCCTGCTCTCGAAAACGCCATCGCCGAGGCCATGACCATCAATGAAACGAGCTTCTTCCGTGATGTCAGGCCTTTCGATCTGATGCGCACCGAGTTGCTCCCGAAACTCATTGAGGAGCGCCGTCCAACCCGCCGCCTGCGTTTCTGGAGCGCCGCCTGCGCCACCGGCCAGGAAGCCTACTCGCTCGCCAGCTGCTGCTCGAGCACTTCCCCCTGCTCGCCGGCTGGAATGTCAGGATCGAAGGAACTGATTTGAGCGGCGACGTCGTGGAACGCGCCAGGAGCGGCCGCTATCACCGCATCGAGATTAATCGCGGGCTGCCTGCACGCTTCGTCGTGCGCTATTTTGACCACATCGGCGAGGACTGGTCCTTGAAGCCGGAAGTTCGCAATCTCTGCAACTTTCGCCAAGCCAACCTGTGCAACTCTTCGCCGCCCTTCCACCACACGATAGATCGTTTCGACGTGATCATGTTGCGCAACGTGATGCTCTACTTCGCGCAGGAAACGCGGCGCACGTTGCTGGCTCATGTCCATCGGCTGCTTGCCCCCGATGGCATTCTCTTTCTCGGCGCCAGCGAACAGCCCGTCGACCTCAGCCTCTGGACACCCGTCCTTGCCGGGGGGACCTGCTACTACAAAAAAGCCCGGACTCTTGAGTAAGGGTCGCCGGATCTTTTTCGTTGATTTGTCACCTTGCGCTGTGGTAAATCATTCTCACCCCCTCCCAGGAACGAGCCGTCATTTCTCGTCTTTATGTTTTTGCAACTGCAACGTGGGCGCTGCGCCAAGGAACACGAAGGAGTGGGCAGGAAAGGCCAGCGGTTTCTTGAGGATGCTCGATAAACGAATGGGAGGAGAGGATGAATCTTAAGAAAACAATACAGGTATTTGGCTTCCCCTTGATTCTCGCCGTGACACTTCCACTCCGCGCACAAACCGGCTGCACCGATTCACCAGAGGACCCGACCATCATTCTGGCTCTGCTGGGCGCGGCAGGCGCAATTGTCGCCGGCTTGCGCGCCACTCGCCGGTAAAAGGAATTCTGCGCTCGTGGTATCCCATCCTTTGGCGATGGAGCCGCGAAAAGGATGGGCGACCAGAGTGGGTTTGGGCGCGGGCGGGGGTTCGCGATAGGCACCTAGCCCTGGCCGCCCAGCAGTTTTTCCACTCCAGCGTGCAGTCGCGTGGTGATCGCCGCTTCCGTCTCCTCGACGGCGAATTGGATCGGATCTCCCACAAGCACTTCGATGGTCCCTGAGCGGAACCAGCCCCGCTTGCGGGTTTTCAGCTCGCCCAATCCCCTGATGGCCACGGGAACGACGGGCACGAAGCTCTCTTTGACGAGCAGTCCAATGCCCGGCCGGAATCGGGCCAACTGTCCTTCAGCAGAGCGCGTGCCCTCGGGAAAAACCATCACGTTGTAGCCGCGGTCCAAGGCCTTGCCCGCATGGGCAAAGCTAGCCTGGAAGTCGCGCTGGCGTGGCAGCGGAAATACATTGTAGAGCGCGGTGACCAGCCAGTACGCGGGCGGCCCCAGGATGTAGAAACCCTTGTGTCCCGGCGGCCAGTCGGGGTTGCGGAAGTGCCGGAAATCTTCAAGCATCTCGCCCATCATGGCCACGGCAATGCGGCGGCGCAACCTGGGGGGGAGCGCGTATTCGATCAGCGCTGCGTCGTAAGCCGTGACATGGTTACCGATGATTAGGAGCGGTCCCGGCGGAAGCGCAGCAAGCGGGCCGACGACACGTGGCGCGGCTAGGAGCCAAGTGAGCGGCCTTGCGATGACTTCGTTGAAAGCGATGCGGATCCATTGGAAGGGCGCCCACCAGGGCCACGTGGGATAGAGGAAGTGCGGGCGCGGCGGAGTGACGGGCGGGGGGGCTGCGACAGGAGCAGCGGTGGCAGAGGCCGGCGCGGGCGCGGTGGCGGGTTGCGCTGATTCTGGCGAAGGGGCGACGGAAAGTGCGTCGCCATCCGCAGGAATATCGCCGGCGACGATCTTTCGCAGGTCGCCTAGCGTTTGCACCTCTTCGAGCAGGCCATTGCTTTGCACGATGCCGAGCCGTTCCTCAATAGCGGCGGCCAATTGCACGCGACCGAGGCTGTCGAGATGAAGATCTTCAGTGAGACGAAGCTCGTCTCCCACGCTGGTGTTGGATTCGCCGGTGATCTGGGAGATGAGAGCGAGAAGCCAGTCGGATGAGGGGCCAAAGGTGTCGTTGGAAACAGGATGCAGCTTCCCGTTGCTGGGCGCGGCGGCCGCGGCTTGAATGCGGGCCAGCCATGCGGCAACAGGCTTGCGCTTGACTTTGCCCGTGGATGTGCGGGGAAGGTCGGGTTCCGGCCACATTACCCAGCGGCTGATGCGCTGAAATTCTGGCAGTTTAGCATTGGCGCGCTCGACTGCAGCGGTGGCACATCCACCCGATCCGCGGCACGCCAGTACCGCGCAGGGCTCGGGGCCGCTGGGGGTATCCATGGCCACCACGGCACAGGCGGCGACGTCGGGCTGTTCCTCAATGGCGGCCTCAATGTCCTCGGGATAAATGTTGACACCCGCCGCGGTGACGATCACCTCGCTCTTGCGCCCAAGAAAGCGCAGCTCGCCCGACTCCTGGCGTTCCGCGAGGTCGCCGGTGGCCAGCCAGCCGTCCTGGCGCGGACGCAATTCGCCGTTTTTCCAGGTGGCGCCGGAGATGACCGCGCCACGCACGAGAACTTCGCCGTCGGGAGCGAGCTGGACCTCGCGCCCGGGGAGCGGCTTGCCGATGGTACCTTCTGCGACGTGAAAGGGATGATTGAGCGTGATGATCGCGGTGGTCTCGGTCATGCCGTAACCCTGGATGAGCACGAATCCGAGCGCGTTCCAGAACTGCTCCAACGGGCCCGGCAGAGCTCCGCCGCCAGAGACGAATGCCCAGAACTTCAAGCCGAACTCGCGATGCACGCCGCGGAATCGCCACCAGCGCAGCCAAGGATTGGTGGTCCGCATGCCCGTGATGCGCTGGGCAAGACCGGCGTCTGCAGCTTCAAGATGGGTTTTGAGGAGGGCCAGGACGCGTGGCACCGCGGCGAGGACCGAGATCCGCTCTGTGCGGATGAGCTCAACGAGGCGCGGCGCCGCCAACCGGCCCTCAAAGTGAAGTTCAGCCTTGAGGATGGGTGGAACCCAGAGCCCCATGGTCTGGCCGAAGACGTGGCTGAGCGGCAGCGTGTTCAAAATGCGCAGGGGATGGACAAGGCGCTCGTAGCGCATATACGGCTTGGCACCTTCTTCAATGGGACCCACGCTGGCCAGCACGTTGCCATGGGTGAGGACGATGCCTTTGGGATCGCCGGTGGTGCCAGAAGTAAAGAGAATCTGCAGCGGGGTTTGGTTCGAAAGGCCTGAGATCGCGCC
>OKRB01000043.1 GCA_900290245.1 Candidatus Sulfuritelmatomonas gaucii | reverse complement strand
CTCGTCCGACAGAAGGGCATCAAGCCTCCGCCCGGCTACAAGACGTCGATCTCGATCTGCCGAAAGTTCCTGAACGAACACGCGCCCAAGAAAGCCGACGGTGAAGCGGCTGGGAAGCATGAACCCAAAACAGTTAGCCCGTCACAGTTGCTGTACGCCAAGAAGATTGCGCAGGGAAAAGGGCTCATCATTCCCGACGAGGCGAAGGCCAGTTCGGCTGCGATGTCGGCGTGGATTGACTCGAACCGAGGCACCAAGCGCCACAGGCGCGGTCGCAAGACCGCCTTCAAGCCAGCGGGATCGGTTGCGCCTCAATCGACGGCGCCGAAGAAGAGATCTCGAAAACGCAAAGCTGACGCCGCCGCCGCAACATCGCCAACCGCCCAGGCGAATTCCGCAATAGGGACGCCACTGCGGATTCCTTATGGCAACAAGGACGTCGCGATGAAGCTTGGCGCCCGGTATGGCTCGAGCGGATGGTATGCCCCTCCCGGTGTTGATCTTTCTGCTTTCAGCGAGCGGGGGTGGCTATAATCTAGCGGATGATGCCCGACGCCATTCGCTGGTACGACCAAAATGTTTCCGATGTGTCGCGTCGCTACGAATCCGTAGCGGCCGAGACCGTCCACGGCTGGCTGGTCGACCTGCTTCCAAACGCACCGGCGCTGGTTCTGGATGTCGGCGCGGGGACCGGTCGCGATGCGGCTTGGCTTGCCTCGCGTGGGTTGGAAGTGGTCGCCGTCGAGCCGTCCGGCGCCATGCGCGCCGAAGCGCAACGACTTCATCCTTCACCCTCGATCCGATGGATATCGGATTCTCTGCCAGGTCTTCGCCCAGGTCCTTCGTCTCGGTCTGTCTTTTGATCTGATATTGCTAAAAAGCAGACAGCCATGCGAGCTTCCGGTTGCTCAAACCGCCCTCGCGGCGGCTCTCTCGTCATCGTCAATGCCGGTTTTTAGTTTTTGGTTTCCGCGTAACCAATGCGCTCCAAGCTTCCAACAATTCGCGCCGACGGTCGAGCCATTCCGAGCGGCTGTAAGCCCGCTCTACCGCGTTGCCGACTAAGTGCGCGAGCGACATTTCGGCCGCGTCGCGGTCGTATTTGTTGTCGCCTGCCCAATCGCGGAAGGTAGACCGCAGCCCGTGCACGGTGGCGTCGGGCCGCACCGTCTTTAGCGCGTTCAGCATGGCGTTGGACGCGAGCTTGAATAACGGGGCGTCCGGCTCGTGCTCGCCCGGTTCACCAAGCAATTTGAGCGCGGCGGCCGCAAGCGGAATGGAATGCGCCTTGCCGAGCTTCATATGATCGGCCGGGCGTGCCCATACCGTCGCGCCATTCTCGCCGGTTATCTCGCGCCACGTCGCCCGCTCTAGCTCGCCCGCACGAGCGGCCGTGAGGATCAGGAAGCGCAACGCGCGCCCCGCCTCCGTGTCCGGCAACGCCGCATAAACGTCCGGCAAGTCGGCCCACTCGACCGCCGCATGGTGCTCGTCCGACTTTTTATAGCGCGGCCAAAGCTCACGACGCGGCCCTTCAAACTTGCCCGGGTTTTCGCCGACGTACCATCCGCGACCGATTGCGAAATCGAGCACGCGAGCGAGCCACAAGCGCACGTCTTGCCGTTGCCGTTCGGGCAAGCCGCCGTTGCCGTGCGCGTCGGGCAATAAAGACGCGACCACGTCATCGGTGGTGATGGTATTCACGGGCTTGGAGGCGAGAGGCAGGCGGAGCAACGCGCGACTCGCGGCAGCCCTTGTCTTAGCCGCCCAGTTAGTTGCAGCGACGGCGAGCCA
>OKRB01000080.1:68768-86480 GCA_900290245.1 Candidatus Sulfuritelmatomonas gaucii | reverse complement strand
GGCAATCTCTTCTTCTCGCCGGAAAGCATCTCCACCGCGTTTGCCATGGCCTATGCCGGCGCACGCGGGCAAACCGCAGCCGAGATGCAGCATGTCTTGCACTTCACCCTCCCGCCGGCGCAACTTCATCCCGCCATGGGCGCATTGCTTACCTCGATGAACGCCCAGCACAACGGCTACCAATTGCGCGTCGCCGACGCGTTGTGGGCGCAGCAGGACGCAAGCTTTCTCCCGAGCTACCTCAAGCTCGTCCAGTCCGACTACGCCGCCGGCTTTCATCGCGTCAATTTCAAAGCCTCGCCTGACACCGTGAGCAACACGATTAATCATTGGGTCGAGCAGCAGACCAACAACAAGATCCAGAACCTGATCGGGCACGGCGTGCTCACTCCCGCAACGCGTCTCGTCCTTACCAACGCCATCTACTTCAAGGGCGATTGGCTCAATCCCTTCGAAAAAGCCTCCACCCAAAACGAAGAGTTCCACACATCTGCGTCGCAGTTCGTCATGGTTTCGCTCATGCATCGCACCGGCAGTTACCGCTACTACGACGGCGGCACGTTCCAGGCGCTCGAGCTGCCCTACTCCGGCGATGAACTCTCCATGGATGTCCTGCTCCCCAAAGCCAACAACGGCCTGCCCGCTCTTGAGCAATCGTTCACCGCCTCGGCCGCCGGCGATTGGCTCCAGAAACTCGAGCCGGTGGATAAAGTCATCCTCACCTTCCCGCGCTTTACCATGACGCAGCAGTTCGAGCTGAGCAGTGCACTTTCCGCGATGGGCATGCCGCAGGCCTTCGGCGGCGCCGCCAATTTCTCCGGCATGACCGGCAAGCCCGACTTCACCATCTCCGCTGCCATTCACAAGGCATTTATTGACGTGAACGAACAGGGCACCGAAGCGGCCGCGGCCACATCCATCATCATGCGCGCCACGGCGGCTCGCGTTCCTTTCCCTGAGCCGCCGCCCGTCGTCTTTCGCGCCGATCACCCGTTCCTCTTCCTGATCCGCGACGCGAAGTCCGGCGCCATTCTCTTCCTCGGCCGCGTGACCGACCCCACGAAATAGGGCATTGCGGCCCGCTCGCTCCGTTTTTGCACATCGATGCCGGTGAAACCGCTTGACAATTCCACGCTCTTCTGTGTTACCGTAGGTAACATTATGGAACGTAACATTCACCTCGGCCACGATCCGGCGGAATTAGGCGAGTTGGAACGGGCAGTGCTTTCCATCGTGTGGCGGCTGGGAAGTGTCACTGCCGAGCAAGTGCGCGAGGGGCTTGACCGCCCGCTGAAGGATTCCACGGTGCGAACAGTTTTGCGGCGTCTCGAAGAGAAGGGCTACATCGCCCACTCGGTCGATAACCGCACGTTTCTCTATCGCTCCGCGCAGTCGCGCCAGCGTGTGGCCGGGCGCGCCGCCAAGCGCATTGTCGACTGGTTTTGCGAGGGCTCGGTCGAAGCGTTGCTGGTGGGCATGGTCGATTCAAAGGTGCTCGATCGCGCGGAATTGCAGCGCCTGGCCGCGCGCATCGCAGCCGCGCAGAAAGCGGGCGCGCACAAGAACGAATCCAAGGGCTGAACGGAGGTTGATTGCATGATGGCAGCATTCGTCGACGCGGCGCTTCGTTCCCTGCTGCTGGCCGCTGCGGTCTGGGCAGCTTTGTGCGTTTTTCGCGTACGCAACGTGATTGCCCTGAAGCGAGCCTGGGCTTCGGTGCTGGTTTGCGCGCTGCTCATGCCAGCGGTCCTTCCTTTCGCTGCGCGCTGGCGCGTCTTCCCTGCTGCCTGCTTCGTTATGCCCGCAACGTTCCAGCGTGTTGCTTCGATCTTCGAACCCACCACGCAGGAGACTGCGCCACGGGCGCCTGCAACGCTACTGCCTCGGTTTGATGACCACTCCCGTATGCCGCAAAACTCCATCGAGCTGCGCGATGCATTGCCCGGCGGCTTCGACCATCATTCCGCTCTTAAGCAGCCTGCCGCGACTGCCCCTTCCCCAGCCGTGTCTCCGCATCCCACGCCGAGTCGCAATCCAATATCGATCTTGATGGTCGCAACCTGGCTCTATCTTGCCGTTGCGGCTGCACTCCTGTTTCGCCTGTTGGTTGGGCTGGCGTCCACGCTTCGCTTGTGGAGCTTCGCAAAGCCTGTCAAGCTCGCCGCCGCGTCGAGCTTCGCTCGCGGACTTCGACTCCGTTCCTGTCCCCAGGTTGCTTCTCCAGTCACCATCGGCTCCGGTGTTTTGTTGCCCGACGAATACCAACTATGGGACGACGATAAACTTCGCATCGTTCTCGCACATGAGCGCGCCCATATCCGCGAGCTCGATTTCTATCTGCAGATTCTCGCCTCAGCCTATGCTGCGATTGCCTGGTTCAGCCCGCTGGGGTGGTGGCTTAAACGCAAACTATCTGATCTGGGCGAAACCGTTAGCGACCATTCCGGCCTACTCGAGGCCGCCGATCACACCACGTACGCCCAAATCCTTCTGGACTTCGCGGCTGCGCCGCGCCCAACCCTGATAGGAGTTGCCATGGCCCGTCCAAGCAGTATCTCCCGCCGCATCGAGCGCCTTTTGAATGACAGTGCATTCCGCCGCGCCTTCGTTGGAAGCCGTCGCGTACGCATTGCCATGATGCTCGTTCCCGTTGCAATCTTCGCCGTCACCGCTTTCGTGCGCGTGCAGGCCGCAAGCGAATCGTCATGGAAGACCGGAGTCGTCTACCTTCAAAATGCAGCGACCGCAGACCCGCAGCCGGCGTCTCCAGCGGCCCAGGCACCCGCTGCTGCACCTGCCGCTCCCAGCGCGAAGGTTATGCCTGCCACCGGCGTCGCGCTTGAATATCCGGCAGCACCCGGAGCACCCGCCACGCCTGCCAGTCCCGCATCGGCCGATTCTCCTGCCAGCCCATCCGCTCCTGACGCGCCCGCATTGGCGCAAAACGAATCTGCGCCTGCCGCTCCTGCACCTGAGTCCGCGTCGCAAGACACGTTCGATCGCACTCTCTCGTTCAGCGGCAATCTTGCGCTCTCGGTCCTCACCGGCTCGGGGAACATTACCATGACCAAGGGCGCGGGCGGCCAGGTTCATATTCACGGCATCGTCAAGGCGGGACATAATGCGGACCCCGCGCAAGTGCAGCAGATCGTCGCCAACCCGCCCATCGAGCAGAATGGCAGTGTCATCCGCATCGGCGGGCAGCATGGCGAGAACCTGCACAACATCAGCATCAGCTACGAAATTGAGGCGCCGGCCGACACCACTCTCATCGCAGAGACCGGGTCGGGCAACATCGCCGATACCGGGGTGGGTAAAGACGCCAAGCTTCAAACCGGTTCCGGCAACATCAATGCCACTGGAATTGAAGGTGGATTCAAAACCCAGACCGGTTCGGGCAATATCGAAATCGAAGGCACAGGCCAAGGCGATGCGAAGGCGCAAACCGGTTCCGGCAACATTGATTTGAAGGGTGTGGCTGGAGCGCTTGAGGCCCAGACGGGCTCTGGCGAGATCAAGGCCGAGGGAAAACCTGCGTCTCCCTGGAAACTCCAGACGGGCTCCGGATCCATCGAACTTTCCACCGGAAATGCGCCCGTTGATCTTGATGCGTCCACGGGATCGGGAAAGATTTCGACCGATCAGCCGATGGCAATGCAAACCTCATCAGACAAGCATCGCGTGCACGGACAGATCAACGGCGGTGGTCCTGAAGTGCGCGTGGAAACAGGCTCCGGCGACGTCCACATTCACTAGTAACAGCCTGCCCACGGACCGACTTGACGAGATGGCGTTCGCGCTACAGGCCCTGGTACTGCAGCAGAAAAGCATGCCAGTTCTGTTCCGTTGTCGTCAGGGGCTCGTCGAATATCGCCTGAAAGCGCGCCTCGGTGGTGGCGGCTGAGTCGCTGTAGGATGCACCGGGAAACAGCTTCAACACAGTGGCCATGCTGGTCGTGTCGATGAGATAACGGACAAACGACCCTGCCATCGGATAGGTCGCATTGGGATCCAACGCCGAGAAACCTTTTTGGTCGATCACGCCGGAAATTGAGGGCATGATTCCCTGCTGAAGAAGCTGTTTGGCCCAGAAGTGCGGACCCAGGCCGTTCCAGGAGGGCGTGTAGACCCCGGCAAGCGGATCAGTCTGGTTGGCTACGGCCATGCCTTCGTTGAAGAAGGGTGGAGGTGTGCCGAGAAAGGCGGTAAAGACGTGGGTCGTTTCGTGATTGTCCGCCGGCCAAACGGAATAAATCTCTTGATTTGCGGGGTTGGAGTAGCCGTTAACGGAATTGCCGGTGAGCTGACTTAGTTGTGCTGCGTCCTTGAACTTGTAATATTGGATTTTCCCGCTGAGTTTGACGCCGACCTGAGCCGAAATCCACGCGCAAAACGCGTCATCGTAGGCCGCATTCACTGAGTCTCCGGGGCTGAGGTGGTAGATATAGCAGGCTGATTCCTGCGTTTGTGTGAGGACGGATAGAAGAGGCGGCGGAGCGGTTGAGGATCCGCAGGAGTTCAGGAATGTGGAGATCAAACCAGCACCCAGAATTCGCGCGGCGCGCTTTACGGAGTGTGGCACAGGCAACCCCCCTTCGGCTGGCACTCGGGTCACCCACGAGCCATGAATGAATCGTCGAGCAGCGGCGAAAGAGGGCTGGCAAACGAAGCCGCCTGCTCCAGCGAGCCGGGAAACCGGCCCGCCGGAGGACCAACATCGGGGCTTGTCCGGTGCGCTGGCTAAATCATACTCTGCATGGTTGCGCGGGAATCAACTCTTTACTTCCCGTCGGGCAACTTCACCAGCCGCGCCTCAAGCAGTGCTTCGATCGCCTTCAGAGGCTCAAGCACCGACTCCGAGACCGGCTCATCCACCTGCACCACGGCCAGCGCCTTCACGAGCTTGCCGGCAATGCTCGGCGCTCGGCGTTCGCGGCCCAGTGCAAAGTTGGCGATGTTCACGCCCTGCTGACCAAGAATCGTGCCGATCCTTCCGATCACACCCGGCACGTCGAGGTTGCGACAGACAACCAATGTCCCCTCAAGCGGCGCTTCCACGTCAATTTCATCAAAGGCCAGCAGCCGCGGCTGCTCACCGTGAATCACCGTTGCGCTGGCGCGGCTCTCGCCCGATGCCGTCAGCAACACCACCGTCAACACTGTCGCCGTTCCACCGCGATGACTCTCTTCCTTCTCTTCGTGCACGCGGATGCCGCGCTCCGCAGCCACGGCGGCCGCATTAATCCGGTTCACATTCTCTGAACCCTGCAACAGCCCGGCAATCGCCGCGTTGCGCACCAGCTCCGTTCTCGCCTCGCACAGCGCGCCCCCGTAAATCAGGTGGATCGCCTCAATGCCGCTCTTGCCCGCCTGCGCAAGAAACGAGCCCAGCCGTCCCGCCAGATCGATATACGGCGCCATCTTCACGTACTCTTCGTGGCTGAGCGACGGCAGGTTGACGGCATTTTGCACCACGCCCAGCTTCAGATACTCGCGTACCTGCTGCGCAATCTGCACACCCACCGCCTCCTGCGCCTCGGCCGTCGAGCCGGCGATGTGCGGCGTCAGAATCACGTTGTCCAGCCCGAAGTACGGTGACTCCTTCGGCGGCTCTACCGAAAATACATCGAGCGCTGCGCCTGCCACCTGCCCGCTCTTCAGCGCCGCGACCAGTGCCGCTTCGTCCACCAGTTCGCCACGCGCGCAGTTGATAATTCGTACACCTTTTTTCATCGCCGCGAGAGTTTTGGCGTTGATGATGCCCTGCGTCTGCGGCGTGAGGCCTACATGCAACGTCAGGTAGTCAGCCCTCGCAAACATCTCTTCTACGGGAACCAGCGCAATGCCGTTTTCGCGCGCCACTGCAGCCGGTACAAACGGATCGCTGCCAACAATCTCCATTCCGAATCCACGTGCGCGCCGGGCTACTTCGAGGCCAACCCGTCCCAGCCCCAGGATCCCCAGCGTCTTGCCGCGAAGCTCCGCGCCCTGCAGACTCTTCTTCTCCCACCTGCCAGCATGCATCGTCGCATTCGCTGCGGGCACCTTGCGCGCCAGCGCGATCATCAGGCATATCGTCAGTTCCGCCACAGCTACCGCGTTTGCGCCCGGCGTATTCATCACTACAATGCCGCGCCGCGTCGCTGCTTCAGCATCGATGTTGTCAACGCCAACACCCGCACGGCCGATCACGCGCAGCTTGGGCGCATGCTCCATCAGCGCATCGTCCACCTGCACGGCGCTGCGCACCACCAGCGCATCGGCATCGACCAGCGCCGCCGGCAAACCCTCCGGCAGTTGATCGTGCGTTTTCACGTCCCACCCGGGTTCGGCTGCAAACACCGCCAGCGTCGCCGGAGAAACCTTCTCCGCCAATACGATCTTCATCGCTGCTCCTTGGTTTTTTTCTCCACTCTTGTACTCATCAAAGCGAATGCCCTGCTGCTCGCACAGCAGCTCAAACATCCGCACCACCGCCGCGTGCGGCTTGCCTTCGCCGCGCTCGTACTTGGTCAGTGAGTTGGGATGCACTCCCAACCGCTCCGCCATCTCGTATTGATAGAGATCAAGCTGCTTGCGCGCAATCAGCAGCTTCTCTCCAAAGGTCAGTTCCGCCATGAAAGACAGCTCCCAGCCTCTAGCTTCTAGCTCCTAGCCAAAAACCGGAGACTGCAAATTTGAAAACAAACCAATTCCTCCGCGAATCACCGTGGCGTTTCTTTGCGGGCGCGGGAGGAAGGCTGCAAACTTTGAACCCCCGCGAACGAGCTAAGAGCTAGAAGCCGCCTTCGCGTACACTGCCTGCGCCGCCGCCACAGCCTGACCCCACTTCACCGGCAGGCCCAGCGTGTCCTTGGCGATGTGCTCCATGGCGCCCAGCAGCGCAACCGTGTCGAGATAGTCGAAGAACCCCAGGTGCGCCACGCGGAAGATCTTCCCCTGCATTTCGCCTTGCCCGTTGGCCGCTACCAGCGCGAACTTCGACCTCAGCGCCTTCACCACCGCGCTTGAGTCCATGCCTTCCGGAACCGCAACCGCCGTGGCTGCCGCGGCCGGTGCCGTAGGCGCAAAGAGCGTGAAGCCGAGCGACACGAGTCCGGCACGCGTCGCCGCCGCGTTCACTTGCGCGTTATCGATCAGCGCCTCGCGGCCTTTTTCCAGATCGCCGCTCGCCTGCCCGGCAATATAATCGAGCGCCGCGCCCAGCCCCGCCACCAGCGCCACCGCCGGCGTGTACGCGCTCTCGCCCTTGACCGCGTTCTTGCGCTCCTTGCGCAGGTCAAAGTAGTAGCGCGGATTCTTCGTAGTCTCCATCGCCGCCCACGCCTTCTCGCTCACGCTCAAGTACGCGAGCCCCGGCGGAATCATCACTGCCTTCTGCGAGCCGCCGATCAGCACATCGATTCCCCATCCATCCACATCGAAGTGCGTCGTGCCCAGTCCCGTGATTCCATCCACTACCAGCAGCGTGTTCGGCGCAACCTGGTCGCGCAGTTTGGCGATCGCCTCCACATCGTGTCGCACCGCCGTCGAGGTCTCCGTCGCCTGCATGTAGATGACTTTGTGCTCGGGCTTCAGCGCTGCCGTCACCGCGGCAAGGTCGAATGTCTGCCCATACGGCGCCGTCGCCACATCCGGCTCACAACCAAAGGCCTTTGCCAATCCCGTCCAGCGCTCGCCAAATTTGCCTGCCGTCAGCACCAGCACTTTGTCCCCGGGCGACGTCAGATTCGAAACCGAGGCTTCCATCGCGCCCGTTCCCGAGCAGGCGAGCAGCAACACATCGTTTTTCGTGCCCACAAAAATCTTCAACTGGGCCAGCACCTTCTGGAACAGTGCGCGAAACTCGGCCGTGCGGTGGTGCATATCGGCCGCTGCCATGGCAAACTGTGCCGCCGGAAGCAGCGGCGTCGGACCGGGTGTATAAAGCCGTGTCTTACGAATCATGGATTTCCCTCCTGCGGTGGAATCTAAGGATCTGGCAGCGACTGAATGAATATAGCCGCATCAATCACAGAATACACACATTTGTGGTTTCTGTGATGTTGATTCCGCGGAAATCGCCGAAATACGGCTATGGGATGCTCAAAATCTGTGGAAAATCTTATCCAAGGCACACAAAAATGACCGGATCGGCACCGCAAGAAGCAGATCGTTCCACTCCGATAGGAGGACGCGCTTTCGCGGTTGTTCTGGAACAACTGACGAGATTCAGCGGGAAGCGGTGGCAGCGTGCAGGAACTAGCGCCCGTGTGACCCTCAAGATGAAAGAATGTTGGAAGTTGCGAACTCTAAGGGCATGACGCCAGGAGCAAGAAAAGATGTCAGAACCGGGAGCACTTGAAACGCTGATCAGCCAGCAAATCGTTACCGCCATGAAGGCCCACGACGCCGACCGCACCGGCGCGCTGCGTCTCATCAAGAACGCGCTCAAGAACAAATCCATCGAGAAGCGCGCGCCGCTTACGCAGGCCGAGGGCGAGCAGACGCTGGCGTCGATGATCAAGCAGCGGCGCGACTCCATTGAGCAATTCAGCAAAGGCAATCGGCCCGACCTGGTCGCGAAGGAGCAGGCCGAGATTGTCATCATCGAGGAGTTCCTGCCCAAGGCGCTCGACGAGGCCGGTCTCGCCGCGCTGGTATCGGAGGCACTCGCCGAGCTCGAAGGCTCGCTTGGCCACAAACCCACGCAGAAAGAGATCGGCCCGGCGATGAAGGCCGTCCAAGGCAAGTTGCAGGCCGCGAGCCTCCGCGCCGATGGCCGCGCCGTCAGTGAGTTGGTGAAGAAGGCGCTGGCCGGCTAAGGCCAGGCTTCAGCAGCGCGCAGTTTCGCAGCCCCGTCCCGGTTCGGACAACATTATTGGCTGGGTTGGTTGGCCAGCGCCTGTGTCAGCGGCGAAGGCACCTGCTTGAATCCCGCCGGAATCTCAAAAGCCGACGCTGGAACGGGATCGTGCGAGAAGTTTGACTTCTGCGTGGTCGTTTCCAGCAGTATGGTTTCTCCGGGAGTTTGCGGCGCACTCGTTGGGCTCGCCGCGGGCGCCGGGTTGGCGGGCTGCGTCTTCTTCTTGCCGAATAACCCGACGAGACTTGACACTCCTTTGGCCACCACGTTGCCTCCGCTCCCTGTGTCGTCGGGTTGGCTGCTGGCAGCGTTATTCCCCGGCGCTGCCTGGCCCGTCCCCGATCCACCCATGCTCGTCTTCTCAAGGATCGGCGTCCCCTGGATTTTCGCCATTTCCTTTCCCATTTGCGCATAGGCCCCGCCAGCGCCCGGATTGCCGGCAAACATTTGCGTCGTCGCCGCGTTCGACGAGTTGCCAAGCGTGTTCAAGTACGCAGACATGTCCACCCCGGACATCAGCGCTTGCGCAAAGCGCGTATCGAAGTCCTGCGCGTCTTTCATCTCTTCGGGCACATCCGGTGTCGTCCAGATTTCTGAGGTCACCGTATACGTTGCGCTCGTGCCCGGTTGGCTGGGGTCGGTCACAACCGTCGTCAACTTCAGAATCTGCTGCTTCGCGTTCAGACCGTTTACCACCTGCTGCACGCCCGTATCGTTCACCGATGCAGAAAAGCTGTATTGCAGATTGCTTGCGGGCGCTTGCGCTTGCGGCGCCTGCGGCTGGACTGCCGCGGCCTGCGCCTGCTTGATCGCGTCGGGCATCCTGGCCATCATCTTTCGCATGTCGTCAAAGGTATCCACGCTGTACTGTTTCTTAACCGTGTCGATGTGGATGATTTCCTGTTTATCCAGGTCGTAAATCTCAGTCGATTGGCTGGTCACCACCGCCTTCTGATTCCCGCGCACCATCGTCGTCGTGGTCACCGGGTCGGTGAGACTCTTCATTTGCTTCCCCATAAACGGAATGTTCTTCAGCGAATCGATCAGTTGGCCACCGGTCATCTGCGTGGTTTCCTTGTAGCTCGAGTCGCCATAACACACCAGCGGGCCCAGAGCCAGAGCCAGTGTGACGATTCCCTTCGCACATCTGTACATAGGTTGTCTCCTCGCTGCCATCAGAAGCCCACTGGAATACTACTCCCGTTAAGGCGGACGCCCTGACGCTTATGGGCCGGTTGCCGCACTCTCTGGCTGTACTCAGGGCCGGCTTTTAAGTCGTGCCCCTTCAAAAAAGGTACAAACTGGTCCGCCGCCGGTCTTGGAGCGCAAAAAAACGCACGGAGCGCTGTTCGCTGACGATCAAGACGCCGTTTCAGGCTTGGAGGTGGCTGTAACAAAAGGACTGGAAATGAACGAGTTAACCGATGAGCCAACGAGCTCCCGAGTTGCTGCCAACCTGGCACCGATGTTTTTCGTCAAACTATGATCCCTTGCAACAACTAATCTGGCTCGGTCGGGTCATATGGATTAGCCCTCCCCCCTGGGCTGCCGGATCCCGTTGGCTCCGGGTTCGACCGGAAGCCGGCAAACTGCTCCGGAACGGGCTGGGGTGGAAAGTGAGGGATGATGGAAGCCCCGATGAGTTTCACCTCTTCCTGCTTTGCAGGTTTTGCCCCGCTGCTGATGAACACCACTCGATCTTCGTTTACCCGCACTAATCGATTCTGGCTTACCCCCACAGTTGTGATTTCGCGCGCGTCGCTAAGCAAGTTGGCCGCGGTAGCTACATTGTTTGCGCTCGCTGGTGCGCCTCTGTGCCTCATGGCGCAGCAAGGGTACCCGCCGCAGCCTTACGGCGCCTATGGCAGCCCGTCCGGCAATTCATACGCGCAACCGGCGCCGCAGTCTGGATCCGGCCAGCCGCAGTATCAGCAGCCGCAATACGGTTATGCGCAGCCGCAGTACTCTGCTCCGCAACAGCCCTACGCGCAGCAACCATATTCTCAGGAACAGCAGTACGCGCCCTCGCCCTACGGGCAGCAGCAGGATCTTGCATCGCAGCCTTCCGCGGCCGCACAGGCGCTCAGCCCCGACCAGCTCGAGCAAATGCTTGCGCCCGTTGCGCTTTATCCCGACAGCCTGCTCGCGCAGATTCTCGCAGCGTCGACATATCCCGCAGAGGTTGCCGTCGCCGACCAGTGGCTGCACCAGATGCAGTCGCAGGGCTACGGCTCGCCGGATCAGATCGCTGGCGGCGCCAATGCGCAAACCAGTTGGGATCCGAGCGTGAAAGCGCTCACTGCATTCCCTGATGTGCTCGACATGCTGAACCACAATCTCGAGTGGACCACATCGCTGGGCAACGCCTACTACAACCAGCCGGATGACGTGATGCAGACGGTGCAGGTGTTGCGCCAGCGCGCCGAGCAGGCCGGAAATCTGCAATCTACACCGCAGGAAGACGTGAGTAACGACCAGGGCTACATTGACGTCGCGCCGCCCAATCCCGAACAGGTCTACGTGCCCACCTACAATCCGTGGGACGTCTACGGCCAGCCGATCTCGCCGTATCCGGGCTTTTCACTCATGGGCGCGCTGGGCGACTTCTTCGGATCCTCTCCCGTTCAATATGGGCTCAGCTTTGCACTGGGAGCATTTGGGCGATTCCCGTTTGGGTGGCTTGGATGGGGCCTGGACTGGCTGGCGAACAGTGTGCTCTTCGATCACGCGGATTACTACACGCACAGCAACACGGTGGCCGATTGGGGCCTGCCCCATGGCGGGCCACGCGCCTACGGTTGGGGTGGCGGGGACCGGTGGCACGGCGGCTACGATCGCGCGTACGGTTCGCAGCGCGGGTTCGATCAACGTGGTTTTGATCATCGCGGATTTGATCAACGTGGACCTGATCAGCGTGGATACGATCAGCGCGGCGGCTGGGCCGACAATCGCAATCCTGGCAATCGCAATCCCGGGCAGTCGTACGTGCGGCCGGCGATCGGCGCTCCTTACAATCCGCGCGGCGAGGCCTTTAATCGCGGCGGCAACGACAACAATCGCGGTTCCGGCGAATTCAATCGCGGCTATCAGCCGAACGGCAACGGCTATACGCATCCGGAGATGCCCGCGCGCCAGATGTACAGCCGTGCAGAGTCGCAGCCGGTGTACTCGAATCGGCAGGCCTACCAAAATCGCGCGCCCGCCTGGCCTACCAAAATCGCGCGCCCGCCTACGCAAGCCGGCCGCAGACCTTCAGCAATCCGGGCTACGGCTACACGAACCGCGGATCGCAGCAGGCTTACGCCACGCGTCCCGGCTTCTCCTATGCCGGCCCGCAATCGAACTATCGCGCGCCGCAGTCTTACTCGCAGCCGTACTCTTCGCACGGTTCCACGAGCCGCTCTTACGGTGGTTATGGCAACTCATTCGCCAGAAGCGAACAACACTCCGGCGGTTTCCATCTCTTCGGTCACTCGTCGGAGCCGCGTGGTTTCTCCGAAGGTAAAGCGCCGAAGTTTTCCTACGGCGGCGGACATTCTTCGCATAGCTTCGGCGGATTCGGTGGGGGCCACTCGTCGCATAGCTTTGGTGGCGGCGGCCATTCCTCACACAGCTTTGGCGGCGGCCACGGGTCGAGCCATTCCGGCGGCGGCGGTGGTCATCACCACTAAATCGGCCGTCCGGTTTAACAAAAAGTGCAATTCCTACCCATTCGCCCCAAAATGGCGAAGAGCTTGGGGCGACTCCCCAAAGATTCAAATTGAATAACATGTTAAAAGTCTGAAATCCGGCATGGACTTGCTGCGCGCTTAGGCTCTAAGATCAACATTTGTTGGGCCACACGCGCCCCCCCGCGCGGAGCGTCGATGAAAATCCCCGGCATCGTCCAATCTCTGGCAGTGATTCTGCTGTGCGCTCACGCCGCTTCCCCCCTCTTCGCACAGGGCCCCCCTTATCAAACCGACGATCCCGTTCCCGTCGACCTGCACCACTACGAGTTCTACATCTTCGGCAGCGCCGACGGGACTCCCGCCGAAATGGATTCCACCGGCCCTGCATTCGAATTCAACTGGGGCGCGATTCCCCGCGTGCAGCTCCACGCCATTCTTCCCTGGGGCGTGATTGCGCCATCCAACAATCCGGTCTATCTTCCCGCGGGCACAGGCCCCAGTGCCTTCGGCCTCACCGACATGGAGCTCGGCGCAAAGATCGCCTTCATCAAAGAAGGCAAGCACATGCCGCAGATCGGCAGCTTTACCATGTTCGAAATGCCAACCGGCAACTTCGATAAGGGCCTCGGCGTGGGCAAGGTCTGGTACAAGCTCCCCATCTGGTTCCAGAAAAATACGGGCAAATGGCTCTTCGACGGAGGCGGCGGCTACCAGGTGGTTCCGCAGGCCAATTATCGCGACTTTCCGTACACCGGCTGGCTGGTCAAGCGCGAGCTCAGCGAGCAGTGGGAACTTGGAGCGGAGATTTTCGCGCACGGCCGCGAGGGCTACGCGGCGGCGCAGACAGAGCGGTCAGCCATGATCGACGTGGGCGGCTATTATCACTTCAAGCACGACACCAACGAGCAAATCCTGTTCTGCTATGGGCACTCCTTCGTTGGACAAACCGAGAATTACGCCTACGTTGGCATGTACTGGACCTGGGGAAAAGATGACAAGGGCGGCTCGCCAGGCGACAAGAAAGATTTGACGACCGGCATGCTGTTTCCAGGGCCGCCAAGGCAAAATGGATTCGGCTGGTCCGGACAATGAATCGACGCCGCGCCGGTTCGAAAACATCAGAGATGCATCGCGGCACGCCAGCGGAAAGGATGGTCTGAATGGAGTTCACCACCCGCAGTCTCTTCACCATGATCCACGGCATGGGCTTCGGCGCGCTCTATCTCATGGCCTGTTCGGGGGCGCTCGTGGAGCTTCATCGCCGTTACATTTCGCCTCTCAAACCGGCAGTTGAGGTTGAAGACGAACGCTTCCTCCGCATCTACCTCACCGTGATGGCCGCGCTCGCCTGGCTCACAGTGCTCACCGGCGCATACATTATTTATCCCTGGTACCGCGCCACGCCGTCTGCGGGCGTAACAAATCTCGCTGCATTTCCCCAGCGGCTGCTCCTCTCAAGCCCGTCGACAAGCGCATGGCACTCCATCGGCATGGAGTGGAAGGAGCACGTTGCGTGGCTCGTGCCCATCTCCATCACCATGGCGGCCGCAGTCTTCTCACGGCATGGCCGCAACCTGAAGGTGCAACCTGAGCTTCGCTCTGCCGTCCTGGCCTTTGTCTGGATCTCGCTGCTCGCCGCGGGAATCGCCGGCTTCTTTGGCGCCATGATCAACAAGCATGCACCTGTCGAAGGCGGCGCAACCATCCACATCCTGCGAGGAGAAAAACCATGAGCGCACAAAGCGCATCCGCGACACCCAATGTCCCCAATTTTCCCAACGGCGGCGGCGCAGCGGCAGTTCTCGCAGCCGGCATCGGCTCGTTTCTCCTGTCAGTCTTCGCGATCCTGGGCGATCAATCGGCGTTCTTCAAGAAGCTGTTCGTCTTCTACAAACCAACTGGCCCGCTCTCCGGCGTCACCACCTGCGCCATGGTTGTCTGGCTTTTGATCTGGCTCATTCTGCATCGGCGCTGGCAATGGAGAATGCTGACGATGAGGCGCGTCAGCACTGCCGCACTCGCCCTTCTGATCCTGGGCCTGCTGCTCACCTTCCCGCCCATCGCCGATTTGTTTTAACGCTGGCGGGGACATTCAGCCGAATAAGAGTGCGTCGCGTTCCATTAACGCGGCACAGCACCGCAAGAGGCCCAAGACCGTTTTGCGCCTGCCTGACCCCCAAAATGCCAAAGCCGCCGGTTCAGAGTGATCCGGCGGCCCTGATGGATGCGGGAATGCGCGCTACTTTACGCGGATGACGGCGTTGATCTGGAATGACGAGCTGTTCGCGAGAACGTAATTGCCATCAACCATACGCCATTCGTAACCTCGTGGCGGGGCGCTCAGGTGGTTCTGCCGATAGTCGATTTTTTCGCCGCGATCCCAATCTTCGTGTTTGATGTGTGTGCCTTTACTCCATTCCTTGTGTTCGACATAAGAATGATTGTCCCTGTGTTCGACGTTAGCGTGGTTGTCTTGATGTTCCTGGTCTTGAGCAAAAGCCACGCCGCCCATAAGGCTTGTGGAAAGGACCGCGAGCGCTAAGACTGTGTACAGTTTTTTCATTGGAACTCCTACGTTGCTACGATGCCCCTGGAACAGGTAGCGTTGTTCGAAGTTCCGGTTAGGTCCCCAGCAAACCGGAAATTGCGTTTTTTCAGCCTCGAACCTCGCTAAAGCCAACCGCAGATCCCTCGACCGCGCTCGGGGATTAACAGCCACTTTTGCAGTGGTTAATGGTCTTCGGGCCGGAATCAGGACTCCTGCCTGTTGGCCGATGGCGGGACAAAGCAAGGTTCGCGAGCGCACAAAAAAACGCCGGAGCTGGCCTCGACCAGCCCCGGCGCGGTTGACTTACGATATCTGCCTTACTGCCAGGAAGTTGCCGTCATGTCGGTGTGGTTGAGCCCGTCAATATGACGAGCCACAAGCACCGTTTGACCGTTGAACTTGAGCAGGAGGCCCACCACGCGAATCGAACCGTTATCCGTGATGTCGTTGAAGGCGCCAAATCCGTAGCGGAAGTCGCAGCCCGTGCCCAGGTAGACGGTGATGGGTGACGGAATCACCTGTCCCGCAAATCCATTCACGTTCATCTGGAAGGTGCCCTGCCCCGGGTTCTCGCTGCCTTTCACCACGGTGCCGACATAGCCCCAGTTCCGCAGGTGGATGCGTTTCACGGTAATGGGACTCGCGGCCGGATCGGGCCCGCCCACAGAGATCTCCTGGCCGGGCGTCATCGCGCTGGCGTTGAAGAGCAGGTTGGTGAACGCGTTGTGCATCCAGTAAATACCGTACCTTTCGTTTCCAGTGATGGTCACGTTCGCGATTCCGCCCAACGGAACCTGAGAAATCCCCGAAGGCAATACGTGGCGAACGTAGAACTGCATGTCGGTGGCCTGACCGGTGGTAGGCGTCACGTAGGTCACGAGGCCGCCTGCGTAGAAGCCCGTATCGGTGAGAATGGCCACTTCGTCCGCATCCAGCGTCTGATCGGCTGGATCGAACTGGCCGGCGACTAACACGATGGCATTGGAGCCGTCACTGATCAGTTGGCTCTCCGATGCGCCGCCATCCCACTCCGTCGAACTGGAGAGGTTGATTGTGAACGGTTCGCCGTGCGGGCCCGTGATCACAAACGAAGTAGCTGTCGCGCTGGAAGGCGGGGTAGTCACCGATCCGATGAACTCGTCGATGTGAGCACCATTGTCGGTGCGGGCCACCGTCCTCACGTCAAATGTTGGATCGATCGTGCCTGTAATGTTGCCGCCGCTGGTCTGGAGCGACTGCCCCAGGTCGAGGTCCATGCGCAGGCCCACCGGCACTCCGCCTGTGGCGTTGACCGTAAGAGATTTGTTCAGCGTAATGTTGACACTTGAAGTCGTCAGCGTTACGGACGACCCCGTCAGGTTGGTGATGCTTGGCGGCGTGGCGCCCGTGTTCAGGTAGTCGATTTCATTCGAAGTTCCCAACGCGATGGTTACGCCGGTATAGGTTCCGGCCTGAACATTATTCATATCAACAAAGCCTTGCAAGCCGTTGTAACGGGCAAAATCCACGACGACCGGGCTCGTGAGCAGGTTGGACGATTTGGTTGATCCGTTGGTCAGAACGATACTTTCGAGCTGAATCTTGACGCCAACTACAGACGGCAATGGCGCTGGAGCGTCGGTGCCGACCAGAAACACCGGACCTCCCGTACTGGATTGCGTTGCGGTGCTGATCATTGAACTACTGCCGCAACCCGTAGCCACTAGCAGAGCAGCAGTCAGAAGAAGAAGTGCCATCCTGAAAAAATTCACCGTTGTCTTGGGAGACATATAGTTTGCTCACCTTCTGCGAGTCTGCGTGGCCTTGAGAGCATGCGCCAGATCGACATCTTCCTGTTGTGACCTGAATCGCCGCCCAGGCAGTAAGTGATTGCGTCGTCCACATCATGAAGGTGAGCCTGCAATGATACTCAACAGCCTAAGCGGGGAAGAATAGTTCGTGCCAGAGCGCGCTCACGCACGGAGCAGTCGCCTAAATTTGACTTACGACGGCAGCTGGTAGCTTTTGAGAGATACTGCTGCCATTGATGATTGTGAACCCTGAAAGATTCAGGAAAGTTGCGAGAATATCTCGAAATTTAGTTCTTTCTTTTCAGGTTACTCCCGTAACTCGCCGCCATCCTTCGGCTCTGTAATCTATCATTCGATTCGTCCGTCTAAGTCAAATCCAGGTTCCAAAGGTAACATTCGCGCAGAGCAACTTAGTCGATTTTCCTCAGCCATAAGTCCCGGAAAGACACCTTGCACGGTGCGCCCTCGATTTGCAGCCCGAACAGTCCCGAAACATTGTTAGTCGACTTAGAATCGTCGTCCACCAGCACAGCCATGAGCTGCCCATTCAGGATGTGAAGGATCACGCCTCCGCGCGCGATAATCGTGTACTGGTTCCACTCGCCGTCTTTGACGTAGGTGCCAAGCTGCGCCCGGTCGCCGATCGTCCCCACCAATTGTGGCGGCTTGCCGGGCAGCGACTGCACAACCTGCCCGCGCCAGGCAATGATGCCCAGCGACGTATTCTGCGAATAGAGTTGGCCGCTGTATTGCTTCGCCCGCTCGTTCACCGGATACCAGAAATCCGCCTGCGGCCCGATCATCACCCAGCGCGGATCGAGCGCCGGCTCGCCCGGCCCCGCCACGCGTCCCGGCGGG
>OKRB01000080.1:0-68758 GCA_900290245.1 Candidatus Sulfuritelmatomonas gaucii | reverse complement strand
CAGGTCGAAATCCTTCGCCTCGATGCCGTGGTACACCAGGAACGTGTTGCCCGCTTTCTTTTCCGGTGTTGACAAACCCACAATTGCCCCGTCTTCGACGCTCCACACGCCTGGCTGTCCGTCCCATCCGGTCAGTGTTCGGCCGTCAAAGAGCGGGACGTACCCCGTGTGATCTTCAAAGTCCAGCGGCAGCGGCTCAAAGAAGGCGCCGTTGCGCTGGCCGGAGATAGTCGGTTTCACCTTCCACAGGTCGGTCTGGGATTGCGACTGCGGGCTGGTCGTCGGCGCGGATGCACCACTCGGCTGGGTTTGCGCCGCCACCAGCGCCGCAGCGCAGAAGAGTGAGGCGAGCGCCAGTGCGCGCCGCGCGATCGCATGGGAAACCTTCAACGACTTTTGCATAACGAGCCTCTGGGGATGCGTCAGCTTTGGAGGGCACAGGCTATCACCCGTCCGTGATAGCGCGCAAAACAGGACGAAGAGGGCCTGCTGAAGTGGGACGAGACGTTCCTGGATGGCAGCTTCGCCCCGGCCAAAAAGGGGCGGCGCGGTCGGTAAAACCAAGCGCGGCAAGGGACGAAGTGGATGGTACTGGTCGACGGTCAAGGTCTTCCGCTGGGAGTTCGGCTGGAAAGTCCCTGTCCCGCAGAAGTTACGCTTGCGGAAGCCACGCTTCAAGAAGTCCGCGTCCCACGTCCGAAAGGCCGGCCGCGGCAAAAGCCGAGACGCCTAATCGCCGATGTCGGATACGACTCCGATCCGCTGCGTGAGCGGTTGAAGAAGCGGGCCATCGAGTTGATCGCGCCGTACCGGAAGAACAACAAGCGGAAGCGGTACTACGACGGACGCAAGATGCGGCGATACAAGCGGCGCTGGATCGTGGAGCGAACCAATGCCCGGCTTGATCAGTTCCGCCGACTCCTGGTTCGTCATGAACATTTGCTCTCCACCTACTACGCTTTCTTCTATCTCGCTTGCTTCTGGATCACGCTCAGGCGCTGTTTGTGACACACGTCGAGAACAGGCACAGTCAACAAATCAGCGGGCCTTCGTGCTATTGTTGGCTGCGAGGAATGGGGCAAGATGCATCCTTTATACAAGCTGACGGCTATCCTGTTCGGAGTTGGCGTAACGCTGCACAATCTCGAAGAA
This sequence comes from Candidatus Sulfuritelmatomonas gaucii, assembly GCA_900290245.1. Taxonomy (GTDB): domain Bacteria; phylum Acidobacteriota; class Terriglobia; order Terriglobales; family Acidobacteriaceae; genus Telmatobacter; species Telmatobacter gaucii. The sequence goes on along the minus strand of OKRB01000080.1, from coordinate 67,606 downwards.
GCGGTGTATTTGCCGGCCTGGTTACGTTCGAATGTGACACTGTTTTTCGAGCCAAACCGGAAAATCTATTGGTTCGTGACGTCATTGGTCAGCGTTGTGATTTGGGTTCCGATTGTTGGCGTTTGCTTTTCGCCTGAGGGTAGCCGTTTTCAGAGCGTCCTCTCAGGGTTCGCCCTCGTCATGGTCATCAATGCGGTGATTCCTCACTTGGCATGGAGCCTGTTGAAACACTCTTATTCACCCGGGACGGCAACGGGAATACTGTTCAATCTGCCGCTTGGGGTGCTGTTGATTCGAGGGCAACTGAGCGCCGTCACAGCTTCACATGCCTATGTTTGGCGAGATGCAGTTCTGTATGCACTATTGTTGGCCGTAGGCACCCTTGGATGCTTGTACGGAGCTCATGCGATCTTAGCCGTGCGAAAGCCATGAACATCGCCGCCTTTTGGAGCTATCCCGAAGGCTGCCATTTATGAAATACGCTCTAGAGACGACGCCAGGCCGATCGGATATCGCAAGACCTCAGCCGAAATCGAGCTCAATATACTTCTGACCGCACGCCCGCGGGAATCGGCGCATGTTTCAGCAGCCCGATCTCGCCGGCCAGCCGTTCCAGGCGCGCGCGCGTGCCGGCCAAAGGCGGCACCAGCGGCAGGCGCACCGTATCGCTGCACCGGCCCATCAGGCTCAGCACGGTCTTCACCGGGCTGGGGTTCGACTCCCAGAAGTTTGCGTCGAACAGCCGCGAATATCGCCGCTCCAGCTCGCGCGCCTCGCTCCAGTTGTTGTCGAGCGCCGCGCGGATCATCTGCGTTACTTCAGCCGGAGCCTCGTTGGACGCAACGCTGATAAGCCCTTGCGCTCCGACTGCGATCGCCGCCAGCGCCAACCCGTCGTCGCCCGAGAAAATCTTGAACCCTCGCGGCATGATGTGCGTCAGCTCGGCAAACTGCGAGACCTTCCCGCTGGCTTCCTTGATCGCTTGAATGTTCCGGGCCGCGGAAGCCAGCCGCGCTACAGTTTCAGGTTCCAGATTCGCGGCCGTCCGCCCGGGCACGTTGTAGACGCAAAGCGGGATTGGATCCAGCTCGCGAGCCAGCGCCAGGAAGTGCTGAAACTGCCCCTCCTGCGTGGGCTTGTTGTAATAGGGATTCGCCGAGAGCACGCAGGCCACGCCCGGCACGCGCCGCAGTTGCGACGCGAGGCGAACCACTGTGCGCGTGGAGTTGTGCGTGCACCCGGCCCATACCGGAACCCGCCCGGCCGCCGCTTCGATCACCAGCCGAACCGCGCGCAGCCACTCTTCTTCGTCCAGCGTCGCCGCTTCGCCCGTCGAACCGCATGCCAGCAGAAAATCGATGCCCGATTCAATCTGCCAGTTCACCAGCGACCAGAGCGCCGGCTCATCTACCGATCCATCCGCCTTGAAAGGCGTCACAAGTGCAGTACCACAGCCTGTTAATTCCATAACAGCTCAAGTTTATAACGGCGCAAGACCGCGCATCGGTGGAAGACTCGGGGCGTTTGTTAATTAGTGAAAGATGTTTTCGATGTCGAGGGACGGCTTTAGAGTTTGCTGAAAAATGCGCGATTTTGCGGTTGTATTAAAAGAAGGCCCGAATCTCATCGTTGCTGCTATGATGCGCAATTGAGCCTTTTACATTGCCTCTCGCAAAGGAGCAGTTGCATGGTTTCAGTTCGTCTTCGTTTCCTTGGCCTCTTCACTTCATTCGCACTGCTCGCCGCGCCCGCTACCTTCGCGCAATCCGGCCAGGCCATCTCCCTCACCGTTGACGCCACGCAAACCGCGCAAAAGATGCTTCACGCGCGCCTGGTGATCCCCGTCAAGCCGGGCCCACTCACTCTCTACTATCCCAAGTGGATTCCCGGAGACCACGAACCCGATGGCCCCATTCCCGATCTCACCGGGCTTAAATTCGAAGCCGACGGCAAAGCTATCCCATGGCAGCGCGACACTCTTGATGTTTTCACCTTTCACCTCGATATCCCGGCCGGCGCCACGCATCTCGATGCCAGCTACGACATCATCGAGCCAGATGGCGTTTCAGCCACTGACAAGCTGATGGTGCTCGAGTGGAACGAAGCGCTCCTTTATCCAGCGGGCCCGCCGTCTGCGGACCTGACTTACGAAGCCAGGCTTGCGCTGCCCAACGGCTGGAAGTACGGCACCGCCCTTCCTGTCGACCGCGAGAGAGGCAGCCAGATCTCGTTCAAGCCCATCTCGCTCGAGCTGCTCGTTGACTCGCCGGTCATCGCAGGCCGATACTATCGCGCCATCGATCTCACCCCGGCGGGCGAGCCCATTCATCATGAAATCGACATGGTCGCCGACAGCGACGCCGCGCTGGCCATGAGCCCCGAGATGCAGAAGGAGATGACGAACCTGGTTGCTGAGTCAGGCAAGCTCTTCGGCGCGCGCCACTACCGTGACTACCACTTCCTGCTGACGCTCAGCGATCATGTGCAGCACTTCGGCCTCGAGCATCACGAGTCGAACGACAGCCGCTTGCCCGAGCGCACGCTGCTCGGCCCCGAGGGCGGCATGATCGTGGCCCAGATTTTGCCGCATGAATTCGTTCACTCATGGAATGGGAAGTTCCGCCGTCCCGCCGACCTGGCCACGCCCGACTTTGAAAAACCGATGCAGGACGATCTGCTCTGGGTCTACGAGGGGCTGACCGACTACCTCGGCCCCATGCTCGCCGCCCGCAGCAGTATCTTCACGCCTGAGCAATATCGCGAGTACCTGGCTAGCATCGCCGCTTCGCTTGGCCCGGGCCGACCCGGACGCACCTGGCGTCCGCTGCTCGACACGGCCGTCGCCGTGCCCGGCCTCAGCCCTCGCAGCCGCGGCTGGATCAACTGGCGCCGCGGGACCGACTACTACGAAGAGGGCGACCTGATGTGGCTTGAAGTGGCGACCATCATTCACAGCGCCACCAACGGCCAGAAATCCATCGACGACTTCTGCCACCTCTTTTACGGTGGACCCAACGACGGCCCCGAGCTCAAGACCTACACATTTGACGACGTGGTGAATGCGCTCAATCAGGTTGCGCCATCCGACTGGGCCGGTTTCTTCCACGAGCATCTCAACTCCACCTCTGCTGACATGCCCCAAGGTGGAATTGAAAATGCCGGATGGAAGGTCGAGTTCAACGACAAGCCCTCGCACCTCGCCGACCGTCGCGGCGGGGCAAGCGACACCTATTCGATCGGCCTGCAACTCGGCGCTGACGGCATGGTGAATGACTCCATCGTCGGCGGGCCCGCATTTGACGCGGGCATTTCACCCGGCATGAAAGTGGTGGGAGTTGACGGCCGCGTCTACACGCACGATCTGCTTGAAGACGCGATCAAGGCGGCCAAAGACGCCACCGAGCCCCTCACATTGCTTGTTTTGGATGATGATTACTACCGCACCGCGACCATCCAGTATCACGGCGGTGAGCGCTATCCGCATCTGGTTCGCGATGATTCCAAGCCCGACTACCTCGACGAGCTGATCAAGGCGCGCTCAGCGGCGCAATAAGCGAAGCACACCTGGTTCTATCGCTCGTCCGCGCTTGGTCCGTAGATCGCCGGCACACTCGACTCAAGCAGCCGTAGGTAAACCGTCAACTGCCCGCGATGATGCGCCAGGTGCGTGATCGCGCCATCCATCAGCGCCGCGTAGCGTGGCTGGTCAGACATTACCATATCGCCCATGCGCAGCTTCCAGTGCTTCATCAGGTGCTCTTCCGTGGTGTTGTTAAGCGCCTTGCGCGAATCCGCGAGCGCATTCTCAAGTGCCGCCAGCAGCTCAGCGCGGGTCTCCATCACCATCGGCCGATGGCGGTTGGGATCGGCGAGATCGTACTCATCGGTCCGAATCATCATCCCGATCCAACCCGGCATGGTTGCCGTGAGCGCGGCAAGATAACCCAATTCCATCGATTTCGCATGCGGCTTCCAGGTGTTCTTCCCTTCAGGTACCCGCTCGATCGCCTTGCGCGACGCCACTCCCTCGCGCTCCAGTTGCTCTAGGAAAAACTTCTTCAGTTCCATTTCGCTTTCCTCCATATCGAGATCTTCCGAGTCTCATGCACTCGAACGTAGCAATCCACGTAACAGGTTCAGGAGTCATTGACAAACATGACGAGGAAGCACGACGCAGTTACGTGAAATTGACTTGAATCTAGGCATCCATTGGGCGCTAAAGCTGGTCGAAGATCTCGCGGAACTCCCACGCGCCGTGCTTGCCGTTGAGCCACTCGGCCCCGCGCACCGCGCCAAGCGCAAATCCGCGCCGCGAGTGCGCATCGTGCATCAGCTCGAGCGTGTCGTGGTCGCTTACGGCATGCACCACGTGCTCGCCTTTGGCGTCGCCCACGCGATGCGACTCGATGGGGACATCGATCCCCGGCCGCACGCCAAGAATGATTTCTTTCAAAGTCAGCGCAGTTCCCGAGGGCGCATCCAGCTTTGTCACGTGGTGCGTCTCCTCAATCGAGAACTTGTATCCGTCGAGCTTCGCCAACTCCGCCGTCAGCCGGAAGAGTTTTTGCACGCCAATCGAAAAGTTTGTCCCGTAGAGCAACCCGCCGTCACGCTGCAGCGCCAGCGCCTTCATCTCGTTCATCTTCGCGTACCACCCCGTGGTGCCCACCACGATGTGCCCGCCCAGGGCCAGTACGGCGCGCATGTTTTCGACGGCAGCTTCGGGAGCTGTAAAGTCCACCACTACATCCACGCCGGCTAGGCTCGGAGCCGTCAGCGCAGACGCATGCTCGTTCTCGTTGATGTCGAGCGCCCGCACGCCGTGGCCGCGTTCCCGCGCTACCTCCGCCACAAGCGTGCCGGTTTTGCCTTTGCCAAGCACGAGAATCAGCATAGGTTCCTTCGGAACAGTGTTCTGTGTCCAGTGGTCAGTGGTCAGTGGTCAGTTAAGAGTGGTCATAACGATTGATCTTTCCGTAGACGCGTTCTTCTGATCACTGACCACTGATCACTGACAACTGCTTTCTCGCTTCCACATCAAACACGGCCGGATCCGGATCCCTGAAGAATGCCGCATGCAGCGATCGCACCGCTTCGTCGGCGTCGTCCTCGTCGATCATGAAGCTCATGTTGATCTCGCTCGCGCCCTGCGAAATCATTCTCACGTTGATGTGCCGGATAGCTGCGAACACCTGCGCGGCAATTCCGTTCTGCCCGCGAATGTCCTCGCCCACCATGCAAACGAGCGCCTTCTTGCCCTCGTAGGTTACGTCCGCCAGTGAGCTCAGGTCGGCGGAAAGCTCCGGCAGGCTCGCATTCGAGTCCACGGTGAGCGACACGCTCACCTCGCTTGTTGAGACCATGTCGACCGGGCACTTGTGCTTGTCGAAGATCGCGAACATCTTGCTCATGTAGCCGTGCGTCATCAGCATGCGGCTGGCCACAATGTCGATAATGGTCAGCTTCTTTTTCACCGCAATCGATTTGAACGGGCTCCTGCAATGCGGCGCAGTCGACATAATGCGCGTGCCCTCGTTGGCCGCGTTGCGGCTGTTCAGCACCATCACCGGAACGCTCTTCCGCACCGCCGGCAGAATCGTGGCCGGGTGCAGCACCTTGGCGCCGAAATATGCCAGCTCCGCTGCCTCTTCAAAGCTGATCACCTTCACGCGCAGCGCGTCGGGGCACACGCGCGGATCGGCGGTCATAATCCCGTCCACGTCGGTCCAGATCTCGATGGTCTCAGCATTTAGAGCGCCGCCCACCAGGGCTCCTGTATAGTCCGAACCGCCGCGGCCGAGCGTCGTGGTCAATCCCGCAGCGTTTGACCCGATGAACCCTCCCATCACCGGCACCTTGCCCGCGCGCAGCAGCGGCAACACGTTCTCCTGTGCTTTTTTCTCGATCAAATCGTCGAGTGGCGCCGCCTTCTGGAACTCAGAATCCGTGATAATCACCTCGCGCGCATCCAAGTGCGCCGCATCAAGGCCGCACTCCCTGAATGCCGCGGCCACAATGTGGCTTGAGATGCGTTCACCGTGGCTCACAATCAGATCGGAGATGCGCGGCGTCAGCTCGCGGATCGCCGCGAGGCCGCGCAGAATCTCGTCCAATCCGGCAAACTTGTCATCAATGATCTGCATGAGCGTTGGCCCGCCATCGGCGCTCTTCACCAGACAAGCCGCCGTGTCACGATGCCGCGAGCGCAGCCGCGAGCTGATGGCCAGCGCGCCTGTGCGGTCACCCTGCGAAGCCGCCGCAGCCGCACACAGCAACTGGTCGGTAACCTTGGCCATGGCGCTCACCACAACCACGGGGCTCTTCCCCATGGCTACGCGCCCGGCCACAATCGCCGCGGTGCGCCCAATCGCCGCCGGATCCTCCACCGACGTGCCGCCAAATTTCATCACGACCAGGTTCATGATTCGTTCCAACGTTGTTGCGTGGCCTGCTAATTCCCTTGAGCTGATGGCCGTCAGCTATCAGCTTTCAGCAAAGAACATCATCTTATCCCCGCGCCGCTACCGCCGCCGGCTCCAGCTTGCCCAAACTCGCCAGCATTTCCGCGTTCAGAATCGTTGCGCCCGCTGCACCACGCACCGTGTTGTGCGAAAGCAGCACAAACTTCCAGTCGAGCACGTTGCACGGGCGCAGCCGCCCCACCGTCACCGTCATTCCTTTGCCGCGGTTGCGATCGAGCCGCGGCTGCGGCCGGTCGTTCTCTTCGCGCCACGCAATCGGCTGCTCCGGCGCAAACGGCAATCCCAGCCGGGCAAGCGGCTTGAAGTCGGCCCACGCCGCGAGAAAATCTTCGCGCCGCACTTCGCGTCCCAACTTCTTTCCCAATTTGATCGACACGCACTCGGTGTGTCCGTCCAATACTGCAACGCGATTGCAGTGCGCTGTCATCTTCGCGGCCAGCGGAGTCACCACGTGGCCCTCGAGCTTGCCCAGCAGCTTCAGCGTTTCCGACTCCATTTTTTCTTCTTCGCCGCCGATGAACGGAATCACGTTGTCCAAAATGTCCATCGACGCCACGCCGGGATAGCCCGCCCCGCTGACCGCCTGCATCGTAGTCACAAAGATCTGCTCGATCCCGAACCGCTCCTCGATCGGCTTCAGCGCCAGTACCAGGCCCATCGCCGAGCAATTCGAATTCGTGACGATGTAGCCGCCCGAATTCTTCCGCCACGGCTGCTCCTCAATCATCTCCAGGTGATTGGCATTCACCTCCGGCAGCACCAGGGGCACGTTCGGCGCCATGCGGAATGCGCTCGAGTTCGAAATCACCGCACAGCCCGCCGAAGCAAACTTTGGCTCCATCTCGCGGGCAATGGCCGCGTCCACGCTGACAAAAATAATCTTTGGCGCTGCGTCGGGCTCCGCAGGCGACACCGTCATCTTCGCAATCCTCTCCGTCAGCGGCATGTCCAGCCGCCACTTCGCCGCTTCGCCATAGCTCTTCCCGCTGGAGCGGTCGCTGGCCGCAAGCCAAGTGACCTCGAACCAGGGATGGTCTTCGAGCAGTTGGATATAGCGCTGGCCTACCATTCCGGTCGCGCCCAGGATGCCGACAGGGTATTTGTTTTTCATGGCCTTGTACTTCTCCAGTGTACTAAAGGATATGTTGACGCGCGGTAGCCGGGAGCGGCACGGCATCGATCGGCAGGGCCTAAAGGCCCACACATCCCGGCCGATAAACGCGGTCAGGAGCATCTTCGGATGAACCTGCGCCAGATCACCTCGCGGGGCCCGACGCACCCGACTGACAACAACGAGGCCGCGTCTCCCAATCCGGAGCGCTTCCTCACGTTGCTGGTCGAAGGCGCTGCTCTTGCTGTTCCCGAGGTCGATGATCAACTCTACAAAGAATTCCGCGGCCAAGTGGCCACGCTGGCGCTGCAACTGCCCGACCGGCTGCCCGACGGAGAAAAGCTGGCGCAGATTCGCGGTGTCCTGCATGAGTTCGAGAACTATCGCAATCGATCCGAGGCGGAGTTGCATAACCGCACCATCGAATCGCGCACGCTGGTCGTGTTTCTCTTTACTGAACTGCTGAAATCACTGGGCATCGATCATTCGGCCTCCAACGCCGTATCCCTGCTGCACAAGATCGCCGGTGTGGCCTCGGCCGCCGGCATCGAAGACTATCGCCGCCAGATGGAACAGTTCCTGCATCCGTCCGGAGCCGGCTCCGCTCCCGCCGAGGCATCGCCGCTCCGCGCCGCTGACCACTCCACCGCCAACGACAACGCTGCCGGCCCGCGCGGCGGGGGCTCCGCCATTGAACACCTGAAGGGGCTCATAGAGGGCGGCGGCAAAGGCTTCATCGTCCTCTTCCGCCTCAGTTGCCTCAATATGATCAACCAGCGCTTTGGCGCTGAAGCGGTCGAGGACTGCCTGATGGCCGTTGCCGCTTTCCTCACCCAAAGCCTCCACTCCGACGATGCCATCTATCACTGGAGCGACTCTTCCCTGCTCGCCATACTGCAGGGCCGCGCCAACGAGCAAATCCTCACAGCTGAACTGGAACGGATCGCCATGCAGAACCGTAAAGCCAGCGTCAACATCGGAGGCCGCTCCACAATGCTGCGCATTCCCATCACTTTCGACATCACTCCCATCGAGCAGTTGCAGTCTGCCGACGATCTTTACAAAATCACCTTGCTCACAACGCCTGGGAAAACGCAATGAACGGAACTCTTGTAATCGCGCCCGCAACGGCAGTAGCCACAAGCAACCTGGATATCGACGCGTTGCCTCTGCCTTACGCCGAGATCGACGCTCGCGGCATCATCATTCGCGCCAACCGCGCTGCCCTTGCCCTGAACCACCCCGGGCAAGGCGATTTGATCGGCAAAAGCGGCTGGGATCTGATGGCCTGCGGCGAGAAAAACTTCAGCTCTGCCGCCTTCCTCTCCCAGATGGCGTCAGGCGACGATCCGCCGGTCATCACGCGCAACATCTTTGACCGCTCCGGCAGCTTCCGCACCTACCAGATGCATCGCAGTTTCATTCGCGACGCCGACGGAAATCCTGCGGGAATGCGCATGGTTTTTGTGGACGTGACCGATGCGAGGAAGCAACTCGACGAGACACGCCTTGCGTTGAAATGGTTCGAGAATGCGTTTGCCTCGCTGGCCGATGCCATCGTTCTGACGGATCCTCTGGGTTTTGTGCGGTCAGTCAATCACGCTACCGAAGAGATGTTCGGCTGGACTGCTCAGGACTTGACCGAAAGAATCATTGAAGAAGTCATCCCCATCGTCGCCTATGAATCGAAAGACGGACCTCCGCTCGACCGGCGCATAGCCATTGAGAGGCATTGCACGGGCATCGCCACGTTGCTCACTCGCGGCCGACAGGAAGTCAGAGTCGAGATGAGCACCTCGCCCATTCTGGATAAAGACTCGGGCTCTGTCATCGGAGTCGCCTCAGTTTTGCGGAAGCTCGACGTCACAGCTTGACACCAAGGCGTCCTGCAGCATCCGTAAGGAGCCGAAGCCGCTTAGCACAAAAAACTGGAAAGCGCGAACGAGCCGGGGAAGCCTTCTTATTCTCTGTTCCCTGTTCCCTGTTCCCTGCCTTACAACGCTTTCAGCACTGCATCGGTGAACTGCGTCGTCCCTGCCGATCCGCCCACGTCGCGCGTCAGCGTCTTCCGCTCGGCATACACGGTCTCCAGCGCCTTATGCGCCTTGTCGGCCGCGGCGTCTTCATCCAGGTGCCGCAGCATCAAAATCGCCGACTGCAGCAGCGCCGTTGGATTCGCCAGGTCCTTGCCCGCAATATCGGGCGCCGATCCGTGAACCGCCTCGAAGATCGCGCACTCCACGCCCAGGTTCGCGCCCGGCGCCAGTCCCAGCCCGCCCACGAGCCCTGCACACAAATCGCTCACAATATCGCCGTACAAGTTCTCCAGCAGCAGCGTGTCGTACTGGAAGGGATTCATCACCAGTTGCATGCAGGTGTTGTCAATCAGGTGCTCGCCGTAAGTAATATCGTGAAACTCCTCGGCCACCTTCCGCGCGCACTCCAGGAACAGCCCATCCGACAGCTTCATGATGTTGGCCTTGTGAATCGAGTGGACCTTCTTGCGCCTGTGCTTACGCGCGTACTCAAACGCAAACCGCGCAATCCGCGTCGATCCTTTTTCCGTGATCACCTTGATGCTCTCGACCACGCCGGGAACCACTTCGTGCTCCAGCCCCACGTATTCGCCCTCAGTGTTTTCGCGGACAATCACCAGGTCCACGCCTGGATACTTGGTATCGAGCCCGGGCAGGTTGCGAATCGGCCGCAGGTTCGCGAACAGATCGAACTTCTTGCGCAGCGTAACGTTGATGCTTTTGAAGCCTCCGCCGATGGGCGTCGTGACCGGCCCTTTGAGCGCCACGCGGTTGCGCTCGATCGACGCATACAGCGCCGCGGGAATGTACTCGCCATGAATCTCGAACGCCTCCGCTCCGGCGGCGTAGCGCTCCCACTCAAACTTCACGCCGGTAGCCTCAAGAATGCGCACCACCGCATGCGTGACTTCAGGCCCGATACCGTCGCCCGGGATCAGCGTTACTTTATGAGTTTTGCGTTCGGTCATTCAAGCTCCTGGCTTTTAGTTTTTAGCTCTTAGCTTTTAGCTATTTGCCGTTAGCCCATCAAACTCTTCCCAGCCTTCTTGCCTGCGCTCTCTCTTCTTCAACTTTGCCGATGCCTCCCGCCCAGCGCGAATGAAGCTAAGAGCTAACAGCTAAAAGCTAAAGGCTAGCTTTTCTTTTTCCCATGGCTCCCCAGGAGCCCCTCCAGCTCTTCCTTGAACTCGCGCACATCCTTGAAGTCCCGATACACGCTCGCAAAGCGGATGTAAGCCACCGTGTCCAGCTTCTTCAGCTCCTGCATGATCAGTTCGCCCACCTCGGCCGTCGTGCGCTCGCGCTCGGGCGCATCAATGAGAAAGCTCTCCGTCGCATCCACAATTTGCTCCAGCTGCACCGACGAAACCGGGCGCTTTTCGCACGCCCGCAGCAGGCCGTTGAGTATTTTTTGCCGGTCAAAGCGCTCGCGCCGGCCGTCTTTTTTCACCACCATGTAGGGAATCTCGTCGATGCGTTCGTAGGTGGTGAAGCGCCGGTTGCAGCGCTCGCACTCTCGCCGCCGCCGGATCGAGTCGGCCTCTTTGCTCTCGCGCGAGTCCACCACACGGTCCTGCGCGAATCCACAATATGGGCACTTCATTCTATGAGGATTCTACGGCATCATTGCGGACCCGCGGCCGGCGCGCACCCTGGCTGGCCGCTCTTGCCTCACTGCTGACCCGTTCCCTTTCAAAGCGCGGATGTCGCAACTCTTTCTAATCCCTAATCCCTGGCCCCTGGTCCCCGCTCTTACGCCGCCTCGCTGTGCCCCGCGCACTGCATCACGCCCAGGAATCGCGTCCACGGGCCCACGGCCTCGCGATATTGGTAAGCCATGATTCGCGAAATCTGGTGCAAATGCGTCAAATCGTGCGCAGCCCACGTGGCCAATAGCTCCGACAGCGTCACGCTGCCGAACGACGGGTGCCGCCCGCGGCGCTTCATATCCTCCGTCGTTAGATTCAATTCGCGCAGCTCGTCTAGGTTGTCTCTCCGCAGCAAGGCAAACTCGTCCAGCAACTGCGCCAGTGTCTTGCCTTGCCCATAGCGCACGTGCCCCTCGCGCTCGAACGGAACAAGCTCCCGCGTCTCGCCCGAATCTAGAATCATCCTCGCGCGCGGCAGCCAGTCCTGGTGCTCGCCTTGAATCAGGTGCGCCACAACCACGCAGGGGCTCCATGTGCTGCCGCCTTCGTTGCTTAACGTCCATGCTTCCGGCAAATCGCGCAACAGCGCATCCAGCGTGGCAGGCGTTCGCGCCAGCAGCGCAATTGTATGCTCCAGTTTCTGCTCCATTGTCTTCTCGCTTCCTCGTTCCCTTGCCGGGTGACCCATCCAAGCTCCGCTTGGGTGGCGAATCGTCCTTTGCACCCTGCCTTCAAAGCAACAACGGCCCGGGAACTCGCGTTCCCAGGCCGCTGCCGGTGATCTGTTGGGATTGGACTAAGGCCATCGCGCTGCCGCGAGTGCCAGAGCCATGACGGAGAACCCTCCGCCTGGACTTACCTGAGTCTTGGGCGCGATGCCCTAGGCCTCAGTCACCTCACGTAAGTTACAACTCGAACCATCTTTGCTCATAGGCTGGATCAACCTCCTTTCCCGTGTAAGGACAAATTACGGCGAAAGGCGGCGCAAAGTCAAGCGCAGCGGCAGGCCCAGACCAAAGCTGTCGGCCAGAGCTACGCCGCGGCCACTCGCGCCACGCTGTCTGGTTTTGCAGGCGCCTTGAACACCACCGTCGTGAAGAACTCGATCATCAACCCGAAAATCGCATTGCCGATCATGGTGTACGGCGCCATCTTCATCCCGTGCATGTAAAGAAAATAGGAAAAGATCGAACCCACCGCCAGTCCCATCACGACGCCATGCCACGCCCAGTGGAATCTGAGCCCGCTGATGCCGATGGCGAAGCCCATTACCGCCCAGTTCAGCAGGATCCACAAGAGATTGACGGCAGAAAAACTCAAAATGCCGGCAGAGAATGAAATGGTTGCGCACAACGCGCCGGCTACCACACCGAACAGAGTAGCAATCGTAATCCGCTTCATACGTCCTCCGAGGCCGTGCACACCGTGGCCAGGCGCTCTGAAGGGTCATACGCGCCGCGCCGATGATTGGTTCCGATTATTCCTCAACTTGGTCGCAGAAGAACTTCCGCGCAGAGCCTCAAAATTCTTCCTCGCCTCGCGAACCGTAAGCCCCGAAAACTGCGCGCCGCTCGTGCTCAGGAACTTCTCTACCACGCTCCAGTCGTGCCACGCATAATCGCGTAGCGCCCATCCGATCGCCTTGCGGATGAAGAACTCCTTCTCCACGGCGAGCAGTTCGGCGTAGCGGAACAGCCGTTCAGTGTCGCATTCAGCACGCCAACCTAACTGGTGGAGCATCGCAATCCGCCGCACCCAGAAGTTTTTATGCCTGACCGCTGCGTCCATCGCCCGCGCGCCCTTCAAGGTCGAGCGCTGCACAATCTTGCCCACCGTCTTCACCAGGCTGTCCACTGAGTCCCACCACGATTTCTGCTGCGCCAGCGAGAGTAACCACGGCAGATCGTCGAGGCTCAGTGCTGCCTGGTAGCGCGCCAGCAGCTCTGCCGCGCAATAGAGAAACTCGCGCTCGCGCATGGCCCACAATCCCTCGACCGCTGCGCGCATCCCTTCGGCGTCCACTGGCTTGAACGCCCGAATCAGCGGCGTAACCGCTGCGCGCCGCTCCGTCGTTCCCGCGCCAAGGTACTCAAACTGATCGCGCACGTAGGCGCGCATCGCCGCAGCGCGCTCCGGATTCTTCAGCGGCAGCAGCGCGTCGCGCACCGCTCGATGAAACTTTGCAATTTTTTGTTTGGAGCTTGTCTTGCGCATGGCGTACCTGCCCTAGCAGGCTTTGTCCTGGCACAGCCGTTTCGCCCATTCGCGAATCGCGCTCTGTGTCACGCGCCTGCCGCCGGCTTCGCTCGCCGCAAGCTGCGCTGCGAGGTTACCAACAGTCGAGCTCTCGGTTTCGCCGATCTCCACTTTTAGCCCGGTCTCCCGCTCCGTAAGCTCGATCAGCAGCTTATTGCGCGTGGCCCCGCCGATCATGTGGATGCGCTCCAGTTTGCGGCCCAGCATCTTTTCGAGATTCGCCAGCGCCGATGCGTACCGGAGCGCCAGGCTCTCAAAGATCGTCCGCGCAAAGATCGGCTCGTTGCCCGCGACATCGGGAATCGCATCGTAGCCCAGCCGCGTCAGTTCTTTGTTGATGCGCTGCGGCATGTCGGAGTCGAGCATCAGCGTTTCGGCATCCATGTCGAGCACGCCGCCCGCAGCTTTGCACGCAGCAGCCTCCTGGACGAGTTTGTCGATTGGCCAAACGCGCCCCTGTGCCGCCCACGCGTCCATGCACTGCTTGAGCAGCCACATGCTGTTGATGAGCGAGTGAAACAGCAGCCCGCCGCCGGCCGCGCCGATATTGGTATAGCCCGCGTCAAACGCATGTTGCGTGGTCACCGGCGTTTGCGTAATGGTGCCCACCAGCGACCATGTGCCGGAGCTGATATACGCCGCCGCGCTCAGGTCACCGGGAATCCCCGCAATCGCGCTGGCGGTGTCGTGGGTTGCCGGAGCAATGATCTGCGTGTTGCGAAACGCGGGCAGCTTCATCAACGGACCCTGTAGCGGACCCAGCACCGTCCCCGTGGGAACCAGCGGCGGCGCCGCTTCCAGCGCCAGCCCCAGCATCGCGAAAAGCTCCGCATCCCAGTTGCCGGTCTTCAGATTCACGAGTCCCGTGTGACTCGCATTCGTGTATTCGGCTACGTGCCGCCCGCTCAGCCAATACAGCACAAACTCGGGAAACATGACCCACGGTGCCCGCGCATCGATGTTCGCGGCCGGATCGGCCAGCAGTTGATACACCGTGTTGAGCTTGAGCGGATATGCGCCCGTGCGCTGATAAATGTCGAAGGAAGAGATGATGCGGTCCGCGGCTTCTTTGCTCGCCGACGTGCGCTCGTCGCGATAACAGAAGGGCTCGCGCAGCATCTTGCCGTCCGGCCCGAGGCGCACATAGTCCACCGACCAACTATCCGCACCGATCGAAGCGATGCCTTCGGGCGCGGCCGCGGCCGCCTTGCGCAAGCCTTCTTCAAGTCCGGCAAGGATCTCGCCGAGCGCCCAATACAGCGCATCGCCGCGATGCACGGGCCCATTGGGAATGCGATGGATGACTTCGACTGATGGCTTTTCGTCGATCCAGCGAAGCAGTGAAACGCGGCAGCTCTCTGCGCCTAAATCAATGGCAACGCGTGCAGGTTTCTGCATCTCTGCGGCAATACTCCATTTCCGTCAGCGCCATTCCTCAACGCCGTTGCTCAACGCTGGAAGGCCTCGGTCAAACCGCCGTCCACGGGAATCACATGGCCCGTGGTGCAGCGCGCCCGGGGGCTCACCAGGAAGAGAATGGCTTCCGCGCAGTCAGCCGGATCGATGGCCTTGTTCGTCAGCGTGCGCTCGGCGTAGAACGAGGCCAGCCGGCTGCGGAGTTCCTCGTCGCTGAACGATTCCTGGAAAGGAATATTGTACTTCTTCAACGACGCGCGCACGCGATCGCGGCCGAACATCGTCGATCCCTTCACCACCGTTGCGGGGCTGATGCCGTTCACGCGCACATTGGGCGCCATGCTCACCGCCAGTTCGCGAATCAGATGGCTCAACGCCGCCTTGCTCACGTCGTATGCTTCGCTGCCGCGCTTGGCCACCACTGCGTTGGCCGAGCTGGTGAACACGATGTTCCCATGCAGCTCTTGTTCCTCAAAAAGGTTCGCTGCCTCATCGGCCAGCAGATAATTCGCCGTCACGTTGACTGCCAGCGTGTCGTCCCACATGTCGTCGGGAATCACGCCGTCCGGTGTCGCCGGAAACAGTGCCGCGGTGTTGATGAGGATGTCGATGCCGCCGAACTCGAGCGCCGCCTCGCCAATCACCGCGCGAATCGATTCGCGGTTGCGGATATCCACTCCGCTGCTGCCAGCAAACTCCGGTGACGCCATCTCCCCTACTTCTTTCGCCACCTCAGCAGCGCCCTCTTCGTTGCGGTCGGCGATAAACACATGCGCTCCGCGCCGCGCGGCCAGCAGAGTCACTTCGCGCCCAATGCCGCTCGCCCCGCCGACCACGAGCGCGACGCGCCGGCTCAATTCCTTCTCCGGCGGCTGGCGGCGAATCTTCGCCTCCTCCAGCGCCCAGTATTCGATGCGGAACGCCTCCACCGCCGGCAGGGCAACGTAATTCGAAACCACCTTGAAGCTCGCCGGATCCATTCCCGGCGGGCACTGCGGCACAGGCCCCCCTGCAGATCCGGGGTCCCCGGCGAGCGCTCTTTGCTCGCTGGGGTGGACGTCGCCCTCGCCCAGCAGGCTTGCGCCTTCCATCACATGAATGGCGTTGGTATAAAACTCGCCGGTAATGCGCGCTTCGGTCTTGTTCTTGCCGTAGCTGAACATTCCCATGCCGGGAATCAGCACCACCGCCGGGCTTGGGTCGCGCAGCGCAGGCGAATCCTGCTTCGCAAACGCCCGGTAATACGCGCGGTATTGGTCGCGATACTCGGCGAGTGAGCAGTCAATCTGCCGCTTCAATGCCTCCAGATTTTCGCCCGCCTGCCACGGAACAAACATCGGCCGGATCTTGGTGCGGATGAAATGATCGGGGCAGCTCGTTCCCAGATAGGCAAGCTCCCTGGCCTGCGCCGAGTCCACAAACTGCAACACGTCTTGCGCGTCGCTGAAGCTCGAGATATACCGCTTCTTCGCGCTGATGCGCCCGCGCAGGAACGGCGCAATCTGGATCGCCATTTGCCTGCGGTCAGTTCGCGCCGGCACCGCCTCGCCTCCAAAGCGAACCTTGCCCTGCCCATGCCGCTCAATAAACTGACCGAGACCGTCGATCACGTTCAGCGTGTTCATGTAGCACTCGCGCTGCGTCTCGCCCCAGGTGAACAAACCGTGGCCGCCCAGCACGATCCCGTCGCATCCGGGATTCTGCTCGACCGCGCGCTTCATCATCATGGCCAGCTCAAATCCCGGCCGCTGCCACGGCAACCACACCAAGTGGTGCCCGAACTCACTATTGAACTCCTCCATCTTCGCTTTGCCGTTGGCGCTCGCCGCCAGCGCAATGCCCCAGTCGGGATGCAGATGATCCACGTGCTTGAACGGCAAAAAGCCGTGCAGTGGAGTATCAATCGATGCGGCCACCGGGTTGGTGCGGAAGGCGCACAGCGGATACATCTCCGCCATCTCGTCTTCAAATTCCGCGCCACGGTATTTGCGCTCCAGCGACAGCAGCTTATCCATATACAACGGGGCAAAGCCCGTGCGCTTGATGCTGCCCAGGTCCCCGCCGGAGCCCTTCACCCACAGCACTTGCACCGGCTGGCCGGTCAGCGGATCGGTCTCCATCACCTTCGAGCTGGTATTCCCGCCGGCAAAATTCGTAATGCGAAGGTCCGAGCCGAGCAGGTTCGAGCGATAACGCAAGAGCTCAGGCTCATCGAGAGTGGCAGCGACGCTGGGATCCCAGCGGTCCTCAAGGAAATGCAATACAGGCGAAGGCGAAGCAGTTGCAGATGTCATAATTGGGTGCACTCAAGCGGGGAATTCATCGAGCACATTCCCATGATACAGCGCTGGACCGTCAGGAAACCGTTTTATCTTGGGAATTTCACCGCACGCGGCATATGCGCGCATGCGGGTTCGCGCAGAAAAGAATTTGTCTTCAGCAGCTTCCGCACGGCCGCAAATTTCCAAAATCATTTGATGGGAAACCAGCGCAAAGGCGCTCGCGAGTCGGTTCCAAGTGCCTAGTCCCTATTCCCTAATCCCTGTCTTTTTCACGCCGGCTCTTCCACCGCAACCGCCTGTGCGGCTTCTTTGCGCTTCGCGTTGTGTGCCTTCTCCTCCGCACCAAGGGTCTCCGGCGTCACCGCGCGGTGATGCACATAGTTGTAAGGAGGCACCGTATAGCCGCGCAGAATCGAAATCCCTAATTGGATCAGCCGCGGCCCGTACGTCTCCGGCTCATGCGAGATCGAGCCCACGATCGCGCTCGTCCCCTTGTGCATCTCCTCTAGCGCTTCAGGAATGCAATCCTGCCCCACAATTGCAAAGTTTGCTTCCTGCCCGGCCTCGCGCACCGCATCCAGGACACCCAGTGCGCTGGTGTCGTTCGCAGCCGCCACCAGCACATGCTCGCCCGGCCGCCCGCGGCCCAGCAGTTCGCTCATCGCCTTGCGGCTCGCCTCGCGCATGCCACGGCCATCGATCTGCACGAACCGGTCCGGCGTCAGTTCCTTGAATCGCTCGCGAATACCGTCGAACGCGCCCGTAATGCGATTCTGCACAAAGCTGCCGGCTTCGCTGAATCCGACGCCCACCACACGGTCCACTTTGCTCTTCCATTTGCGCTGCGCATACTGCGCCAGCACCGACGCCGCTTCGGATCCCACCTCGAAGTTGTCCACGCCAAAGTAGGTCGCATTGGGGTGCGGCACGTCGATCGCTACCAGCGGAATGTCGGCCTTTTTGAAGATGTGCGCAACGCGCGGCGCCGCAGCCTCTTCCACCTGGAATTCCAGCACCAGGTCCACGCGCTTGGCCACAAACTCTTCGGCGTTGCTCACCGCAACATGGGGATCGTAGCGGTTGTCGAGCATGAGTAGTTCCACGCCCGACGCCGCAGCCGCCGCGGTTACGCTCTGCGCTACAGCCTCGCTGAACGGCATCTCCGCGCTTTGCACGGCGAACCCGAAGCGCAGCCGCCTCGGCCGCGATACCAGCCGGTATTGCCCGCTCGGCGTCTGTGCCAGGTAGCCGCGGTGCACCAGGGTTTTCAGGATCCGGTAGACGCTGGTCTTGGAAATCTTCGTTCTCTGGTACACGTCCTCAAGGCTCAGAGGAGAGTTATCCTGCTCGAGCAGCTCGATCACGTCGAGCGCCTTCGACAGAATCGGAATTAGGTACAGCCGCTTGATCTTCGCTTTGGCCAACTGCCGCCTCCGCACCTGTGTCTCTAATGAAACTCAGGCAAGTAAACATCATAGAACAACTTTCCCGGGAATGACTTAGGGTAACGCGTGGAATAAGGGACCGAGGGAACAAGGGAACAAGTAGCGCCGGTCTCCTGACCGGCTGTCGTGCGGGCGTCTCCGCCCGCACAGGCCTGAGGATAATTGCGAAAACCAAACTGACAAAGAGCAAGGAGCGGGGATCTGTTCCCTGCTTTCTCGTTCACTTGTTCCCTTTCTTTGTTACGCGTAGCTGCTCACTGCCATGCTGCGGCTGCCGCGCTCACGCGCCGCGCGCTCCACATAGCCGCTGGCTCTCAGCGCCGCCAGCGGATCGGCCGGCAACCCATGCGCTTCACGCCAAGCCTGCGTCAACGGCCGCACGTCGCGCCAGAACGCTCCGCGATACAGTTCCTCGGCGGCCACGAGCTCACAATTCTGCTGCAGCCCGGCAAGTTGCCCGCGATTCACCAGCGCCGCCTTCAGATAAAGTTCCTGTGCCGTCATCACCGTCTGCACCATCGCTTCCATCTTGCCCTTCAGGTTGTGGCTCTGGTCGATCATGTAGGCGATATCGATTTTCAGGCCATCGTCGGTGGCCGCGTGAATCTCGTGGAAGATCCGGAAGATCTGGTAGGGATCGATCGATCCCAGTGTCAGATCATCGTCTGCATAGCGCCGGTCGTTGAAGTGGAAGCCGCCCAGCATCTCGGTATGCAGCAGCCACGCCACAATCTGCTCGATGTTCTGCGCGCTGTAGTGATGGCCGGTGTCCACCAGCACGCACGCTTTGGGGCCGGCAACTTTCGCAAAGTGGCTCGACATACCCCAGTCCGCAATGTCGGTGTGATAGAACGCCGGCTCAAAGGGCTTGTACTCGACCAGCAAGCGCTGGTTCTCCGCGAGATGATCGTGCGAGGTGCGCAGCGCCTGTTCCAGCCAGCCGATTCGCTTGCGGATGCTCTGCGTGCCCGGATAGTTCGAGCCGTCCGCCATCCACAACGAGATGTCGCGCGAGCCCAGAGCCTTGGCGATCTCGATCGAGTCCAGCATGTGGTCGAGAGCCCGCCCGCGAATCTCCGCCGACGGATTGCACAGCGAGCCAAATTTGTATTCCTGGTCCTGGAACAAGTTGGGATTGATCGAACCCGAGCGCACGCCGAAGCGCCGCTCCAATCCCTTCACCTCAGACACATCCTTCAGCCCGCCGGGCAAATCCCACAGCACATGCAGTGCGACAGTCGGCGTCACACCCGTCAGCCGGTTCACTTCGGCCGCGTCGGCAAACTTCTCTTCAATCGTCGTGGCGGCGGCAGCCTGCACAAATTTGCCAAAGCGCGTGCCGGTGTTGGCAAATCCCCACGATGGAATCTCAATCTTGAAAGAGTCCAGTGCCTTGAATGCAACATCCTGAATGTTCAATTCCGAAAGCTTCATATGATCCCCTTCACGTTCGTTGGCCGATGCCCTTTTTCTCTGTTCTCTATTCCCTAGTCCCTAGTCCCTAGTCCCTGGTCCCTGTCTTCCACGACTACCACATGCAGAAACCTCGGCCCATGCACGCCCTTGATCCGTGTCATCTCAATGTCCGCGGTCGCGCTGGGCCCCGAAATCCATGTCACCAACCGCGGCAATTCCCCGC
This sequence comes from Candidatus Sulfuritelmatomonas gaucii, assembly GCA_900290245.1. Taxonomy (GTDB): domain Bacteria; phylum Acidobacteriota; class Terriglobia; order Terriglobales; family Acidobacteriaceae; genus Telmatobacter; species Telmatobacter gaucii. The sequence goes on along the minus strand of OKRB01000080.1, from coordinate 47,290 downwards.
TCCCTTGCTCCCTGCTTCTCTGCTCCCTTGCTCCCTCGCTCCCTTGTTCGCTGCACTTGTCAAAATACTCCGGCAGCGTCTCCACGATCTGGCTGGCGCGCACCACGCACAGGTGCCAGTCGGGCAGCAGCGTGATCACGCGGCGCCCTTCTGTCTCGGAGTGGTGCAGAACAATGGTGCCCGACTCCGCCACGCCGCAAAAGCACGCCGTGAGTACGCCCTCGCATTGCTCTACGTCGCTCGCCGCCAAGCCGCGGTCGATCTTCCAGTCGAATCCCGCAGCAAGCCACTCTGCCGGCAGTGCCGCAGGTGCGACGAACTTTTGCCTTCCGCTCGCTGCCAGTTGTGCCGCGATCGTTGCCGCAAGCTCTTCCGTCGCGCATTCCACCACTTCCGCATCATATTCGCGCAGCCGTTCGATGAACCGCTCCTGACGGGCCCTGACCGTCATGGTTCCGTGCCGCACATAGCCGCGAGGCAGCGCTTCGTACGCACCCGCGACCTGCTCCACCGTCGCTGCGGAGTTCTGCGTTGCGGCACGAATGCGATCAAGCACCTGCCGGCGTGAGTCAGCCACCGAACTCATCGCGCCTCGCTCCCATGCTCCCTTGCTCCCTTGCTGCTTTGGCCCCTGTCTTTCCACCACTGATGGAACGTTTCCTTCGGCAAGCCGCGCAGATCCCGCGTCTGCGTCCACTTTCCTCCCACGCTGGGCAGCGAGTGGATCCATCCATCCTTGCGCGTGAAGAGTTTCAGTCCCATGCGGCCCATTCGCTGCGCGGCATGAAACATCCACGCCCGCGAAAAGATCACGTTCGCCGCGCGCAATCCGACATACATCGGATCGAAGAACTTCCCCACTGTTTTCCGTTCCTGGTCCGTCACCTGCGCGCGCAGATCGATGAGGATCTCGGGAATATTGATCTTCACCGGGCAAACTTCGTAGCAGGCGCCGCACAACGACGACGCGAACGGCAGCGACTGGGCGTGCCGCAGATGCTCAAGCTGCGGCGTCAGGATCGCGCCGATCGGCCCGGGATATACCGATCCATACGCATGCCCGCCGGTCTGCCGGTACACAGGGCAGGCATTCATGCATGCAGCGCAGCGAATGCACCTGAGCGTCTGCCGTTCCTTCTTGCTCGCGAGAATCGACGATCGTCCGTTGTCCAGCAGTACCACGTGAAACTTTTGCGGCCCGTCGCCCGGCGTAACGCCCGTCCACAACGACGTGTAGGGGCTCATTCGTTCGCCCGTAGCCGAGCGGGCCAGCAACTGCAGCATCACTTCGAGATCCTGGAACCGCGGCAGCACTTTCTCAATTCCCGCCAGCGTAATCATCGTCCGCGGCAGCGTCAGGCACATGCGCCCATTGCCCTCCGACTCCACGATGACCACCGCGCCCGTTTCGGCAATCAGGAAATTTGCGCCGCTGATCGCCGTCGGCACCGAGAGAAACTTCTGCCGCAGATAATTCCGCGCCGCAGCCGTGAGCAACTTCGGCTCGTCCGAAAGATCCGGAAGTCCCATCTTCCGCGCAAAAATCTCCCGCACCTGGCTGCGATTCACATGGAGCGCGGGCACAACGATATGCGAAGGCTCGTCCTCCCCGAGCTGCAAGATAATCTCCGCCAGGTCGGTCTCGTAAGTACGCACCCCCGCGGCCTCGAGATATGGATTGAGTTGAATCTCCGCCGAGGTCATGGTCTTGATCTTGATGACCTCGTCGGCCTTCTCTTCGCGCAGAATCTCCAGGATGATCCTTCGCGCTTCCGCCGCATCCGCCGCCCAGTGCACCACGCCACCCGCCGTCGTGCACCGCCCCTCAAATTGCGTGAGATAGGCGTCCAGATGAGCGAGCGCCTCGTCCTTGATCGCCGAGGCGGCCGCGCGCAGCTCCTGCCAATCGGTCTTTTCGGCCACCAGGTGCGCCCGCTTTGCCTGGATCACGTCAATTGCATGCGCCACGTTCTTGCGCAGTTGCGGATTGCGCAGCACCGGCAGCGCAGCCACTGGAAACGGCGGCGCCAGCGCCGGATCCAGCACGGGTCGGTCCGTCAACGAATGCTCAACCACCGCGCTCAAGCCAGCACCTCCGCCGGTTGGCTCTGCGTGCTCGCCAGGATCTGCGCCATGTGAATCGTTTTCATGGGCGCAAACTGCCGGTGCATCGCTCCGCCCAGGTGCATCAGGCAACTGTTGTCGAGCGCCGTGCAGAACTCCGCTCGCGTACCCAGCACATCTTCGAGCTTCACCGCCAGCATGGCTGACGACACATCGCCATTCTTCACGCTGAACGTCCCGCCGAATCCGCAGCAGCGGTCGAGATTCGGCAACGGCGCCAGCTCCAGCCCGCGCACCTTGGCCAGCAATCGCATCGGCCGGTCGCCCAGGTGCAGCCCTCGCAACCCATGGCAGCTCGCATGGTAGGTCACCTTGTGGGGAAAATATGCGCCCACGTCCTCCACGCCCAGCTTGTCCACGAGAAATTCGCTCAGTTCGTACACCCTCGGCAGCATCGCTGCGAATTGCATGCGCAGCTCTTCGTTGCCCAGCTCTTCAAACAGCCCCGGATACTGATCGCGGATCATCGCCACGCACGACGACGACGGAATCACCACCGCCTCCGCATCCTGATACATCCGCACCAGCCGACGGGCCTGGCTGAACGCCTCGCCGCGGAATCCCGTATTCGCGTGCATCTGCCCGCAACACGTCTGCCCCGGCCGGAACTCGACCTCCACCGACAGCCTCTCGAGCAGAGTCACCACGGCGCGCCCCGTCTCAGGAAACAGCGTGTCGTTGTAGCAGGTAATAAAAAGCGAAGCTCGCATCAAAACCACTCATTCCTGAATGTATAAGTTTCAATAAGAAACCGCATAATATACCCCTCAGAAATCAATTGTCTATTGCAATCTCCTCCCGTTTCAATACGCATCTGCCCTCACAAAACCTTCAGTCCCTGGTTCCTGCCCGCTCTCATCTAGTTCCCTCGGCCCCTTGCTCTCTAGCCCCCTTGCTCCCTGTTCTTCTCAACCTTCTCACTTCACTCGCGTCTAATTTTGCAATACTGCTGTCTTCGTCATCGGGGAAACATCTTTCCTTCAGCTTTTCATACGGCTTCATCGGCTGGTTTTATAGCTTGGAATGTCCAACTGCCGGATGCACTGCGAAAATCCGGGCTTCTCATTCCCCGTGCCACAACGCCCGCATGCAGAGCGCATGCAGCGGCGTCCTTGTTGCGCGCCGCCGGGGCCATCCGCGATGATGGTTCTGTTTCCCAACTTCGTCGTCACCCTGCGTCATCTACGGGCTTTTATCGGATTCTTTCCGCCCACGGCAACTCTTCAGCTCTCTAAGGGTTTTTCTCAAGAAAGGGTCTAGGACCTCTCCATATGATCAATTTGCGCTCGCTCCCCCTGTGCGTGCTGGCCAGTGTCTTGGTTTCTCCGCTTTCGTCTCTGGCACAGCAAGCCGCACCCGCCGTCCGCATTGTCAACCCTGTCAATGAGAGCCAGCGCATCACGCTCACGCACACGGTCAACCCCCTCGCCAATGCCGCCAACGATCGTGGCGCCGCACCCGATGGCATGCAGCTCGACCGGTTGCAGCTCGTGCTCCAGCGCAGCCCCGCGCAGGAAACCGCGCTGCGCCAGTTCATCGCCGAAGAGAACACCCCCGGCTCGCCCAGCTATCACCAGTGGCTCACACCCCAGCAATTTGGCACGCAGTTCGGAGCCTCCGACCAGGACATCGCCACCGTCGAATCCTGGCTCGGCAGCCACGGCTTTGCCATCTCCCGCGTGAACCCCGGCAAAGGCACGCTTGAGTTCTCGGGCAGCGTCGCCCAGCTTCGCGACGCCTTCCACACCCAGATTCACCGGTACGCGGTCGACGGCGAAACCCACTACGCCAACGCCGACGACCCCCAGATCCCCGCAGCTTTGGCGCCGGCCATCGCCGGCTTCACCTCGCTCAACAACTTCCGGCCCAGGAGCTATCTGCAGAAGCTCGGCCGCGCCTCCTTCAATCCCGCCACGCACCAGGTTTCGCAGTGGACGTGGGGCACCAGCTCCAGCGAGTACTTCGTCCTCGCGCCCGGCGACTTCGCCACGCAGTACGATCTCGCTCCGCTCTATGCCGCCAACGTCAACGGCACCGGCCAGACCATCGCCATCATCAACGAGTCGAACATCAACATCGATCTCGTCAACCAGTACCGCACGCTCTTTGGCCTGCCCGCCAACCCGCCCCAGGTCATCATCGACGGCAACGATCCCGGCATCGACGGCGTCAACAACCCAGACGGCCCCAACTTCGCTTCCTTCGAGGCCTATCTCGATGTCGAAGAGGCCGGTGCTATAGCTCCCAATGCCCAGATCGATCTCGTCATCGCCGGCGACACCTCCATCGAGGGCGGCCTCGTCCTGGCCATGGAGCACGCCGTCTACGCCGACGTCGCACCCGTTCTCAGCATCAGCTTCGGCTCCTGCGAATCCAATCTTCGCGCAACCAACGCTTTCATCAACAGCCTCTGGGAACAGGCCGCCGCGCAAGGCCAAACTGTGATGGTCTCCACCGGAGACGACGGCTCCGCCGGCTGCGACAACGACAACTCCGTCGAGTACGCCACCCAGGGCCAGGCGGTGAATGGCTTTGCCTCCACGCCCTACAACGTTGCCGTCGGCGGAACGGATTTCTTCTACAGCCAATACAATGCCGGCTCAACCAACCTCAATGCGCAGCTCGCTACCTACTGGAACACGACGGCCAGCCAGCTGCCCGTCACCTCGCTGATTAAAGCGCCCATCCCCGAGCAGCCCTGGAACGATAGCCAGTACGGACTCGACGCCTACAACCAATACACATCCACCGGAACTTCCTCGATCGCCGGCGGCAGCGGCGGCGCCAGCAATGCAGCCATCTGTGCCGCCGGATATAACACCACCACCGGCGCATGCACCGGCACACTCTCCGGCTATCCCAAGCCTTCGTGGCAAACCGGCGCGGGCGTGCCCAACGACAACGTACGCGACCTGCCCGACGTCTCACTCTTTGCCGCCAACGGATCCAACTTCAGCTTTTATCCCATCTGCGCTGTAGACGGCGACTGCCAGACCGCGGGCCTCGGCTCCGGCCAAATCGTCCAGATCTCCGGCGTCGGCGGCACATCCGCCTCCGCCCCCGCATTCGCCGGCATCATGGCTCTTGTCGTTGAGAAATGGGGCCGCCAGGGCCAGGCCGATAACCTCCTGTACGCGCTCAAGACCCAATATCCCGCCGCCTTCCACGACGTCACCAACGGCACCAACTCCGTGCCCTGCGAGTTCGCGCCCACGGTCTCGCTCAACTGCATCGCCGTCACCAGCCCCGCAACAGTCAACGGCGTCACCGAAGGGCAGATCGGCACCGGCACCACCCCCGAGTACAACGCCACCGCCGGCTATAACCTCGCCACCGGCCTCGGCACCATCGACGCCAACGTGCTCGTCACCGACTGGTCAAAAGTCACCCTGGCTGCGAGCGCGACCACCATGACTCCTTCGCAGACCAGCTTCGCCCACGGCACCTCCATCACCATCAGCGGCACGGTTACGGGCAGCGCGCCCACCGGCAATGTGGCCCTCATGACCGATTCGACGGAACCTCTTGAGCAGGGCCAGGAACCCTTCCCGCTCAGCAGCGGGTCTTACTCCGGGACGACCAGCACCCTTCCCGGTGGCACCTACCACATCTGGGCCCAGTACGGCGGCGACGCCAAGAACGCCATGAGCACTTCCACGCCGCCCGTTTCAATCACTGTCACGCCTGAAACACCCGGCATGAACTTCAACCTCTTCAATGCCGCCCTCGGCTCCGTCTACACGCCGTCATCCGGTCCCGGCACCTCGGTCGATTACGGCACGCAGCTCATGCTCAGCTCTGAAGTTGCGCCCACCTCGCAGCTCACCAATCTGCAGAACTGCGTCACCAAAGGTACCGGCTGCTCCAGCCTCAGCTACACGCAGCCCACCGGTACGGTAACGTTCGCCGACAATTCCAACACCATCAACACTGCCGTGATGAACGCCGAGGGTGACGCCGAATACAACGCGCCGTTCGCCGTGGGCACGCATTCCGTGGTGGCCACTTACAACGGCGACCAGAGCTACAACAAGATCACGTCTTCGCCCATCACCTTCACCGTTATCAAAGACTCGCCGGAATTCTTCTATGGCGCTTCAAATATGAATTCCAGCGGCGCCATCATCGCCGGCCAGCCCACGGTCTTCAATGTCATCGTCGAAAACGGTGCGCAGTACAACGTCGCTTCCCAAACCAACGGCTCAGTCGCTCCCGTCCCGGTTGCCCCGCCCACCGGCACCATCACGCTCTCGAGCTCACCCTCCGGCATCTCCGGAACCATTACTCTCAGCTCCGGCGTTGACTCCTCTGACGGCGCGCAGGCCGGCATCGGCACCGTCACCCTGTCGAGCCTGGCGGCCAACAACTACAACGTCACCTTCACCTATAGCGGCGACAACAACTATTCAGGCGGCTCGGCCACTGGCACCATCAGCGTCGGCGGCGGCAGCAGTGGCCTGGCATCCACGGTCAACGCCACCATCAGTGGCAGCACCATCTCGCCCAACGGTTCCATCCTCGTTACAGGCACTGTCACCGGCCAAAGTGGCCATCCCGCACCCACCGGTGATTGCATCTCCACAGGCGTAGTTGTTTTCTCGTCGGGCGGGGGCCTCGAATGTGTCAGGCTGACGGCGGGTTCCGGCGATGTTTCCACCTTTTCTGCCATCCTCAACAGCCAGGACCTCTTCCAGGGAGCGAACTTCGTCACCCTCCAGTACACGGGCGACAGCGTCTACGCGGGCTCGGAGTTCAACCTGAACAGTGGCAACTCGATTCCCAATCCGCTCGCCGACTTCACCCTCGTGCCTGTCACCACCATCGTCCCCGTCAACATCAGCGGCGGAGCCAACAGCGGCACCGACACAATCAACGTCTCCTCGGTCAACGGCTTTGCCGGCACCGTCAATCTCACCTGCGCCGCCGTCAGCCCCGTCACCTGCACCATCTCGCCCAACCCCGCGCTCAGCAACCAGGGCAGCAGCACTTCCACTCTCACTGTCAACGTCCCGGCCGGAACCGCCAACGGAAACTACAACGTGCTCATTACCGCGAAGGACGCAGCCACCGGCGAGTACATCCACACTCTATCCGTGACTGCTGACGTTAGCGGGTCAGGCCCCGCCATCACCGTCACCAACAGCGGCAACATCACCGTCGTGGAGGGTGTGAACTCGGGCAACACCTCCACCATCACCGTGACTCCCTCGGGCGGATTCACAGGCGTGGTCAACCTGACTTGCGCCGTCACCAGCCCTTCGCCCCTTCCTGCCAATCCCATCACCTGCGCCGCCGCCAACCTTAACCCATCCTCGGTCAACATCACCGGCACCAGCGCGTTGACCTCTGTGCTCACCATCAACACCACGTCGACAACCACCGCCGGAGCTTACGTCGTCACCATCACCGGAACATCCGGCAGCGTGTCCTCCTTCACGACGGTGGGCGTCACCGTGAACCTGCCTCAGGACTTTTCGATGAGCAATGGTGGCGCCATCACCGTGAACGCTGGCACAAACACGGGCAACACAACTCCGATCAATGTCATGCCCTCCGGGGGATTCACGGGGACCGTAAATCTGAGTTGCGCCGTGACCACGGCTCCCGCCGGCGCGAGTAACTCGCTCACTTGTGGCAGCTCCAACCTGAGCCCAACCTCCGTCAATGTGTCCAGTGCCTCACCGGTGAATGCGACTCTCACAGCCACCACCTCGAGCTCAACCACGACCGGCGCCTACGTCATCACCGTTACTGGAACCGCCGGGACCGACGTTCACACTACCACAGTCAACGTCACGGTGAACGCGGCTGCTGCACAGTCGTACACAGTCACGGCCACAGGCCCCACCTCGACTGCGAGCCCAGGAACTGCGGCAACAGCGAGCATCAAGGTCACGGGCAGTGGCGGCTACGGAGGCACCGTTGCACTCAGCTGCTCGCTCAACTCAGGCGGACCGACCAACCAGTCGGGGGATACGCCTTCCTGCTCCATCACAAGCGGGGCGTCGCTGAATTTAGGTACGACCAATCCCGGTACTGCGACCGCAACCGTCAGCAGCACCGCCGCCACGGCCGGCCTCGTCGTTCCCGCCTTTGGCAAGGGCAAAGGCTGGCTCGGCGCAGGCTCCGGGACGGTACTCGCGCTGCTCTTCTTCTTCGGGATTCCGGCTCGGCGCCGTAGCTGGCGCGCCATGCTCGGCATCGTGGTCGCCATGGTCGCGCTCGGCGTCATGTCCAGTTGCGGCGGCGGCAGCAGCGGCGGAGGAGGCGGAGGCACCACACCAAAGGACCCAGGAACAGCCGCCGGAACCTACACGTTCACCGTGACGAGTTCGGGCACCCCGGCCGTAACTCCACCCCCAACCAACCCAACCTTCACCGTCACGTTCAACTAACAACGGTCCCCGTCCAGGCCCAGCCTGGGCGGGGCACCTGACCCCTGTTTCCCTGTTTTTCTATTCCCTAATCCCTGTTCCCTGTTCCGTAATCCCTATTCCCTGTCTTTCCGACCCCTGTTTCTCAATCCGTTACCTTCGTGTGAAAAAATGATCTGAATTTCACCCAGGATTTCCACAATTTTGCTAATCTCACCGAATACGTGGGCCAGGGGGGTAGTCGGGTCGGGGGCAAATGCCGCCGCGACCTGGCTTTCCCCCGGGCACCCGGATCCCCACAGCGCCTTCCCTCTCTTCCACTAATTCTCCAATCCCAAATCTCAATTCTCAGCTCTCTATTCGCTGTCGACTCCCTACTGGCTTCTCCCTATTCCCTGCCTTTACGCTCCAATGCTCCCTTGCTCCCCCGCTCGCTGCCTCTTTCACATCTCCCGCCCCTTCCGCTCTGGCCCAAACCCGCACAGAAGAAACAGCGCCGCGATCGAGGCAATCTCAAAAGCCGCGAGCGCCCAGCCGTATCCGAGCCGGTGTTGCAGCGCGTATTCGATTCCCACGGAAGGCGCGCCGATCAGCATTCCCAGTTGGTAGACCACGCCCGGAAACAGGCTGCGCACGGTGGGAGGCGAAAGCTCATTGAGGTGCGCGGGAATGACGCCGAAGACGCCCTGCACTCCGAACTGCATTACGACGGCACCCGCCGCAAGCGCTGCAGCCGACGTCGCAAACGCCCATGCCGGCAGCGCCACGAGCGCCACGCACAGCGCCGCCATGATGCTCCATCGTCGCCCGATCTTTTGCGAGAGATGCCCGATCACCAGCGCGCCCGCGACGGCGCCCACGTTGTAGAGGATGGCCACGTTTGAAATCGCCAGGCTCGAGAAGCCGTGCACCGTGCGCAGAAAGTCCGGATAGAGATCCTGCGAGCCATGGGAAAAACACGTGATCGCGGTCATCAGCGCCACGAGATAAACGAACTCACCCTTGTGCTCACAAACCGCGCGCGCCACTTCGCCAAATCCGCCCGGCCGGTTCTTCCGCCACGCCTGTGGCTCCGGCGCAAGCAGCGCCAGCACGACAATGGGCACCGCCAGCAGCAGCCCTCCCAGGAAAACCCACTGCCAACCGAATCGCGGCGCCGCCACCGGCATGACCGCAGCCGCCAGCAGATAGCCCACCGAATATCCCGCCTGCAAAATTCCGCTGAACAACCCGCGCAACCGGCCCGGCGAGCTCTCCATCACCAGCGACGCACCGATGCCCCAATAGCCGCCCATGCCCACGCCGTAGAGAGCGCGCAGCAAAAGAAACGCGTTGTAATTCGGCGCGAACGGCGTCAGCGCCGACACGATGGAGAAGAAGAGCACGCACACGATCAGCGGTCCGCGCCGCCCGTACCGATCCGCGAGCCCGCCCAGAAGCACCGCTCCCAAAGGACGTGTGGCAAGCGTGAGCGTGATGGACCAGACGATCGCGCTCTTGCTCACCGCGAACCGCGCGGCCAGCGCGTCCACCAGAAAAATCACGATGAAAAAGTAATAGGCGTCAAGAATCCACCCCAGGATTCCCGACGCAACCGCGAATTGCCATCGCGCCGCGCGCGCAGTCTCCACGGATTGCTCGTTCAGAAAGGGCCTCCGTTACAGCCGCGCCAGCGTCAATCCGCCGTCCACCACGATCAATGCGCCGGTGGCATAAGGCAACTCGCCGCGCGCCAGCACGCTGACGGCGCTGGCCACGTCTTCCGGCTTGCCCCAGCGCTTCTCCACCAGCAGACCGCCGTCGATCAGCGCATCGTACTTGGCATGTGCGCCCGCGGTCATCTCGCTCTCGATGATTCCCGGCCGCACTTCATACACGCCGATGCCAAACTCTGCCAGGCGCGCTGCCCACAATCGCGTCGCCATGGCAACACCTGCCTTCGAGAGGCAATACTCACCGCGGTTCACGCTCGCCATCGTTGCTGAAACCGAACCAATGTTGATGACCGCTCGATGCGCCGCTCCGATGCTTTCCCGCTGCCGGATCATCCACGCCGCTGCGGCCTGCGTAAGAAAATACGGCCCCTTGAGATTCGCGTTCATCACTTCGTCGAAGCTTTCTTCGCGCGCTTCCAGGATGTCTGCGCGAATACGCGGCGCGATTCCGGCGTTGTTCACCAGAACGTCGAGCCTGCCAAACCGCTCTTCGATTTCAAGAAGCAGCCGTGCCCGCGCCGCACCGTCGGCCACATCCGCTTGCACATAGATGGCCTCGCCGAATTCCCCGATCGCTTCAAGCCCGGCCTGCGCGTCTTGCGCCGATCGGCGCCCTGAGGTCGCCACGGCAAACCCATCCTGCGCGAGACGCCGCGCGATCCCCAGGCCGATGCCGCGAGCGCCTCCGGTCACAAGCGCAACTTTGCTTCCCTTCTGCATCTCCAACCTTTCCAGCGTACCGTCGCTCAGGCCTCGAAAAACGTGTAGTAAGTTCCTTCTGCCATTCGCGCCACCAGCAGCATCACCTCCAGCAGATGATAGTCTCCCCACATGCTCGACTCGCCGCAAGGAATCTTTCTGCTCGGCGGAATATGATCCCATCCGTTCGGCCGATGATAGACACTGTGCAGCAGGCTCCCCTCGTGCTGCAGATCCGCCGACAGGTACGGCTCCTCAAGCAGTGTCTGCAACACGGTGAGCCCGGCCTGCGCGTACGTCCGCCCGCCATCGCCCAGCGCACGCCCGAGCCGGATGAGCCCCTGCGCCGCAATCGCGCTTGCCGAGGAATCGACCGGCTCAAAATCATTGAAGGGATTCGCCGGCTGATTCCGCCAATCGCCAAGCTGGGGCAACTGCGGCGCGCCGGTATCCCAATAGCAGATGCCATCCGCCATGCTCGCCTGGTGAATATAGAAGTCACAGGTTGCCCGAGCTGCGCGCTCCAGCATTGCGCTCGCTTCGCCCTTCCCAGGAACGCCCTCGCCGCCGAACTCGCCGGCCGGCAATGACTGAATGAACTCAAGCTGCTCGGCAAACCCCAGCATGGCCCAGGCCAGACCGCGCGTCCACGTGCTGAACGGCGAATAACCCTGCTGCGACGAGGGACAGCGAAATGCTCCACTCGCGGGATTGAAGATTGCCTCGTGCGCCGTGCGCCCGCGCAGCTCCGGCGTGTCGTAGTGATCGCGTCCCTCACCATAGTAGATGCTGTACTGCGACGAGGTTCGCGCGTGCTGGAGGAGCCTGCGGAGCAGATCGATCCGAACATCCTGCTCGCCCAGTAGCGCATGTCCCAGCCGATGTGCCATCCCGCATACACGCAGGGACCGCATGGTATCGATGAACAGCGAGTGGCTCCCATTAAATGAGTGGATGAATCCGGAACCGTTGGGCAGGCTGGTCCATCGTGCGGCCTGCACCGCTCCGCTCACTTTCAGCGCCAATTCGTAGAAGCGCAGTTCCCACTCGTTTCTCTCGATCCGGGCTGCAAGCATGAGGCGCCGCAAATTTCCATACGTCGAAATGGTGTTGAATCCGTGATCGTGCACGCCCGTGTGCGTCAGGTGCTCGGCCATATCGGCCACAATGTGGCGCCGCGCTATCGCGAGCAGCTCAGGGTCACCGCCGAGCTCGAAGGAAAGCAGCGCATTGCCGTACTGGAATCCCTGCGTCCACTGCGTCCAGCTTCGCGCGGTATAGCGGCCATTGACCGTAACTACCGGCGCGCGGCCGGGCTCGTTCCAGCGGCGATTGAGCCGCAGCGTTTTTCCCGACGCAAGCTCGACTGCGCGCTGAATAGCGGGCGTTAGCTCTTGCGGCGTGATCTTTTCGTTCGGTTTCACGTGCACTCTCTTCCGCTAGACAAATTTCTCAAAGCGTTCGATCACCTGCGCCACAACCACGTCTGGATCGGCATCCCACAGCGCGCGATTGAAGATCTCCACCTCAATGGGCCCGTCGTATCCTGCGCGCTCCACGAGCAGCCGCAGCTTGCGGTTGTCAATCACTCCATCACCCATCAATCCGCGGCCCATGAGCACATCAGGAAGCGGAACTAGCCAGTCCGATACATGGAAACCAAAGATTCGCCCCGCCGCCTCTGGGATCAATTCTGCAACCTTCGGATCCCACCAGATATGAAACGTGTCGAGGATAACTCCCACCTCGCACGCGTCATAGTCCCGTGCAAGTTCCAGCGCCTGGCTGATGGTGACAAGGACCGACCGCTCGGCAGCATACATGGGATGCAGCGGCTCAAGCCCGATGCGTACCCCGCGTTCCCGCGCATACGGAACGAGTGCCGCGACTCCATCGACGACCATCATGCGCGCATCTTCGAGGTCAAGCCCCGCGCTGCCGCCTACCACCATCACAAGAGAATCAGCGTGCAACTCCGCTGCCTCATCCACCGCGCGGAAGTTGTTCTCGATGTTTTTTCTTCGCTCCTGCGGCGTCGGCGCCGGAAACATGCCGCCCCGGCAAACGCTGGTAACGCGCAACCCCGCATCATTCACCAACTGCGCACATGCGGCCAGGCCTGCCTCTTCGATCTCGTGGCGCCAAAGCGCGATCGACCTGATGCCATGCCGAACGCAGCCGTCCACGGCCTCAGCCACACTCCAACGGTTCACCGTAATCTGATTGAGCGAAAGCCTTGCCTTGTCTGCCATGCTGAATCTTTCACATCAACGCAAGCCAACCACAGCGATCGCGGGGCGGATCATGAAATTTCAGGGACGTCGACCCAGAGCCGTTCGCGCCACGATTGCATTGCCAACTCCGCCAACTGCACTCCGCGCGCGCCATCCAGAAAGTTGTGCGGAAACGGCGCATCCTCTGCGACGTGACGCAGAAACATCTCCCACTGCACCTTGAACGCATTGTCGTATTCGGTGTTGCCGGGAACCGTAGACCACAATTCGCGAAAGTGAAAGGGATTGGGCAGGTCCGGATTCCAGACCGGCCGCGGCGTATTCTTGCGATCCTGCACCTTGCACTCGCGCAATCCTGCCACAGCGCTGCCCTCCGTGCCGTCCACCTGCAGGCTCAACAGCTCATCGCGATACACGCGCGTGGACCACGACGAATTGATCTGCGCGAAGATGCCGTCTTTCAGTTTGAACATGCCGTACGCCGCATCTTCCGCAGTGCATTTGTAACTTCTGCCGGCTTCATCGACACGCTGCGGTATGTGCGTCTCTCCAGTGCACGACACTGCCTGAACCGCGCCAAAGGTGTGGTCGAGAACGTAGCGCCAGTGGCAGAACATATCCAAAATGATTCCGCCATCTTCTTCCTTCTTGTAGTTCCACGACGGCCGCTGGGGCGCCTGGTCCGTTCCTTCAAACACCCAATAACCAAACTCTCCACGCACTGAGAGAATGCGCCCGAAAAATCCCGCGTCAATCAGTCCACGCAATTTGCGGATACCGGGCAGGAACAATTTGTCCTGCACCACGCCGTGCTTGACGCCCGCTTTTTCCGCAGCCCGTGCCAGCGCCAGCGCGCTATCGAGCGTGGTGGCTAGAGGCTTTTCGCAATAGACGTGCTTTCCCGCCGCAATTGCCTGTAACACGTTTTGCTCGCGAAGCCCCGTAGCGCCCGAATCGAAATAGACTGTGTCTTCTTTGTTCTCGAGAGAGCGCGTTAAATCGGTGGTCCATCGCGTCAATCCATGGGCATCCGCGATCGCCTTGAGCTTCTCCTCATTTCTACCCACAAGCATCGGGTTGGGCATTAAAACGCTACCGTCGTCGAGCTTCACTCCGCCTTGCGCGCGGATGGCGAGGATCGAACGGACCAGGTGCTGATTCAGCCCCATGCGCCCGGTCACGCCGTTCATGATGATTCCCACCCTGCGTTCGCTCATCAATTCTCCCGGCGGTTCCACGGAATGCTATCACACCGCTTGCAACGGCCTCAGCTGCGAAGGGCGCTAAATCGGCCCCACCCAAAGCACCGGTTGGCGGATGGGGAAGTTGCGAATGATTTCTGCAGTTTTGGGATCCGGGGGCAGCGTGCGCCAGAGGGCGATGAATCTGGGTTCGCGATAGGCGAGCCCGGCGAACAGCAGGCTTGGCTGCCGGTTGGGCAGGTCATCGAAGTACTCCACATCCTGCTTGTAGGGCCACTTGCTCTTGTCCTGGATAAACGGAAACATGAAGTCGACGGCCTTCTTGTAACGATTTCCATTGGGCAGCGCAAACTCCCACAGGTTGTTTGTGGCTCCGGTGGGAGTCGTGCCGCTGCCTGAGGCGATCAGGCAGACCATCGCCAGCATGTCCAGATCAAAAAGCGAGTAGCTGTATGGCTTTGTCCGGGCCAACTCCAGCGGAAAACTGCCGTCGGGCGCCAACTGATCGGGCAAAAGGTGATCGCGGAACCGCCCGCGGCAAAGCGACATGGCATTTTCGTCTCCCGTGAAAGCGGCAAATGCCGCCACCTGCACCGCCCAGCAAGTGCCGTGGTTATTTTTTGCCGCCTCTTCTTCCTGGCCATTCTTCGACGAAATCATCCAGAGCATGTACTGCGTGAACCACGTGCGCACTGCGGCGAAATCGGCGGCCGTCATCACATCTGCCCTCTCCAAATGCCGCGCGGCCCTTGAAACTTCGACGAGGTGCAGCGTGTCGATGATTCCCGTTCCCCGGCCGGGTGACACACCCCAAATCGCTTGTGCGTAATCAAGCGAGGGGTTCATCCGCGTCGCCGGATCCACAAACCACGCCTTGAGATGCAGGGCCGCGTGTTCCGCGTAGCGCTTCTGCTGCAGGAGGATCCACGCTGCCGTCAACGCGGGAACCATCAGGCTCAGCCGGATCAGCGCCTCGCGGTGATCGTTGAAATTCTTCGGGTCCGAATATCCGTCGCGGCGAATATACGGACCGTTGGGGTCCTTGGGGTCAGGCCACCAGTAATCGCCCTCGGAAAAATAGTCGTGCTTGCCGCCCTTGCTGCGCGGCGAGGAATAGGCAGTGATGGTAATGGGCGGCTGCGATAGATATTCATTTGCCGCGCGCAGGATTCGCTCGTGGTCAATGACCTCAATATCGCCCAGCGTGATCAACGGGGCGTTGGCTGAAACCTGAGCAGGGGGCGCGGCGAGCAAATGAGTACGAGTTGCAACGGCGGCAGCGGCAGAGATGCAGAAGGCTCGGCGGTCCATGACATCCACATTCCCGCATCCGGGATCATGTTGTCCAGCACGCGGCGGCGGACTCACTCACCGGGCCATTTCCGCACGCTTTTTTGAGATGCTCAAAAGGCAGACTGCACGAAGGCACCATAAGGATCTCGCCGGTCACGACCGCAAATGCCGCGTCTACCGATCTGTTCCGGCAAATTCAACGTTTCCGGCGAGAGATAATCACTGTACACTCGAACATAGCGTGAGTGCCGCCTCAGTGCCCTCTTCCACATACAGCGCGGGGTTCTTTTCCCCCTCATTCGCCGATGCTCACTCCGGGCGCATTGTCGTTCTTGCTGACGATCTGACCGGCGCATGCGACTCTGCAGCGGCCTTCCTCCGCTCTGGGCGTACGGTCCGCGTCTGGTTCGGCACCACCGTTCAGTTTTCCGCGCCTGAAACGGTGCAGGCCTTCAACACAGATTCGCGATCACTTCCTTCGCACCGCGCTGCTCGCGCGGTATCGCGGGCCGTTGAAGATCTCGGATCCGATCCCAATTCACTGTTTTTCAAGAAAGTCGATTCGGCAGCTCGCGGGCCTTTCGCCGCCGAAATTCTTGCGGCGCACCGCGCTCTTGGGACCCGCGCGATCCTGCTGGCCCCAGCGTTTCCCTCCGCCGGACGCACAGTTCGCGACGGCGTTCTGCATATCGAAGATGCAGCCAGCTTCCCCGCGGACATTTTCCTTGCCGACCTGTTTCCGGCCTCAGCACGTGACCAGATCGCCTGCGTCGCCAACCCTTCCGAGCTGGCTCCGGCGATTGACTCCGGCAAAACCATCTTGCTGTGCAATAGCACCACGCAGGCTGACCTGGAAGCCATCGCTCGCGCTGCGCAGGAGCTGCCCGGGCTTCTTTACGCCGGATCTGCCGGGCTGGCCCAGGCGCTGGCAAGCCTGAGCAAGCTGAATCTGCCATACGCGTTCATTCCTCCGGTCTCTTGCGCCTTGCTCATCGCCGGTTCTCCGCACCCGATGACGAAGCTCCAGCTCGAAACCCTCGACCGCGATCGATTCCCCGGACTGCGCGTACTGAACCTCCCGTCGGCATTTCGTGCCGGCGCGCGAATCCGCTCCGCATTTCGCTCCTCCTCTCCTGAAGCGCTGATTCTCACCGGCGGTGAAACGGCTTTGCGCGCGGCTGAAGCGCTCGAAGCGCACTCCTTTATTCTGCAGGGAGAGATTGCGCCCGGCATTCCCTGGGGCCTGGTGCAGGGCGGCGTGGCTCACGGATGCGTGGTGATCACAAAATCCGGCGGTTTCGGCGCGCCCACTGTGTTCAACGAGATTCTTAGCGCGTTTCGAGGTCCGGCATGAGCAGGCCCGCACGCATTGCCATCAGCATTGGAGACCCGGCCGGCGTCGGCGCTGAAATCGCCCTCAAGGCTCTCAGCGATCCCACTGTCGCTTCGCTCGCGCAATGGTTCCTGGTTGCCGATCGGCCTGCCCTTGATGCCGCTGCCCTCATTTGTGCCATCGATGCCGCCAAGCTGCCTTTCACGCTGGTTGAAACCAACAGCTTGCCCGCTGGCCACACCGTTGCCTTCGGCCAGCTTCGCGCAAAGTATGGACTCGCTGCCATCGAGTACGTTCGCCGCGCCGTGGAACTTTGCGTGAGCGCTGAAGCGGACGCCATGGTCACCGCGCCGCTCAACAAAGAAGCCGTCACGCTCTCCGGCCGCACATTCTCAGGCCATACCGAATACATTGCCGAACTCACCGGAGCCGCCGAGCCTCGGATGCTGCTTTACTCTGAGAAGCTCGCCACGGTTCACGTCAGCACGCATATCCCGCTCGAACAAGCCTGCTACCTGGATCGCGCGCGCATCGTGAAGACCATCCAACTCGGCAATGACGCGCTGCAATGGATGCTGCGCCGAGCACCACGCATCGCCGTGTGCGGGCTCAATCCCCATGCCGGCGAGCACGGGCTGTTCGGACGGCAGGATCAGGAAATCATCGCGCCCGCCATCGACGAAGCGCGTTCGCTTGGGATCGACTGTTCGGGCCCGCACTCGCCCGACACCATCTTCATCCGCGCCTTGCGCGGCGAATTCGACCTGATCGTAGCCATGTATCACGACCAGGGCCACATTCCCATGAAGCTGATTGACTTTGAGGGCGGCGTCAACGTCTCGCTGGGGCTGCCCATCATCCGCACCTCTGTCGATCACGGAACCGCCTTCGATATTGCCGGCCGCAACCAGGCTGACGCCACCAATATGAAGGCCGCCATGCGCCTTGCTGTCCGCATGGCCGAGGGCAAACTCGCACTCGCCGGCAAACTCCCAGCAGACGCAACAAACCATTCGGCCGCCGATCACGCTCGGGCTGGAGGCGCGCGCTGAGATGCACCTCGCCGACACTCTGATCATCGCCGTCTATCTCGCCACTCTCGTCGGCATTGGGGTCTTCGTCTCGCGACGGCAAAAAACCACCGACAGCTATTTTGTCGCTGGACGCACAGTCCCGGGATGGGCTGCCGGTCTCTCCCTGCTCGCGACCATCATCACCAGCCTCACGTTCATCGCCTTCCCAGGAGCGGCATACTCCGGCAACTGGAATTTGCTGGTTCCCAATTTGTTTTTTATCGCGGTCATCTGGTCCATCGGCCCGGTCATCGTACCGTTCTTCCGGCATGCCGTCTCCATGTCGGTGTATGAATATTTCGGCAAGCGCTTCGGTCCCGGCGTCCGCATGTACTCGTCCTTCGCCTTTGCCGCAGGACACTTTGCCAAGATGGGCTTCGTCTTCTACCTGCTCGCGCTCGCGGTTGCCGGCTTCACCGGCTGGCGGGTCATCCCGCTCATCGTGGGCCTCGGCGTGATTACCGTCTTCTACACCTTCATTGGTGGTCTTCGCGCCGTCATCTGGACCGACGTGGTGCAGGGCTTCTTGTTATTCGCCGGCATCGCGGTCACTCTCGCCATTCTTCTCTTCGGGCCCCACGCGCATCCCGCCGCCATGTTTCGCTTGATCGCCGCCAATCACAAGACGAGTCTCGGCAGTTGCCGATTTGATCTTGCCCAACCCACTTTCTGGACCATGGCCCTCTACGGATTCTTCTACTACCTGCAGAAGTACACGGCCGATCAGACCGTGGTGCAGCGCTATCTCGCAGCTCGCTCTGACCGCTCCGCTCTGCACGGCATTCAGATGGGCGCAACCTTGTGCCTGCCGGTCTGGACCTCTTTCATGCTGATCGGTTCGTTGCTTTGGGCGTTCTACCGGCTCGCCGGCCAAGCGCCTCCTTCAGCGGTCACAAGGCCCGACCAGGTCTTCCCCTATTTCATGGTTACCCAGATGCCGGTCGGTGTTGCCGGCCTGTTTCTCGCGGCGCTCTTCGGCGCTGCCATGTCGATGCTCGCCTCAGACCTGAACTGCCTCGGCCTGATTCTCGTCGAGGACTTCTACTCACACTTCTTTCCGAGCCGTACAGATGCGCAGCGCCTGCGATTCGGCAAACTCGCCGTCGTTCTCTGCGGAGCCCTGGCCATCGCAGTCTCACTGTGCGTCACAGTCACGCACGGCTCCGCGCTGGCGCTTTACTACACAGCCGCTTCGATTGTTGCCGGCGGCCTGGCCGGACTTTTCCTGCTTGCGTTCCTGTCGCGACGAGCAGGCCGCACTGCCGCGCTGGCCGGCATCGCCGCCAACTTGTTATTCACCGCCTATGCCACGCTCACGCTCGATGGCGGCAAGATCCTCAACCTGCATAACTACAACTTTCCCTGGAGCGAGTACACCATCGGTGTGTTTGGAAACCTGCTGCTGCTGGCTGTTGGTCTGGTTTGGGCCGCACTTCTTCCGGCGCCCGCATCATTTTCTTCAACAAATACGCTCTGGGGCTGGCTTGCCGATCGCAAGCGCTCCAATATCTATGCCATCCAATTAGGAGACACTCCATGAATCGTTTGCAACAGGCCGTCCATGCGAATGACGGCAAAGCCCTCCTCGGGGCGGCAGCCTATTTCTATGACCCCGTTTTTCTTGAGATCTGCGCTCATCTCGGCTACCAGGCCATCTGGATCGAGATGGAGCACGGCCACATTACCTTTGCCGAAGCCGCCGATCTTTGCCGCATGGCCGCGGGCACCGGCATGCTGACCATGATCCGCATTCCAGATGTGCGGCGTGAAAACGTACTCAAGGGCGCCGAATGCGGGCCCGACATTCTCGATGTCCCCATGATCGAATCCGCTGCGCAGATGCACGACCTGCGCGAGTACGCGCGCTTCGCCCCGCAGGGCAGCCGCGGCATGTTCTCTGTTTCGCGCGCCATCAACTACGGCATCCCTGGAGACGTTGTTGCCAAGCAGCAAAAACTCAACACCGGCCTCTGCCTGATGGCACAGATTGAAACCAGCACCGCGGTGGATCGCGTTGAAGAGCTTGCGGCTGTTCCCGATGTTGATCTCTTTATCGGGCCGGCGGACCTGGCGGCCAGTTTCGGTGTGCCCGGGCAGACTTCGCATTCTTCAGTTCAGCAAGCCGCCTCGAAAATTGTGAAAGCAGCGCGCATTCACGACAAATGTGTTGCCACAGCTTGCGCTCCTGAAGAATTCGGCTTCTGGCTTGGCCTCGGCATCGATTTGCTCTTCTGCGCCAACGACATCTCCTGCCTGAAGCAGGCAGCAAGCGATATGTTGGGCAATGCCCGCAAGGCATTGCTGCATATCTCAAAGAACAGTGCCCGGGATTTGAAAGAAACCCGCGTGTAACTCAGGCTCTATGCGATCGTGAAATCTCTTCTCAAACTCGCGCTGGTTCTCGCGCTGTGGCGCCTCGTGGCGACGGCACAGGACAAGCCGCCGAATCCTACCGTCACCGTTCTGCATCCGGCTGATTACCACCATTACATCGTTCAGTTCGCCGCCGATGAGCTCAAGGCGACGGGTCAGCAATCTTCGGAGGAGTGGCCCTGGATTGAAGCCAACATCCCCTTTTTCGATTCGTCTGACAAGCAATTCGAAGAGATGTATTACTTCCGCTGGTATTCCTTTGAAAAGCATGTCGAGCACACCGCAGATCACGGGTACCTGATCACGGAGTGGCTGCACAGGCCCGACCTTCCCAACAACGGAGTGTTGCCCGATGCTGCCCAATTCCATCTCGGTGAAGCGCGCTGGCTGCGCGATCCGCAGATCGCCGAGGATTACGCCCGCTTCTGGATCTCGCCTGACGCCCGCCCGCGTGAATACAGCTTTGCGCTGGCGACGAGCGTGCACGAGGTGACACTGGCCACCGGCGATGCGAAGCTCGGAACCACAATGCTGGACGGATTGGTCGCCAACTACAAAGCCTGGGAAGCAACCCAGTACGATCCCTCCGTTGGTCTGTTCTGGTCGATTGACACGCGCGACGCGATGGAGAAATCCATCAGCGGCGATGGCTACCGGCCCACGCTCAACAGCTACCTGGTCGGCGACGCGTGCGCCATCGCAGATCTTGCGCGCGAGACGAATGAGCCCGAAACAGCAAAGGAATATGCAGCGAAGGCCGACGCGCTGGAGCGTCTGATCGAGACCAGACTTTGGAACGCGAAAGACCAGTTCTACGAGGTCGTATCACCCTCTGCCGACTCGGGCATCCGCAAACAGAAGAGATTCAAGGACCCCGGCACCGACTTGCAATTCGCCGGTGTGCGCGAGCTCATCGGCTATATTCCGTGGGAGTATTACCGCCCGGCCGAGGACCATGCCGTTGCGTGGAAACACCTCTTTGATGCCCACGGCTTCGCCGGCAAGTACGGGCCAACCACCGCAGAACGCCGCAGCCCGCGCTTCCGCTTCGCCTCTGACGATCAATGCACGTGGAACGGCCCCGCGTGGCCGTACGCAACCACGCAAACACTGCTTGCTCTCGCCGAATTGCTCAATGGCCCGGCGCAGCGCGGGGTCCCCAACGACAGTTCTTCGTCGTTGGGGTGGAAGCCCTACATTGGCTCAAAGCAGTACTACCAGCTCTTTTCAAATTACGTTTTGTCGCAACACTTGAAATTACCCAGCGGCCGCGTGATCGACTGGATTGACGAGGATCTTGACGCCGACACCGACGAATGGATCGCGAAAGATATTCTGCTTGCCAAGCACAAGCAGGTCGGCCGCGGAAACTATTACAATCACTCCGGCTTCGCCGATCCGCTGATTACGGGACTCATTGGCCTGCGACCGCGCGCCGACAACAGGGTCGTCATCCATCCGCTATTGCCCGCCGGCGTTTGGAGTTACTTTGCGTTGGACGGCTTGCCGTATCACGGCCATTTGCTGGCGATTGTTTACGATGAGAGCGGTAAGCATTACCAGCGCGGCCGCGGACTCACAATTTTTGTCGATGGCAAAAAGATTGCAAGCCGCGCGACCCTCGGACCGCTTGAAACGAACTTGCCAACGCGCATCGAGATTGTGACAAATCAGAAAGTTTTGTATCAGGGCACGACTTGAGTCGTGCCGAAAAAAACCGCAAGAGGATCAGGGCTTCAGCCCCTGAAGGATTCTCCAGCGTGAGTGCCCTGAAATTTACTGCAATCATCGCGACCATTTTCCTCGCTGTGCCACTCGTCGCCCAGCCCGCGCCGGCAATCCCCCTGACGCGCATTCCCGCCGGTTCATTCACCATGGGCGCCGATGACGTCACGCTCTCGCCCGCCATCACCAACGGCTTCGGCGTGATGTCGAGCCGGCCCGCGCATGGCGACTGGGACGAGCACCCGGCACACAAGGTGACAATAACTCACGACTTTCAGATCGCCAACCATCTCATCACCGTCGCGGAATTCCAGCAATTCGATCCGTCCTACAAAGCTGTTGCCGCTTACCCTGACTATGCAGCGGGCATCAGTTACAACCAGGCCGTTGCCTTCTGCGCGTGGCTCACGAAGAAAACCGGAAAGCCCTACCGGCTGCCGACCGAAGCGGAATGGGAATACGCAGCGCGCGCTGGCACGCAATCACCATGCTTCACTGGCGACGCGCCACCAGCGCCGGGCCAGGCCAATGCGTGGGGCGTGATCATGAGCGAAGGTACGCCGGAGTGGGTCGCCGATTGGTATGCGCCATATCCCTCGGCCGGGCAAACCGATCCTACCGGCCCTGAGCACGGAACCTTCCGTGTCGTCCGCGGCGGCGGCCTCGATTTCCGAAAATCCAAACCCGGCGAGGACTACCCCGCCACGGCGCCTTATTTCATGCGCTCGGCGAATCGCGTCACCATGGCGCCCAGTTTCGCATCGAAGCAAGGCAATATCGGATTCCGCGTGGTGCAGGCGCCCAGCCTCGAGCCGCACCCGTCGCCCGCTGAGCAGTACTTCTTCTGGACAGGCGTCAAGCAGACGCCCATCGACGTGAGCGAAGGGCCCGATCCCACAAAGCCGTTTTACCGCACGCACGAACTGTTTCCCAATCTCAACGGCAAATCCATGCCCGACGTTGGCTGGCGCCTGGGGCTTGCACGCGGCCTCGGCATCAACTATCACAACTCTGCGGTTCAGGTGCTGGCTAATGGCGATATCGTTGCCGCTTACTACAACACGCCCGACAAGGAAGACGATCCCGACCAGACCGTGATGGTGATGCGCCGCCGCGTGGGCACGGAAACATGGGACATGCCGGAGCCGTGGCCGGCTCTTGCCGACGCCGCCTGCGCCGCGCCGGTCTTCTGGAACGATCGCGGCCGTCTCTGGCTCTTCTTCGGCTTCCCCCGTCTCATCGGCGCGCCGCCATTCGCCTTCACCACCTCCGATGACAACGGCGCAACGTGGGCGCCGATTCAGTTCCCCTACTTCCCTGCTCCCATCGGACCTTACGTATCGCAGCCCATCAACTCGATCGTGCGCGCCAAGGATGGAACCATCTACATCCCGACCGATTCGACGGGGCACGGCGCCGGAGGCCTGCCTGCAGCATCGGCAGTGTGGGCCACGCGCGACAACGGCAAGACCTGGTACGACACAGGCGGGCGTACCGGCGGCCGGCACACCACCATCGTCATCGCGAAGAATGGTGACATTCTCGGCTTTGGCGGTAAGAACTCTGAAATCGACGGCCACATGCCGCTCTCCATCAGTTCCGACGGCGGCAAAACCTGGCGCGTCACGGTGACTCCATTTGACGAACTGATCAGCGGCGAGCGCCCGAGCGTGATTCGGCTTGCCTCCGGCCGGCTCTTCTTCGTTGCCGATCACAATCCGAACCACGAAAAGCACATTCACAAAGATGGCGCGTTTGTCGCACTCTCAAACGACGATGGCAAGAACTGGAAGATGAAGCGCCTGCCCGCTGACATTCTCACGGTGGGCTACGTGACCGCGACGCAGGGGCCAAACGGGCTGATCCACATAGTGACCTCGAAGAATACGGTCAACTACGAGATCGTACTGAATGAGGCGTGGGTGCTTGCTGATGACAACACCACAACGCCGGAGCCCGATTCTATCGGGACGGTGACAAAACACACCGAAAAATGGCCCCACGGAAAGCTGAAAGCGGAATGGGGCACTACGCGCGCCAACGACGGCGAGATTCTTCTCGAGGGTCCGCAAACTTTCTACTTTGAAGATGGCGGCACGCAGTGGACGGCAAACTTCCACCTTGGCAAGAGGGTTGGCGACGAAATCTTCTATCGTGCGAATGGAAAAAAAGAATGGGCCAAATCCTATAACGCCGACGGAACATGGACCTGGCGCACCTTCGACGAAGCCGGGAAGCAAACAACCGAATCCCATTGGCGCGGAAAAACACTGGTTGACTGCGAATTCGCGAACACAAATTGATTCGCGAACGGGTTCACAGATTTGTGTGCGTCATCCCGAGCGAGGCCCGCCAGCGGCTCATCACTACGAACCGGCTTTTTCAAACAGCACGGCCATAAACGGCTTGCCCGTGAGCGTAATCTTGCTCTTGCCGCTGAATGTGCCCGGCAGCGCGCTCTTCGTCATCGCCCACGGATCGATCATCGTCGCTGTGAACTTCAAATTCTCCGGCAGAGGAAATTCGTATTCTCCCACGCAGTGATAGTCGAAGTAGTAAAGAATGGGCCCGCCCGGATTGCCGGCGTTCAAGTAGTACGGATTCTCAGCTGCCATCAGCCCCGTTGTACCTGCGCTCTCCAGCAACTTGCGCAGGAACGTGATGCGCGCGGGGCTTGTGCCATGCAGCTCTCCCGCATCAGACCACACCGGGCTCCCATCCGTTGTCATATACGTTTCGCCGTGCGTCGAGTACACCCCGTAGATGATTGCCCGCCAGAAGCGGTGCGTCATCTCTTCCGGCGACAGATTCCCCCAGCGCCGCGAGATATTTCCCTCGTACTGTATCTCGTCATAGATGATCGGCTTGTTCCATGCCGCCAGCCGCTCCGCCGACTTCTCAAAGTCGTAGGTCTGCAAGCTCGCATGCGTGCACCAGGGACGCGAGTAGTCGTACATCACGCGGCTATAGTGAATCGACCTTAGCCTGCTGCACGGATCGCTCTCCACGACAATGCGGAAGAATCTGTCCCAGTCCGCCATCGACTTCGATCGCACCAGGTCATATTCGTTGGCGATCGACCACCACACATTGCGGTATGCTGCGAGCCGCGCCACGGCATAATGCAAATAGCGGTCGTCAGCCTCCTGGCCCATGGCTTTGAATCCCCACGAATCGTAGGGATGAAACAGGATCACGTCCGCCTCAATCCCCGCGGCAAGCAAATCCTGAATCTTCTGCTCCACGTGCTGGAAGTATGCGGGGTTCAATCGCGACAGATCAAACTGCTCCTTGCTTTCGTTGTAATTCGGGTTCGCCATGCTGCCCTGCGGGCTTTGCGGAGGCGCTCCTCCCACCCGCTCAAACGGCATGGCCACCGGCTGCAGTTTTCCAAGCGGCTTCGGCAGCAGGCACATCCGAACCTTGTTGAAGCCCGCCCCCTTCAGGTTTTTCAGCGCCTCGGCGGCATAAGGCTCTCCAATAAATCCGTAGGAGTAGCACGTGGTTCCAAACGGAAAATACGGCGTCCCGTCGGCATATTGAAAGTGAAACTGGTGCGCGGTTTCAACCGGTCCGCGATTTCCTTCGGCCGGCGTCACACACTCAAATGCTCCCGTCTGGCCTGCCAGATCCTTCACGTTACTCGTGGTTTCGTAGCTCCAGCGCCCAGGAGAATCGGGCGAAAACCGCGCCTTGTATATCCCATCGCCGTCGTAAAACCCGGCCACTTCCACCGTTCTGTGCCCCAATGTGAAGCGAGCGCCAAACTGCACTTCCACAAACGGATTACCATCAGCCGGCCCGTGCGCCACCGCCTCGAAGAGGCCCCATTGCTCCACCGCCGAACTGTGCGCCTCGGCGCCTGACGGCACTGCTTTCGGGACAAAGCCGGCCACTGCGGCTCCAGCTCCCAGCTTGATCAACTTTCGCCTATCCATCCGCTCTCATTCCCCGAATGCCCGCCTGACATCGCAGCATCAGCGATTCGCGCTATTCAAACCGGTACAGCGAAATCTTTTCGGTGTGCACGGCGCGTGAATCGAACCGCCAGGCTTGGCCCTGGTCGTTCTCGTCGCCGTTGAGCCGCCGTCCCGCCACCCAACTTCCGTCTTCGAACTTCCCCTCCGTCACCGCGCCGATGCCGGCCCGCGATCCGCTCTCAGGGTAGGGCGTGAAGGAAACGCGGAATCCCTTGCCCACGCCGAGGAACGCACCTTTTCCATCGGCCATGATCATTCCGAACCCGCCTTCCGACGTGTTGCCGAAGATGCTGTCGAGACTCACGTGCAGCGTGTAGCCGTTCATTGTGAAGTCGACGGACCGCCGGTCGTGGTCAAGCAGGAATCCATGCACGTCGCCTGCGGCCTGATGCTCAAGCAGCTGCGGCGCCACCGCGGCGATTGACTTGTAGCTCTCGCCCAGCGGATCGGTCTCGCTCGCCTCCGATTCAATTCCGAACGGCGAAAAGCCAAGCCCCGCATCCTCGCCCAGCGCATAAAATACGTTTGCCGCGCCCGCCGCGTTGCCGCGCGTCTCCGGCATATACAGCGGATTACCGTCGCGGTGGTATCGCTGGCACCACTCCTCAAAATTCGCCGCATACAAATCGGGCGAATAGAAATCGAGTCCCGGTCCCGCTGCCTTCCACACATCCACCACGCGCGGCTGCGATCCTCCGCTGGGATAGCCGCCGGGAGGCGTATTGTCAGAGCCCAGCCACGTGTTCACATACATCGGAATGTCGTACTCCTTCTTTCCGCCGCGCGCCACGGCCTGGATGTAGCTCGCGTACTGCCATGCCATGAAGATCTCGTCGGCCCTCTCGCCTTCGCCGAATACCTCCGTCCAGGTCCCCGCGGACTTCGCGCCATTCGCTTCCCACAGCTCTCGCAGATCCGGATGCAGATCCTCACGATGCGCCTTGAGATACGCAGTCAACTCTGCCGGCACCTGCCCCTCGAACGCCTTGTTGGCGGCATCTGACCGGTCGCGCGAGTCACCCAGCACGCCGACCTCGTTCTCCACCTGCATCATCAACACGGTGTGCTGGCTCCCGTCCACTTCCTTGATGTGGCGCATCAGCGCCGCGAATGCCCGCGCATCGGCCTCCCGCGTGGCCAGGCACAACGGGCTCAGAATCTCCACCTCGTTCCCGCGCTCGACAACGCGCGTGAATCGATGCGAATCTTCCTTCACCCAAACCGGCGCGTAGCTCGACATGCCGTTCTTCCATGACGCCAGCCACAAAAACACGATGCGCTCATGCGCCTGCCGCGCCTGGTCGATGAGACCGTCGACGAGAGTGAAGTCGTATTTGCCTTCGGCGGGCTCGACCAGCTCCCAGCTCAGCGGTGTGACCACGGAGTTGAGCCCCGTCGCAACCAGCTTGGGCCAGATCGGCTTCATGTACTCGAGATTCGACGAGGAAGAGTTATGCAGCTCGCCCGAAAGCATCACGAACGGCTTTCCGTCAACGATGAGCTGCGTGGCCGCGCCGCGCTTTTCAAGATGCGGCGTGCCGGTCTCCTGGGCTTCAGACAGAACCGCTCCAGCACTGAGGCAGAGCAGCCAGCAGATAGAGAGTGAAATGAAAATCCTCATAACGGCAGGCAGTGTACCACGCGCCTCCACGCGGGAGCGTCCTACATGGTGAGTGATCATGGATCCGTTTGATGCTGCGCGAGTTTGCTGCCGTGCATCAACTGCCTGGAGAAATGATGAGAACCCTTTGTTTCCGGCGGACCACGGCGTCCCATTTTGGCGAGCAGCCCCGAAACCGGACTCACAGATCCACCCAGCCGCCCGCAACGATTGCCTCAAGGCCAAATCAGCCGTAACCTCAAGCCCATGGCCGTCCTCTCTGTCGATCTCGCCTGCCGCCGATGGTCCGACCTGGGCATCGTCGTCCTCGATCGCGCGCTGCCTGAATCGCCAGGTTCTCGAGAGCTGCCCGCCGTGGTCGCCTGCGAGATCGTTGTTTTCGGGCCACCAGGCGTTGATCCGGAGGCCGATCGCGGCCCCATCGATCCCGAGAATCTCGCCGGCCGGCTCAATCACCTATGCGCTGTTCGCGACATTCGCATTCTCATGCTGGATGGCCCGCAGGCGTGGAAATCCCGTGCCAGCGGTCTCGAGCACGCACGCAGTTGCGAGCGGCAATTGAACACCGCCGCGAAAACCGGCTTGCCAGGTATGGTGAAGCCATTCACCTACCGCACGTTTGCCGAGTTTTGTGTGGACCTGTACGACGCGCTCTGCCGGCGAGGCTGGCGGCGGCTCGACACGTTAGGCCAACCGGCCCAATCCGCAGGGCTCGACTTGCAGTCGCAGCGCGTGCTGGTTGAAAGCTATCCCCACGCGGCCTGGCGGTCGCTCGGATTGAAGCCGCTGCCTGCCAAGCGTCGCGCAAGAGTGAGCGATCTAGCCGAGGCCTATGCGGCGCTGCGCTCTGTGGTTCCCTTCACCACGAATCGCCCGCCCAACCACGATCAGTTGCAGGCAATCGTCGGAGGCCTGGCGGGTCTCGCGCTCGAAGAGCACGATCACGCTGGATTTCGTATGGTTGGCAATCCGCCGCAGCGCGAAGAGGGTCACTGGCGGGAAGGCTTCATTGTTCTGCCGGTTCCGCCAAATCGTCCCGCGGGCCTGCGCTGGATCCATTAGGAGCAGGTTGGCGGATCTTTGATTTCTCTTTCAGAACCGGTACACCACGCCCAGCGTCGCGCGCGCGTTCCACGTCCGATGTGTCGAGTACCCGAGCTGCGAGGTATTGTTGGGCAGCGAGAACGATGCAGCGACGCGGTCGGCGGTAAGTTGCACGGCGAAATTGTGGCCCACATCATAGGCCAGGCCTCCGCCAAAGCCGCCCGCGAAGGAAATGCTTGGCGTCATTTTCTCGCCCCCGGTATGCTCTCCGCCCACTTCCCCGAAAAACACTCCGCTGAGATTCTCATAGAGCGTTGCGTGGACTGCCGGCCCAACCAGGAATGTGTAGATCGAGGGGTTGCCAGGATTCGGCAGCGTTTTGTGGCCGGTTCCCACCCTGTAGTAGTCCCCTGACCCTATGAGTTGAAAATACTTTCCCCAATCGCGTGACAGCGACACCTTTCCGCCTATCAAGCCGCTGAACGAAACGGGCACCTGCCTGAGGCGGCTATAGGCCAGGCCCGCATATACTTCGTACCTGTTGGGCGCGGCCTGCGCGGGCGCCGGCGCCGCTTCGGGATTCACCTGGCTAGCAGCCGGCAACGCCGTGAGTACGCCCGCCACTGCGCCAAAAAACAAAAATAAGAGCGTCCTCTTCAACTTGAAACTCTCCTCAATCCTTACCCTCTTCAAACAAACCTGCCGCTGTCTGATTTTCCACCTCGGGGACGAACATCCGTCCGCGGGGGCCCCGGAATTTGCTCCGGAACGGGCATCCTGGATGGTTTCCGGTACGTTCCTAGACTATCCTTTCACCCCGGCTTTCACGAAGCCCGGACGGCGCAGGAATCGTACCAATCCTTTTGACTGGCACCGGAGGGAAATGGCGCGCAGCTCCTGCGACACGCTTCGCATGCGGGGTGCTGCGGGGCTTCGCGCTTCCGGCGCTTTCCCCGGTCAATCATCCTCCAGGTACCAGGGAATATTGATGACGATGATGCGGCGGTTGCCGCGCATCAGCAGGACTACCTTCAGCAGGTCAGAGCGCCGGTTGTGCAGCATGCCTTGCCACCAGTGCCGCACTACCAGCTCCGGCACCAGCACGCACACCTTGCAGGCTTCGCTTTCGCGTTCCACGCCCAGCACGTAATCCACAATCGGATGCAGGACGTACCGGTAGGGCGACGTCAGCGTCACCAGTTTGGGAACGCAGCGACCGGCGTTGCGCAGGGGCCCGGCCACATCCTTTTCCCACGCGTCGCAAAAGGGATCGGGATCGTCGCTGGTTCGCACGTGAACGCAGCGGATATCGCACGACATCGACAATGCGAACGAGAGCGCCTTCTCGCTGATGCGGCTCCAGCGGTCTACGGGCACCACCACGATGGGCTCGCCGACTTCAGCGGGAACAATGGGCCGGTCGAGATCGATTTCGCGGTTGACGCGGACGTAGTGCCGGTGCACGGCGCGCATGAACCAGATCATGACCACTACCAGCAGCGCTGTGATCCACGCGCCCTCGACGAACTTGGTCACCAGCACGACAAGTGTCGTGATGCCGGTAGCCACGGCGCCTACCGCGTTCACGATCATGCGTCCCCGGGCGCCGCCCTGCCTTCTCCAATGCATCACCATCCCGGCCTGTGACAGGGTGAAGGCCATGAATGCGCCGATAGCGTACAGGGGAATCAGGCGGTCTGTCACGCCGCCAAAGATAATCAGAAGCAGCGCCGTCAGAGCGACCAGCACATAAATGCCCCACGAGTAAAGCAGGCGGCGGCCACGAATGAGAAATATGCGCGGCATGTAATCGTCGAGCGCAATGGCGCGCGTCAGCCGTGGAAAGTCGGCAAAGGCCGTGTTGGCTGAGAGCGCCAGCACCAGCAATACCGACGCAATCGTGACGTAATAGAACCACCCATGACCCATCACGGCACGCGTCAGCATCGAGAGCACGCTCTCGTATCCCGTGCTTCCCGGTTCGGTGGCCGCGATGCCGTACGCTCGGCACAGCAGCGCAATGCCGAGCAACAGGATGGCCAGCAGAGCGATGATGATGGTCAGCGTGGTCCTGGCGTTTTTGCGCGTCGGGTCGCGGAAGGCCATCACGCCGTTGCTCACCGCTTCCACGCCGGTCATCGCCGTGCAGCCCGAGGAGAATACTTTCAGCAGCAGCCACCAGGTGACCGCCGTTGTCAATGCTTTCGGCACCGGCGGCATCTGCATCACCGGGTGGGGATGTCCGCCTGCCTGCGCCATCTGCCACAGGCCCACCGCAATCACGATCAACAGCGTCGCCGTGAACAGGTACGTGGGAATCATGAACACCACGCCGGTGTCATGGACTCCGCGCATGTTCACGATGGTCAGGATGGCCAGAACGGCGAGGCAAAGTTCCAGCGTGTGCGGCTGCAGGCTCGGTGCGGCGCTGATCAGTGCGCCGACTCCTGCCGAAATGCCCACTGCCGCCGTGAGCACGTAATCGATCATCAGCGCCGCTGCCGCCAGCAGACCGGCGCCCTCGCCGAGATTCTCGCTGGCCACGGTGTACGAACCGCCGCCGCGCGGATACGCCTCGATTGTCTGGCGATAACTGAAGTACACAATGGTCAGCAGAATCACGATGGCCATGCTGACCGGGACAATATATTTCGGGCCCAGCAGGCCCAGCGGAATCAGCAGCGTGAGCGCCGCCTCAGGCCCGTATGCGGCCGAGCTCAAAGCGTCGAGGCCGAAGACGGGAATACCGGCCAGGGGGCCGATATGCTCGGCGCGCTCCTCGCTGGTCGCCAGCGGCCGCCCAAAAAAAAGATTGAAAAAGCGTGTGGATACGCCCATGAAAGATTGACCGGCGGCTCTGATAACTCAGTGCTGGGACGCCGCCGATGCCAGTGTCTCATGGCGCCGCTGCGGCAGGGTGAAGCCGCGCGAATCGCATCTCGGTTCCCCACCCTCGCGACGGTTTTGTTTTTGTACCAAGAGTGGCGAGTGCGGCTTCAGGCCGCCTTCAAAAGCATCAAGGTCACATCGTCGTGCTGCGGCGCGGAGCCTACAAAACGATCGATGTCGATTAGCACGGAACCCAGGATCACATCGGCCGGCGCCGCCGCCATCGTCTGCAGCAGGTTGAGAAACCGCGCTTCGCCATATTCCTCGGTTCGCGCATTCTCCGCTTCCACGAGCCCATCGGTGTATGCGGCGAGCAAGTCGCCCGGCTCGAGCGACACAGTGCCAAACTCATAGCGGGCATCTTCCATCACGCCCAGCGGCAGCCCGCCCGCGCTCAACTCTTCTGTTGTTCCCGACCTTCTTCGCAAAACCGGAGGATTATGGCCCGCGTTCACATATTGCAGAACGTGCGAGGCTGGATCGTATTCGGCGATAAATGCAGTGGTAAATCTCCTGCCATTCTGGCTGTTGCTGCATGCGTAGCGGTTCATGCGCGTCACCAGCTCCGTCACGGGTCCCGGTGTCGTACACAGCGCTCTCAGGCTCGCCTGGATCGTCGCCATCAGCATGGCCGCGGGAACGCTTTTGCCCGCCACGTCGGCCACCGCGATCAGAAATGTCTGGCTGGTTGCACCTGGCGCCGAGCCGTCGCTCGTTCGCCGTGGAAACACGTCATAGTAATCGCCGGCCACGGTATTCGCCGGGCGCGTCGCAAACGCGATCTCCAGTCCCGGCACCTGTGGCGGCCGCGCCGGCAGCAGCCACGCCTGGATTTCCTTGGCGATCTGCAGGTCGCGCTTCATCACCACGCGATCCGTCAATTCAAGGATCAAGAGCCCGAACATCAGCAGCCCGCCCAGCAGGTGCGCTTCAAATCGGAACTCCCAATGCTGGCCGGGATTGCCAACCATCTCCGCCTGTGGCAACACGAGCAGCACTAACGCCACCAGCAGCAAGATGCGGCGCGCGGGCGTCAACTTTTCCAGAATCGCCCAAAAGAATTGTTTTGCCACATGGACGAAGTGCTTTTGCCTGGGCGTGCCGGAAGGACGCGCAGCATCGACCTCACGCGCATAGAGCCGATACGTGGAGCGGGCGTCGGACCGCAACTGGTCCCAAAGTTCGTTCAGCCGCATCCCCGCTGAGACGCGAAGCCAGAAGCTCTGCAACCGATGCGGAAGAGACGGACCGCTGAGTGGCACAGGCGGGACAGGCGGGTACGGCGAACTTACACGCTGACCTTGCATGGAATTCTTAGCATGATTATAGGCCTGATCCGGTTTGCCGGCGCTGACGGAAGGGCGCCGTTGGGCATCGAGCCCTCGCTGAGTTACCGCCCCTCGAGCCCCGTCGCTGCCGGCAGCGTGAACAGGAACCGGCTTCCCTTGCCTGGCTCGCTCTCGGCCCAAATGCGCCCGCCGTGCTGCTCCACGATACTGCGGCACAGCGCCAGCCCCAGCCCAGTGCCGCCCATTGCCCGCGAATCCGATCCGTCGCCCTGCTGGAAGCGGTCGAAGATACGCTCCAGTTTTCCTGGCGGGATGCCGCGGCCCTGGTCTTCCACCATGAAGCACACTTCGGTTGTGCCCGGCACGTTGCCGCTGACTGCCTGCGCAGCCAGCCGGATGGTTGTTCCTTGCGGAGAGAACTTGAGGGCGTTGCCCACCAGTTCGCTCAGCACCTGCAACACGCGCTCCTCGTCGGCGAACACCGGCGGCGCGTGCGCCTCGATGCGGAAATCGATGCGCGCCTGTGAGGCCGCAATGTGCGCCACATCGGCCGCGCGCCGCAGCAGGATGTCACTCTCCAGGGCCTGGCGATGCAGCAGCAGCCGCCCGCGTTCTCCGCGATCGAAGTCCAGAATGTCGTTTACCAGCCGGATCAAGCGGTCGGAATTGGCAATCGCCATATCGATCATCTGCCGCTGTTTCTCCGGCCGTTTGTCCAGCGATCCCGATTGAATCAATCCCAGCGACGCGCGCATCGAGGTCAGCGGCGTCCTCAGCTCGTGGCTCACGGTGGAAATGAATTCGTCCTTCATATGTTCCAGGCGTTTCCGTTCACTCACGTCCTGGAAAGCGACCACCATGCCGTTCACGGAATTATCTTCCACGATCGGATTCGCGCTGTATTCCACCGGAATTGCCGAACCATCCTTGCGCCAGAAGACCTCGTCCCGCATGCGGATCGGTTCTGAGCGCCGCAACGCCTGCAAAATCGGGCTGGTCGACCGTGAGTAAGGCGTTCCGTCAGCATGGCTGTGATGGATGAGTTCATGCGCGTCGCGCCCCACCAATTCTTCCGGAGCGCATCCCAGCGCGTTCGCGCCCGCCTCGTTGATGAAGGTCACCTTTCCCTCGAGATCGATGCCGAAGATGCCGTCGCCCACCGCCTCCAGAATCAGTTCACGCTGCCGCGTCGCCAGGTGCAGAGCCTCTTCCGCCTCGTGCTGCTCGGTCACATCCATGCCGTGGTTCAGCACGAATGGCCGCTCGCCCGGGAGCTGCATGCGCCGGCTGCGCACTGCAATGCGCCGGAAAACTCCATCGCTACGCCGCAACGGCAAAGCGCCCTGCCACTCTTCCGCGCTCTCCAGCGTGTTCAGGCAATCCTGAAATGCGGCCACTCCCTCCGCATCCATCAATTCCATAACCATGCGCCCTACGAGAGCCTCGGCGCGATAACCCAGCGTCTCAGCCGTAAACGCATTCAACGATGTCAGACGGCCTTCAATGGAGCAGGTGAAGACGAAGCCAAGGCTGTTTTCGACGACCTCCCGGTACCGGGCCTCGCTCTTCAGGAGCGTTTGTTCCATCGCCCGCTGGTCGGTCACGTCCTGGCCACTGACAATCAGGTATTGGATCTCGCCGCTCGGTCCCTGCAGAGGCTTCAGCGTCCAACTTACTCGCCGGCCTCCGCCGCCCGCCGTTCGCCACTCCGTTTCGTGCGGGCCGGATACCTGTCCGCTCGACGCTTCCTGCAGTTTCCCCCGTACCCACCCGCGGTCGTCCGCCTCAAGAAATTCATCCACGAACGGCTGGCCCACGGAG
Source organism: Candidatus Sulfuritelmatomonas gaucii (assembly GCA_900290245.1). GTDB lineage: Bacteria > Acidobacteriota > Terriglobia > Terriglobales > Acidobacteriaceae > Telmatobacter > Telmatobacter gaucii. Next base: position 12,501 of record OKRB01000080.1, on the reverse strand, counting down.
TGAGCCAGCGTAAGCCCGGTCAGTTGCCCGCAGGAATAGTTCATCCGAACCACGCGTCCGGCAGTATCCAGCACGGCCACCAGCGCCGGAACGGAATCCAGCGTGGCCGCCACGAAGCAGCGCTCGATGGCCAGCGCCCGCTCAGTGCGTTGCCGCAGCCGCTGCGCCTGCTCCTGCAGCCGGATGCGGTTATACAGTTCCAGCCGGGTCACCACCTGGCGGCCCAGAATCTCCAGCAGCGTCAAATGCTCCGGCTTGAACTGGTCGCGCTCGCGCGCAAGAACCGCGAATGTCCCGATGGTTTGGTCGTCGCCCGAGATCAACGGAGCCGCAGCGTAAGAAAGGCAGGGACTGGCGCCGGCCAGAGGAATGCCCTCTGGCGGAAAACGGGGATCCTGGCTTGCATCCGCGATCAGGAGAGGCTCACCCTTTTCCAGCATCCAATGGTCCGCGGTCGACGCCCGCGGCTGTTCCATCGCCTTGAAGCCGAACCGTGCCTTGAACCACAACCGGTTGTAGTCCATCCAACCGATGTACGCATAGTCCGCATTGCACAAGACTGCCGCGAGCTCCGTGAGCTCATCCAACGCAGGATCTGGGTTTCGATCGAAGATGCTCAACTCCGGGCGTACCACCGCGTTCGGGTTCTCACCGGCTTGCGAACCGAGCATCGCACACATAATTTTAGGTACCCGATTGTCAGTATCTGCGAGATTAACCAACTTGGCTCTTCCACAATTCGGTTAATCCAGAGGAAAACTGGTACAACCGAAGTACCTCGGATGTTTTCAGGCGGGCGACGCATCCACGCATTACGTTAGACACTCGCCGCATGTTACCGAGCCTATCCAACTTGTGATTTGTCGCACAATGAACGTCGACTGCCGATCCCTCTGATCTCGCTCCCTGCCTTTTCAACTTCCAGGCAGCTTGCAGCAATCGCCCACCGCCGGCGCGTCATTGGCGCCCGCGTCCAGCACCACCTTCCAGCTTCCATCCGGCTCTTTGCGCCACGTGGTGATGTACCTGCCGCTGGTCAACACGGGGTTGCCGTTTGCGTCCCTGGAGCGGCCCTCAAAGTGGCCCCACGTATAACCCATATCGCCCGAGGGACCCATCGCTCCATCCGTCGGCGTCCAGGTCAGTTGGTAATCCTTCGGCGACCAGGTTGCCGACTTGGCAATGGCCACCTTCCCGATCAGCGGCGCCTTCCCGTTTCCCAGCGCCACGCCATCTGCGGCAAACCAGGAGGCAAATCCCGCCCCGCCGCGCTCCTCGACATCTTTGGCAAAGCGCGCCTCCAGTTGGAAAAGCAGCATCTTTCCCGGATTCGCGGTCGAGTCAGTGAGCGGATTGGGTGCCGCTGACGATACACCGGGTTCCGGCAGCTGCGCCCGGGCAATTCCGGAGCAGGTTCCCGCCGTCAATCCCGTAATCGCAATGATAGAAAAAAGAAAATGACGAGATTTCAACATCTTCGCTCCCCCAGTGGGTATGAAGTCTCTGCGCCCATCCTACAACGCTTCGCTCGATCAGCGCGGCAACGCGAGCAACCCGTGGAAACGCCCCCGCGCGAGCGCCGCCGGCGTTATGATGTGGCTGGAGAACGGCTATGTCGCAATATGTCTTCTACTGCCGCGATTGCAAGAAGGAGTTTACAGAGAGTCTCCACATGTCGGACCGCGAAACCAACAAGGTCGTGTGCCCACACTGCGGGGGGAAACGCGTGGAGCAATTGGTAACAGCTTTCTCCACCGTCACCTCAAAGAAAAGCTAGGCTGCGCTGTCGCTAACCTGTCCGGCCAGGCCCGCGAAGTCACGAGCAATCCACTCGCGCTCTGCCCCGCCCCTGCTATTGCTTCTGATTCGTTGGCGGCGCGCTGGAAGAATCTCCTGTCACCGCAGCAGGTGTGCCTGCCGCTGCCGGCACTGCACCCGATGCCGCTGGACTGCCCGCACCTGTTCCGCTTCCATCTCCCACGATCCGCGCTTCAGACCCGAACAGGTGGTAGTGCGTAAATGCGACGTCGTTCAACTGCGTCTGCACCTCGGGCGCCGCGTCCGGCGGTTCCGCCTTTGCGCTGGGGACGGGAACCTTCGAAAACGCCACGCCGTGCACCGGGCAGTCGTATGTGCGATCTCCGATTTCAACCGGTGCATACTCCACCGCAATTGCCGTCCGCATCGTTTCGTACGGAGGAGCCAGCTCCGCCACAATGCTCAGCCGCAGAACGCTTCCCGTCGCCGGATCGATCGCGATCTCGCCATGGTATGCCGAATGGACCTCCTCGTACTTTGACTCATTCGGAATCCTCACGGTGTAGTTCGAAGCATCCGCAGCCACCGAATAGCGGAACACCGCTACCGGGTCGCCTGCGCCCTGTTCCCATCGCGCCCATGTCACCTGGCCCCGCATGGCGTCGCCCAGCACCACGCCGAGAATCGGCCCAAACTCACCGCTCGTCGTCAATCCGGTCACTGGATGATCCTCTGTCTTGCTCTTATCGGTCTGCGTCACGCCCACCTCGCCTCCATCGCGGTATGTCACCGTCACGCTGGATGCGCCTGTACTGCGCAGTGGCTTGGATTCTGTTCTGCCGATGGCGAGCCCAGGCACTCGCATGTTTCGAACCGCCGATCCAAACGAGGCTGGGCTCGCGGAGGTCGACTGTTGCGAGGGAGCGTCTTCAAAGTGCGTCGTCTCTCGCGTGGCGTAGAAATTCGGCAGCCGCCGAATGGCCGTCTTTACGTAATCGAGCGCCAGCGCCAGCATCCTCTCCTGTGTTTCATTGTCCGGCGGCGGATCGCGCAACACATCGGCCTCGGGAGGATCCAGAAATGCCGCCTGGTCGGCCAGTTTCATCAGCGCCTCGCGCGTGTGGCTCCCGGGATATTCTTTTTCCCACTTGGCCAGGCGTATCGGGCTCACCCGTTCCGTCAGCGTCACGTCGGAGAGCCGTTCTGCCACTTTTTCATCCGACTTTCCGTGATCGGCGAAGAGCATCTGCTCAAGCTGCTGAATCGACACGCTTTTTTCCACCATCGCCGGCCACGCCGTTCCCACCAAAAACAGCAGTGTCACCCACTTGCGCATCATCACCAACTCGTTTCGCCGCGGCACAAGTATAGCTGGTTTCGAACTCGCCGCCGCAGTCTCCCCACGTCAACTCAACCCCATTTGCACTCGTCAAACCAGGCAAAACGGCGATCTCGCATGCAGGTATACTAAGGATTGGAAAAGCTAGCGAATTAGACCCCGTTTCAGGGGCTGTTTTTACCGTGACGGAGACATTCCCCCCGGACGTCCCGCCGATTCCCTGGGGGGAGGAAGCGCATGGAAACTTTGCTGGAGTCCATTCAATCTCCCGCCGACCTCAAACGACTCAATTCCGAGCAGATGGCTGCGCTTGCCGAGGAGATTCGGGCCTTCCTCATCCAGACTCTCTCCAAAACCGGCGGCCACCTGGGCCCCAATCTCGGTGTCGTCGAGCTCACTCTCGCTTTGCATGCCGTCTTTGACACGCCTGAGGACAAAATCGTCTTCGACGTCAGTCACCAGGCCTACATCCACAAGATCCTCACTGGACGCCGCGAGCAGTTCGGAACAATTCGTCAGCCGGGCGGACTCAACGGCTTCATGCTGCGCACTGAGAGTGAGCACGACTGCTATGGCGCCGGCCATGCGGGCACGGCTCTCTCCGCCGCTCTCGGCATGGCTGTGGCCCGCGACCTCGCCGGAGGCCACGAGCACGTAATCGCCGTCGCCGGTGATGCGGCTTTTACCAACGGCATCTCATTTGAAGCGCTGAACAACATCGCGGAGCAAACTCGGCGCATGATCGTCGTGCTCAATGACAACGAGTGGTCCATCGACCGCAACGTGGGCGCCGTCGCCCGCTACTTGCACCGCATTGTCACCAACGAGCATTACCAGCACTTGCACGACCGCGCTACGCGCCTCATTGAGCGTTTCGGCGGCAAGACCGCCATCAAGGTGGTCCGGCGCGCCGAAGAAGCTGCAAAGAGCATGCTCTGGCCCTCCATCCTCTTTGAGGAGTTCGGCCTCGAATACTTCGGGCCCATCGACGGCCACAACCTTCCGCTGCTGGTGGGGACCTTCAAGTTCCTCAAGACCCTCGACCACCCCGTCCTGCTGCACGTGCTCACGCAAAAGGGCCGCGGTTTTCAGCCGGCGCTCGACGGCCAGAAGAAATTCCACGGCCTCGGCCCTTACGATCCCGAGACCGGCAAGACTCCCGACGGTTCGCCTACCTGGGCCGAAGTATTCGCTACTACGCTCGCCGATCTTGCCAATCACGACAACCGCATTGTCGCCATCACCGCCGCCATGCCCAACGGCACCGGGCTTGACTACTTCAGGCCGCACCACCCGAAGCGCTACTTCGACGTGGGCATCGCTGAGGAACACGCGGTCATCTTCGCTGCCGGCATGGCCACGCGCGGCCTTCGCCCCGTATGCGCCATCTACTCCACCTTCCTGCAGCGCGCCTTCGATCCCGTCGTCCACGACGTGTGCCTGCAAAAACTGCCCGTCCTCTTTTGCATGGATCGCGCCGGTCTCTCCGGCGATGACGGTCCCACGCACCACGGCCTCTTCGATATCGCCTACCTGCGCGGCATTCCCGGCATCGTGCTGATGGCGCCGAAAGACGAGGACGAACTCGCCGACATGCTCAAGACTGCGCTCGATCTTCCCGGCCCAAGTGCCATTCGCTATCCTCGCGGAGCGGTCACAGGCGTCGCTCGCAAGCCCGAGCCGCAATCGCTTCCGGTGGGCACGGCTGAAGTCCTCTCCGACGGCTCTGATGTTGCCATCCTCGGACTTGGCCCCATGATCTCGCTGGCAAAAGATCTCGCTGCAATCCTCGAGCGTGACGGCTACTCCGCCGCCGTCATCAATCCGCGTTTCGTCAAGCCGCTCGATCGCGAGATGCTCGATCGCTATGCCTCGCGCGTCGCTGCCTTCGTCACCTTTGAGGATCACGTGAAGATGGGCGGCTTCGGTACCGCCGTCGTTGAGGCTCTCGAAGAGATGGGCCACGCCGTTCCCGTCGTTCGCATCGGCTGGCCCGATCAGTTCATCGAGCACGGCAAGATCGACCAACTACGCGCGCGCTACGGCCTCACCGTCGATGCCGCCTGCGAGCAGGTCCTTCCGCTTCTCGCGGCCCGCCGGCATCAATCCCTCATCGCAAGCTGATCTCCGAACCTGTTCTCTATTCCTGGTCCCTGTTTTCTGTTCCCTAATCCCTCGTTCCCTCGTTCCCTCGTTCCCTGCCTTCCTCTGGTGCACCACCAGGTGGTCGACCCGCCCGAGAAAGGTTTCAGACGGAAGGTAGCGCCGCGTCTCGCCGCAGAGGCAGCAGACCACGGTGACGGATTGGAACGGAAACTCGCTGAGGCCGGTTGGCACGTCGCGCCGGCACCGCTTACAGGTGACCACGAAGATCTTGCGATTCGCAGGTCCTTGAAACATGGCCGCATCATAGGCGAATAAAATACGAAAATCCAGTGCAAAAGCAGGATTCGGGCGCCATTGATCGCGGGGGTCGGCATGGATGAGCAATCGCGCTGTCAAGTGCAGATCTTCGCAAGCCATTGCACCCATGTGACTTGTATTTGCAAGGTATTTTCGGCCAATGGCTAGACTCGGAAATAGAGTTAGGCGGCTTCCCTGATCCGGTGGCGGCGCGGGGGCGTAGAGCTTTTGGCGTGTGGGGTCCCCGGGAACGATTTCGTACCCGGGGGCAGGGACGATCAGGCCCGTGGGGACGGGCCTCCCCCCTCGCCGGAGCGCGATCGGCAGTCGTGGCCGGCGCTCCCGCGCCGCCACCGGATCATGCGTCCGGCCGCTGTACTCCGTCGGTCGCCCGCCTTCCTGTCGATCGAGCCGTTGAAGCGTCCCGGGGAACAAGGTATGGAGTCCGTACCTCTCCCCCGCAAGTCCCTTGTTTTCAAATATGGAGGTATCACGTACGCGGGGGGGCCGGGGATTCACATCGGTACGGACCGGGGACATGTCTGACAGATTGGCCCGGGACCCGGAAGACGATCGCCCGAATCAGGACTACGAGCTACAAGTTCCCCGCTACCGGCCGGCGCCGATACCCGACCCCCGATCACAACCTCTCTGACCACTGGCCAATGATCACTGATCACTGTCTGCCCTCACCGCTGGCGGGGCATCTGGGCTTCGATGTGAACGCCTTTGCCGGGCGCCGTGGTCAAACGGAATTCGCCGCCAGAGCGCTCGACGCGTTCTTTCATCCCACGCAGTCCGAAGTGATGGCCGTTGGTTCTGTCCGGTTGCTGGTGATCGAATCCGCAACCGTCGTCTTGCAATCGCAGCAGTAGTTCTCTGCTCCGGTAGGTCAGCTTGACATCGACGTGCGACGGCTTGCCATGCAGCATTGAGTTGTACACGGCTTCGCGCGCCACCATCAGCAAATCGTGCGCGACAGGATGGCTGACAGGGAACGGAGTTCCGGCGACGGCGCAGGTGACGGGAAGTTCGAACTCCTCGCCGACCTGCCGCGCCATGGTTTCCAAATTCTCGCCAAGCTGGCTGGTATTGCCGTCGGACTCGCGCAGGTTCCAGATGGCTTCGCGGGCTTCGTCGATGGTGGAGCGCAACTGGACGCGGGCCACGTCCATCAGGCCTGAGCCTGCTTCGCTTTGCACGTCGTCCATTGAGACCGCTTCAAGCAAAGCGGAAACGCCCGTGCATCCCTGGATGACGGTGTCGTGCATCTCGCGCGCTACGCGACTCCGCTCTTCCAGGACGGCACCGAAGCGGGAGCGGATCTGGCGCAACCGGTATTGGTAGATGGCATAGGTGAGCAACGCAACCAGCGCCGCGCAGATCAGCAGAAACCACCACGTGCGATAGAAAAGAGGCTTTTGCACGATGAGAATGGCGGCCTCGCTGACCGCATTGGGATTGCTGACCTCGAAGGTCTGGACGCGGAAGCGGTAGCGGCCGGCAGGAAGGTTGGTGTATTCGGCGGTGCGGGTTGTGGTGGGCTGGCTCCAGGATCTCTCAAAAGGCGCGAGCATATAGCGATAGCGAAGACCATCCTGCGAGCGAAGCTGGATGGGCGTGAAGCCGACCTCGAGCCGGCTACTTCCGGGCCGCAGGACAACGGGCTCTGTGATGGCGAGGGACCGGCCGTCGGCGAGCACAGAATGAATGTGGAGAGGCGGCGGCGGCAGCGGCGTCCGTTCGGAAGGAACAATGTGAATGGGTCCGAGATTGGTCGGAAACCAGACGTCGCCGGCCGCGGTGATGCAGCCTGAGGGCTGCGTGCCGCCGTAGATTTCGGTGTTGGCCGCCATGTCGGCCGTGGAGTAAAAGGTGAGGGCGAGACGGCGGGGAAAGGAGTTGGCCTGTGCGTCGAGCTCGTGCGGGTTGAGCAGCTCAACCCCATTGGGGCCGCTGATCCAAAGATGGCCCTCGCCGTCTTCGAGAATCTGATAAATCGCGTTGCTCGGCAGGCCGTCGGCCGAGGAGAACTGGGCGAGCTTGCCCGAGTGGAAGCGGAAAAGGCCGTTGTTGCGGGTGCCGAACCACAGGGTGCCGTCGGTGTCCTCGTGGATGGCCCAAACCTTCATATCGGCCAGGGCCCGCGTGGCGGCATCACTGAGGAATTTGCCGGCGCGCATGTGGTTCAGGCCGCGATCGGTGCCGACCCAGAGATCGCCGCCGGCATCTTCGAGCAAGGCGCGCGTGCTGAAGTAAGCCAGGCCGTCGCGCATCTGGTAACTCACGATGCGGGGGCCGGGGGCGCAACAGAAAATGTGATTCAGGCCCTCGTCCGCGGCCACCCACATGCTTCCATCCCGGTCCTGCGTCATGGCGCGCACGAAGTTGTTGGAAAGGCCGTCGGCAGTGGTCAGGTGCGCGGTGCGGCCATTAGCAATCCGGTAAACACCATCCCCATCGGTTCCCACCCACAGCGCGCCCGAGCGGTCGCGGTAGACGCTGCGCACATGCGTGCCTTTGATACCGGGCAGCGTTTGCTGGGTAATGACGCCGTTGACCATGCGGAACAGAGACGTGGACCCGATCCAGTAGCTGCCGTCGCGATCCTGGTAAATGGTGCCGAAATCGGAGTCGTTGGCCTTGGGCAGCGGAACGATGTTGGCCTGCCCTTTGGTCAGCCGAACCATTCCGGCTTGGGTGCCGATCCAGAAGTCCTGCTCGTTGTCCTCAAAGAAATTGAGCACAGTATTGCTGGGCAGCAGCGCGGGTGCGGCGACGGAGGTGAGGGTTTCTCCGCTGCTCTGGAAAGCGCCATGGCCGATGGTGCCGATCCACAATACACCGTCCGGCGTTTGCCGCAGGACGCGAACGGTCCCGACAATGCCACTGACCCGTTCAAACTGGGTCTGGCCGGAGCGCATGCGATTCAAGCCCGAGACGGTGCCCACCCACATGGTCCCGTTACGCGTCTGGATGATCGATTTCACCCGGTTCTGGCTGGCCTCTCCACGCAGCGTATATTCGGTGACGGCGCTGCCCTTGAAACTGAGCAGCCTGGATCCGCCCACCCAGATGCGGCCCGAGCGATCCTGGTAGAGGGCGTGCACGGCAAGCGAAGGAATGTCCGGGCTCCCGTCGACGCGCACAAAATGGTCCTCATCGAGGCGCAGCAGCCCGTTGTCGGTGCCCGCCCAGATGGTTCCTCCGGCGTCCTCGAGGATGGTTCTGACGAAATCGTTGCTCAGCCCTTCACGCGCGGTCCAGGCGCGAAACACACCATTGGAGTAGCGGAGAAGCCCGCCACCTTCGGTTCCGATCCAAAGCGAACCATCGCGCGACACCATCAGGCAGAAGACGCTGTTCTCATGCAATACGGGAGTGTTTTGGCGGTCAAAGACCGTGAAAGTTGCGCCATCAAAGCGCACTAATCCGCCGGTGGTGCCAATCCACAGGTAGCCATCGGAGGTTTGCGCGAAGGCCTGCACCGTTTGCTCGGGCAAACCGTCAGATACCTGCCATACCCGCCGGGTATATCCGGCAAGGTCTGCAGCCCATGAAGCCCCATAGCCGGCTGCCAATAGCAGCAGGCAGGCAACATGCCTTCGGAGTGTTTGCATGGCGGGGCTCAGTATACAGCGAGCGTGAATTGGACGTCGAAGGCCGATGGCAGGGGAAATCGGCAGGCAATCAGACTTTCGGCGGATTCAAAAACCAGGCGGCAACGGTAGAGTGATCTTTCTCAAAGCAGAGGCGTGGGTTCGCGTCTGAGAAAGAGCCGCTCTTCGGAGCGTGATTACATGTCTTTTTTCTTAGGATTTTTTTCGAAGGGCTCACGGCTTTCGCCCACGCTGGCGCGAGCGGCTGTGGCCGACGGAATGGTCGCAGGCGCAATCATCGCAGGATTGGCTTGCGCACCGGCGCTGGCTCGCGCCCAGGCAGGGACGCCGATCCGAATCGACGCCAGCATGCCAACTACGGAGCCGGGGCCCGCTCTCTATGACGGGGGCACGGCAACCTCTCCATTGGGCAGCGTTCTTGGAGTCAACAGCAGGTACCTGGCGCTGAACGGCAAACCCTGGCTGCCGGTGGTGGGCGAGTTTCACTTCTCCCGCTACCCGCGCGAGCAATGGGAAGAAGAGATCCTGAAGATGAAGGCAGCCGGCGTGAACATCATCGCCAGCTACGTGATCTGGATTCATCACGAGGAGATCAAGGGCCAATTTGATTGGAGCGGACAGCGCGACCTGCGCGCGTTTGCCGAACTTTGCGCCAAGCACCAGATGCTGCTGGTGGCGCGCATCGGGCCGTGGGACCACGGCGAGGTGCGGAACGGCGGGCTGCCGGATTGGGTGCTCAAGCAGGGACCCATCCGCGAGAATGACCCGATCTACCTCGCCAGTGTTCGCTCCTGGTACGGGCAGATCGGCACACAACTCCAGGGTCTGCTTTGGAAGGATGGCGGACCGGTCATCGGCATTCAGATTGAAAATGAGTATTCCAAGCGTGGGCCCGCCGCCGGCGAAGAACACATCCTCGAACTGAAGAAAATAGCGATCGATAGCGGGCTGGACGCGCCGCTCTATCTCGTTACCGGGTGGGACGATGCCGCAGTGCCGCCGCGCGCTGTGATTCCAGTTTATGGCGGATACCCCGCAGCGCCGTGGGACGGCTCCATTGGGAAGTTGCCGCCGCCGGAGATTTACGCGTTCCGCTTTCAGAGCCGAGTGGCTGCCAATGTGAACACGGCCGGCGAACAAGGTGCTCGCGGAGCGCAGTCGGCCGCACAGGATTCGCTTCCGTATCTGACAGCGGAGATCGGCGGCGGCATTGAAGACACGTATCACCGGCGGCCAGTGATCGCAGCAGACGATATCGCGGCAATATTCCCAGTGATGCTGGGCGCGGGTGTCAACCTCTATGGCACTTACATGTTTCAGGGTGGCGAAAACCCTGACGGGAAGCTCTCGACTCTGCAGGAGTCGCAGGCGACAGGCTATCCAAACGATCTGCCGATCAAATCGTATGACTTTCAAGCACCGCTGGGCGAGTTTGGGCAGGAACGCGAATCGCTGAGAAAGCTGAAAGTGTTTCAGTATTTCCTCAACGACTTTGGCGCGGACCTCGCTCCCATGACGGTTCACGCGCCCGATTCCCTGCTCTGCGATCCTGCCAACCTGTCGGTTCCGCGCGCCGCGGTGCGCTCCAAAGGCGATTCTGGGTTCATCTTCTTCAACAACCACGTTCGCGGCGCCTCAATGCCCGAGTGGCCTGCGGCGCAGTTCCTGGTTCGCTTGCCCGGCCACACGCTGGCGGTGCCACGTCATCCCGTGGATTTGCCTTCGGGCGCGTACTTCATCTGGCCTTTCAATCTGCGCGCAGGCGGCGCGACTCTCCGCTACAGTACCGCGCAGCTGTTTACGCGGCTCAGCGATGGCGGAGTGACGACGCTGTACTTTGAAGCGATCCCCGGCATTCCGGCGGAGTTTACTTTTGATGCGGCGAGTGTGCGCTCGCTGCACGCGACAAGTGGGGATACGCAGCGCGATGGGGGCGCGATCTATATTTCTGACATCAAGCCGGGAATCGACTCGCAGATCGAGGTGGTTGCGAAGAGCGGCGAATCCATTCGCTTCGTCGTGCTGAGCGCCGAGGAAGCGAAAGAGGCATGGAAAGTCCGCATCGCGGGCGCAGACCATCTGCTTGTGACCGGCAATGACTTCTATGCCGATCCGGATACGCAGCCCGAACGGATCTGGCTTGGGTCCACCGGATCACCGCATTTTGATTTTTCCGTGACGCCGCCGGTCGCGGGTGATCTCAAAGGAAGCCTGCCGCTGGAGCGCGTTACGATGGGCGCAGACGTAGATCATTTCACTGCCGAAGCGCCGTTACGGGAGGTTGCGTTATCCGTCCGTGAAATCCAGGCGCCGGGAAGCGCGCCTCCGATTCAGTTCGGTCCGCCGCTCGCGTGGCGGCCCAAAGGCGTGGCTGAAGCGCCTGCCGAAGGCGATCTGCCGCAGGCGGGAAAATGGGCCTTGACCGTTCCTACAAACTCGATGAACGGACTCGGCGAGTTGTTTCTCAAAATCAATTACGACGGAGATGTGGCGCGCTTCTCGAACGGCGGCCGTCTGCTCACCGACAATTTTTACAACGGAGAACCCTGGACGATCGGGCTCAAGCGTTTTCTCAATCCGCAGGGCGCAAATACGTTCGAGCTGAACATTCTGCCGCTCCGCAACGACGCCCCGGTTTACTTTGAATTCGCGCAGCCGCCGCAGTTTGCCGCGAATGGCCAAATTGATACGTTGGACAGTATCAAGCTTGTGCCGCAATACCAGCTTGAGATCAATGCTCAGCGGGAATGCGAGCATGAGACGGCGAAGACCAAGGCGGCTGATGCCCCTGGACGCTGTGCCGAATAGAGCACGATTCAAAAAACGGACGCCGATTCATTTGCGGGTTTTCAGTGTTCGCTTACCCCTCGTACTTTCGGCGGATTCGCGGCTCCAAATCGGTGCGCTAAGATACCATACTTCGGGGATGAGAAAGAGCGCCGGCTCGTTCTTGCCGCCAGCGTGAACGTGGGGCCAATATGCGAACCCTCTGGGCGCCGGTCTTCTTCGCTTGTTTTGCTGCTTGCGCATTATCGCAGGAAGGCGCGCAAAACTATGCCGTCGGTGCCGACGTTTCGTTCCTGGCAAAGTGCGAACAAGATGGAGTGATCTTTAAAGAGAACGGTCGGCCCATCGACGTTCTTGCTCTTTTGCACGAGCACAATTACAACTGGGTCCGGCTGCGGATCTTTCACGGCCCCGCTGTCGCGCCCGATCATTTGCCCAACGATCTCAACTACACTCTGGCGCTAACGGCTCGCGCCAGGACGCAGGGTTTTCATGTTCTGCTCGATTTCCACTACTCCGATAGCTGGGCCGACCCCGGCAAGCAGCCGATGCCGGCAGCGTGGAGCAGGCTCACCCACAAGCAGCTCGTCGAGC
>OKRB01000011.1 GCA_900290245.1 Candidatus Sulfuritelmatomonas gaucii | reverse complement strand
GTTGGTATTTGGGAAACAAACGATCCGCACGGTCGATCCATTCTTGAATTCCATCCGTGAGGCCGCGCTTCACTAACTCTCTCAGTGGTACAAGTTATCGGGCAGAACAAGAGGCCTCGTCCGGATTAGTACCGCAAAGCGTGCAACTGGCCGCCCTTGGCCAGACAGGATGCAAAGGAACAGGGTTTGTTCCTTGGGAGTCGGCCAATGTCCTGCGATCTTCAGATCTTCATGACCGAGTACGGGCTGGAAAATGAGAGACACTACGGCGTTTCAGAGTACCGATCACGGGCGACTGCCATCCGGCTAAATCTCGATAAATGAATTGTCCTTATATCGTCAGTAGAAGCCGACTGCGACGGCAACGATGACGAGAAGCCGATATATCAGCACTTTGGGAGATTATTGTTGCACCAGGATTGCGAGCGAAACCGGATGCGTAAATTCCGAACGACATGAGACCTCCATATCGAGTCAGTCGTGGCGGTTTGCGCCCGGCACCGCCAACATGCAATCCGATGCGAGTAATCCGCTGCTCACACGAGTTTGGCCCGTTTGGCGGTTCGTGCTCGACTGGGAGCAGGGTCGAGGAGTTTGGGCCGGGATGCATTCTCCTCTGGTAGCTTGTCGTGCAGAACCGCGTTGAGCAGCGACTTGTGAACCCGAATGCCGCCGTTGTAATCAATGTAGCCGAGCTTCCTGAAGCGATTCATGAAGAAGCTGACACGTGATCGAGTTGTACCGATCATCTCCGCAAGAGTCCCCTGCGTTACGGGTGGGATGAGTGTCTCCGGCGCACCCGGTTCACCATATTCCGCCATCAACAAGAGCGTCCGCGCTAACCGCTTCTCGCTGGAGTTGAATAGCTGATCGATGAGATCCGCCTGGGTTCTCATACCCCGAATCACGATGAACTTCACGAAAAAGGTGGAGAACTTATGTTCCGCCTCGAGGACGCGGAGTATTTCCGCCGTCGCGATCTTGAGTACCGTACAAGCGGTAATGGCTGAGGCTGTGACCGTTCGCAGCGTTCCCGCTCCGGCCATCGACTCCTCGCCAAAAAAATCCCCGGCGGCGAGCAGCGTAACCGTCGCTTCCTTGCCGTTCTTGGCAATGACGGTGAGCTTCGCTCGGCCAGTCTGAAGGTAAAACACAGAGTCGGCTGGGCCTCCCTGGGAAAAGAAAATCTGCTTTGGCGTGTAATTGCTGATGCTTCGTCCTGGCCCTTCGGCTGCGAGAAAAGCCGCGATATTAAAGGGCCCCCGGTTCACTTTGCCCATCTAGACGTCCTCTTCCTGGGTGTGGTCTGGTCGCGGATCATCTTCACCGGCGATGCGTGGGGGCGGCGACGGGGCCATCGCTCCGTTCCAGAGCACACAACTCTGCGTTAGCAAAAGATAGCATCGTAACCGGTAATTGTCTGTTCAATTTAGCTCACCCGCTGCATTGATCGGACAGGCACCCAGAACCGCCTCTCAAGGGTCGATCGAAGAGGCGGGGCGCCATCTGGCCTGGCTGCAAGGTTTGCCGGAACGAGATCGACGAGCGGGTCAAGACCCTGAATCAGTGGGTGCGTCGCTAGAGTGGAAACCGGCAACTGGTGTGCCCGGGTTGCGGGCAGAGGGGCGGCGACAGGGCACGTCGAATGAGCGCAATCCAGACCCGGCAGCATCGATGCTAGAAACGGCTACTGGCCGCCTGGCAACGATTGAGGTCAGTTGGGGACTGCGGCCACGCACTACACTCACCGCGTTTGCTTGGCCGGCTTTGATCGAACCCGTGGTGTGGCCGAACCAGGAGGTCTCTCGGGGTTACGCTCTGTGAATTGATCGTACAGAACTACATTGAGCAGCGACCGATGGACCCGGATGCCGCCGTTGTAATCGATGAGACCGAGTTTGCGAAAGCGATTCATGAAGAAGCTGACGCGGGACCGGGTGGTGCCGATCATCTCTGCCAGAGCCTCCTGAGTGATAGGAGGAATCGAGGGTTCCGGTGACCCCGGCTCACCAAATTCGGCCAAGAGCAGGAGAATTCTCGCTAGACGCCTTTCGCTGGAGTCGAAAAGCTGCGCGACAAGATCGGCTTGGGCTCGCATGCTCCGGGCCAGCAGGAATTTCAAGTACATTTCAGAGAAGGCCTGCTCCTCGTGCATCAGGCGGATCATCTCTCCCCGCTTTATCTCGAGCGCGGTGCAGGCGGTAATGGCGGTGGCAGTGGCCATGTGCAGCCCACCCACGCTCGCCAGCGACTCCTCTCCAATGAATTCCCGGGCGGCGAGAAGCGCGATAGTGGCCTCCTTCCCGTCTTGCGAAACGACGGTGAGTTTTGCGCGGCCCGTCTGAAGATAGAAGATGGAGTCAGCCGAACTTCCCTGCGAAAAGAATGCTTGCTTGGGATTCAATTCGATGATTCTTCGTCCCACTCCTGCCGTTGCCAGGAATGCGGCGAGGTCAAAGGTCATGCTTCTCACCCCATTCTCTTGAATGGCCCATCCCGGATGCGGTCTTCACGGGAGCGGTTCGGAAGGGTACGTGGCCGCTTCAGATTTGAGGTAGCCGGGATTGCCGGGTTGCCTTCCCGGGTGTGCAAAATTATACACCCTGCCGTCTTCGTTGGGGCGGATAGCTTTGCCTTCGGGTACGCCCTGATAGTGCATTGCTGAGGAGACAAAGGCGGAATGGTCAGAATTAAGAATTCTTATTGGCCAAAACGCGTTAAAAGCGGAAATGGATAACCCAGAGGAATCGGTCGGCATTGGGAAACCGTGGGCGAGGGCGATGTCGCGCCAGAACCGTTAGCTGTTGTCGTAGAGCCATATTTTCTAAGAGAAGATAATGGCGTGTGCGTGGGGACCGTGTGAGCAGAATAAAGAGAAGCCTCAACAAGCGGGCCATGGATGGGTTATACCAAACAAAACACAGTGGAAATCTGGACGAGTCAATCTCAGGCGAGTTCAGATTGAAGCGGGCTTCCCTCGATTGCCTTAACGGTTAAGAAGCGCTCGAGAGCCGCGCGGATTTGTTTCTGTCGAGGCACAGCTTTATACTGGGTGCGCAAATTCTTTGTCGGTCACAGACTGCTGAATTATGTCTACCGAGCGCCGATGATGGATGGAGTGATCGCAGGTGTTGTGCTTGATGGCGGAACACGGGAACCTCTTTCAACCCCTCGCGTAAGCCTGACTCAATGGGGCGTTCTCGGAGAGGCTATTAGTGGCTTTAGCCCCGGATATCTGCCGAAGCTCCTGCTTGACGCACAGCCTTTCCGCTCGCTTTAGCTGACCTCGGCCACCGCACCATGCGAACACCACTGGTTGTGCTCATCCTGTGTCTGCCGCTGTGGGTCGGAGAGGCCCAAACAGCAACCGCGCCCTATCAGCTTTCCGGCAGCTTTAGCGCGCTGTCGAACTCCTTCAACGGAGTCCCTGGCTCGCGGCAGCCGCTGCTCGGCTGGGACGGCAATGTCGCCTTCCCCGCATGGCATAATCTCCGCTTCGTCCTCGATTTCACCGACTACCGGGGCACGAACCTGGGATCCCCCCAGCGCGGCCACTTCTCCACCGCTGGCGGCGAATATAGTCACCGCATTGGCCGCGAGAGCATCTTCGGCAAGATGCTCTTCGGCGACGCCAATCTGAATAAGAATTGGGCCGCAAACGGAGCCATCGGGACGCTTGCGTCTTTCACGATCTACGGTGGTGGCGGAATCGACACCCCTCTGGACCGACACTTCAGCCTGCGCGTCGAGGGTGGCGTGCAGCACACCAATTTCGCTCTCAAAACCAGCGCCACCTCCGACTTCCCCTACTACAGAATTCCCGGTCTTCCAAGCAACTTCGCGCGTTTCTCCACGGGCCTCGTATGGGTTCCCCGTCTGGCTCCGCTCGCGAGCGCGATCACACAGCTATCGACCACACCACCGGCACCGCCCGAAACGGAAATCGCCTTTGAAGACGAATCGTCTTTCGGCCACTGGCACATCTTCGCAGGCACCTGGTGGAGCTACCTCCATGTCGCCGGCTTCGAGTACGACCGGCACACCTGGGGAAAATTCATCCGTGCACGCATGGATTACGTTGGCGAGATCCTGCCAGTTACCCTCCTGCGTCAGCCCGCCGTTGAGGACGAATACGGCGATCACTTGAGCCGCCAACACACCACGGTACCCGGTCTCGCGGTCACGCCGGTCGGCCTCCGCATGCTCTGGCGCGACGGCAAGGTGCTGAAGCCCTACTTCAGTATCAAGGGAGGCGTTGTCGGATATACGCAGAAGGCTCTCTCGCCCGATGGCGCCTACCTGAATTTCACTCTTCAGGAGGCCGTGGGCACGGAGCTTCGTCTCACGCACGCCTGGGAGATTCGTCTCGGCGTCAGCGATTTCCACTTTTCGAATGCCTTCCTGGTGCCCAGCAACCCCGGTATCGACGAGTTGATGTATACCGTCGCTTTCAGCTACCACCTTCACAGCAGGAGGACGGCAGACTGATCGATGCCACACCCTGCGGCTGGGAGCGTCCTCATATTCCTAGTTGAGCTCGCGGAAAGTCTCCTCTTCGTCACGTTCTGGGGCACGGTAATCCGAATCGGAAGCTGCTTACATGGATTTAGCTCACAAAATGAACGATCCAGACGAAATTCTTGCGGCCATCCGCGGTCTGAACTCTTTGGACAACCCCATTCCAGATGAATTGTTGAAGATGAAAATCGCCTGTTGTCGGCGGCGGACTGTAGTCGAAACTGTAGCGGTCAAAGCCTCCAAGAGCCGCGCAAAACCACAGCTTTCAATAGTGAGGCTGCAAATCATTCAATCAAATACCGTTGGGAACGCGCGATTTCAACAGATTTCAATAACTCGCTGAAACTGGTTCGGGACCAGGTTCCCTACCTGAAATCCTCCTTGTAAGCCTTTTGTATTCAATCCCGGTTCTCCGTCAGTTGTTGAACTCTATTGAGACTGGAAGATCTGACAGTTACAGAATCGACTACAGCGGCACGTCGAACACCGCTAGGCGCGTCAGAGTGCTTTGAGAATACTGGAATTGTCGGGATGTCTTGAAGGCCGACCACCTGCGTTTGCACCAGGTAGCTTAAACTACACGCCGCCCGGCAGCCGCGGGTTGTTGGACTACCGGGACTGACCCCATTGCAGGCTCCACGGTCCGCGCACCGAGAGGATGACTGAGAAGAGCGCGGTCACGCCGAGCGCGATCAGCGTCCAGACGAAGAAGAAGGCTCCGCTGGAATTGGCGATGTTGCCGCCGACGCCGACACCCTTCCCCATCATGTGGATGACGGGGACGGCCAACCCAAGGAACGACCCGAGGAGGATGATGACGTAACCCGATCGCCGTTCGGCGAGCACCAGCGTTCCGTACAGCCAGACGACAAGGATTGGGACAGCAACGAGGTTTGAGACCCCTCCCTTTTCCATCCCTCGGACAATGTCGTCCGTCAGGTGAAACGTCATGAAGAGGATCGAGAGCAGAGACGCGACGGTTAACATCACGTTGTATTTCATTGGATATTCTTCTTGTTGGATTTGTGCGTGCCTCATTGCCCTGCTGCCTTTGCCTGCTCCTTTCACCGTTGTTCGTTCACGCCGAACACGAGGAGCCAGAAGATTAGCGATGCGGCCCCGAAAAGGGCGAGGACTACAATGTAGAGGAACAGGCGGGATCCGAGCGGCGGATACAGGAAGGTCAGCCAACCCAAACCTCCCAATACCGACAACACTCCCAGAATCCGAGGCAGGAACGTGGACCTGATAATGAGGTAGCCCGTCAAGAGTGCATAGAATCCGAAAAACACCAAGGCGATCCCGGCGCCCCGGTCATTCACCTTGAGAAAGAGGAGCGCCAGTGCCTGCAGCTGTTCCGCGCTGAATACACTCAAGTAGTGCGCGCCCCCCAGGATGAACAAGGGGGCGATAAAAAAGAGGCGGCTAAAAGTCTTGATGACGCAACCGGTGAGGCCTAAGAACGCAGCCACCAAAGAGACGCTCCTGCTCACTGGCTTAAGCAGATCATAAAAGAGAGCAGTAAAGACTATATTGCACGCCATTTCGATCATGAAGACTGCGAACCCCAACTGAAACAAGCCCTTGTGCGCCAGTAGGTTGGCCGCCGTAGCCGCGGCGTCGCCGCCTACCACCAGCTTGTTGCTCACGAAACCCTGGGCGAATATTCCCGTCAGTATGGTAAGGAGAGAAAACACACCTATAATCCTGGCCTGGAGACGCAGTGACCCTTCTGCGATTCGCTCCGTCATTACATCTGTGCCCATATTCGTTTCTCCTTTACGCGACAAATAGAATTCAATCCCGCCGGTTCGACCAGGTCGAGAAAGTTTGCATCAACGAAACGTTCGGCGACGTTTGCGGGTACTGATCTGACGAATGGACGGACAAGTTCCGGCTTGCCCGTGACTCGCCAAGAGCCGCACCACATTTGCTCGATTGGGGCTTTGGGTGTTCGCCTGCATGTTAGAACGGTCGGGCAGGGTTCCTCAAAGGCTCGGTACGCTGCCAGTTGTGCGGTGGGGCCGACTCTAGTGACAGCAACGCCTCAGCCGAGGTGGTAGCGAAAAGGCGCATCATAGCGCGTGAATCTGCGCGACCGTAGCGACAGACAGCGGTATAAAGCGAGGTTTGTGACCATTCATTTGGCAAAAGACCTCGCGGCCAGTGCGCAGATCGCATTCCGGTGAGACGTGATATGTATCACTGATCGGCAGGCATCGCCGTTTTGATACTGGGACATCCTACTCAGGAGATCTGCCCGTGAATCGGTTCTGCGCGTGTATGTTCGGTTCCACCCTGCTCGTTTTTCTCTTTTTGGCTGCTGCCGTCCAACCTGCCATTGCTCAGCAGGATCAAGCCCCGCATGTGTTCCATCGGGGAATTCCAGCCGGGGATACCTGTGCCACCTGCCATAAGGCGGTGTATGACCAATGGAAAGCCAGCCCGCATGCCGCCAACGGTATCGAATGCACCGTGTGCCATGGCGAGCCAACGGCAAAGGACTTCGCGGGCATGCCGGCGTTAAGTGCATGCGACACCTGTCACACCGATCAGGTGGCACAACTCAAGTCTGATCCATTCATGAAAGGCAGGACGTGTGTGAGCTGTCATCAAGCACACACCTTCGTGGAGCACAAGAAGGCGCCCCCGGCAGGCCAGTAATAACAATTTCCAGGCGTCGCATTGTCGAACTGCTGGCCTGCGCATCCGCGCTCACCGCCTTGGAAACGTGTCCAAACCAATAGTTTCCCGCCGGCAGTTGTCTTTCAGTCGTGCTTTCCACAATCACCTCGCGTCGGTTTTTGGCTCACTTTTCCTTGGCATCCTTACGCAAAAACTGAGATGTCCATGCGTTTCGGGTCGTGAATCGTGGGTCGGAATGCCATAAAAGGCAGGATGTCCCGTTCTACCTCGATTCCAGGCGCGATTTCGATCAGTTGCAGTCCCTCGGGGACAAGCCTGAATACGCAGCGCTCGGTGACATACAGGACTTCCTGGCCGTGTTTCCTCGCATAATCGGCGGAAAAGGTAATTCGCTCGACAGCCCTCACAAATTTCTGGATCTTTCCGGGCTTTATGATGCGTAGCCGGCCGTCTTCAAATGTCACTTCGTTGCCCTGCGCATCGAACGTGCCGCAGAACACCACCTTCTTTGCGTTTTGCGCAATCTCAATGAAGCCGCCGGGCCCCACCAGGTTCCCGGCAAGGTGCGAAACGTTCACATTTCCCTGTGCGTCTGCCTGGCCCATACCCAGGAATGTTTGATCGATGCCTCCGCCGCTGTAGTAATCGAATTGTTCGATGGAGGGAACGATCACCTCAGGGTTCCGCGCGGCCCCGAACAAATGATCATCGAGCATGCGGCCATTGTGTGCCCCCTGCTCGACACTCATCCAAAGATCTTCGGCGATGTCCTGCTCAGCAATGACGCCGAAGATGCCGCCGGGAATGCCGAAGCCAAAGTTCAGAGAGGCGTTGCGTGTGAGTTCCATCGCAGCGCGGCGCGCGATGATCCTGCGTTCCAGCTTCTTTGGTAACTCGGTTGAGAGCCGGTCTAGATGCGCTCTTCGCGATCCGCTGATGGCCGGATCGTAAGGGACACCATAAAAAAGCTCCTGCCGGCCATCCTCCACCACGGCGTCCACCATGATCCCGGGCACGCGTATGCTTCTTGCTTTCAACGCGCCCGGCTCCAGCACCTGGCGAACCTGGGCCAGCACGATGCCGCCGCTATTATGCGCTGCCAGAGCCATGGTGTGAATATCGAGATCCATTGCCTCTTCTTCAGGGCTGATATTGCCTCGCGCGTCGGCGTAGGTGCCGCGGATAATGGCAACGTCGACCTTAAAAGGCTTGTAGCGGAGGAGTTCGCGGCCATCGAGGTACAGGAGTTCGACCAGCGTCTCCGTGCTCCTTTGATTGCAGCGCCCTGCATCCTGGCGGGGATCGACGAATGTGCCCAACCCGGAATGGGTGATCAGTCCGGGCCGCCCGGCGCCGATCTCGCGCAGCAATTGCTGCACCACCCCCGCAGGAAAACAGTAGGCTTCAATCTTCTCGTCGCGGATCAGCTGTTGCATGCGCGCCGACCAGGTAAAGTGCGAAGCGATGATTTTGCGCAGCATTCCTTCATGCGCAAAGCGATTCGTTCCCTGCCGGTCGCGATCGCCCAGCCCCAGAGAATGAACCAGCGTAAGATCACGAGGTTCTCCGGTTTGGAGAAAACGCGCTTCGATGGCGGCCAGAATAGCTTCGGCCGAAGTCATTCCCGCGCCGTTGCCGCTGACCGCGACGGTGTCGCCGGATCTGATCAGCAGGGCGGCGTCTTCTGCGCTGAGAAACTTTGTCCGCTTCATTCCTATTCCTTATCGATTGCGGAAGACCGGCTTCCGCTTCTCGCGAAACGCCGCAATGCCTTCGTCACAGTCTTCAGTTGCACGGGCCTGCGCCACGGCCTCGGCATGATCGTGGCTCATTTCTGCATGCATGGTCGCCAGCAGCTTCTTGGTGAGCGCCATCGCAATGGGCGCATTGGAAAGCAGCTTGTCGAGCCATGCGTCTACCTGCGACTCCATCGCCTCGCGGTCGTCGGCGACAGCGTTCACAAGGCCCCAGGCGAGCGCTTTTTCCGCGGAGATTGGCGAACCAAGCAAAGTGAGTTCGCGGGCACGAACCACTCCCGTGATCTCCGCGATGCGCCGGATTCCGCTCCAGCCTGCAATCATGCCCAAACTCACTTCCGGCGTTCCCAGTTTGGCTTCTGCCACCGCAACGCGCAGGTCGGCCATGAGCGCAAATTCGAGCCCACCTCCTAACGCATGCCCCGAGATTGCGGCGATCACGGGCTGAGGTAACTGTGCGATCGACTCAAACACCGCGATGCCGCGGAGGATCCATCGATTTGCCATCTCTTCCGGAGTAAGACTGCCCCATGCCTCAACGTCGCCACCGGTAGAGAAGAATCGGCCACTGCCTCGTAGCACGAGTGCCCTGATTTGCGGTGACGATGCGACGATCCGGACAAAACGCTCGATGGCATCGAGCATTGGCAGGGTGAGAGCATTTCCTTTATTGGGCCGGTTTAACGTGATCTCGGCCCATGCCGCCCCGTTGCGCTCGCGCTCTTGATAAACAACCTCGGATTCCGCGCTCATTTTGCCCCTCCACGACCGCTTAGAATCTTGGCATCGTCAATCCGCCATCGACAGTGACTGCCTGGCCTACCGTGTAACGGAGACGTCCTTCCGCCATGCACACGATGGTTGATGCCACGTCTTCCGGGTATCCCCAGCGTTCCGCAGGAACGAGATGTGCGCCGATTATCGCGTCATACTGGGACTTGGCAGGCTTGGTCATATCGGTTGCAATGATGCCGGGACGCACTTCGTAAACACCGATTCCGTGCGCGGCCAATCGTGCGGCGAACAACCTGGTGGTCATCGACGAGGCTGCCTTTGAGACGCAGTACTCTCCGCGTGCAATCGAAACTGCGCGCGCATTGCTCGAAGTGATGTTAATGATTGAGCGATGCATTGCGGAAGAAGCATTGGCTGAGACCATATAGCGCGCGACCGCCTGGCTGAGGAAAAAGACGGCTCGCGTATTGACCGCCATGCATCGATCGAAGCTCTCCGCGGTGACATCGAGAAGGTCGCCGCGCCTTTGCGCTGGAATTCCCGCGTTATTGAGGAGGCAATCGAGGCGCCCCCACCGTTCGAGAACAGACTGAAGCAGCTTGGCGTGATTTTCGAGATTGGATACATCGCCCGGGACGAGGATACTTTCGGCGCCATCTGCGGCGATTTCCGCGGCCAGTTCCGCGGCCAGGCGGGACGTTTCTTCACTCTCCAGATCATTCAGGGCGAGATCGAATCCGGAACGGGCGAGTGCGATAGCGCACGCTCGGCCGATTCCCCGCATGGCTCCGGTCACCAAAGCCACAGGCTTCTGGTGCTGAGCGGCAAGCCGAGCGATTTGAGAGTTTTCATTCATTCGTGTTATAACCAACTAGTTGGTTAGTATACCCTCGTAACTCTGCCGCCGGCAACCTAAATGATGAAGAACCTACCCGCATCCCGGAAACGAAACCCCGCTGAAAGCCGGCTGCGCATTCTCGATGCGGCGACCAGGCTCTTTGGCGAGACAGGATTCGATGGTGCGCGGGTGGACGTGATTGCACGCGAGGCGCGCATCAACAAACAGCTGCTTTATCACTATTTCGGGAACAAAGACGCGCTTTTCACTCAGGTGCTGGAGCGCGCGTATCAAGAGCTCCGCGAGCAGGAGTCGGCTCTAAACCTGGACGCACTGCCGGCCGATGAGGCAGTTCTCGCGCTCGTGAATTTTACGTGGCAATACTACCTGGCCCATCCGGACTTTATCCGGCTTCTGAACAGTGAGAACCAAATGCATGCGCGTCATCTGAAAGAGTCGCGGCGCATCTTAATGATCAATTTCGATCACCTGAAGATTTATCGCGCGTTGATTGAACGGGGACAGAAGGAGAAGACGGTTCGGGGCGACCTGGATCCGCTGCAACTGAGCATTAATATTGCTTCGCTGGGATTCTTCTACCTGATGAATCGCCACACGCTGTCAACGGTATTCAAGAGCGATCTCAATTCGCGGCGAATGTTGCGAAAACGGCTTGTTGTCATGCGTGACGTGATCGCGCGGTGGATTCGTCCCGACGTAAAGTGATGGCATATCCTGCCTGGGCCCCCACATCCACCGGTTTGTTCCGAGCGGTTGACGGACTGTCCGGCAGTTACTATTTGGGCGACAACTGGGAACACGCGCGAGTCTTGTCTAGACAGATTCGTACCGACAAGTCTTAGTGCTGTATCTGGAGCGCCCCGCGACGCAACAGTGCGCAGTTGCATGCTCTC
>OKRB01000097.1 GCA_900290245.1 Candidatus Sulfuritelmatomonas gaucii | reverse complement strand
ATGGTGCGTCTTGTTAAGTTCATATTTGGTTTGTTCTTTCGCTCTTTTCATGCTTGCCGCGATCTACTTTTGGAGAATCTGGCGTTGCGGCAACAACTCGCGGTCCTAGCCCGACGCCGTCCGCAGCCAAGATTCTCGAATGGCGACCGATTTCTCTGGATTACGCTGCGTCGTCTCTGGTCCGGGTGGCGAAAGGCGTTGATCCTGGTGCAACCGGATACGGTCGTTCGCTGGCATCGTGCAGGGTTCAAACTGTACTGCATCATCGCTATCAGCTCGCCGCCTGAGCGAGCAGTTGGCTCAGCCCTCTCCCGCAATGGACGGTGATCGACAGGAGCCGTGCGCTTGTTCGCCCATATGTGGCAGACCCCTTGGCGAGTTCGTTATCAGCGATCGCACCCGCAGTCTATTAAGACACAAAATCCGCCGTATAGAATGCCCTCAACAATCAAGTCGCATCCTCATACTCCAGCCGGACCGAGTTTTGGCGAGGGACAAGCCTAAATCTTGCGCTGGGGCTGACCTACTGCTCCATAACTCGGCGGTTATTTTCCAAATTTCAACTCTGTTTACTCTTTGGCGATGCCGGTAAGGGGAAACCTTGGCACAGTCCTGGCACATTCTTGGCACAAATTTGGCACAAACGATCTCGCGATTTTCTAAATTACTGATTCAACGAATGCTTGAAGCTGGTGCCGGGAGGGGGGGTCGAACCCCCATGACCGCAAGGGTCGGCAGATTTTGAGTCTGCTGCGTCTGCCAGTTCCGCCATCCCGGCTTTGGGCGAGTCCGCTCCCAAAGTATCGCATAGCCATTAGGTTATCTGCCACCGCCCGGCGCGGCTCCTTTCTCACGCACGTTTCCTGCTTCTCTGTACCCGGCTTTCCACATTCGCCATCCATCGCTCGGCGCTAACGGCTGTGCGAGAATGGAGGCAAGCGCGATGACCACAGCCTCCTCCGCCGTTGTTCCGGAGCCAGTCACCGTAACCCCCCAGTTGCTCGCGCAGCATAGCATCACTGCGGAGGAATACGAGCGTATTGTTGCGGCGCTGGGCCGCACGCCTTCCCTCACTGAGCTCGGCATCTACAGCGTCATGTGGAGCGAACACTGCTCCTACAAGTCCAGCCGCGTGCACCTCAAGCGCTTGCCTACCAAAAGCGAACGGGTCGTCCAGGGGCCCGGCGAAAATGCCGGCATCATCGATGTGGGCGATGGCTGGGCTTGCGCCTTCAAAATCGAATCGCACAACCACCCCAGCTACATCGAACCCTACCAGGGCGCTGCCACTGGAGTAGGCGGAATCCTGCGCGACATCTTTACTATGGGCGCCCGCCCACTCGCGGTTATGGATTCGCTTCGCTTCGGGCCCATCGAACCCGGTGAAGCCGAGCGCGAAATCGTCCACAAGAATCACTCTATCCTCGAAGGCGTCGTCAGCGGCATCGCCGGTTACGGCAACTGCTTCGGCGTACCCAACCTTGGCGGCGAGACCAAGTTCGATCTCTGCTACAGTGGCAACCCCCTCGTGAACGCATTTGCTCTCGGCCTCGTGCGCAAGAACGAGATTTTCTATGCCAAGGCCAGCGGCACAGGCAACCCCGTCATATATGTAGGAGCCAAGACCGGTCGCGATGGCATCCACGGCGCCACCATGGCTAGTGAGGAATTCAAAGAAGGGTCAGAGCAAAAAAGACCCAACGTGCAGGTGGGCGATCCCTTCATGGAGAAACTCCTGCTTGAAGCCTGCCTTGAAGCCATGCAGACCGGCGCCATCGTTGGCATTCAGGACATGGGCGCTGCGGGACTCACCTGCTCCACCTGCGAGATGGGTGCGCGTGGCGGCGTTGGCCTCGACGTCGAACTCGATCGCGTGCCTCAACGCGAAACCGGCATGAGCGCTTACGAGATCATGCTCTCCGAGAGCCAGGAGCGTATGCTCCTCGTCGCCGAGAAGGGCCGCGAAGATGAAGTGCTGCGCGTCTTCGCCAAGTGGGGACTTGATGCAGTCATCGTCGGCACCGTGCAACCTGAGCCCCGTCTGCGCATCCGCCATCACGGCGAGCTTGTCGCCGACATTCCCAACCGCTCGCTCACTGACGACGCTCCTCTTTATCACCGTCCCATCGGCACGTGGAAGCCTCGTGTCCCGCTCGACCCTCCCGACGAAGTGCTCGCCGAACTCACTGCCGATCGCGACTACACCGCTGACCTGAAACGAATGCTGGCCAGCGCGAACGTCTGCTCTAAGCGCTGGGTGCACGAGCAATACGATTCCATGGTGCAGACCAACACGGTAATCGGCCCCGGCGGCGAAGCCGGAGTGATGCGCATCAAGGGAACCGGAACCAAAGGGCCGAGTGGGGAAGGGAAGAAGGAACGCGGCCTCGCCATGGCGCTCGACGGCAACGGCCGCTGGTGTTATCTCGATCCCAGGCTCGGCGCCATGCATGCGGTGGCTGAGTCCGCGCGCAAGGTGGCCTGCGCCGGCGCTACGCCCGTTGCCGCCACCAACTGCCTCAACTTCGGCAACCCGGAGAAGCCCGAGATTATGGCTCAGCTTTCGGCCGCCATCGACGGCATTGCTGAAGCCTGCACCGCGCTGGGCACGCCCATCACCGGCGGCAACGTCTCCTTGTATAACGAGACGCGCGGCGAAGGCATCTATCCCACGCCGGTACTCGGCATCGTCGGCATCCTTGAAGATGTCACCAGGGCCGTTCCCGCCCACTTCCAGCGCGAGAAAGACGCAATCATTTTGGTGTGGCCCATTCCGCGCGGCGAAGAACCC
Organism: Candidatus Sulfuritelmatomonas gaucii; assembly: GCA_900290245.1. Lineage (GTDB taxonomy): Bacteria > Acidobacteriota > Terriglobia > Terriglobales > Acidobacteriaceae > Telmatobacter > Telmatobacter gaucii. Next base: position 27,507 of record OKRB01000097.1, on the reverse strand, counting down.
AATCCCAATCTCAAGGTTCCGCTCAATCCTCCGCCCATCAGCCAATATCCGCTGCCCGTGCTCGAACGCGAACCAAGAGGGCGCGCACAAGCGGACGCGACCGACGCGGAGGTTGCTGCGAATCTCATCGCCTTCGGCTCTTCTGAGTTCGCCAAGGTCGTTTTCGGCGGTCTCTGGGGCCGCCCGCCCGCACTCGACCTCGACGCTGAGGCCAGCCTGCACAAACTTCTCTCTGAGCTCGCTTGGCGCAAGTTCATTCATTCGGCGCGCGACATTTCAGACGGCGGCATCGCCGTGGCCCTCGCGCAAGCCGCGTTCTCCAAAAACATCGGCGCCACCATCGACCAGGACCCGTCGCTCCTTGCCCACCCGCTGTTTGGTCTTTTCGCTGAACCGGCATCAACCGTGATCGTCACCGCGAATCCAGGAATCGTTCCTGAAATCGAGAAACTTGCCACGGAATTCAACTTCCTCTCTGCCCGCATCGGCACAACCGGCGGCAGCCGTCTCGACATCAGGATCGAGCGCGAGCTTTTCGTCTCCGCGCCGCTCGCTGATCTGCGCACAATCTGGGCCACGGCCCTGGAAGCGAATCTGCATAACGAGGTTTCCATGTGATGCACCGCCTCTTTCAGGGTGTCCCCGGCGTCGCCGACCTTTCCGCATCTTTGCGAACAACCTCAAAACATCGTCATTCTGAGCGAGGTCGTCGTGGCGACCGAGCCGAAGGACCTGCTTTTGCTTTTCCTCTAGTCCCTGACCCCTACGTCCCTCAGTCCCTGCATTTCGCCGCCCATGGCGACGAATTGCATGAAGAATGCGGCGTCGTCGCCATCCACAACCATCCTCACGCCGCGCGCGAAGCCTATCTCGGCCTCTATGCTCTGCAGCATCGTGGGCAGGAGTCGGCCGGCATCGCCACCGCCGACGGCCACCATCTCGCCAATATCAAAGGCATGGGACTCGTCTCCGAAATCTTCACTGACGAAGTGCTCGCCAAGCTTCCCGGCCGCATGGCCATCGGTCACACGCGCTACTCCACCACCGGCGACTCAGCGCTGCTCAACGCCCAGCCCATCCGCGTCGACTCCACCAAGGGGTTGATCGCCATCGCGCACAACGGCAATCTGGTGAATCTCGGCGCTCTCCGCTCCAAGCTCGAGCTCGAGGGCGCATACTTTCAGACCACGTCCGACTCCGAAATCATCGTTCAGCTCATTGCGCATTCGGGCGCCGGCACCCTGGTCGACGCCATCGCCGACTCGCTCTCGCAGGTTGAGGGCGCGTTTTCCATCGTGATGATGACGCGCGACCGCATCTTCGCCGCCCGCGATCCGCGTGGCTTTCGCCCGCTTTCCATGGGCCGCATGAAAAACCCTGACGGCCACGACTCCGTCGTCTTCGCCAGCGAGTCCTGCGCTTTCGATCTGCTTCGCGCCGAGTTTCTCCGCGATGTTCTGCCCGGTGAGCTCGTCATGGTGTCTGAAGATGGCGTCACCAGCCGCCAGTTCGCTAGTGGACTCCCACAGGCGAGCTGCATCTTCGAGCATGTTTACTTTGCACGTCCTGACTCGCGCATCTTCGGGCGCTGGGTGCAGGAGAGCCGCGACCAGATGGGCCGCCAGCTCGCGCGCGAATCCGGAGTGCCCGCTGATCTCGTGGTTCCCGTTCCCGACTCCGGCGTGACCGCCGCATTGGGCTACGCTGAAGAGGCTGGCCTGCCTTTTCGCTTCGGCCTCATCCGCAATCACTACGTGGGCCGCACCTTTATTGAGCCCGAGCAGCGCGTCCGCGATTTCGGCGTGCGTCTCAAGCTCAACCCCGTCCACAATCTCCTCGCTGGCAAGCGCGTCGTCCTGATTGACGACTCCATCATCCGCGGCACCACGAGCCGGAAGATTGTCCGCATGGTGCGTGGCGCCGGCGCGACCGAAGTCCATCTCCGCATCAGTTGCCCACCCACCATTTCGCCTTGCTTCTACGGCGTCGACACGCCCAGCAAGAGGGAATTGATCGCCGCCAACAACTCCATCGAAGGGATTCGCCACTTCATCGAGGCCGACTCGCTCGCGTATCTCTCTCTTGAAGGACTGCTGGCCTCCGTTCGCGACGAGAAAAAAACCGGCTACTGCACCGCCTGCTACACAGGCAACTACCCCACGCAGTGGGTCGATGTGGAAGAGATTCTTCCAGCGGCCGCGGCCATCTAACCCGATCTTCCCGCGCCATGAGCCTTCGTACACCTCGATTTCCCGCTTCCGGTTTTTTCGGGGAGCCGATTCAGCGTATGGTCTTCGCGCGCCGTAGGCGCAGTGTTCATTAGCCCCGCGCTTCAGCGTGGGGAACAGGTCAGCGTTCTACAAGCTTGAGTCCCGTAGGGACGACGCGCTTGTTTTCAGGACACGACTTCAGTCGTGTCGAAATAAACGAGAGCGAGCCTCAGCCCCTGATTTCACGCCGTCTCATCGGCCAGCGCCGCGACACGCGGCGTCATCTTCCCCCGCGCCAGGCTGCGCGTCAACGCATACATGGTTCCCGCCGCCAGAAGGCAAGGCAACACCAGCCCCCTCAATCCCGCTTCATAATTCCCCGTGTAGTCCTTCATCACGCCCATCCAGTACGGACCCAGAAATCCGGCGAACATGGTGATCGTATTCATTGCTGCGATTCCCGCCGCCGCCGCGCGTCCGGCCAAGAACTGCATCGGGACCGCGTTTGCCGGCCCAAGCAATGACATGAATGCGATGAAGCCCGCCGCCAGCCCCGCCACCACCAGCCACGGCTCCTTCGCACAACCCGCCGTCAAATAGCCGGCCGCCATCACCAGGCAGGGAACAATGGAATGCAGCGCTCGCTCCCCGCGCCGGTCGGAGTGGGCGCTGTTCAGCAGCATTCCCGCCGCGCCCGCCAAGCCAAAGCACGACACCAGGAAGCCGACATTCGTAACGCTCCAGCCGGTCAACCCCTGCAAAATCGCGGGCGCCGAAAAACCGAAAGCGTAATTGGTGAAAAGCGCAAAAAAGAAGAATACCCCGATCATCCACACCTTCGGTGAAAGCAGCGCCTGCGCCACTCCGGCACTGTGTCCCAGGTGCGCTTTTTCGCCGTCAGCCTTGAGCTGGTTCGCGAGCCACGCTTTTTCTTCCGCGGTCAGCCACGTCGCCTTCGCCGGACTGTCCGGCAGCATCTTCAAAATCACCAGGCTGAACAATGCCGTCGGCAAGCCTTCCACCAGGAACAGCCATTGCCAGCCTGCGAGTCCCAGCTTTCCGCCCAGTCCCATGAGCCATCCAGCCAGCGACCCCATCACCACCGAGGCCAGCGGCAGCGACACGTAAAACCGGCTCACCGCCCGCGCTCTCATCCGCAAAGGGAACCACAGCGTAAGGTAATAAATCACGCCGGGATAGAACCCGGCCTCAGCCACGCCCAGCAGCAACCGCATTACATTGAGCTCGAGAGGAGTGCGCACGAACATCATCGCCGCCGCAAGCAGTCCCCAGGTGAACATGATCCGCGCCATCCAGCGCCTGGCGCCGAATCTCAGCAGCAGCAGGTTCGAGGGCACTTCGCACAGCGCATACCCGATAAAGAACAGTCCCGCGCCAAATCCGTAGACCGACGCGCTGAAGTGCAGATCCTTATTCATCTCAAGCGAAGCAAAGCTGATGTTGATGCGATCCATGAAGGCGAGTCCATAGCCCACACCAATCACAGGAAGCAGTCGCAGCGCAGCCTTGCGCTGCGCCGACACGCCAATCGCAGCCGCGGCCGGGTTCTCAATCGTGGAAAGCACGGCAGAGCCATCGCGACTATCGGACATCGGCGTTGACCTCACATTGCTACAAGATCATGCGAGAAGAGCGGGGAATGAAGGGGAACCGGTAAGCTGACTCTATCACACGTTCGCCAATGGCTGTAAATCCCTTCGCGCGCACTTGTTCCGCGCGACAAGAATCGTTCATTTTTCTCTTGCCAATTCATCATTCCTCTTCTAGAGTCGTTTCAAATCCCTCGTGAAAGTTCTTGGGCTATTAAATTAGGGTTGTAGAATTCCCCTGTTTACCGGAGAGCTCTGTCTTCGGTCATCGGTGCTCACGCCCCAAGGATGGATAAAATGCGCCTTCCAAAGCTGCTTCATGCGGCTGCGCCATTCTATGCTTGGCTGAGCCAGGTCCCCAATTCACCGATATCGATCTCAATAATCGGCGACAAACCTTCATGCGCGCGCCCTCTTGTCTTTATCTCTTCATTCATCGCAGTCGCATGTCTGGCAGGCTGCTCAACTGGACTCGTTCAATCCAGCGCCTCATCGCCACAGCCTTCTTCGTCCGACGATTCCAGTTTGTCTTCGGAGCTCGCCGCCTCTGCGGCCAATTTTGTCGACTCAGCCGGAGTCGTCACTCACCTCAGCTACACTGACACGCCCTATTACACTCATTTCCCCGCCGTGCTCAGCGCGCTCGAAGCGCTGGGCATCCATCACATCCGCGACGGCTACTACCCCTGGCCGTCTTCTTCTCCCATCGTCCAGGCCCACAACCAACTGGCTGCCGCAGGCATCAAGTGCGATTACGTCGTTCCCTACAACACCGCAACTACTCCTCAGTCCATTGAGAGCTTCGCGCCTGAAGTGGGAGACATGGAATCGCTCGAATTGCCCAATGAATGTGACCTCGCCGGCAACTGCGGCGGCGCCACCGGCGCCGGCGGCATTCAGAACATGCTGTCGTTGCTGCCCACAGTCCGCGCCGCTGCATCGGATTTGAATCTTCCTCTGCTGGGGCCTTCGTTAACGCAACAATCCTCCTTCGCCACGGTCGGCAATCTCTCTTCGGAGTTGAGCGTCAACAACCTGCACATCTATTTCGGGGGACTCAATCCGGGCAATGAGGGCTGGGGCGTTGGCGTTGACGCGGAGGGAAATGGATACGGAAGCATCCCCTGGTGGCTCGACCAGGCCGCCATCGATGCGCCCGGTCTTCCTTCCGTGATCACTGAAACCGGCTATATGGCCTACCCTTCAACCACCACTCCCTACACACTTCCAGAGAGCGTCGAGGCTTCCTACATTCCGCGCACGCTTCTTCTCGCCTACACCTACGGACTCAAAAAGACCTATTTTTACGAACTGCTGGATGAGGTCTCCTCGCCCGGCTATGGTCTGCTCCACGGCGACCTGACTCCAAAACCCGCTTTCACCGCGCTCCAGAATCTGCTCGCTCTTCTCAATGACTCGGGTGGCGGATCCTTCATCCCCGGATCGCTGCAGTACTCCATCTCAGGCGCCGTCCCTGCATTGAATTATCTGCTGTTGCAAAAGCACGATGGCTCATCCTGGCTCGTCCTGTGGCTTGAAGAAAGCAGTTGGGATCAAAACACCGCGACGTCGATCCCGGTTGCTCCCGCGAACATCAGCATCAACCTGAGCAGCTTGTACCAGGCCACCACCGACTATCAATTCGATTCAAACGGCAATGCCACACCCTTCAATCAGCCCATGCACGGCAATTCAACTTCGCTCACAGTCACCGACAAAATCTCAATCGTCAGGATCGTACCAAGGTAATCCCAATGTGATTTCTGAATTGCGGCACGAGTCGAAAGCCTGGCTCATGCCGCAAAGCCGCAAAATCAATGACGGGCTTGAGGCTCAGTGGCTGGTAGCTGGTTTTTCAATAATCCTGAACTCCCCGCTCGCGTGCATCATGTTCATCAGGTAAAGCAGACCGTCGTAGTAGCGCTGATCGCCGCTGGGCACGGGCATGTTCCACAAAGCGTCGACAAACGCCTTCGCCACCGGCCCGTCGGTCGCGGCCAGGCTTCCCGCCGCTGTCGTCGCCACCATCCCCGGCGAGTGCGTGGTCGAGAGCGGATTGCCGTCCAGCGTGTACCGATTCACAAACTTGTCGATACCCTGGCCGTACAGAAATTTCTGAATGCGGTCGCTCAGCGCCGTCTCGCGCGCATCCTTGTGCCACCACGAGTAATCCACGCTCCAGTTGCTCACGCTTCTCCACGAGTCCGCCATGAACGCCGTCGGTTTTCCATCGAAGCCCATCACAGCAGTGCCGTCGTAGTTGCTCCGGTCCGGCGTTAGTCCCGTTTCTGGCCCGGTCACGCGATTGAAGAAGTCCCGGCTCACATCCGCCGCTTTCGCCCAGAACGTGCGATCCTCCACGGGGCCCCATCGCGACCACAGCTCATAAAACGCTGGCAGATGATACGACGCGTCGGTCACGCCATCCGGCAGATCGGGGACAAACTTGATCATGAAATGGCTCTCGTCCACCATCGGCCCGATGGTCTCCTCGCGCGGTCCGCGCGGAAATCGATACGCCGGCCATGGCCTCCCGCTCGCCTTCGCTTCCTCCTCCTGCCTGCGATTGTTGAGGCTCGGCCACGGATGATCCGGCTGTATGAACAGCGGGTCGCCGGGATGAATCCGGAACGGGCTCGTTCCCGTCAGCACCGGATGATGCCGAATGCCGCGCAGAATCTTGTCCGCCTCGGCCTGGTAGTTATAGATCCCCTTGCCATCGCCCCAGCGGTGCGCCGCAAAATACAGCGCCATGGTGAAGTACTCCTCCCCATCCGGCGCTGCGCCCGTCGAGCGCGGCGTCCCGTCGGTATTCATTGACCACGCGAAATACCCCACCGACGGATTCTTCGGATCGGTGATCAGCATGTAGGTGTGCGCCCAGTTCCAGATCGCATCGAACTCGCGCTTCTTGTTGAGCTCCACGCAGATCATCATGCCGTAGCTCATCCCTTCCGTGCGCGCATCATTGTTCGCCCAGTCCGTCACATAAGCCAGCGTTCCGTTCTCATTCGCGCCCGTCTCAAAGTAGATGCGCTCTTCCTGGCCGTCGCCGTGAAAAAGCTGCTGAAAGGCCTTTTCGATCTTGGCGCGTGTCTCGGCCGGCGAGTGTCCCTGCTCCGCAAAAAGATCGCGATAATGATGCGTCTTGTGCGCGCCGTCGCCATCTCCAGGAAAGCGCTCGATCTCGCCAAGGGGCGCATTCACGTGCGGCGCAGGCATCGCGAATCCTGCGCGAGTTTGCGCCGGTTTGGCGCCCGTGCTCTGCGCATTCGCCATGCAGGCAACGAACAAAAGCGCAACTGCGCCCAAAACACAAAACATGTAGTTCCGAAACATCATGCCATAGCCTTTCGCGAAGAATCCGCTTCCAATCTACACTACGATCAGCGCAGGTCGCCCATGATGACCACAGCTGCCATCCTGATCCTTCTCGCGCATCTCATCTGGATTGTGCTGGTGATCTTTGGCGCGCTGTTCACACGCGGCCGTCCATTGTGGAGCGTTCTGCACGTCCTCTCCCTCATCTGGGGAGTCATTACCGAAGCCGGCCCGTGGCCCTGCCCGCTCACCCTCGCAGAACAATACTTTGAAGTGAAAGCCGGCATGGCCGCGTATCAGGGAAGCTTTCTGCTCCACACACTCGACGCCATCCTCTATCCCAATACGTCTCCGTGGGTCGTCACGGTAGTCGGCGTCGCCGTCTGCGCCATTAACCTCGCCATCTACGGATGGCGCTTTAGAAAATACCTGCACCGCGCATCAGCTCGTGACGCCTCATGATTTGTGGCGACTGATCACTGACCACTGATCACTGACCACTGTTTTTCGTCGCCGTCAACTGCGTGCTCCAGCTTCCGTCATCGGTCCCAAACGTAAACACGATCTGCCCGGCGGATATCTTTCCCGTGTACACCAGCTTGTACGTCTGTCCCTGGTAATCGGTGTTCAGCCAGAACGTCACCCTATCGCCATCCACCTTGCCGTCATGAATCTCAGCCGGCGTCGTCGGCAATCCCTCAACGGTCCCCGTCACCGCTCCCGCCGCATTGGTCAAATGGATCGTCAACGGCATGCTCGCGCCATTAAAGTCAAACGATCCCTTCCACGTGCCGTTCAAATCCACGGGAGCAAGCGCCGCCGCAGGCGCCGTGTCGGCGCTCCTTGCTACCGTTAGTTGCGCGCTCCAGCTTCCGTCATCGGTCCCGAAGGTGAATGCAATCTCGTCGCCGGCAGTGGCAAGCTTACCCGTGTAAACGATCTTGTAGGTTTGCCCCTGGTAGTCCGTGTTCACCCAGAATGTGATCGTGTCGCCAGTCAATTTGCCGTCATGAATCTCGGCCGGATTGGTCGGCAGCCCTTCCACAGTTCCCGTCACCGCGCCGTCAGCAACCGCCAAATGGAATGTGAGCGGCATGCTGCTGCCCTGAAAATCGAACGCCCCCTTCCAGGTGCCCGTCGCGTCCGCGCCATACGCAGTCGCCGACAATGCCAAACACGCAAATAGACCCGCGATCCCGAAGCCCATTTTCATGCAGATCCCTCCAAAGCAAAAACGAGTCTACCACGATTCCACGCAGCTTCGTACGGAGTCGCCAATCCGCTTGATGAGCGACAGCAACACTCAGACTCCTTGTATGAATGCTGTTTGAAAAGGCACGAGTTTAGTTGTGCCGAAATAGTGCAGAAAATCAGAGAACTTTAGCCCCTGAGCCACGTTCTCAAGCCGCCGGAGCGGATTGATGCAACCCGTTCTACTCGCTCCACCTTCGCATCACGAGCGTGGCGTTGATGCCGCCAAATCCAAACGAGTTTGAAGCCGCGATCTCAAATTGATGCTTGATCGCCCGGTTGGGCACATAATCTAACCGACACTCCGGGTCCACGTTCTCAAGATTCATTGTTGGCGGAATCTCCTGGTTCACGAGCGCCAGCACCGTGATGCCCGCCTCCAGTCCTCCCGCGCCGCCCAGCAGATGCCCGGTCATCGACTTCGTTCCGCTGATCTTGAGCCGGTGGCTAAGCGCGTGCTCGCCGAACACCGCCTCAATGGCGTGCGACTCGTTCCCGTCCCCGGCCGGCGTGGACGTCGCGTGCGCGTTGATGTATCCCACTTCTTCGGGGCGGATCCCCGCGTCTTTCAACGCCGCCCTTATGCTGCGCTGCGCGCCGGCGCCCGCCGGTGCGATTCCCGTCATGTGGTAGGCGTCGGCGCTCATGCCGTAGCCAATCACTTCCGCCAGGATCTTTGCGCCGCGCGCCCGCGCAAACTCCAACTCTTCCAGAATCAGAATCCCCGCGCCCTCGCCGATCACAAAGCCATCGCGGTCCCTGTCGAAAGGTCGGCTGGCATGCGTGGGATCGTCGTTGCGCGTCGACAGCGCTTTCATCGCCGCGAATCCGCCTACGGAGAGAGCCGTCACCGCGGCCTCCGCGCCGCCCGCGATCATCACATCCGCGTCGCCGTGCAGAATCATGCGCACCGAGTCGCCGATGGAGTTGGCGCTGGTGGCGCACGCCGTGGCCGTGGCGGAGATCGGTCCGCGCGCGCCGTAACGGATGCTGATCTGCCCGGCGGCCATATTCACAATCGTGGAGGGAATGAAAAAGGGCGAGAGCTTGCGCGGCCCGCCATTCAGCAGATTCGAGTGCTCGCGCTCGATGATCTCGAATCCGCCAATCCCCGAGCCGATAAACACACCGGTACGGTCGGCGATGTCTTCCGTGATTTTGAGACCAGACTGGGCCATCGCCTCTTGCACCGCGGCAAAGGCGTAGTGGATGAAGCGCCCCATCTTGCGCGCTTCCTTCTTCTCGACAAATTGGAGAGGGTCGAAGTTCTTAACCTCGGCGGCAAACGTGACCGGGAAACCGGTGGCGTCAAAACTCTGGATGGGAGCCATTCCGCTGGCTCCGGCCAATAGCTGCCGCCACACCTCGGTTGCGGTGTTCCCCACGCCGCATAGAAGCCCCAGGCCGGTGACTACGACTCTTCGCGATGGTGCCTGGGTCAATGCTTACTTGCCGCCTTTCGCGTTTTTCTCGATGTAGTCGATGGCGTCCTTCACGGTCTTGATCTTCTCCGCATCCTCGTCGGGAATCTCCATGTCAAACGCTTCCTCGAACTGCATCACCAGTTCGACCACGTCGAGCGAGTCGGCGCCCAGATCTTCCTGAAAGCTTGCGCCGGGTGTCACTTCCGCTTCGTCCACCTGCAATTGCTCGACGATGATCTGCTTTACCTTTTCTTCAACGGCCATGCGTGCTTCTCCTCTTTATGATTGGGAACTCAAGAAAAACGCTCCGGGGACTGGAACCACCGTTCCGCCCCGCGAGCCTACCATACCGGCCCGCGGCTGGGAAGGACAACCACCGCGCCCAAAAAATGCGCATGGCCCCGAAACTTCAAGTCTAACGGCAGGACCCCGGGGTGTAAAGCTGTGCATCCGGGGGAAACGATTGAAGAAACAGGGAATTGGGGGCAAGCGGCAGGGAACAGTTCCGGCTCCGCGAAATGCACAACCCGAAGGCGTATATTTGGCGAAGAGGGCGAGGCGAAAAATGATGCAGGCGTGGATTGCCGGTGTAGTTGCGGCAGCGGTCGGAATCCTGGTGGGATATTTGCTCCGGAATTTGTTGGCAGGCTCCGAAAGGGCACTACTGGACGGACGGAATCGCGAATTGACGGACACGCTGAACGCGACCAGCAATCAGTTGATGCAGCGAGACGGTCAGATTCTCGACTTAACGCGGCAGAATAGCAAACTGGAGTCGGACCTCGCCAATGAAAAAGGAAATGGTGAACGACTGACGCAACAATTCAAGCTGCTGGCGAACGAGATTCTCAAAGAGAATTCGAAGACCTTTTCAGAGGGCAGCCAGAAGGACCTGGGAAATCTTTTGACGCCGCTTCGACAGCAGATTGAAGATTTCCGCAAGAAGGTTGAGGAGGCGCAAGTCGATTCGAAGACAAGTGTCGCTAAAATGGAGGGCTTGATCGGCAACCTCGGTAGCCTCAACCAGCAGCTCGCCGAAGAAGCAAAGACCCTAAGCACGGCGCTGCGCGGCTCGGCTAAAGCGCAAGGCGATTGGGGCGAATTCATCCTCCGCGATCTGCTTGAAAAGGCCGGGCTGCGTGAAGGAGATCAATATAGCTTTCAGCAGACATTTACCGGCCTCGAAAACGAAGACGGAGCGCGGGCGAAATCGGCGCGCACAGACGTCATCGTCTACCTGCCGGGCGGGCGCAATCTGGTGATCGATTCAAAAGTCTCTCTGACGGCCTACACCGATTATGTAAATGCTCCAGCAGACGCCGATCGCAGCGCTGCGCTCAAGCTCCATCTGGCCAGCGTGCGGGGTCACGTGGCAGGCCTGGCCAAGGCCGGCTATCATCGCCTTCCCGGTCTTGAAACTCCCGATTTCGTGGTGTTGTTTGTGCCGATTGAGCCGGCGTTCCTACTCGCCCTTCAGAATGACGCTGCGCTCTGGTCCGACGCCTATCAACAGGGAATTCTGCTTGTCGGGCCCACAACCCTGCTTTACATCATTCGTATCGTCAACGTGCTTTGGCAACAGGAACTGCAGGCGCGAAGCGTCAAAGACGTGATGGATCGCGGAGCCGAGCTCTACGACAAATTTGTGAACTTTGTCGCGGATCTGGAGGCAGTGGGCAAGAGCCTGCGAGCTGCCGATCAAAACTATAGCTCTGCGATGAAGAAACTGAGCGAAGGGCGCGGAAATCTTGTGCGCCAGGTAGAGATGCTTAAAGAGTTGGGAATCAGAACAGGCAAATCATTGCCGCAAAACCTGCTGGACTCAGCAGCAGTCGAAGAGCCCAGCTTGGCCCTCGCCGCAAGCGCAGACGACAATGGGCAAACCGAGCCGTAGCGCCGGTCTCCTGACCGGCTGTCGTGTGGTCCTCCCCGCCTGCACCCGTCGACGCTAGATCACGAAATTACTGAGGAAAGGCTCGGACTTTCTGCCAGACCTACTGCGGCGTCTGCGCCGGTGGTGCCGGTGGTGCCGGTGGCGCCGGTGGTGCGGGCGCTGCCGGAGCAGCCGGAGCGGCAGGTGCGGCGGGCGCTCCTGCCTGCGCGCGCTTTAACGTCAACTGCATGCCGGGGAAATCTCCCGAATCCGATTTCGTCGTCATCTTGATCTCGTCGCCATCCACCGTGCAGTCGTGGTGAATGGTCATCCCGTTGAACGTGACGTCGAACGTCAGCTTGTCGCCGTCCACCTTGCCGTTGCTGATGTCGATCGGATCGCCCTGCGGACCCTGCACCGTGCCCGTCAGCTTGTCGCCATCCTGCTTGAAGGTGAAGGTGAGTGGAAAACTGTTGCCGTCAGGCGTTTTCATCTCGGCCGACCAGGTGCCCGTCACATCGGCGGCACGCGCGTTTGCCGCAGCGAACGTCATGGCCAATACAGCGCATAGATAAAGGAGTTTCTTCATGCATACCTCTCTGCCGTTTGCACGGTGCAACCCATAATACATGGAAGAGCCCTGAACCGGACAGCATGGATTTCACACCGAAAACGCCATGTATTGTAGGAGCCTTAAGAACGGCCTGAATGAATTCGAGCGCCCTACTTCACACCGCGGTAAATCTCTGACCCTGCCAGCAAATACGCGCCAACCCCATAAACATAGCTCGAAGTTTCGCTGTAGGCCCCGGGCGCCGCGCCCACCGGTTGAATCGAGCCCAGACGCCCGTCTGCATAAACGTGTGTGAGCATCCCGGCCCATGCCTTTTCCACCGCGGGCCAATAAGTGGCCCGGTCGAGAATCCCTTCATTCGCGCCCCATGCCATCGCATACGCAATGAAGCCGCTCCCGGAGTTCTCCGGCAGCGGATACGAATCGGCATCGAGCAGTCCGGGCCGCCACAGTCCATCCTTACCTTGAATTGAAAGCATCTCCGCCGACATCTCTTTGAGCAGCGCAACAAATTTCGGCCGCAGCGGAGAATCGGCAGGCAGCTCCATAAGCACACGCACGATCCCGCCCATCACCCAGCCGTTGCCCCGCGACCAGAACAGCGGCTCGCCGTTCTTTTCGTGTTTATCGAGGAAAGTCGCATCGCGGAAGTAAAGATGCTTTGAGTTGTCGTAGAGCAGATTCGTCGCAATGTCCCATTCGTGGTCCATGTAGGTGAGATATTTTTGCTCGCCGGTAGCCCTCGCCATGTCGGCGTAAACAGGCGGAGCCATGAAAAGCGCATCGCACCACCACCAGAGCGGACGCTTGGGATCCGTAGGATCGGGCGTAGCCATCTCGGTGTCGAGCCGCGCACGCATCGCCTCCATCATTTTTGGATCATTGTGCAGGAAATATTGCTCCATATACATTTGGCCCACGGCCTGGTCGTCCGCATGCATCACCCGCGGTCCCGGCTGCCATTTGAGCTGTTCCGCAATCCCCAGCATCGCCTGCTTGTATTTGTCGCCGGCTACCTTGTCGGGAACGGCCATGAAACCGTCGTAGAGCGCGGCCCACGTCCAGTCGGTTTGCGGTTCGGCAGGCATGCGGCCCAGTTGCCAGTCAGCCACGAGCCTCATTGCCTTGGCCAGGTCGCGCCGCGTGAGCTTCGGTGAAAGGTGCGCAAGCGGGCCCGGCGTCGAAAGCGTATCACCCGGAGTGGCAACCGGAGCCTTCCTCTCCTGCGCGTTCGCTGTGGAGAGTGACGAAAGCAGAATTAGCGGGCTGGCTAAAGCCAGAGCGATGTGACCATGAAACCGAAACTGCATCGAGCAGTGTGTGCGGGGCTTCATCAGAGTCTCCATATGATTAAAAGATATGTCCCGGATGATTGTAGGACGGCGCAGCGGTGGTGGTCATTTGTGAGGCTCTGTGCGGGCCGAGAGGCTCGCATTCGCTGCTGCGACCGGGCCGGGAGGCCTGCGCCACCTCAGAACCTCATCTGCACGCCCAGCTCAATCTGCCGTTCGCGATAGAAGTCGGATCCGTTGATATTCAGTGGCTGCCCGAACGCCGGCAGCGGCGTTCCCGTGCCGCTTGTCGTCGTCGTCCCGCAACTGGCGTACCCAATCGTATTGATGGTCAGGTAGCAAAGCGTCGGCGGCGTCCCTGATGCCCCGCTGTTCTCAATCGAGTAGCCGTTGGTTTCGAGCTCCGTCACGTTCTGGTGATTGAAGAGATTGAAGCTCTCGGCCAGCACTTCCAGCTCCCGCATTTCGCCCAGGTTGAAGCGTTTCGCCAGACGAAGATCGGCCTTCCACATGTTCGGATAGCGGAAGGTGTTGCGGCCCATGCCATACACGCGGTTGTCGCCGCCGGATCCGTTCATGCCCGGCCCGAGGCCGGCGATCGCGGCGCCGGTTGCCGTGAACTCCTCGGCCAACGAACCCGAAGTGCGCATCGTGTACGGCAGCCCGCTGCGAAACTGCCCGATGCCAGAAAGCATCCAGCCGTTGCCGGCTTGGCCCGCAAATCCGCGCAGTTTCCACGGCGCGCTCAAAATGGCCGTCACTGCGGCGGAGCGCCGCACATCGAGATTGCTCGTACCGTATTCCTGGCTGAAGTTGGCGGGGTCGAGCACATCGCTGCCGGCCACCAGCATCGTCTCGTTGGGATTCCAGTCCATCGCATGCGCGTAGGTGTAGTGCGCGCGCACGCTCAAGCCGCGACGGCTGTCGCGACTGATCCTCACCATCGCCGCCTCGTAGGTGGAGTTGGCACGGCTCATAATTTCAGAAATCTGCTGGTAATCCGGATTGAGCCGGCCGGCCGTGCCGTTGGGCGACGAAGCAGACGGCCACGTAGCGTAGAAAGGAACCGTGATTTGCGTCTTCTTGATCGGCCCTTTGCCGGTGGGATCCTTCACATTGTAGGTAATCGTTCCGGGATTGACCCCTGGCTCAAAGTTGGTATCGATAGCGACTGGCAGCCGGCGTCCCAGGCTCAGCATCGCGCTCGCCGTCACTTCAACGTGGGCCGGCAGTCGTTGTTCAACTGCTGCCACAGCCTGGTGCACTTCAGGATTGCGAAAGTTGCGCGCGAACTCGACTGCTCCAGGCTTCACCACGCTTGCAGGCTGACCGGCGAACACATACGGGAATGGCGGCGAACCTCCCGAGCAGAACTGGCAGTCGTCCGAGGGCCGCATGAAAAAGCTGAGATCGCCGCGGAGCGACCCCGTTTGTGTAAGCGCAGTTTCAGCGGTTGCGTTCTGCGTGCGCTCGTAATACATCCCGTAGCCAAGGCGAAGCACCGGCCAGCGGCTCTTTGCCGCGCCAATGGCGAGGCTTGCGCGCGGACCCCAATTGTTGCCGGGCGATGGCAGACTTTCCGTCAGCTGCAGTTCGGAATTAGCAAGCGCAGCCATCGGCGGAGGCATCTGCTCGCGCTCCCACCGAAGCCCTGCGGAGAACACGGCGAGCTTGCCCGGCTGCCACTGCGTCGTGATGTAGCCGGCCCAGTCGTTGGTGCTCAATTGCCAATTCGTCGGGCCCATGGTTTGCGAATAATACGAATAGCACGGCTGCGAGCCGAATTTTGTGTCTGTGGTGCCGCAGTTGTGCGGGCTGCGCGGGTCAAGCGCGTCGGCCAGGCCGAATCTCTGAAATGCCAGCGCATCCGAAATGAAGCTGGCCACGTTCGCGTAGTGATACGTGCCAGTCTGGTTGCGCAGCAGGCTGGTCGCGTCTGCATCGTGATCGAGCTCGACGCCGGCCTTCACCAGCAGATGGCTGTGCGCCCAATTTACCATCTGCTCGCCGTGATAGTCCCGCTCGTCAGGATAGCTGCCCTGGCCAAAGCGCGAAGGATTGCCGATGGTGAATCCGTAGCGCGAGTCCACAACAATCTGCGGCAACTGCCCCCAGGAATTCCCGCTCAAAAATGACTGCTCAAAACTCGAAGGCGTACCTGGCCGGTCGCTCATCACCGCGCGCCCCGCCGAGCCCTGCGTCACGGCGAGCAAATTCGGCGTAAGATAAGCTTCCCATCGCGCCAGCAGCCATTCCTCCTGTGCTTTGCCTGAGCCAAAACTGTGGTTGCCGTAAGTCGCTGAAACGCGCGAAATCCCTCCGCCGTTCGAGTTCGATTCAGCGCCGGTGCCTTCCAGCGTGAAGCGCTGCCGCTCGGTCGCCTGCCAATCGATGCGCGCAAAACCCACCCACTGCGCGGTGGTGCGTGGCGCGGGCCCAAGCAGTGCCGCCAATTGTTCAAGGCCCGCCGGCGCATAGCCGGCGCTCGCCACGCCAAGGTAATCGTTAAATGCCTGGTTTTGGCTCTCGCCAAGTTGTGCGCTCAGCAACGTAACCGGCGCGCTGGTCGGTTCCGGCAGATTGAAAAACTCCGTCGGATCCTTCACCGTTGCCACTCCCGGATCGTTACGGTGCGAGCTGTCAATCGCGCCGAACCAGAAAAGCTTGTCGCGTCGGATGCGGCTGCCCATGCCGAGGCTCATCACGGTTTCATGATCGGGCGGAGTATACGGCGCGGCAGCGAACTTCGGCGCTGCGGCAGTTCCCGTGTTCCCCACCCACTGCGTAAAGGGGTTGCGCGCGCCCCACGTGTTCTGCCTGTCGAAGAGAGAGCCCTGGCCGTGCCATGCGTTTGCGCCGCTCTGCGTTTCAACGGTGGTGCGCCCGCCTGCTGAACGCATGCCTTCGGCCTCCACATTCCCGGCAGCGGTTGTCACTGCACGCACGGCCGACTCGCTTACGCCCAGGCCACGCCTGGCGCTCCAGGCCTGCCCCATCGGGCTTTGTCCGCCGCCATTCTCGTCTTGCTGGTTTGAGGCGTGCGAGCTCACACCCGCTGAGGCAAAAGCCAGCCGCGTATTCGCACCGTCGATGTTGATCTCTGCGGAGCTTTGCGCGCTGCGGAATGAGAGCTGCGACGAGTCAGTTGCACTGCTCGAAGCCGGCGCATCGAGCAAGAAATCTTGCCAGCGGCGTCCGCTTGCTGGCAACTGCCCCAGTTGCGCGGCTGTTACCGTGGTAGCCACCGCCGGCGTAACAGGATCAGGCTGCTCTGCCGCAGCCGCAACGGGCGCGAGGTCCGGTGCGATGCGCGCCGCTAGCGGAAGCGTGCGCGGTAAAGTGAGCGCCAACGCAGGCTGCACCAGCACAGATTGAGTTTCCAGCGCCGCTTGTTCGCGCGGACCAAAAGCACGCGGCACTGGCCTCGAGGGAAATCCTACTTCAGGCCGCAATGAAGTCTGCGCAGGAGAAGTCGGCTCCGCCGGCGTGCGAGTCACGTCCGCTGAGCGTGCGGGTGCCAAAATCATCATCCGTGGCGATTCGGCGCTGATCAACGCCGTAAGCGGCGGATTCGATTCCGCGATCTCCGGACGTTCGACGACGACCGGCGGATTCTGCGAGGCCAGCCTCAAATGATCCAGAGTTTCTGAAGCGTGCGCCGCGACAGGTGTGACGTTCCTCGCCACAGCCGCAACCGGCAATTCAGTGGCCTGAGCAGAAGGCGCCATCGCCGCCGTTGCCGACACTGCGGCCATTGCAGGCGCGAATGCAGACATCGCCCTCGACCCAGCGGCCTCGATCACCGCCGCCGCGGCCGGCTCAAGCTGAATCGCCAGTTGCAACCGTGCTTCCGCTCCGCCGCTAACCAAGATCCCCTCCAGCCGACCGTGACCAAGCTGCGCAGCATCCGCCTCCAGCGTGTATGTGCCGGCCTCGAGCGAATCAAAATGAAATGCGCCGTTCCTCGCCGTGATCGCGCGAACCTCGGCGCCAGTTGAGGGGTTGCGCAAAATCACGGCCACGCCGCCAAGCGGCGCCGAATGCAGATCGGTAAGCCGGCCGGCTACGGAACCCATGCGCGTGGAGGAAACCTGGATCGAACGCGCTCGGCGAACATCGTTCGCGCCAGACTGGGCCGCGGCTGCGCAAACGCCCAGCGCCAACGCCGCCAATATGAAACGCCAGTTCTGCCGTGCCTCTGCCATGGCCCGCACTGCTCGAGGCAGATCCTGGGAGTAGAAATGAGTTTCGTTGCCGTTCCGCTCTGGCGGCGAATCCGGCCAAGGACCCGAAAAGACGCGCCTTTCGCTGTCCGATGAGTGGCTGAAAGAAGATTGGGAGCGATTCTATGCTTCCCGGGCGCAACCTCAAAGTAACGTGCATCACAAGAGCATGTTCTTTCTTGGAATTCCAGGCATCGAGCCCTGCCGCCGCGCTTTTGCAGCAGTCGGCACAAATCCCGCGCACCATCGGCTTGCAGGCCATCGACCCGCAGAACGGTCCGATACACTGAAAACACGGAGTCGCTGACGTTTCACGGCGAATCTGCCTTTTGATCCACGCTGGGCTGGCTGATCCCTGACCCCTGAATCCCATGTTCATTGACGAAGCCAAAATCCGCGTAAAAGCCGGCGACGGCGGCAACGGCTGCATGGCCTTCCGCCGCGAAAAATTCGTGCCCCGCGGCGGCCCCTCGGGCGGCGACGGCGGCCGCGGCGGCGACGTCATCATGGAGTCGAGCCAGCGGCACAACACGCTGATCCATTTCCGCTACAACCCGGAACACAAGGGCCAGCGTGGCGAGCACGGCATGGGCTCCAACTGCACCGGGCTGGACGGAAAATCCACCACGTTGCAGGTCCCCGTCGGAACGTCCCTCTACGACGCGGAGACCGGCGAGCTGGTCCACGATTTTCGCGAACCCGACGAGCGCATCGTCATCGCCAAAGGCGGCCGCGGCGGGCGCGGCAACCAGCACTTCGCCACCAGCACGCACCAGGCTCCGCGCGAGCACGAATTGGGCCGCCCGGGCGAGGAGCGCGCCTACCGGCTCGAGCTGAAGTTGCTGGCCGACGTGGGGCTCGTCGGTTTTCCCAATGCCGGCAAATCAACGTTGATCTCGCGCATCTCCGCGGCCCGGCCCAAGATCGCGGACTATCCATTTACCACCCTCGAGCCGAACCTCGGCGTCGTCACGGTAGGCGAGGAGCCGGACCAGCAATCGTTCGTGGTCGCCGATGTGCCGGGCCTCATCGAGGGCGCTCACCTGGGCTCGGGCCTGGGAGCGCAGTTCCTGCGCCACATTGAGCGCACGCGCGTGCTCGCGCACCTGGTCGATGTGTCTGACGATTCGGGAAGGCCGGACCCGGTTGAAGATTTCCGCGTGATCAACAACGAACTGGCAAGCTTCAGCTCTTTGCGCGATGGCGCAGAAGATCATCCCCTGGCGAATAAGCCGATGATCGTCGTCGCGACCAAAATCGATGTGGCGAACCCGGCGAAGTTAAAAAAGCTCGCCGCGCACGCCAAGCGCCGCAAGCTCGAGTTCCACGCCATCTCGGCGGTCACGGGCGAGGGAATTGAAGAGCTGAAGTGGGCGCTGGCCAAAGCGGTTTTAGGAAATGCTGTAGGGGAAGGCCACGGCACCAAAGTCGGCGCGACCCCAGGGAGCGACGACTTTGCACTCACACGAAAACCTCACACGATTTCCTAGGTTGTATCGACATATAGGGGTGTGCGTCGTTGCGAGTGAAAATCGGGTCAGACAAGGCTTTCCTTCGCGCCGGAGGCGCAACGGTGGTTAGCCCCGCGCTTCAGCGTGGGGAAATGGGCCAACAAATAGCCGTCAGCCCCGTAGGGGCGGCGCAAACGGCGAAATGATCATTAAGAATGTCGTTCATGCAACTGCCCGGTCCAGGCGGCCACGGGTCCCCACGACTCCTTTCTTCCTGATAGAGCAAATCTTAGTCACCTAATCGAGCATTTTTTACTCGCACCAGCCGCTGGGCGGGAGGGATTGCCTGTGTCCTCAATCGATTCCGGTTTGGAATGCCGCATGCATCTAATACCTGAACAGGGCCTGAGTGTCGTCGGGCCCCCGGCGAATTCAAACTGGGGAGGGTTTTTCCTCATGCAAGCTCTCAAGCGCGATCTCGCAATCGGCATCGTTATCTGCGGATTAACGCTGATGCTGGTGATGGCTTGGGGCGGTCCCTTCACAAGTTCACCCTATGCCCAGGATCAACAGCAGCAACCGCAGACGCAACAGTCGCAGCAGCAACCGGATCAAAACCAGAAGGCAGGTATCTTCACTGGAACCATTATCAAAGATGGTCACCAATACGCTCTTAGCGACGCATCCGGAACCATCTATAAACTCGATGATTCCGAGCGCGCCAAACCCTATGAAGGCAAACCGGTCAAGGTGACCGGAGAGTTCGACGGGCAAGCCAACGTCATCTACGTTGAAAGCATCGAACCCGCAAAGGGGTGAGCGACACGCTCGCTCCTTGCGCGGCCGGCCTTAGATAAAGAACGACCAGAAAGCATAAAGCAACACGTAGAGAAGAGAACGGACCCAAACCGGGCGGAGGAGGGGATTGTTGTGTGCTTTCCTCCGCGCGGCGCATTTCATGGACGTCTGGCTAGGTGCGGGGATCAATTAATTTAGGCGGGCGAACCCAAGCCCTGCAACCGCGCGGGAAGGCGCCGGCTGCAAGGTAGCATTACGGGTCTGACCCGGAAGCGCGGGGCCCAGACGTTTTGAGAAGCGAACCAACCATCTCAGGGGTGCCCCAGGTCCCGATTTTGGGACTTGGGAACCACAATAGCTCGCGCTAAGTCAGGACCACAACAGCATCGAATCCCGAATCCTTGCGCACCGTGGTTGATGCTTCTCCTGCGTTTACTTTCCTTCCCCCTGCCAAATCGCTTCCATCTGCTCCAGCGTGCGCCCTTTGGTTTCGGGCACCACTCTCCACATGAACAAAGCCGCCAGAACCCCCATCACTCCGTAAATCCAATACGCGAATCCATGCTTGAAGTGATCCACCAGGTAAGGATTGTTGTCGAGAATCGGGAACGTCCAACTGACCAGGTAGTTGGCGATCCATTGCGCCGCGACGGCTACGGCCATGGCCTTGCCGCGAATCTGGTTGGGAAATATCTCGCTTAAAAGCACCCACGTCACCGGCCCCCAGGAAACCGCGAAGCCCGCCGTGTAAGCCAGCATGCAGACCAGAGCGACCATGCCTTTGCCGCCGATCCAGAAGTCCATGCCCAGCGCGATCATGCTTACGGCCATCACCAGCGCTCCGATAATCTGCAGCGGCCTGCGTCCAAAATAATCCACGGTCAAAATCGCAACGATGGTAAACAGCAGGTTAACCGCACCTACAATGATGGTCTGGAACAGCGAAACGTTCGTGGTCAGCCCCATCCCCTTGAAAATATCCGTCGCGTAGTAGAGCACCACATTGATGCCCACGAACTGCTGGAACACCGACAGCATCACGCCGATGAACACCAGCAGCACCCCAAAAGAAAATAACTTGCCGGAGTGATGCCCGCTCAGCGACGCGCGGATTTCAGAAATCTCTCTTGCGCCTTCCTCCGGCGTTACCAGTTTGGCCAGCACCGCGCGCGCGCCGCTCTCGTTCCCCTTCAGCATCAGGAAACGCGGCGTCTCAGGCACCAGGAACAGGAGAATCAAAAACAGGCCTGCAGGAATGGCGCCGGAAAGAAACATGTAGCGCCAGCCAATCGAATTCAGCCACGCATCGCCGCTGCCCGATTTGGAAATTCCGAAGTTGACAAAGTAAATGATCAGCATGCCGAAGATAATGGCGAACTGGTTCCACGCCACCAGGTTTCCCCGCACCTTCGGCGGCGCGATCTCCGCGATATACATCGGCGACAACATCGACGCCAATCCCACGCCGATGCCGCCAAGAATGCGATAGAACACGAAATTCGCCATGTACCCTGGCCCGCCGTGGCCGATTGGAGCAAATGGAAACTCCGGCGCCGACGCGCCCAGGGCAGAAATCAGGAACAGCACCGCGGCAATGATCAATCCCCGCTTGCGGCCCACGTTGGTGCTCACCCAGCCGCCAATCAACCCGCCGATGATGCAGCCGATCAGCGCGCTCGAAACCACAAAGCCCAGCAGCGAGTTTGCGGCATTAGCCTGCGCCGGATTCGCCAGATCTGCGAATCGCGGATCAATGAAATAAGCCTTCAGGCTGCTCACTGCGCCGTTAATGACGGCCGTGTCATATCCAAAAAGCAATCCGCCCAATGTGGCGATAAGGGTCAGCAGAACCACGTACGGATTCAGTCGCGACATAAACTCCTTGCAGCAAATCGATTTTCGCCAGTGTACTACTGGGGGGCGTAGATCGAGAGATGAGCAGCTCGGATGGTCCAGTCGCAAGCGAGGTCAGGGTGACTCCCTGATGCGATACGCCGCGGATGCCGCATCTCCTGCTTCAGTCGCGTTCAACCCTGCTCCTCGCACGCTGAAGCCCAGGCCTTCAAAAATGCCGCAACTTCATTTGGTGGGCGGATCCAGATATCGGCAATCGTTCTTCGGTACTCTTCGCGAACCAGGACGTTGAGGCCGCGGCCGTGCAACGCTCCAAAAGCGTCCTCATCAGGAGTCTCGCCTCCGAGGTAAGCGACGGCCGCTGCGGGCCCGCTTTCCGATAACACGGCCTGCACCGCGTCGCCTCTGTTCCTGGCGCCGGCTGTGATCTCGATTCCGCCATCAAACGGCATGAGGCGCATGCCCTTGCGGCGTTGGACCATTGACCATGCGTGGAGAATCCGGCGTGTCAGTTGCCCGGCAAGCTCCTCGCTGCCGCGCCAATGGACCGCGATGGAAGCGAACTTCCGCTCGGCGAATTGCCCGAGGCCATCATTGAGCAAAAGCTCTGTCACGTCGGCAATGGCCTGCAACGATTCCGCGGCCACTTCCGGTTTATTCAGTGAGCCGTCAGCCTGAAGGCGTTCCAGTCCGTGGCACCCCCAGATCTCGACATCCTGCAAGTGAAGCAACCGCGCAGCGCTTAACGCCGGCCGACCGGTGACAATCACCAGCCGTGTTCCGGTGGCCTGCTTCAGATGTTGCAGTAGCGGAAGCAACCTCGCATACGGCGCCGCACACTCGCGATCCATTGAAAACGGCGCAAGCGTTCCGTCGTAGTCCAGAATCAGTACGCGCCTTTCTGCGCGTGAAATGCCCTGCCAAAAATCCGATACCTTCTTGTCCATGGCGGGCGAAGCGCCATGCACACCAAACGTCTTCATCAAATCCCTCTTCAAGATCCGGTTGCTCAGGATTGGGGATCCTGAGTCGCGCCAAAGTTAGGGGTCTTTCGCGTGAAGGATGCCGCGGTCGGCGGCAGAGGAAATCTAGCAAAGCCGTGCGCCGTAAAGATCGAAAAGAGGTAGTGAGGTGTGACTCAGGATCGCTCGGCGTTTCATTCGAGCTCGAGCGCTGAACCGCACGTTCCGTGTTCCGCAAAGTTCAATTCTCACTATGCCGAACGAAGCGAAGAGCGCGGCAACCCAGAGCGCCGCGCGAAGAGCTGCCGGTTCAAGATCCACTGCCGGCGAAATCAACACAGCTGCCACAACAATCAGGAGGACGACTGCGATTGCGATCTTGAGGAACCGATGCATCGCTCGAATTATACTCCCCCGCCAATCCGCTCTCCGGCTGCGGATTTCCGCGCCGCGGAAAATTTGGATAACCTGCAAGTCTTTTTTTCTCGTTCTGATAGAGAGGAGATTCGATGCATCTTCGAGTCGGCAGGTTGCCCACCCCATGCAGTCATGGTTTCACAATCATCTTGCCCACACCGTCGCTGTACTGGCTGGCGATCTCGAAGGCCTCATCGATCTGTTCCATCTGCCTGGTGTGAGTGAGCATCGGCGCAAACCACTCGCCATGTTCCTTGAGGAGCTCCAGGGCCTCTTCGGTCTCATGGTTCGATCGGCGCACGTTGAAAATGGTCAGCTCCTTGCGCCTCATCGTTGACCCATCCATCGAGACCAGCGCCGTGGAGTGAATGCCCGTCAGCGCGATCCGGCCCGCATTGCGCGTGATTTCCATCGCCTGGATCGTCGTGTGTTCTTTCGCGGCGCAGTCAATTGCGCAGTCCACGCCTCGCTGTCCCGTTCCGTCGAGGATCTCTTTTGCGGCTTCCTCCGGCTCAATCACTGCGTCGGCGCCAATCTGCCGCGCCAGCTCGCGACGATGCGCAAGCGGTTCCACTGCCCAGATCCGTCCTGCCCTCGCGGCTCGCAGTGCCGCAATCGTCAAAAGCCCGATCGGCCCCGTGCCGATCACCGCCACGGTTTCGCCCGGACCGATCGACGCCTGGTGCAGGGAATGCATCGCCACCGCAAGAGGCTCGGCCAGCGCCGCATTGGCATAAGGCATGGTGGCCGGGATGGGCTGAAAATTGGCGGCCGGCAAGTTGACGAATTCGCGGAAAAAACCGGGATGTCGCGGAGTGCTCAGAAAACGCAGGTTCGCGCACACATTGTGGCGCCCGCTCAGGCAGAACTCGCAGTGATAGCAATACAACGCGGGCTCCAGCGCACCCCGGTCGCCCGCTGCAAGGCCCGTAACGCCTGCGCCGGTTTTTACAATCGATCCCGCCGGTTCGTGGCCGATCACCATCGGATAGACGTTGGGAGTGCCGCCCACCGCGCCCTCGCAGTAAGCATGCAGATCTGACCCGCACACGCCCACCGCTTCCACGCGGACCTGCACTTCACCCGGTCCGGGATCGTCAATCGCCATCTCCGCCAGCCGGAATGTGTGTGGAGCAGTTAGTTCCGCAGCGCGCATTGAAGTCTCTTCCTCAGCAACAATACCTCATTCGCGCGCCGGAACAGAAGCTGCTTGCTCCACCGGCTGCCTATATTCGCTCCGGCCTCTTGCGCCGCTCCTGTTACTGCGGGCGCACGATCGGCATATAAATACCCGGATTCGTCGGCAGCACAGTCGCCGGCCCGGGCAGCGGCGTCAACGCTCCATTTGTCGGGTTCACGCTGAACCCCGCCATCGTATAAACAATGGGCGTAGTATTGGTCGATTCAGGAATATACACATACTTCACCGCCGGATCGATCGTCAGCAGGGTGCTCGGAATATTGGTGTAATCGGCCGTCAGCGTAAGCGCGCCGGTGTTCGGGTCGATCGCATAGGCGCTGTTGTCGATTGTGCTCGGCCCTCCGGGCGTGCTCGGGTAGATCACCCCGGAGATGTAAAGGAAGTTGCCGTTCGGCGACATCGTAATGATCGCCGGCTGCTGCGGGCTCTGGATCGGCGCCTGCGCAATTGGCGTCAGAGTTCCGTCGGCATTCACCTGGTAGCCTCGGAGCTCCGCGGGACCCGGGAAGCCGCTGCTGAGAAGCTGGTTGGTTTCGATATACAGGAATTTGCCCGACGGCGTAATCGCCTCCTCACCCGCTCCCACTCCCACCTGGTAGGCTGTGCTCGTTGCTGTTAGCGCGCCGCTCGACTGATCAAGCGTGTAGGTAAAGATGTCCGATGGCTGCTGGGCCCCCTCCAGGTCCAAAGCTGGGTCGGAGACGAAGACGTACTGGTCAGTCGCGGCGGGCGCCTGGGGCGGGACTGAGTTGTTTCCTTCCGGCAGTTGATACGGTTGGCCCGGCGTAAACGACAATGTCCCGTCAGCGCCAACCGTGATTGACATGAGCAAGTCGCTCCCGCTTGGACCCGGTGAGTACAGAACGCCAGTGCCGTAGATATACCGCCCTTTTGGGTCAGCCGAAACATAGTAGATGTCCGAAACGCTGGTGCCGTCAGGGACATACGTCAGGACGTTATCGTTCGTCAGCGCGCCGGTCGTCGGATCAACCTTCATCGTACCGACGCCGTGCTGGTTCGGAGTCTGAATGAAGTTATAAAAGAGGAAACGCCCCAGCGGGTCGGCGAGCGGATCCAGGTTGCAGCCTCCGCCGCACGGGCTGGGTGTCGCGCCCACGCTGACCTGGAACGGGCCGCCCGGCACAGGAGTAAGAACTCCCGTCGCAGAGTCGATGGCGTATCCATAGAACTCCGGAGTCCCCGCCTCAACGCCGGCGCCGAAGTAGAGGTATTCATTCCCGCTGCCGCTCCCGCCTCCCCCTCCGCATTCTGTTGAGAAGGTCCACGTGTAAGCAGCAGTCATCATCACGTCCGCCAGGTCGCCTACGTTCTGCACCGTGACCGTGATCGTCCCCGAGGACAGCGCCGAATTCGGCGTCAACACCACCTGTGTAGTCGTCACGTTGATGCTCATCGTCACCGGAATCACCGTCGCGCCCGGACCCGTCACCACGATGTTCGTCGAGTTCACAGTGCTGGCGTCGGGCGCTTCGTTAAAGGTAATGATGATCGGCGCAGTTGCGCTCACGCATGTGGCGCCCGCGGCTGGGTCCACACTGTTAATCGCCAGCGGAGATGTGTCCGTCGTAGCGCGGGTCGTGAATGTATAGCTGTACGCCGCGGCCAGGTGCTCGCCTCCCGTGCTGGCCACTCCCGTTGTCACGGTCACGGTGTACGTTGCCCCGGTCTGTAGCGCAGGATTCGGCTGAAAGCTGGCGATGTCGTAACTGGCATCGTAAGTCACCGCCCCACTCACCGCATTGCCCGATGAGTCAGTCACGGTAAAGGTCTTTGCGTTGATCGTCGAGGCGTCCATGGCTTCGCTGAACTGCACTTCCTGCTTCCGGTTGGGCGCAACGCCGTTTACCTGCTCGGCCACCGCACTCACCGTAGGCACAGCGCCCGAAGCGGGATCGGTGGCATTTTCCGTCATCAAAGTTGAACTGCATCCAGCAAGCAGTACGGTAAGTGTCAGCGCCGAAAGGGAAATAGGAGATGCATGGACCTTCATCGAATAATCCTCCAGAAATGCTCTCGCGGATCGCGCGCACGCGGTGACTCAGTAAGACGCATGTAAGTGAACACAAGCTTCCCCTCCGCTGCTGAAGCGGCGCGGCTCCGGGAATGGAATTGCAGATGACGAGAACCCAGTGGATGTCGTCGAGACTACTTCGAACTTCTAACTCGGAATCGGCGATTTAGTTAGTTTCACAGCCGAACCGAGGAGCAAACAGTAGAGACACCCCACCTGCAGTCTTAACTACCATGAAGCACGGAAGCCCAGACTAACTCTGTCCTTTAGTTATCGATCTAAGTAAGCGAAGTGAACGGACTGCGGCAATAGAACACGCGCTGGACAATCCCGGCCCGGCGCCGCGAGCAAGTGCATCGTAGGATCTGCGATCTTGAACAACTGGCAGTCTTCACCTTGGGAGTGTTGGGCGGTCATTGCACGCCCTCACATCGCTTGCTTGGATGGTGAACCGAGAAGTGCAGGTTGCTTGCTCAACTGGTGCGGCAAGATACACGACGCCTCAGAACGAGATATTGCTCAACATTTCAATCAGGAGCGCTGAGGTAGGCTTTGCGGTATTCCCACGCGTTCGTTTCTTAGCCCGCAACGCGGGCGGCATAGGTTAACCCCAGTCGCAAGACTGGGGAGAGAATTGGCGTCACCCGCCCGCCAGCCCGCTTCAGCGGGCGTAAGAATGATCGCCGCAGCACAAACCTCTCAGGCATACCGCTCGGCTTCGGCGCTGAAAGCTGAGAGCTGACGGCTGAAAGCTCAATTCACAACGCAAAATCGCGCAAAAACGCGTCAAAAAGTGGCTCAAAACCGCGTTTTAAATGCCAAAAAAATGCATTTAAGCCATCTTTCGCGAAATTGTTGGGTGCGCTTTGCTCTAATTCGTAACCTGAAGTGGTTACAAATCCAATAAGACGGGAACCTGGAAGGTTATTGCGTCGTAAAAATGCAACCTCTGGTGGTTACATTTTGGCCCCAAATGTAACCACTTAAGCGAACATTTGAGGGGGTCAACGCACC
>OKRB01000077.1 GCA_900290245.1 Candidatus Sulfuritelmatomonas gaucii | reverse complement strand
GCAAAAAGGCCCGCCAGAAGTTCGGCTACAGAAGGAACAAATTCAGGTTGTCAAAGACCTAGGAGCCGGACTTCTTTCGCGGCAGCAACGACTCAAGAAACAGCAGGCAGGCGCCAGTAACGATGGAGGAATCGGCCACATTGAAGTCGGGCCAGTGATAGCTGAAGATGTGGACCTCGATGAAATCGACGACCGAGCCGTAGGCGATTCGGTCGTGGGCGTTGCCGAGAGCGCCGCCGAGAATGAGCGCAAGCGCAATGGAAGTGAGTGTAATGCGGTTGCCCAAGTGCAAGAGGGCGATGAAGACGGCGACTGCCGCAACGAGGGTGAAGATGATGAGTCCCCAGCGTACCGTGCTGTGCGAAGCAGTGTTGGCGAAGAGCGAGAACGCCGCTCCCTCATTGGTCCAGTGCGAGATGCGGAGCACGTGGTCGACGACGGGGATGGCGCCGCCGAGCCGGATGTGCCGGGAGACCCAGGTCTTGGTCCAGCGGTCGGCGGCGATCACCGCAAAGGAGATAAGCAGAAGCCAGGGAAGGCGACGCGGTGCGGGCCAGTCTCGAAACAGGCTCACTTGCGGGCCTCCGGCTGCGTCGGCGCGTCCACCGGGGCGTCATCTGCCGGCTGGGGCGGCGCAATGCTCATCTCAACGAGCATGGATCTGCAACGCGCGCACACGGCGTGCCAGGCGCCGTAATCGGCCGTGTCCTCTGTATACCGCCAGCAGCGGTTGCACTTCGTGCCTTTGGCCTGAGACGCGATGGCCGCGAGCCGCGCGGGCGCGTCGTCTTCATTCATGCCGCTCGCGGGCCGAACTTCTATCGCGGACACGTTGAGGAATTCTGCCAGAGCGTCTTTCGAATGCGAATTGAGAAACGCGGCGTCCTCTGCACTGGCGAGAACCTCCACCCTGGCGTCGAGGCCTTTGCCGATCTTGCCCTGTTTGCGCTCCATCTCGATTTCGGCGAAGACCACATCCCGAATCGCGAACAATCTCTTCCACTCTTCGATGACAGGAGCCGGATCTTCGGAAAAGATCTCTTCCGGCTTGGGGAACTGCGCCAGGTGCACGCTGGCCTCACGGCCTGCGACGGCGGGCAGGTGCTCCCATACCTCGTCGGCGGTGAAGCTGAGGATGGGCGCGACGAGACGCACCAGCGCCTCAGTGATCTGCCACAGCACGGTCTGCGCGGAGCGATGCGCCTGGTTCGAAGGCGCGAAGGTGTACATGCGGTCCTTGAGCACGTCGAGATAAAACGCGCTCAGGTCCACGATGGCGAACTCATTGACGGCATGATAGACGCGATGGAATTCGAAGCCCTCGTACCAGCCGAGGATTTTTTCCGCCAGGTCGCGCGTGCGGGCCAGCATGTAGCGGTCGAGCGGCAGCAGTTGGGCCTCGGGAACGCGGTCGCGTGCCGGGTCGAAACCGTTCAGGTTTCCGAGCAGAAAACGGAAGGTGTTGCGGAGCTTTTTGTAGAGCTCGGCGCAACGCTGCATCAGGTTTTCGCTGCCTGCCGTATCTTCGCGGAAGTCGACCGATGCGACCCAGAGGCGGACGATCTCGCCGCCCATGCGGCTGGCGATATCGATTGGATCGACGCCGTTGCCCAGGGACTTCGACATGGCGCGGCCCTGCTCATCCAGCGTCCAGCCAACGGTGGCGACATGCGAGTATGGTGCGCGGCTACGCAGCGCAACTGAGGTGAGAAGGGAGGAGTGAAACCAGCCGCGGTGCTGGTCGCCGCCCTCCAAATAAAGAACCTCCGGGCGTTTCGAGTTGTTTTGGTCTTGAAACACATTGTAGGCATTCTTCAGATCTGGATCCGACTCGCAGACGGCCAGCCAGCTCACTCCAGCGTCGAACCAGACGTCGAGAATATCGTTCTCTTTGCGAAAGGCCGTGTCGCCGCAATGCGCGCACTTGGCCTCGGCGGGCAGCAGTGCTTCCAAAGGAGCGGTATGCCAGGCCTCGGCGCCTTCGCGCTCGAAGAGATCAACGATTTTGCGGTTGTGCGCGGCGTCGATGATCGGCTGGTTGCAGCCCTCGCACAGGAAGACAGCGATGGGCACTCCCCAGATGCGCTGGCGGCTGATGCACCAGTCGGGCCGCGTGGCGATCATGTTGGAGATGCGCTCCTTGCCCCAGGCGGGATCCCAGACCACTTTGTCGATTTCCTCGATGGCCAATTGCCGGAAGGTCGTCTCTGAGCCATCAGCGCGCTTCAGCGGCGTGTCAATGGAAATGAACCACTGCTCGGTGGCGCGGAAGATCACCGGGTGGTGGCAGCGCCAGCAATGCGGATAAGAGTGCTCCAACAGCGAGCCACCCAACAGCGCGCCGCGTTCTTCGAGCATTGCGACGATCACCGGATTGGCCTTCCACACATTCATACCATCGAAGGCAGGCGGTTTGGCGAAGGGCCAGGCGGCGGGATCAACGTGGATGTGGCCGCCGGCGTCGACGCGACCGGTGGGGTCGAGACCGTAGCGCTCGCCTGTGCAAAAGTCGTCAGCTCCATGGGACGGAGCCGTATGAACGGCGCCGGTGCCCTGATCGGCGGTGACGTATGTAGCCAGAACGCCGAGGATGGAGCGCTCAAGGAACGGATGCTGGAAGGTGGCGCGATCGAGGACGGCCCCTTTGAAGCGGGCTACGATGTCCTCCTGCGAGGCAGGCTGCTCCGGGTCTTTCCTGCTTCGCAGCTTGCAATCCACAATGACCTTGCCGGCGAGCTCACTGGCGACAATGTAAACGCCGCCATCGCAGTCCAGCGCCACGTACTCAAAGTCCGGATGGAAGGCGACAGCCATCGAGGCGGGCAGCGTCCAGGGCGTGGTGGTCCAGATGATGGTGAAGACCTGGCGGCCGGCGAGCGCTGGGCTGATTGCCGCCGGATCGGACGTGAGGGCATAGCGGACGTAGACCGAAGGGCTGGTATGGTTTGCGTACTCTACCTCGGCTTCGGCCAGGGCGGTGCGGTCGTGGATGCACCAATAGACCGGCTTGAGGCCGCGGTAAACAAAGCCCTTCTCAAGAAAGGCATAGAACGCTTCGAGGGTCCGGGCTTCGTAAGGCCGGGACATGGTCTTGTAGGGGGTTTCCCAGCGCCCAAAGCAGCCGATCCGCTGAAACTGCTCGGTTTGCAGGTCAATATATTTCTGCGCGTAAGA
Organism: Candidatus Sulfuritelmatomonas gaucii; assembly: GCA_900290245.1. GTDB lineage: Bacteria > Acidobacteriota > Terriglobia > Terriglobales > Acidobacteriaceae > Telmatobacter > Telmatobacter gaucii. The sequence continues at coordinate 23,960 of OKRB01000077.1, read as the reverse complement.
TCGGCATGCATCCAATACTGCAGGCGCCGGCATCTCGAGTTTCTTGTGGCCCAGCTTTTCGTCCACTTTGATCTCAATGGGCAGCCCATGGCAGTCGTAGCCAGGGACGTAGGGCGCGTCGAAGCCGGCCATGGTCTTGGACTTGACGACGAAGTCTTTGAGGCCTTTGTTTAAGGCGTGGCCAAGGTGAATGGGCCCATTGGCGTAGGGAGGGCCGTCGTGCAGCAGGTAAACAGGGCGCCCACGGCCGGTCTTGCGCATCTCTTCATAGAGGCGGAGCGAGGCCCAGCGAGCCAACCGAAGGGGCTCATTCTGCGGCAAATTGGCTTTCATCGGGAAGGCGGTCTGCGGCAAGGTGAGCGTCGCCTTCAATTCCGGGGCAGGAGACATCGGGACTCCGTTTATGGATGCAAACTTGTTCATAAATCAGTTTAAATCGCGAAGGAGGGAATTTCGCGGTAACAAACCATACCGGATTACCGTCTATAAATTATGAAATTGTCGCGGATGGCAAAATATGAGATCGTGGAAGCAGAGGTCCCGCATCGAATAAACTTGGCCGCCGAGACAAAGATGGGTGCGGTTGAGCATAATGGACCCATAGGCCTGTTTCAGGGTGTGCCCGCTTCCCCGGGCAGGCAGCAATGAGCCGGCGAGCAGCAACGAAGGCAAGCAAACAACTGACATGACACCGGAAGACATGAACGACCATTGGGGTGCGGTACCAGCGACCGGCCACGAGTTGGATGCGTTTCTCGGCAAAGCGTTCGAAGAGAAGCCCATTTGGACAGGCCTTTGGGAAAGCATTCATGATGTATTTTTCCCGGTCAAGCTGCCGCCTCTGCAACTGACATCGACGCCGATCCCGGTACCCGACCGGATGGCCGTCAAGGCGAACCCGTGGGCGATCGGGGTTTCGTCATCGGTGAATATTGCGATATTACTGCTGGCCATCTGGCTGGGCATTCACGTGGTCCACAACATCGTGAGCCCGCCCGTGCAGGCGACAAACATCGATGTGGGCGAATACGACGCGCCCAAGTCGGATAAGCTCGCCGGAGGCGGTGGCGGCGGCGGCGACAGAAGCCCCATCGAAGCCAACAAGGGCAAACTTCCTGAAAAGGTGAAGGACCCGATCATACCTCCGCAACCGCAGACGCTTGAACACCCGTTGTTGCCCGAGCCACCGGCCATCAACGTCCAGAAAGACATTCAGCTGCCCGACAACGACATGCCGATGATCGGCATGCATGAATCGACGAATGTGAAACTGGCGTCGGCGGGAATGGGTAACGGCGCAGGGATGGGAAGCGGAAGCGGCGGCGGCCTGGGCTCCGGCTCCGGGAACGGGTACGGTCCTGGAGAGGGCGGAAATGCAGGCGGTGGGTTATACCAGATTGGCGGCAGGGTTTCAGCGCCGGTCGTGATTCACAGCGTGGAAGCCGAGTTCAGCGACGAAGCGCGGCGCGCCAAGTATCAGGGCGTTTGCCTCATCTCGCTCATCGTCGATACGCAGGGAAATCCGCAGAATATTCGCGTGGTGCGGGCGCTGGGCATGGGATTGGATGAGAAGGCAGTCGAGGCGATCCGGCAATACAAATTCAAGCCGGCCCTGAAGGACGGCAAGACGCCCGTGCCGGTGATGATCACCATCGAGGTGGATTTCAGGCTGTATTGATCTCGAGCCGATTTCGCTGAATGTAAGGGCGGAGCGCTCAGCGCTCCGCCTTTTTTCGTTCTATAGGTGCGCCTATTTATGGAATAAGCCAATCCCCGTCATCTTCCAGCAGCTCACGCATGGCGGCACAGTCGGCGGGCGCCTTTGCACAGGGGGCGATTTCCTGGCCGTCCACCGCGCGCATGACGGTAACGATCCGCGAATTGCTCTTAAGGGCCTCGTCGTGGCATTTTTTGGCCACCGCCATCAACTGGTCCCAGCTTCCTTCCAGAACCGTTCCTTTGTTCTTTGCCTGGTGATAGAGACCGCTCGAGTTAATGATCTTCGCCAGGGTGGCAGGTGTATCGGTTGCATGCCGGCCTTTGCCTTTTGGCAGCACGCTCAGTTCAAGAAGCATGGGAATCGGCCCTTTCGTCTTCCTATTTACCTGATACATCGACGGGCGTGGCAAAGCCGTGACTGGGCGTACGGGATCAAGTGATCCGGATCACCTGGGATGCTTTTGAAGTACGGCTCGGCAGTTTCGAATGCGCATCTTGAAGGGAATTGATTAATCGCGTCGGCGATGATTGGCGACTCGTGATGGGAATCACTGGTTACGGCTGTGTCGGCTTTCTATACTCGGGGCGCAGTTCTGAAAGGGTACGACATGGCGGGATCAGCGGTGTTGGAAGCAGGACACGAGGCGGAAGTTGCGGAACGGGTTTCGTTCAACCTGGCGCAACTCACCAGGATGTACGATTTCACGGGCAAAACCGTGGCGATTACCGGCGGTGCCGGCATTCTGGGTAGCGAGATCGCCAGTGCACTGGCCGGTTGCGGCGCCAGTGTTGCAATTCTCGACGTGAATCCTGAGGCGGGCAAGGCCGCGGTCGACCGCATGGGCGAGCTTGGCAAGCAGGTCACGGTATTCCAGTGCGACGTGCTCAATCGAGACAGCGTGGCGCAGACCGCGGAAGACGTCGTCGGCCGGCTGGGAAAGCTCGATTGCCTGGTGAACGGAGCTGGAGGCAACAAGCCCCAGGCAACTACCAGCCCTGACCTCAAGTTCTTCGATCTGCCGGCCGACGCGCTGCGCTGGGTCTTCGAGCTGAATATTCTCGGCACCATCCTGCCCAGCCAGGCCTTCGGCAAGATCATGGCGGCGCAGGGATACGGCGCGATGGTGAACATCTCGTCGATGAATTCCTTCCGGCCGCTCACGCGCGTGCTGGCCTATTCGGCGGCGAAAGCTGCGGTGAGTAACTTTACCCAGTGGCTGGCCGTGCACATGGCGCAGGAGTACTCGCCGAAGATCCGCGTGAATGCAATTGCGCCGGGCTTCTTCCTCACCAATCAGAATCGTTTTCTGCTGACGGACAAAGAGACCGGCGGACTGACGGCGCGCGGCAACGCGATCATCGGACATACGCCGATGGCGCGTTTCGGCGAACCCTGCGATCTGTTCGGTGCGGTGCTGTGGCTGCTGTCGCCGGCTTCAGAGTTCGTGACCGGCGTGATCATCCCCATCGACGGCGGCTTTTCGGCGTTCAGCGGCGTGTAGACGTTATGCCGGCGGGCAATGTTCAGCGCTGCGCCTGCTGATGTGAAGGTGCGCTCGCAGGCGCAGGATACTGCTTGCTGCGGCAGGAGCGGAGATAGGCGACGAGATCCTTAATCTCCGATGGTGCCAGGACGTCGCGGAATGATGGCATCACGTCGCTGCCATCAAGAATCTGGCGGCGGATGGCGGTCTTGGATTTGGTGCGCCCCACGCCAGAGAGATCGGGACCGCGGTGCCCGCCAACGCCGCTGATGCTGTGGCAATGCTGGCAGCCGCTCGATGCAAAGTCCGCGGCGCCGCGTTCGCGCTGTTCGCGCGAGGATGCGAAGGCGAAGCAGCAGCAACCGAGAAGCAAAACGACCACCGGCAGCCATGACTTCATCTGCCGCGCCCTTCGCCGGCGGCGCCTTCATCCGCATTAGCCTTATGGATATGCCAGGGAACGCTCTCCGTGGCGACGTCAGGGTGTTTCGCCAGGTATTCGAGAGCATAAGTATTCGCCGTGGGATCGTCCTTCTGGTCGGCAAACTCCGCCGCCTCGTGAGCCGACTTGTCTTTCATGCCAAGGCGCCGGTAAACGATGGAAAGAATATAGTGCGCGGAGAGATCGTCAGGGTCGATGGATTGCACAATCTCATATTCGCGGCGCGCTTCTTCGTATTTGTGCTGTTGATAGAGCGAGAAGCCGAGCTCGCGGTGCGCATCGCGTGAGCGGGGAAATTCCTCCGCCATAATGCGCAGGTCGGCGATCGCGGCATCCAGGTTCCCCTGGATACGTTCCACCTGGGCGCGATAGTAGAGTGCGCGGGCGTTTTGCGGTGAGAGCTGCAGCGCCTTCTCCAGGTTGGCACGCGCGTCGTCATACCGCTGCCACGAGATGTCGGCGATGGCGACGTTGGTATAGGCGTCAGCATAGTCGGGGCGCAATTTAGCAACCTGCTCAAAGGCGTCCGCGCTTGCAGCGTATTGCTCCGCATCGAGCACGGCGATGCCGTAATTGTTCCAGCGCATCCAGGTTGGATTGTCAGCGGGATCCGGGGCGGCAGGCTGATTCGCACCAAGGACGAGCGTGCGCGTGCGCGAAGCCATCTCCACCACCGGCATGTCGTAATGCTTGCCCATGACCCAGTTGATGAATTGCTGATTGAAGCGGCGGTAGTTCACCTTGGCAGTGATGGTGATCGGACCGGCGGTGTGTTGCGGCGCCTGGAACTGGTAGCGCACAATCTGCGAGCGGCCTGAAGCGATGGTGTTGTTATAGGCGACGACGCGTGTGTCCCACACTTGGTGGTGATCGTTCAGCGTGCCGCGAATATTGACGAGCCGGTTGGTGAAGCTGTGCGCGGTGGGGTCGAGCGTGCCGTCAGGCGAGAGCGCGCCGGAATCCATCAGGATCTTGCCCGCGGCGTCTTTGGCCTGGAATTCGACCCAACATTGATAGAAATCCCGCTGCTCGGGAACTAGCGTGTGGCCGATCCCTTTGTTTTGGATCACCACAAAGACGGTTAGCAGATCGCCGGGCGCAACGTCGAATGGCACGGTCCCCAGTGGCGCAATCAGTTTGCCACCGTTGCGTTCTATGCCGAAGATGTCGACATTCAAGACCTGATCCCGCAGAAAAGCAATCGTCTTCTCGAGTTGCTCATCGTAGCCATAGTACTTGTAAAGCAGCGTGTTCGCGCCGAGCCAGCGGTGCGAGGCGATCTTGCCGTTTTCGGCGCCGTAATCCGGCAGGGTGAGGCTTTCTTCCGGCATGTGGCATGTCTGGCAGGTGGATACCTGGTCCTTGACATAAAACGGCAGCGGAGACTGCTTGGCGAAGGAGGACTGCTGCCATTCATCGTAGAGGAAGATGGCGCGCTGCCATTTGTATTCGTTCAACATCTTCGGAATCGCGGCCTTGTGGCAGACGCCGCAAAACTCGCTGCTGCGGTAGAAGTCCTTCATCACCGCTTTATCGTGGCGATCGAGGTGCGCCAGGATCTCTTTGTCAGAAACCTCGCCCAGGATGGGGTTGCCATCGGCGTCGACCAATGCTGAAGGCACGCCCATCACGTAACTGCCCGTCCCGCGTGTGTCGACCTTTTGAATGGAGTGGCAGACCGAGCAGGTGATGGCGTCATTGTCGAAGCCGCGATTGATGGGCGACCCCTTGGTGAGCGCTCCGGAGACGAGGGCGATGGGATTGTGGCAGCCTTCGCAGTGGCGCGAGTACTCGATGCCGCGCTGGCTGCTGAGAAGATTGACATTCTTTACGTACCAGGGGTTGCGGAAGGAATTGGCGTGCACCGTCTGGCGCCACTCCGCGTATGCCTGCTGGTGGCAGTGCCCGCAATACTTTGCCGAGGGAAAGCTCTTGGGGTCGATAAACTGGCCGGTATCAGTCGTGGCGTAGGAAGGAAGAAACGGATGCTCCTGACTAAAGGGCTCGTTATAGTGCGCGGCAACCGCATGGGTGTATGCCGCGCGTTGCGCTGCAAGACTGTCGGCCGCCGAGACCGGCTCCTGGCGACGCGCCAGCAGAACACACACCGTCGCTGCGGCGAGCAAAATGCCGGAGACGCGGAGAATTCGAGGAGCCGGGCGGCAGGGAAGCATCGCGGCATCCATTCTAGGGGTTCCCGAAGAGCCTCGTATCCAACATAAGACAAAGGGAAATCTCCATCGAAAGGTTGAGCCGCACGATACGGAGCGAGCATGCGCCGAAGGTGAACCCCATCAACCAGTTGGATGAGACGGGCATCGGCAAATCAGCCGATGACAACCGTGCATCCGGCGGGACATGATTCTTGCCGTGGTCTGTCAAGTTCCACTTTCATCCGCGGGGATGGTTGGACAGGACTGATTGGCTGTCAGGCGATCCCCGTCATTTTCCTCCTTTTGGGTTCTCATTAGGAATCATCTGTAAGAAATACCTGTTACTTCGGAGAGCCATGCGAATTGTACCCGCATTGGCCTTAGGAACGAACTTCTTCTGGAGAGCCGATGATCAGAAGGTATGCTGCCACCCTCACTTTCCTGCTGGGAATCACCTTTTCCATCCACGCTCAAAGCAATTACGCGGTAGTGCGTGGATCAGTCCTCGACCCAGAGCAGCGCCCCATTCCAGGCGCGCGAATTCACATGGTGACCGCCGGAACCGGCGCTTCGCGCGATGTTGTGTCGGACGCAACCGGGCTTTATGAGATCGACGGACTGGAGCCGGGTTCTTACAAGCTCACAGTGGATCGGTCTGGATTCATGCAGGGCGTGCGGACCCTGAACCTGGAGGTCGGGCAGGAGATGACGCTCGACCTTCAATTGCGGCTCGGCGCCGACGCTCAAAGCGTAACGGTGAAAGCGTCAGGTGAGCTGCTCAAGACACAGGACGCCAGCGTAGGCGAAGTCGTTGATGAGCATTCCGTCGATTCGCTGCCGCTCAACGGACGGATGCTGATTGACCTGGTTTTAACTGTCCCAGGAGCGCACATCAGCCACGGAGCCGCGACCGGCGACATGAACGCGCTTTATTGGAGGCCCGGTCAGCGCTCGGCAGTGAGCATTGGCGGCAGCCGCCCCAACGGCAACTACTTTCTGCTGGATGGCGCTACGAATACCGACCCGACATTCAGCACGCAAAACTTCAGCCCTTCGCCCGATGCGGTGCTGGAATTTCAGGTGCAGACGGGCAGCTACTCGGCTGAGATGGGCGGCGCAGGCGGCGGCCAGATCAATATTGTCACCCGCTCAGGCTCCGCGCACTTCCACGGCACAGCTTACGAGTTCCTGCGCAATGGCGCCATGGACGCCTTGTCGTTCGAAGAGATGAGCGGCATGAACTTTTTGGTGCAGAACAACTTTGGCGCATCGCTGAGTGGGCCCGTTCCACACGCAGGCAAGACGTTCTTCTTCGCGAACTATGAAGGCCTGCGGCTGGTTGAAGATATGACGATGGTGGATACTGTGCCGACAGCGGCCGAAGACAGCGGCGACTTCAGCCAGAGTGGGGTGAATATCTACGATCCGAACACAACGACTGCAAATCCGGCTTACAACCCGAATAAGCCCGCGAGCCCTTCGAATCCGCAATACACCCGCCAGCAGTTTTCCTACAACGGCGTTTTGAATGTGATTCCTCCAAATCGCATCAGCCAGGTGGCGAGCATCATGCTGAACCAGTACACGCCGCAGCCCAACACGATGGACATGGGTGGAATGACCATGATGGGCCAGCCAACGGTGATCGGCGCCGGCAACGATGCCAATAATTACCTTGACGTGCGCAAAGAGCGCATGACACACGACCAGGGGACGTTCCGCGTTGACCACAGCTTCGCCAACGGCGATACCGCGTTCTTCCGCTATTCGGCCGGCAGTGAGTACGGCTTTATGCCGGAGGGACTGCCGGGCTTCGGTATCTATCACGACAATTTCGCGCAGCAGTCGACGCTGGCGTGGACGCGAGTCATCTCCAACCGCATGGTCAATATGGCTTCGCTCGCCGTGTCGCGCTTGGCCATGTCGCACACCACGGAAAGCGCGAGCAAGAACGACATCGTGGACCAGCTTGGAATCACGGGAACCGGATTCGGCGGGCCAAAAGCCTGGGGTGCTCCCTACTTTACAGTTCAGGGCTACTCGCCTTTCGGCGACAATTACCTGGCGACTCCCATGGAGGCGTGGGACACCGTGATCGAGGGCCGCGACACGTTGAGCTGGCAGATTGGCCGGCACAACGCAAAGTTTGGCGCGGCGTATCAGAAATTCATCTGGCCGATGTGGGGCTTCTTCCAGAATCGCGGCTACTACCAGTTCACAAACGGTTACACCACGCAGTATGCGCTGAATGACGGCAGCTCAGGATCGGCGCTGGCCAACTTTTTGCTCGGGTTGCCCGCTGCGCGGCAGGGGCAAGCCGGAATTCCACAAATGAATCTTCGCCAGTGGTATGCCGACGGCTACGGGGAGGATACGTGGCGGCTCACATCGACCACAACACTCGAATACGGCTTGCGCTACGAATTTATGAGCCCGCTGGTCGACATTCGCTACACCAACAGCAATCTCGACCTGAGCAGCGGCACGCCGCAGGTCTTCATCGGCGGACAAAACGGATATCCTCGCGGATTGATGTATCCCAACCTTGCGCGGTTTGCGCCGCGGCTGGGGCTGGCGCAGAGCCTGCCGCATTTGGGGCTGGTGTGGCACGTGGCCTACGGCATTTTCTATACACCGGTCGACATGAATACCTGGTGCAACCAGCGCCACAACGTTCCGTATGTCTTTCCTGAGACGTCGCAGAGCGATCCATATATTCCAAGCATCAACACCTTCAACTTTCCTACGCCGGTGCTGGGAACCACCGCGGTCAGTTTCACGTCGCTCCAGTTGCATGCGCCGCCGCAGTACATCCAGCAGTGGAGCACCTCGTTTGAAAAACAGCTCGGCAGCCAGACAACGCTTGAGGTCGGCTACCTGGGAGCGGGCGGATTCCACTTGCAGCGTTCGCACCTGATCAACAATGCGCTTCCGGGAGCGGGACTCATTCAGCCGCGCCGCCCGTTTCCAAAGATCAGCTTCGTAAACAACTCCATATTTCCGGCGAATGTCACGGTAGCCAGCACAACATTTCCGGTGAGCACCATCAACTTGCTTGAGAACACATCGCAAAGCTGGTACGACGCGGGTTACGTGAACATCCGGCGGCGCTACGCGCGAGGCTTGAGCTTTCTGGCCAATTACACGTTCGCCAAATCGCTCGAGAACGCGCCCGACTTCCGTTCGCCGATGTTCGAGTCCTCGATTCCCCAGAACGACAATGATCTGAACGCGGAAAAAGGACCGGGGTGCGATGTGCGCCAGCGCGTTGCGCTCAGCGCCGTGTACAACCCGCCGTCATGGAATCTGAGCGCCCTGACGCGGACGCTGACGCGCGACTGGCGCGGATCGATGGAGTTCCAGGTGCAGACCGGGTTTCCTCTGACCATCTCAGTATTTGGTGACACGGCGAACGCAGGAACCGTTGTGGGCGAGAATCCGATTCGCGCCAATGTGACGGGCGCGCCCGTATTTCCCAAGGGCACGCGGAATGCAAACACGTGGTTCAATCCCGCGGCTTTTGCCGCACCGCCCGCGTACACCTTCGGTGACGTGAGCCGGAACTCCGTTTACGGGCCCGGAATGGAAACGATGGACGTCGGAATTGTCCGCGATTTCAGCATCAGAGAAAAGGCACGGTTTGAGACACGTGCCGAGTTCTTCAACGCGCTCAACCATACTAACCTGGGCACGCCCAATCGATTCGTCAACACTTCGAGCCTCGGCAGCATCACGGAGATCACGACACCGGGGCGGGAGATTCAGTTGAGCGCTCGAATTTCGTTTTAGCCCTTAACGATAAGCTTGGGGAGAGAGCGGCAGCTTGCAGCCGCGAGTCTGGCAATCCACGGCAGAGTGCAGCTCCAGGTGATGCGCGGCGCTTACGGCTTTCCGGAGCCTTCGGTCAGAGTGACGATCCGATCCACGCCGGGCAAGGTGAAGTGTTCCACCTTGCCGCTCGGCCAATGGACCTCAATGTCATCGACCTTTGTCGCCTGGCCAAGACCAAAGTGCGGCCGTGGATCGTTGGTTGAGCCGTAGCTGCCGCCGCTAAGCACGTCGCCGCGCTGACGCATTCCGTTGGCCGTCACGTACACCGTGGCGCCCACGGCATCGCGCGGGCTTTTAGGGCCGCCGACCAGCTTCAGCTCGAGCCAGTGGTTATGATCGGGCGAAACGTTGCGCAACAGAACCGCATGCCCATCCATCACGTTGATGACTGCGTCGATCTTGCCGTCGTTGAACAGATCGCCCACGGCCATTCCGCGCCCGGCGATGATGTCGGCCAGCCCCGTGCCTGCAACCGCAGGCACCACCTCAAACTTTTTGCCGCCGATATTGTGAAAGAGCATGGGCCGCTGCGCCCACGAGGTGCCCCAGGGCTCATGATCAACCTGCGGATAAACATGCCCGTCTGCCATCAGCAGATCTTTCCAGCCGTCGTTGTCGTAATCGAGAAACGCATCGCCCCAACCGAGAAATGGGACGGTGATGTCGGCGATGCCGAGTTGGTAGCTGATGTCGGTGAAATTAGCGTCGCCCTCGTTGCGGTAGAGCGGCTTGTAATCGTCGGAGAAAGTGGTGTTGAAGATGTCGAGCATGCCGTTGTTCTGAAAGTCTCCGACCGCGATTCCCATAGACGCGGTTTCGCGCCCGGACTCGTTCAATGCGTAGCCCGACTGGTAGCTGTCGTCCTCAAAAGTGCCGTCGCCTCTGTTGATGTAGAGATAGTTGGGCGTGGAGTCGTCTCCCACCAGCAGGTCCACTTTGCCGTCATTGTTCACATCGACGAAAAGCGAGCTCAGGCCATAGTAGCCGGGCTTGTCGGCCACGCCCGCCTTGTCGCTTACGTCGGTAAATGTGCCGTCGCCGTTGTTGTGAAACAAATGATCGGGTTCACCCTTCAATCCGCGAGGCCCACAATTCACGGGTACTCCGCGAAAGGTGCAGAACGTGTCAGGCACGCCATTGGCGCCACCCGATGGCAGATTGTTGCGGTCGAAATGGACGTAGCCGGGGACAAACAAGTCGAGCCGGCCGTCGCCGTCGTAGTCCCCCCATGTGGCACCGGTGGACCAGTTACCCAACTGAACGCCGGCTTTTTCAGCAATATCGGTAAATGTTCCGTCGTGGTTATTGTGGTAAAGCCGGTTCTTGCCCCAGTTGGTCACGTAAATGTCGGGCCAGCCGTCGTTGTTGTAGTCGGCGACAGCCACGCCGATTCCCCACCGGTCGTTGTTCACGCCGGCCTGCGCCGCCACGTCAGTAAATGTTCCGTCGTGATTGTTATGGAAGAGCGCCGCGTGGGACGGAGTCTCTTTTCCGTCGAGCGCATCGAACGTGGATCCATTCACCACGTAGATGTCGAGCCAGCCATCGTTGTCATAGTCAATCAAGCCGACGCCCGATCCATTCGTTTCAATAATGTATTTCTTTTCCGAGGTTCCCATCTTGTGGGTCCAATGGGTCAGGCCGGCCTTTTCAGAAACGTCTTCAAAGATCACCGGTCCGCTGGGGACGATGCCGCCGGCTGTGATGGGCCGGTGCTGCTCGTCGAATTGCGGGGGGTGGGGAACGCCGGTTTCGACACCACCGGGAGCTGATTGCCCGTTAGCATGGCCCGATGCGGTTTGGGCGAACGCGCCGGTGGCGCTCAATTGCCAACAAACGAGCGCGATCAATGTCCCTGCAAACGCGGCGGAGAAGATGGTTTTGCGCAATCTCTGAGACATGACTGCAAGTATATGGATCGCAATTCACCGGCGATATCGATCGAAAGGTTGAGCCCCCGTTCGTACCTGGGTGCGCGTCACTTGTCGTGCTCGACTTGAAATGGAATTCCAAACCGCCCGATCTGGATGATGGCTCTCTCGCTCGGCGGCCAGATGTGCAGGCTCTCCGCGCGGATCTTTCCCGGGATGAGGCGCGCATCTGCTGTTCCAACCAGCGCGCCGGTGGCCGCGACGTTGAAGTGTACGGTCAGGGTCTCTCCGTCTTGCGAACGGTTCCACCCGAAGACGTATTCGCCGGGCTGGAGCTCGACTCCGCCGGCCCGGATGGGAGCCTGTACCAGAAAATAGTGCGAGTATTTGCCCTCCGCAGAGTATCCGGCAGTGAGCAGGACAACTCCGGCAATGTAGCGCCCCTGATCGTCCACAATTCCCGACGCTGTGCGCATCTCGGTCTCAATATGCTCATTGGCGACGGGCGCGCGCGCCGGCAGCACGGAGGAAAGCTCGGCGTCGGTAGCCTGTCGCCAATGGTCGCGCTGCGCCGCCGCAGGAAGCGAAAGTAGCGCCGGGAGAAGGCCGGCGACGATCGAATTCCGCATCACTCCAGGCATCATGGTTTTGGCTTTCGCAGGGATTCGAGGGGCACGATTCCCCGTTGAATAGCCGCCGTGGCCGCCTGCGTGCGGTCTGAGACGCCGAGTTTGCCGAGCAGGCTATTGATATGGGTCTTCACCGTCGCTTCAGAAACATCGAGTGCAGCGGCAATCTCTTTGTTGCTTTTGCCGTTGACGATCTCCACCAGGACCGCCAGTTCGCGCGGCGTCAGTTCCTCAGTGCTCATGCGCTCGGCCAGTTTTTCTGCGATTGCGGGCGGGATATGGGATTTTCCGGCGTGAACCGCGTGGATGGTTGAGATCAGATCGTCGCTGGTCATGCCCTTCAGCAGATATGCTTTTGCGCCGGCTTTCAGCGCGCGATAGATGTCTTCGTCGCCATCGTAGGTGGAGAGCACGATAAACCGGGTCTGCGGTGCTTCCATGCGGATGCGTTGGATGACTTCGACGCCGCCGAGGCCCGGCATGCGCAGATCGATCAGGATGATCGCAGGCTTGAGTTTGCGAATCTTCGTGATGGCCTCGTGGCCGTCGGCTGCTTCGCCCACCACCTCAACTCCCTTGGCCAGCTTGAGCAGAGCCACTAGTCCCTGGCGCACGACATTGTGGTCCTCAACCACCATCACGCGAATAGCCTCGTTCGTCATCGTGTCCCTTTCGTATGCTCCGCCGGCACGCGCAAGCGAACCCCAGTTCCTTCACCGGGCTGGCTGCTCACTTCAAGCGTGCCGCCGATTGAGGCCGCCCGCTCGCGCATCCCTGTCAAACCAAACCGGCCCGGGAGCGATTCTGTCGATGTATCAGGTGCTCCTCCGCGTCCGTTATCGCGCACTTCGAGTGTAACCTCGTTCGTCCGGTATTCCAGTTGGACCGAAAGCTCGCTCGCACCTGCATGCCTCTTTACATTATGAACGGCCTCCTGCGCGACGCGCACAATCTGCTGCTCCGTCTCAAGCGGCAGTGGACGAAACGCGCCGTAGATGCTGAAGCCAGCCTTCAATTCGCCGCCCTCGGCCGCCTCAACAACGCGTCGCAAGCGCACGGGCAGCGTTGTCTCGGCGGCATCCTGCGTGCGGAGGGCCCAGATGGATTGCCGCGCATCCGCCAGGCCTTCCCGCACATATTCCCGCGTCCTGGCGAGTTGCTGTTCCGCCTCATTCAGGTTGCGCGATCGCAGCAGCTCGGCCAGCACCTCCATTTGCACTGAGACGCCGACGTAGCCCTGCGCGAGCGTGTCGTGAATTTCGCGCGCGATGCGGCTTCGCTCGCCCAGGACAGCGTTAAATTCAAGCTCTGCATGTCGCAAGCGCAGACGGATAAGCAGGAAGACGATCCCTGCCAGCGCCGCCAAAAGCAGCGCGTAGAACCACAACGTTTGATAGAAATGGGGCTGCAGATCAAAGCTGAGCGATGTTCCGGCGGTATTCCAGAGACCGTCGTTGTTGGCCGCCTGCACGCGGAACGTGTAATGGCCGGCCGGAATATTGGTGTAAAAAGCGCTGCGCCGTGTGCCGGCGTCGGTCCAGCCCCGGTCGAATCCTTCGAGCTCGTATCGGTACCGGACCTTTTGCGACGCAATGAAACTCAAGCCCGCGTAATCAAACTGAAAATGCACGTGTCCCGCGGCCACTTTCGGGGTTCCGGTGGTTCCGTTCAGGCGTTGATCGACATCGTCGATGGCGAATCGCTCAAGCGCCACGGGCGGTGGCGTTGAGTTGATGGGGAAGTGAGCCGGATCCAGCACCACCAGCCCTTCAGGAGTAGCAAACCAGAGAAAACCGTCTCGCGATCGCCATGCCGATGGATGACTGTTCGTTGCGGTTTCGCGGCTCGGCAGTCCGTCGGCGGTGCCGAACGTCATCCAATTGGTACACAGCGATGCCGGATCGATTCGAGCCGTCTCATGGAAGTCGCACCGGGCAATGCCGTTGCCCGTCGCAAACCACAGGTGCCCGCCGTCGTCATCGAGTATGGCGTGAACGGCCGTCTGCTCGAGGGCGCCGCCGGCCAGCGCGATGAATCGTTGCCCGTCCCAAATGTCCCATCCGTGGTCCTGCGTCCCGATGAGCAAGGTTCTGTCGGCACGCGGCAACAGCGAAGTCACCACGTCGTCAGAAAGCCCGTTGGCCCGCGTGAAATTGGTAATGACGCCGGCGCGGAGGCGCGAAAGTCCACCTAGCGTAGCGACCCAGAGGTCGCCTCTGGCATCGCGCGCGATTGCGCCCACCAGGTCGCTTCCCAGACCGTCGGCGTCGGTATAGGTTTGCATCCGAGGCGCCGACGGCGTGAGCTCGCCGGCATTGGTCCAGTGGGTCAAGCCGCGCCTGGTTCCAATCCACAGCGAGCCGTCGCTATCGACCAGGAGCGAACGGATGAAATCGTCGGGAAGCCCGTCAGCCGATGTAAAAGTCGATATGCTGCCGTTGCGCAAGCGGCTCAGCCCGTCCGGTGTGCCGGCCCAAACGTCACCGTTGGGTGCTGCCGCAAGCGACAGAATTACGTCGCTCGCCAACCCTTTTTGCGCGGAGTAACTTTGGACCGAGCCGGCGGGTAAGGGAAAGGTGGAGTCGACCAGGGTCCCGTGATTCCGAGTGTCCTCGACTGGATGCACAGCATTCAGGCCGTCCCGCTGTGTTCCTGCCCAGATAGTTCCAGCCCGGTCTTCGACCACCGTCGTAATCTGATTCGAAGTGAGACCTCCGCGTGAGCCGAGAGCACGAAAGCGTTGATCGCGAAAAATATGCAGACCTGTGTTTTCGGTTCCGGCCCAGAGATTGCCCTCGTGATCTTCAAGCAGCGCGATCACCGATGCCGTAGCCAGGGGGTCGCTTGCGGATAACTTCTGCAGGGTTCCGTGGTACCAGCGGGCGAGGCCATCGTTGGTTCCGATCCACACACTACCGTTTCGATCTGTGAGCAAAGCCTGGATGCGGCTTCCGGGTAACTCGATTCCTGATGACAGTCGAGTCGGGGGACCGGTACCCGAACCGATCGTTAAATTGCTGTTGCCGGCACCAGCCGCCTCGCCTGAGGCATTTTCGGAAAATGCGATGCTGTCTTTAGGGAATTCAGAACCGGGCGCTTCTATCTGCCAATGCCCATCTCGGTACACTGCCGTTTTCTGCGATGTTTCAAGGACTAGACCGCCTCTTGCGTCGGAGAATGCCGCGGTTACCGATGGCGCGTTCATTCCGCCGGTGTCCGCGACAAAGCCTTTGCCGTTGAAACGCGCCAACCCAAGGTCGGTCCAGATCCATAGAACTCGGTCCCCGGTTTCGATGATTGCGCGAACGCCGTTGCTGGGCAGACCGTCGCGCATCGAAAATGCGGACACGACGCCGTCTTTCCATCGCGCTGGCCCATCGCTGGTGCCAATCCACAGCGCCTGGTCGCTCGTTTCGAGCAGGCAACGGATGTCGTTACCAGGCAAAGACGGCTTTGAATTGCGGTCGAAGACCTGAAAGCTGACGCCGTCAAAGCGCACCAACCCTGCCTCGGTGCCAATCCAGAGAAACCCATCACGCGTCTGCGCGAGCGCCTGCACGGAGTTCTGCGGCAAGCCGTTCTCCATCACCAACGATTGCCGGGCATAGGCACCCAATGGCGTCGAGGGATTGACGGCTGCCGCCCGCAGCGGCAAGCAAAGCAGGAGCAAAGCGAGCGTGCCTGGAGCGAAGAGACCGCGCGCAACGTGACTCAGGTGGGGCTGACGCAATCGGGGAAACGAGGTATCGTTTCGATCAACGCAATGCGCCGAAGAGTAAGCATCGGGATAGGGTGGAAATCGCATGCATTGACTTACTGGCGGAAGGCTAGCTCTGTGGCGTATTTTCTCCGCAAAAGAACATGAGAGTCTCTCATAAACATTCTCCGAGACACGCCAAAGTCCACGAGACATGCCGCATCGCGCCGGTCAGCGCGTCTCGTCGACATCCCTTTGAGATCGCAAAAACCGAATGGTTTCATGAGCACGCGTCAATTATAGCGGTAGCATTTCGGCCTGGGAACGGCAATCACGCAGCGTCCCTCACGCGATGGATTGGCAGCGTGGAAATTTTCTGTCGACGGTGAGGCTCGATCACTACTGCAGCTTGCCTGCGGTGCACAGCAGGACTGCCCGGTGCCGCATCCATCATCCGATGGTGTCAGCGCCGGCGTCGGAGGGTCAACGCGGCACGGCGATCCACGAAATCGGGATCAGGCACCTGGCGAATGGCCCTCAAAAAAGGAATGCGGGAGGCGAGCTGTTAAGCTCGCCCCCCGCTGCGGAGGTAGTTCTAGAAGGAGTACTTCACGTCCAGTTCGATGACGCGGGCGTACGGTAACTGCGACCTGACCGTCATCAGGCCGAAAGCGTTCGCGCCCGTGGACCCCTGGTTGAAGTTCGGTGTGATGGCTTTGCTGTTGTAATCCACGTTGTAGTTCACTGAGTAATAGCTGCCGCCGGCGAACTCCAACAGTGAGTGGTTCAGCCAGTCGAACGCGCTGACTCGAAGCTGGACGTTTTGACTTTCGTGAATTGGGAACGTCCTGTATAGCGCCAGGTCGTTGTCGAAATACGGCGTGGCATTCATATAGGGAAAGGCCTTGCCGCCCTGCGTTCCCACGGTCGGAGCGTTGAAGCACTTTCCGTTCAGAACCTGGTGGCTGGCCAGACCCTGGGTCGGATTGCACGTTAACGCCGGAATAATCGGGATGGCCTCGTCCGTTCCGAAGTATGTCGCGTCGCCGATGCCGGTGCCGACTCCAGTGTCTTTCGCGAGCCCGTTACTGCTGGGATCCTTCGGCTGGTTGATGTAACTCAGTCCCATACCAAAGTTTGGATTGCCATTTCCGAGGGCAGCGGGGATGTAGCCTCCCTTCTGCCAGGTGGAAATGCCCGAGATCGTCCAGCCGCCACCCAGTTGGTTCAGCAACGTGCTGCCGGTATGCAGCGTGCCGCTGGCGTACGTGTAGGAAGCGTTGTAGACCAACGGCCGGTCAATCGCCGGTGGACCATAGTTCAAGCGCACCACGTAGGGATTCTCCTGCAATGA
Organism: Candidatus Sulfuritelmatomonas gaucii; assembly: GCA_900290245.1. GTDB lineage: Bacteria > Acidobacteriota > Terriglobia > Terriglobales > Acidobacteriaceae > Telmatobacter > Telmatobacter gaucii. Next base: position 6,780 of record OKRB01000077.1, on the reverse strand, counting down.
GGTGGCCAGAGTTTTCGACCATGCCGCGTTGAGGTTGAATGTGAGGTGTCCCGTCGTCTTGGTCCACGACGCTTGCACGCCGTTGTAGTTTCCGTAGCCGGTGTTTTGAATCATGTAAACGCCGGAGGTGCCGTAAGCAACGCCGAGCGGGTGGTAATCCGCCAGCACGTTCCCCGTCGCAGTCTCAGTGAAGTTGGAGAGATTCGGATTCTCCGTAACGTTTTCCGGGTTGGTGGCAAGTTTGCCCGTGACCGGGTCGGGCGCGAAAAGGGCCCCGATGGGTGTCTTGTTCTGGTTGGCCAGTTCGGAATAGTTGCTGCCCTCGATGTCTTCTCCGTCGTCCACAAGCTGGCTGGTCTTGCTTCCCACATAGGCGATTTCAAACTGCGAATTCCAGGGCAGCCTCTGGTCGATGGTGAAGTTGTAAGCCTGTGTCATCGGCTGTCCGTAGTCAGTCGGGTCGAGGCCGGTCTGCCCCGATTGAGCGCCGCAAGATGATGGAGACTTGGTCGCCGACGGGCAGGGCGAATAGGTCAATTTAGAGATGCTTTGCATTTGCAGGCGATGTCCACCGGAGTATGGGAATCCCACCACATCTTGCGCGGACTGCAGTGCCGCCTGGATAGTGTTGACCTGGGTGACGAATCGATACACACCCCAGCCGCCGCGGAGAATGGTGTTGCCGTGCCCAAACAAGTCATACGACACGCCAAACCGCGGATCCGCATACGCAAAGCGATTGGGTTGCCCGCTCAGCGGTACGCCCGCGTCGATCGAGTGCCAGTAGAACCCGGGAGCGTACTTGCCGTTGAAGTAATCCGATATGACCCGACCCGGATAGAAGACGGGCACGCCGGTCTTGGCGCGGTCATACCAGTGGCCCACGTGCTCCATGCGGATTCCCAGCTCAGCAGTCAGCCTCGGCGTCACTTTCCACGTGTCGTCCACAAAGGCCGCCGTCGCCATCTCGGCCAGGTCCTGGATCGGCGCCGAATTGTTCTCGCCGTAGCTCGACATATTGCCGTTGACAAAATTGGCCGTCGCGTTGTGCGGCGAGCCGATCGTGGTGCCGGTGATATAGTCCGGGTTCTGGCCGAAGCCGAACTGCATGTCGCCATCCAGGTAACTTCCAAAAGTGCTCTGGTAGTTATCCGTGGTCTGCGTGAAACCGCCCATCTTGATCGTGTGCGGTCCCCACACCTTGGTCAGCGTCAGGCTGAACTGCGGCGCTTCTTTCTTCACCGCGTAAGATCCCTTTGGATTCTCGAAGATCGAGTCCTGCGAGAAATCCGGGAAGGTTTCGCTCCCCGCGCTGTTATATGCCGGGATATTCAGAGAGCCAAGTGACGAACCCGAGGGAGGAGCAAAGACCTTGCCGTAACTATCTGGATAGCCCAGGGTGCTTCTTTCCGCGGCCTGTTGGCTCGGCTCAGTGAACGGGTAGCTGCCGAAGGCCCACGCAGCCATGAAGTCCGCAGTGGTTGTCGAATTGAAGTTGTGCACGATGTGGCCGGCAATGGTCTTGCCATAGGAATTCTCAGGCTCGCCGCCCCCCGGGTATGGGATGGCATTGCCCGGGGTCCAGTAGAGGTGGGCGCCGTTGCCCTGCGCAAGCTGCGAGCTAAAAGCCTGTTGGTACGACCCGTAAATCTTTGTGTTGTCGCCCAACAGGTAATCGAGACGCACGCGCCAGATCCACCCGTTGTTGATATTCACGATCGGCTCGTAGTAATTGCACCCGCTGCAAGGACTGTTTGGAGTGCCTGGGTCGAAATTCGCCTTGGGCCAGATCTTGGCCAGAGCCGCCGCGCCGGGATCGAGAAATCCAGCGGGAAACTTCTGCCCATTGTCTACAGTGTAAGAATTTGATCCGATCGTGACAGTCCCGGTCGAGGCCGGGGTCGGCAGCGAGGCAGTCGTTGTTCCGTTAGCAAGCACCGTTCCGCCAAGGTCGCTGCACCATGACCCGCCGGGATAGCCGCCCGGAGGCGTGCCCTGGAAGAAGCCCTTGGGGCAAACGGCTTGGTTGTCAGCGTTGTCCATACTGAAGTCGCCCTGCATCATCTCAGGAGTCGGAATAAACGAAGTCAAAACGTTCTGGTTGCCCTGGTTCTGCAGCCAGCGCTCATATCCGCCCCAGAACAAGAGGTGCTTGTGGGTCCCCGGAACCGGGCCGCCGAAGCTGCCGCCTGGATAGTAATAGTGCTGTGGTCCCAGCGCCTTGCCCGCGGCTTTCTGTTGCCAGCCGTTCGCATTCAGGACGTTGTTGCGCGCGTTGAAGTACCCATCGCCGTGATAGTTTGCAGTGCCCGATTTGCTGATGGTGCTCACCACCACCGGGCCGAACGGCTGGTCGGCGCTGATGTTCGAGGCTTGCACGCTCACCTGGGAGGTCATTTCCGGGTCGATGATCGTGAGTGAGGAAGCCATGTTTCCGACGTCGATCATGTCGGCGCCGTCGGACAGAATTGCCGTGCCGCCACGGTTCACCGCGCCATTGATGTCATAACCATTTCCGATTGCGCTGTCGTCGACTGTGACGTTCAAGTCGCTGAACATCGGAGCGGTGCTCGTCAGCCCGCCCGACTCCACCGTCGTGCCAGGCAGCACTCTCAGCAGTTCCGTAGTGTCGCGGCCCTCGAGAGCAAGATTCTCGATATCCGAGGAGCTCAGAACGTCGGTCCTCTGGCCGTTCTCAACGGGAATCATCTCCGAGGTCGCCGAGACCGTTACAGTTTCCGTCGTTTCGCCCACGGTAAGGTCGAGGGCCGGTACGGTCCTCGCGTCGCCGGCGTTCAATACGATGCCGGTGATGACCTTGGACTTGAAGCCCTTCGCAGATGCCTTGATGTCATAGTTGCCCGGCACTAGGGACGGAAACGCGTAGAGGCCGGCTCCATTGGTTTGCTCCGCACGGCTCTCCTTTGTGGCTTCGTTGGTCAAAAGGACCTGGGCGTTCGGGATCACCCCACCGGATTGATCCTCGACGGTTCCGGACAGCGTCGCCGTAACCTGGGCGTGACCAGCCGGAAGAGCCAGGAAACACAAAACCGCTAGAGCGATCGAACTGGCTGCGATACGCCAGCCGGTGAATCGCCGGGGCCGGTTTATGAACTGATTCTGCTTGGTCCCGGCCTGTTGGCAGTCATATGACGAGGTTACGGACGCCTGCGTCCGTAACCATAGCTTTCTTTGCAACATGGCGCCTCCTAGGCGGGGCTCAACCAGGAGTTTTTACCCGATCTGAGCCTGCCGATTAAATTTCGTGAACGCCGGGGGGACCCAGCGTGGCACGAACTATAGGCAGCAAGAACAAGCGCTGTCAACACAAATTCCTTGAGAAAAGCGATTTATTTTATTATTTTGGTGACAATTGGACATGTCCTATGACATATTGTGGACTGTGTTAAGGACCTCAGCGGCGCTTATGGCCAATTGTTTCATCGCCATTACGAACTGGGGTTGGAGAGGTCAGCAGTAAGAGAAGCGCAGGCGGTTGGGAGGTCATGGACTGCCTGTGACGGTCATATGAAGTGAAAGCGAAGCCCTAAATCTCCAAGATTTTTTGCGCCCGTCTACGCCATTGGATTGAGTTTTGCGTGCGCCATTCGCCTTGAATGCTTCTGCGCCGTCGGTTTGACCCGCGGAAGCCGGTGGCATGGATCCCCAAATCTGTCAATAGAAACAACAATCGTCGAAGACAGTGATTTGAAGTGCTGGGCAAGGAAGCCAGACTATTGATCACGCGAATGCGCGCTCTGTTTCGCGTGAGTCAGGCTCAATCCGATCGCGGAGGAGCGGCCATGAATGCAAACCAAGTGCATGAGGCGGGGCCAATTGCGCACTCACCGAATATGGCCTTCAGTCCAGGCACCGAGTTGGAAAAAGAACAGGCACGCAACCAGCTCAAGCGGATTCTGGCCAGCCCGGCCTTTCACAACAGCAAACGGTACGCCGCCGTTCTGAAGTTCATCGTTGAGCAAACCCTTGGGGGCTACGGTGACCGGCTGAAGGAGCGGACGATCGGGATCGAAGTCTTCGATCGCCCACCCGATTATGACACTGCAACCGATCACGCCGTCCGCAGCGCGGTTGCGGAGGTGCGGAAGCGGCTGGCTCAGTATTACCTTGGCAACGCCGAAGGAGAGTTGAGGATTGAAATCTTGCCGGGATCGTACATGCCCCAGTTCCGGTGGCCCGAAGAGAAGGCATATCTTTCCCCTGGTTTCCCGCAGTTTTCCGGCGATCAATCGGGCGTTGCCGCGGCGCTTTCTGATTCCGCGCACGGTTCGAGGAGTTCGTGGGCGCGCCTGTTTTGGATCGTTGCCGCCGTTGTGGTTCTGGCCGGCGCGGCAGTCGCCTATTTGGATGTTGCGCGCGCGGACGATCCGCTGACCGCCTTCTGGAAGCCGATGCTCTCGTCGCGGACTCCGATTCTGCTCTGCATCGGCAATGTGGAAGGAGGGCAGCAGACGCCCACAGATATTCCGAGCCTGAGCCCCGTGCTCACGCTGAGAGAGTTCCACAATTCTCCGTTCTCCACAGTGAACGTTTACGACTCCTTCACGCTGGCCAAGTTCGCGGGCCTGTTGCAGGCAAATGGAAAGAAGGTCCGGTTTGAGTCGCAGTCCGATGCTACGTTTACCGATTTGCAGAGCGGACCGACGATCCTGGTCGGACTGTTGAATAACAGCTGGACGGAACGGCTGATGCCTAAGCTCCGCTTTACGGTGGAGGAGCCGACCCCGGACAAGGTCATCATTCGGGATCGAGAGAATTTGTCAAAAAGCGACTGGTCGATCGACTATTCCATTCCCTATCTGGATGCGACGAAAGACTACGCTCTAGTCCTGCGGATGGTGGATCCGAAGACGGAGCAGCCGGTCGTGGTTGATGCCGGGATCACGGTTTTTGGCACTTCGGCCGCCGGAGATTTCCTGACGAATCCCAACGAGCTCAAAAAGCTGGCTGCCATCGCGCCACCGGGTTGGGAAAAGAAAAATATGGAGATCGTGCTCTCGACCGATGTGATTCGCGGCCGCCACGGCCCGGCGACGATCGTGGCCACAAATTTCTGGTAATTGCCGGCAGCGGCGCGCGGATTCATCGCCGCAAGGTGCGATGGCTGCAATCGTAGGCCTGACCCCTGCGCTGCTTCGCGTCAGCGCACGAAGCGTACATACTGACGCCCGGCATAGAGACGGAAGCCGCCGCCAGGATCAGCGCGAACCTCCAGGGGTCGCGGCCGCTGCATGGATGCGTCGCGCGATGAGCGCACCGTAAACAAATCGTGGCCGCCGACATCGGTCACAACGAACTTGTCACCAGAGATAAACCCGATGCCGTACTCGCCCGCGGCCAGAGAGCGCCCTTCGATTTTGATCGCAACCTCGGCGATGAAGAAGCCTTGATATTTGGCAGCAATTCCGCTGGAGTAGCCGCTGGTGTCCACAAGACTTGCCATCACGTAATGTCCATCGGCAAACTTCACTCCGCCGGAGTTGCGCAATTGCGCAGGCGCAACCTGGCCGCAGTAGTACACGCTGGGTGGAAACAGCTTGGTAAGATCTTCCGCTTTGAGCACCGCGGCGCCATTCGCATGGGGCCGCAGGGCAGGCGCGATGAGCGCGATCATAACCAGGCCGATCGCGTACTTCCTGATCGTTCCAAGAATCATCATCAAATCCTCTTTCGCCGCACTTCGGCGAGGAATGCATCGACTGCAGAAAGATAGCAGATCGGCCGCCGCAATCGCAGCCGGCTGCCGCGCGCAGATTTTCTCCCCTGCCGGTCCCGTTAACGGGCCGGGAACGATTGCCGGGAATCTTGAAATTGTGGGATGCGATTGAGGTGAAATGGTGCGCCCGGAGAGATTCGAACTCCCGACCTACTGATTCGTAGTTCTGTTCGAACGTAGAATCAATAGTTTAGGCGTATTGGTGCGTATTTCGCTCCGCTTGTGTTTATGCGGGTTTAGGGCATTTCCTGGGCAGCAGATACAAACACATACAAACAGGCACTGTGCACAAAATTGGGCACAGCTCCCGAGGCACCCTCCCCATCTCTCATTGCCCGGCAGTATTTGATCCAACCGCCTTTGGCTATCACGGCGCCTGGAACATGCCTAAAGGGCGGTCACAAATGGGTTGTGCGGAACCTTTTGCACTCCGCTTCGTATTCCCGCATATTCGTTCCAAGGTCCATTAGCGGGTCCTGAATGTGATGAGCGTGAATTCCTGTTCTGCGAATAAGAATGAAGAGCCGTTCGAAGAGGTCCTTCGGTTCGCGATTTAGGTTGGTGGCCAATTTTTGAAGCTCGGTCCTCTTGCAACTCCAATAGTCGATGTGTTCGCTCATACGATGGCTCATGGCGAACTGCACTTTGGCCTGGTTCGCATGTGAGCCTGCAAGACTGTCACGCATCAATTCCGACTTGAGCACCCACGCTTGAATCTTTCCCGGCATTGCATCTGCTGCTCCTTCGGCGACTCGACGAGCGGCTGCGCGAACGCGAGCGTCCTCTTCGGCAACAAACAATTGCCTTCCCTTCACAACAAGTCGTCGTGCCGCGGCTGCGCCTCCGATTGCGCCAAGAACCCCAACTACTATCGCCCCGGCGGGACCAAACAAGAGGAGTCCCCCGGCTGCGCCAGCGAATTTGCCTGCTGTACCGCCGATTGTTCTGCCGACCGTGTCGGTCGCCGTATAGGCCAGCATGGCTTTGACGTCGGTGCCATTGTTGAGCATGTAATAGAAATTGAATGCCCCCGACACGCCTAG
>OKRB01000073.1 GCA_900290245.1 Candidatus Sulfuritelmatomonas gaucii | reverse complement strand
CCTAGAACTGTTCCGTCATCCTGAGCGAGTCGCCGCAGCGACGAGTCGAAGGATCTGCGGTTGCACTTTCCGTCCGGGATGGGTACACCACCTGCGGAATTGCCCTAGGCGAAGGTGTCGATACTCCCCTTCTGTTGGTCCTCCAGCGCTTCGGCTCCGAGCTCATCTCCCTCCTCCACTCTCAACTCGTCATCCTCTTCCGCGCCCGCAGCCTTCCTGCCGCCTTGCTGGCCGCCACCGTCCCCTGGCCTAGCTGAGGCGTCGATGTCGAAGATCGCCGGACTCCTCACATCCGCCTGCCGCGCCCCCACCGCAGGCAATGCGCGAATTCCGGGAATAGGTCCAAGTTCCATCTTCAAGTCAGCCCGGATAGGCCGCCCCTTCTCATCCCTATCGGCGCAATCAGAAAATACTTGAGCGCACCTCCTCCATCGGTGTCCAATTTCCGTACACTTCGACCCCAACCCGCCTCCGCCGCTGCCGCATCCCCCTGCTTCCACCCCTTGCTACACTTGGGCCATGAGCGATGAGTTGGAGTTTCGCCGCGCCGCGGAAACCGCGCTCGAAAGTCTCAAACGCCACCTTATGGCACGCGAGCAGGAGGACCCTGATGGCTTCGAAGTCAAAGAACAGGATGGAGTCTTGAACATTCTCTTCGATGATCCGGCTGTCCGCTTCGTGATCACGGCCAATGCTCCCATGCGTCAGATATCGATCTCCGCGCTCGCCACCAGCTTCAACCTGAATTGGGATTCAAAGATGGAAGAGTTCATCCTGCCGAGGACCGGCGAAACCCTCGCTACCCTCGTCAACCGGCTCATCAGCGAATATCATGCCCCCGGCTCCAGCCACCTCTAGCCCCTCACTCCCGTAGCCCGTCAAGTAGTCCATGTTCCTTCTGTTCCCTGTTCCCCGTTCCCTTGGTCCCTCGGTCCCTGCTCTTCTGACCCCTGTTCCCTGACCCCTGATGGCTGTCTTTGTTACGATTCATCCATCCCGCAGGAGAGCCGCCATCATGATCGATACTCCCTCATCCGCGCCGTTGACCAGCGAACAAATCTCAACCATCACCCGCGAAACGAACTACGGTACCTGGCGCTTCCAGAAGTCTTGGAAGCCGCTCCACATCGCTGATGCGGAAGGCTGCTGGTTTACCGACGGCGCGGGCAAGCGCTACCTCGACTTCAGCTCGCAGCTCATGTGCGTCAACCTCGGCCACAAGAATCCCCGTGTCGTTGAGGCCATCGCCCAGCAGGCCCGCGACCTTTGCTACGCCGCGCCCGGTTACGCCACTACGTCGCGCGCGCTCCTCAGCGCCAAACTCCACGAAGTCCTCCCCGAAGGCATCACCAAGTTCTTCTTCACCACCAGCGGCACCGAGGCCAATGAAGCCGCCTTCAAAATCGCCCGCATGGTCACCGGCAAGAACAAGATCATCTCGCGCTACCGCTCCTATCACGGATCGACCGCCGGCTCCATCGCCGCCACCGGCGATCCCCGCCGCTGGGCCATGGAACCGGTGGGCAAAATTGCCGACGTCGTCTTTGCGCCTGAGACCAACTGCTACGACTGCCCTATCAAGCACACCTATCCCGCCTGCAACATCGCCTGCGCCGACTACATCGAACACATGATCCGCAACGAGAGTGACGTCGCCGCCATCATCGTCGAGCCCGTCGTCGGCACCAATGGGGTCCTCGTTCCCCCGCCCGAATACCTGCCGCGCCTGCGCGAAATCTGCTCGCGCCATGGCGTTTTTCTCATCGCGGACGAAGTGATGGCCGGCTGGGGCCGCACCGGAAAGTGGTTCTCCGTCGACCACTGGAACGTTAAGCCCGATATCCTGGTCACCGCCAAGGGCATCACCTCGGCCTACGTTCCGCTCGGCCTCTGTGCCACCACCTCCCAGATCGCCGACTACTTTGAAGACCACTACTTTTCGCATGGACACACCTACGAAGCGCACCCGCTCACGCTCGGCCCGGCCATCGCCACCATCGAGGAGATGCAGCGCCTCAAGCTCGTCGAGCGCGCCGCCTCGCTCGAGCCCTATCTCCGCGAAAAGCTGCTGAAGCTCAAAGAAAAACACCCCTCCATCGGCGACGTCCGCGGCCTCGGCCTCTTCTTTGCCGTTGAACTCGTCAAGAATCGCAAAACGAAGCAGCTCTTCAACACCATGCGCGACAAAGTGGAAGGCAAGTCGCTCGTCGTCGATCAGATCGCCGCAAAAATGATGGCGCAGGGCGTCTCGGTCCAGACCTTTGTGAGCCATTTCGTCATCGCCCCGCCGCTCATCGTCACCAAAGAAGAACTCGATCTCGGCGTCGCCGCCCTCGACGAACACCTCTCCCTCGCCGACAGCCTGGCGGAATAAGGGCAGCCGTCTCCGCCGCGTTGCTCCGGCTGCAGGCGAGACGCCCCAGCCCCGTCGAAATGCGATACTCAGATCAAAGCCGAGGCGGATCGAGGTCGAAGCAGTGGACACGCCCAGCGAGCTCAATGAAGTGGTTCTTCCCCAGCCTGTCGTCGGCCCGCTCACGCGGTCGGCGATCTTCCTGGTGCTGTGCATTCGTCAGGACGAAGACGCGTACACCCGTATCCGCGCTTTCTGCGCGGATCTCTCCGGCCTGATTCGCGCCGTAGAGTTCCGCAACATCGAGGCCGGACTCACCTGCATCGCGGGATTCGGATCGGACGCCTGGGACAGGCTTTTCGGAAGCCCTCGCCCCGCCGAGCTACACCCGTTTAAAGAAATACGCTCCGCAGGTCGCCATGCAGTCTCCACGCCGGGCGACATTCTCTTCCACATTCGAGCTAAGACAATGGACCTTTGCTTCGAGCTGGCTACGCAAATCATGGCGAGCATCGGCAACGTAGTCTCGGTCGCTGACGAGGTTCACGGCTTCCGCTATTTCGACGACCGCGATGTGCTCGGCTTTGTCGACGGCACGGAGAATCCGCGAGGCGATTCGGCGCGCGAAGCTGCGATCGTCGGCGTTGAGGACCCGGCCTTTTCCGGTGGCAGCTACGTCATCGTGCAGAAATATCTTCACGACATGGCGGCGTGGAATGCGCTCCCCACCGAAACGCAGGAGAACATCATCGGCCGCCGCAAGCTCTCTGACGTTGAACTGAGCGACACCGACAAGCCCACCTACGCGCACAACGCCCTCACCAACATCGAGGAGAACGGACGCCAGCTGCAGATCTTGCGCGACAACATGCCCTTCGGCCGCCCTGGTCACGGCGAGTTCGGAACCTACTTCATCGGCTACTGCCGCACGCCTCGCGTTACCGAAACGATGCTCGAAAACATGTTCATCGGCAACCCGCCCGGCAACTACGACCGCCTGCTCGACGTCAGCCATCCTGCCACGGGTAGTCTGTTCTTTGTGCCGACGGCAACGTTTCTCGACAGTGTGACGACCACCAGGCCGGGAGCATCAGAACGCGCGGAAGCGTCTTCTTCCGAACCTCCATCACCCGCGCCCCCGGCCGCACCCGCTGCCGCGGACGACGCATCACTCAGAATAGGATCACTGAAGGGAGAGTCCAATGAATAACCTCCATCGCGAGCTGGCGCCCATCTCTGACGCAGCATGGGCGCAGATCGAGGAAGAGACGACAAGAACACTCAAGCGCTACCTGGCCGGCCGTCGCGTGGTGGATGTTCCTTCGCCCGGCGGCATTGCGTTTCCCGGCGTCGGCACCGGCCACCTGAAGCAGATTTCCGCTCCCGCGGAGGGCATCATCGCAAGGCAGCGCGAGGTCAAGCCGCTCGTCGAGGTGCGCGTTCCGTTTGAGCTCTTGCGTCAAACCATCGACGACGTGGAGCGCGGCTCCGACGACGCCGACTGGCAGCCTGCAAAAGACGCCGCGATGAAGCTGGCCTTCGCGGAAGATCGCGCCATCTTCAACGGATACCGCGATGCCGGCATCCAGGGCATTCGCGAATGCACCAGCAATCCCATCGACAGTTTGCCCGCTGATGTACGCGCCTATCCTGATGCGATTGCGCACGCCATCAGCCAGTTGCGGCTCGTGGGCGTAAACGGACCGTACTCGGTTTTGCTCGGCGCCACCGAATATACGGCGCTCGCTGAAACCCGCGATCACGGATATCCCGTGCTCGAGCACATCAAGCGCATCGTCGACGGCAATCCCATCTGGGCACCTGCCATTGAAGGCGCATTCGTAGTCACCACGCGAGGCGGCGACTTCGAGCTCAACGTCGGCCAGGATGTTTCCATCGGCTATCTCAGCCATTCCGATTGCGCCGTGCAGCTTTATCTTCAGGAAACCTTTGTCTTCCGCGTGCTCACTACCGAAGCCTCCGTCGCGTTGTCGCCCTCGCCGAAATCCGCCTGACCAGCGCGCGACCTCAACTTCTCCTAAACTGGGGTGCCCCATCCAAGCTCAGCTTGGTTGGGTTAGCGCAATGCTCAACAGTTGGGTCTTGTTTCGGGGCACGAAAAGCCAGAAGCAGTCTTTACGCGATTTCCTCAGCGCGCTCTGCAACCGGAGCCGGCCGCGCCAGCTTCATCATCGCCACGTACGACGCGCCCGCGCTAAAGAATCCCACGAACCATGCATAGTCATAGAGGAAGTGCAGCGACGGCACAAACACGCCGATCAGCGCAATCGCCACGCCGGCGCCCAGCGCGATCAATGCCCGCGGATTCACGCCCTTCGTGTAGTGGTAAATACCGTTGCGGTGATAGAGCGAGTTCACATCCAGCTCCGTCCCGCGAATGAAGAAGTAGTCGCACACCATGATTCCGGCCACCGGCCCCAGCAGCCCCGAGTACCCCACGAGCCATCCGAAGATATACGAATCTGGTGTCGCCAGCAGCTTCCACGGGCACATCGCCAACCCCAGAAACCCGGTGATCAACCCGCCTGTCCTGAAGCTGATCAGCCGTGGCCACAGGTTCGAAAAATCATTCGACGGCGACACCACATTCGCGCCGATGTTCACATTCAACGTTGCCACCAGCACCGCAATCATCGCCAGGAACGCGACAAACGGCTCATGGAACAGCCCGATCAGTTGCACCGGATCCCAGATCGACTTGCCGAACAGCACCACTGATGCCGACGTCACTGCGATGCCCAGAAACGTGTACAACACCATCGCCACCGGCAGTCCGAACGCCTGCCCCCACGACTGCGCGCTTTGCGACTTCGAATATCTTGTGAAATCGGGAATGTTCAAAGCCAGCGTCGCCCAGTAACCCACCATCGCCGTCAACGATGGAAAGAACACGCTCAGGAACTCGCTGCGCGTTTGAAACTGGCTCGGCGTCGACAGCATCGCTCCAAAGCTGCCCGCCTTCACGCGCACCCACACCAGCAGCGCCGCCGCCATAATGAACATGAACGGCGCGCCAAACGCCTGCAGCCGCCGGATCGACTCGACTCCCCTCCACACCACCGCCATGTTCAGCAGCCAGAAGCCCAGAAAGCATGCCCACAGCACGCCGCGATTCCCGTCCATCGACGGCCACATCACCACCAGCATTGCGTCAATCGCGCTGCCGCCGATCCACGACTGAATCCCGAACCATCCGCACGCCACCACCGCACGCAGCATCGCTGCCAGGTTTGCCCCGCGCACGCCAAACGAAGCGCGCAAAAACACCGGAAACGGAATCCCATACTTCGCGCCAGCGTGCGCATTCAGCAGCATCGGCACCAGCACGATCAGGTTGCCGAGTAGCACCGTCCCGATGGCCTGCTTCCAGTCCATCCCTTTCGCGATCAGTCCCGCGGCGAGCCGGTACGTCGTGATCTCCATGCACATCGAGAACCACAACGCCGTGTAGTTGTAGAAGCCCCAAGTGCGCTGTTCCGCGGTGGTTGGCATCAGGTCGCGATTCGATAGTGATGGATCGACGGTGCTCACGTGACCTCCTCCGTGAACTGCGTACTATATTTCGAAAATATATTCAGAGTAATAGAGTCATCGCAATAAAAAAGGCGGTCATCCTGAGCGAGTCGACGAGTCGAAGGACCTGCATTTGTTTTTAGCGATCTCCACCCAACACGAAAACTGGATGCCCCATGTCCCTCGCATTTGGGGACCTGGGATGGCACGACTTTCACCCACACCCCAAAAGCTAGCGGCTAGAAGCTAGGAGCTAGAGGCTGCTTTCCTTACGTCCACGCCCCGCCCCGCGCCTCTCTGCGCAGATACTTCCCCCGTCCCGCCTTGCCCGCAAACTTTCCGCCGCTCACAATCAACTCGCCGCGCGAATACACATCGCGCGCATTCCCCCGCACCTTGAACCCCTCAAACATCGAGTAGTCCACCTTCATGTGGTGCGTCTTGGCGCTGATCGTGTAGTTCTCCGCCGGATCCCACAACACCAGGTCTGCATCGCTCCCCGCCTGCAGCACGCCCTTCTTCGGATACATCCCGAAGATCCGCGCCGGCGCCGTCGACACCAGTTCCACGAATCGGTTGATCGAAAAATTCCCCTCCACGACCCCGTGATGATGCAGCAACTGCAACCGGTTCTCGATCCCCGGGCCACCATTGGGAATTTTCGTAAAGTCGTCCTTGCCCAGTGATTTCTGATCCGCGAAGCAGAACGGGCAATGATCCGTCGACACCACCTGTAGATTGTCTTTCCTGAGCCCATCCCACAACTTTGGCTGGTTTTTCTTCTCGCGCAGCGGCGGCGTAAATACGTACTTCGCGACTTCCCAGCCCTTGTTCGCCATGTCCTCGATCGACAGCAGCAAATATTGCGGGCAAGTCTCGGCAAACGCCGGCAGCCCGCGGTCGCGCGCCTCGCGCACCTGGTTCAGCGCATCCTCGCTCGAAAGATGGACGATATAAATCGGTACGCCGGCAATCTCCGCCATCGCAATCGCGCGATGCACCGCCTCGGCCTCAGCTTTCGTCGGCCGCGTCAGCATGTGGTGAATCGGCGCCGTCTTGCCCTCGGCCAGCGCCTGCTGCACGATCACGTCAATCACCGACCCGTTCTCCGCGTGCATGCAGATCAACGCGCCATTCTTCGCCGTCTGCCGTAGCGCCTTGTAGATCGTGGCATCATCCACCATCAGCACGTTGGGATACGCCATGAACAGCTTGAAGCTCGCCACGCCCTCGCGCACCAAATCGTCCATGTCTTCCAGGCCCGCATCCGGCAGGTCGGTCACAATCATGTGCAGCCCGTAATCAATGCACGCCTTGCCTTCGGCCTTCTTCCACCATGTATCCAGCGCCGTCCGCATCTTGGTGCCGCGCGCCTGGATCGCGAAGTCCACAATCGTCGTCGTCCCGCCAATTGCCGCCGCCCGCGTGCCCGTTTCAAAGTCGTCGGCGGAGTTCGTCCCCCCAAACGGCATGTCGAGATGCGTGTGCGCATCGATCCCGCCCGGTAGCACCAGCAGCCCCGTCGCATCCACCACCTTGTCTGCCGCGCCCGCCGGAATCCCCGCGCGCACCTCCTTGATCACCGCGCCATCGATCAACAGATCGGCCTTCACACTGGCGTCCGCATTCACTACCGTTCCGTTCTGAATCAATACGCTCGACATGGTCTTTCATCCTTTTCGTCGCATCCTAAAGCCGGGTGCCCCAGGTCCCAATTTTGGAACCTGGGATACCACGAACTCCTCAATCCACGTTTGTATCAGGGCACGACTTCAGTCGTGCCGAATCACATTCCAGAAACAAAACGGGGCTTTAGCCCCTGCGCAAAAAATACGAAACTCAAACTTCGAAGTGGCCCCTGCTCTCAGCATCCCTGTCTTCTTGTTCCCTTGTTCCCTCGTTCCCCAGGTCCCTCGCTCCCTTGCTCCCTGCCTTATCCGCACGCCGCTCCGCGCGTCCGCTCTTCCCACGTCTCGGCTTTCAACCCCGTTTCCACCTCGACCATCGTGATGCACCCCTCCACCGGGCACACGCACCAACACAAGTTGCACCCCACGCACTCGGTCTCATCCACCCGCGGAATCCGCTCGAGCGGCGTCGGATATGGTCCCGGCGCAAACGCCTCCGCACGCTCGTTACGCGTCACCGGCGTCTCCGCAATCTGCGCCCTGCGTTCCGCTTCCTCCTGTGCCGGCGTCCGATGCAACTCCACATGCCCATCCACCGGCCCCGTCACGCGATCCAAGTGAATGCACTGGTGCGCGCCATCCCAGCACGCAATGTGGCACAGGTCGCAGCCAATGCACTTCTGCTCGTCGATGCGCGCCACAATTTTGTAATTCAAATTCAGGTGCTTCCACTCCGTCACTCGATTCAGCGACAGCCCGCGAAAATCCTCCAGCGTCTTGAATCCTTTCTCGCGCATCCAGTTGTCCAGCCCGTCGGCCATGTCCTCGACAATCCGGTAGCCGTAGTGCATCACCGCCGTGCACACCTGCACCGTTCCGCATCCCAGCAGCAAAAACTCCGCCGCATCGCGCCACGTTCCGATCCCGCCGATCCCTGAAAGCGGCAGCGCCGACTCGGGATCGCTCAGAATCTGCTGCACCATGTTCAGCGCAATCGGCTTCACCGCTGGCCCGCAGTAACCGCCGTGCGAGCTCTTCCCATCCACATTCGGCCGCGGCACAAACGTATCGAGATCGATTCCCGTAATCGAATTGATCGTATTGATCGCCGAAAGCCCATCCGCCCCGCCGCGCTTCGCCGCCCGCGCCACCGCGCGAATATCCGAAATATTTGGTGTCAGCTTCACCAGCACCGGCGTCTTCGCCTTCTCCTTCACCCACGCGGTAATCATCTCCGCGTACTCCGGCACCTGCCCTACCGCCGAGCCCATGCCGCGCTCGCTCATCCCGTGCGGGCAACCGAAGTTCAGCTCCAGCCCGTCCGCTCCTGCATCCTCCGTGCGCGTCACAATCTCGTGCCACGCTTCGCGGTTCGATGCCACCATCAGCGACGCAATCACCGCGTTCTTTGGGTAACGCTTCTTCACCTCTGCCATCTCGGCCAGATTCTGTTCCACGGTCCGGTCGCTGATCAGCTCAATATTGTTGAACCCCATCATCCGCTGCCCGTTCCAGTCCGTCGCCGAGTAGCGCGAGCTCACATTTACAACCGGCTCGCCGATTGTCTTCCACACCGCGCCGCCCCAGCCCGCGTCAAACGCCCGCATGATCATTTCGCCGGTGTTCGTCGGCGGCGCTGAAGCCAGCCAAAACGGATTCGGCGAATCGATCTTCCCCGCAAATCCCTTCACGCTGATGTCAGGCATCGGCCACCTCCGCAGCTTTCAGCATCGCCATCGCCGCACGCTTCCCTCCGGCCACCGCATCCACTACCTCGCGCCCGCCGTTCACGCAATCGCCGCCGGCAAAGTACCTCTTGTTTCCGGTCTGGCCCGTCAAGCGATCCGCCAAGATGCGCCCGTCCTTCACTTCCACGCCGCGCAGCTTCCCGAGCAGTTCCGTCAGCGGCGATTGCCCGACAGCCGGCACCACCAGGTCGCATGTGACCGCCAACTCCGAATGAGGCACTGCCTCGAACTGCCCATTCGCCTGCTTCACCTGCACTGAGTAGAGCAGCAACCGCCCGTGTGCATCCGGATCCAACTTAATCGACATCGGAACCCGGTGCCACATAAACTGCACGCCCTCCTGCTTGGCGTGCTCATACTCAAACTCGAACGCCGACATCTCAGCTTCGCTGCGCCGGTAGAGCATATAAACCGTCTCCGCTCCCAGCCGTTTTGCCGCGTTCGCTGCGTCAATTGCCGTATTCCCTGCGCCCACCACCACGACGGTCCCGTGCAGCTCGCGCAGGTGTCCCGTCTTGTACGCGGCAATGAGCTCCAGCGCATTCATCACTCCTTCGGAGTCCTCGCCGGGAATATTCAGGCGCTGCATCGCTCCCAGTCCCAGGCCCAGGAAAATGATGTCGAACTCCGCCTCCAGCGCATCCAGCGCAGCCGCCGACTCCACATCAACTCCGCACCGGAACTCCACTCCCAGCCCGCGGATCATCTCCACCTCACGCACGCTGTCCGCCGCGCGTAGCTTGTACTCCGCCACGCCGTAAGTATTCAGCCCGCCCGGAAGCTCGCGCCGCTCAATCACCGTTGCCTGTGCGCCTTGTCGGCACAACTCCGCCGCGCAAGCCAGCGATGCCGGCCCTCCGCCGATGCAGGCCACGCGCAGCTTCTTCGCCCCAGCCGACTTCACCGGCAGCCTCTCGCCTGCCTCCCAGAAAGCATCCATCGCATGCCGCTGCAGCAGCGCAATCTGGATCGGCTTTCGATTTTGCCGAACCATCACGCATGCGCCCTCGCACAGCACGTCCACCGGGCACACCCTCGCGCAACTCGCGCCAAGGATGTTCGCGTCCAGGATTCTCACTGCCGACCCGCGCAAATTCCCCGATGCAATCCGCTTGATGAATCCCGGCACATCAATATGAGTAGGGCACGCCGCCGTGCACGGCGCATCAAAACAGTTCAGGCAGCGATCTGCCTCGATCACCGCGGCCTGTGCCGTCAGCGCCGGCTTCAGCTCGCTGAACCGTTCTCGAATTTGCGGATCATCCGGAATTGCCGCTGTACTCATGCTTCCCTGCTCTTCTACTCCCTATTGGCTGCTCCCTGTTCCCTGTCTCCATCACCCCGCCACCAGCGGTCCATACAAGTCCGGCCGCCGGTCGCGATAAAACTGCCACGTCCGCCGTACCTCGGCGATCTCATCCAGATTCAAATCGGCAGTCAGAACCTCGTCCTTGTCGCGGCTGGCCTCCGCAATAATCTTGCCCCGCGGATTACAGAAGTAGCTCGACCCATAGAATTCGCCTATGTTCCACGGCGCCTCGGTCCCCACACGATTGATCGCCGCAATAAAATACCCATTCGCCGCTGCGTGCGCCGGCTGCTCCAGCTTCCACAAGTACTCGCTCAGCCCCGCCACCGTCGCCGACGGATTGAACACAATCTCCGCGCCGTTCAATCCCAGGCAGCGCGCGCCCTCAGGAAAATGCCGGTCATAACAGATATAGACGCCGATCTTCGCAAAACCCAGATCGAATACCGGGTACCCCAGGTTCCCCGGCCGGAAATAAAACTTCTCCCAGAATCCCGGCGCCACATGCGGAATGTGCGTCTTGCGATATTTTCCGAGATACGACCCATCCTTCGCGATCACCGCCGCCGTGTTGTAGAAGATCCCCTCCTGCTCCACCTCGTATACCGGCACGATCATTGCGATCCCCAGTTCTTTCGCCAGCCCGCGCATCAGGCTCACGGTCGGCCCATCGGGAACCCGCTCGGTCATCTCGTACCACTTCGTCTCCTGCTCGGCGCAGAAGTACGGCCCGTTGAAGATCTCCTGCAGGCACACAATCTGCGCGTCCGCCTTCGCCGCCTGCCGGATCAACCTCACATGCTTCTCCACCATCGCCTGCTTTTGCCTGGGCAGCGGCTCAGTCGCAGGCACCGCATTCGAAGCCTGAATAATCGAACAACGGACAATTCGGGGCATCGCCAGCCTCCTCTACAACAATCGGTGTGAGTCTTTGAAGTTAGCGCAAACAAGTCCTTTCGGCAATAGCATTTTGCTCTGCCTGGCCCGCTGGAGTGCGGCCTCGGTACACAGCTCGCTCCAGGCTCGGATTGACTTACTTCTGAGCCAACCCAATAATTGATAGAGATGAACGTTTACGAGGAAATCGTGAAGTTGCAGCGTGAGGGCCACAGCGGCGCTGTCGCGACCATTGTGAACTCGCGCGGCTCCATCCCCTCGTTCCAGAGCGCCAAAATGCTCGTGCGCGATGATGGCTCCATCGCCGGCACCATCGGTGGCGGCTGCGTCGAAGCCGAAGTCTGGCAGGCCGCGCGCGAAGTCATCGCCCAGGAAAAACCGCGCACCCTTTCCTTCGACCTCAACCAGAACCCGAAATACGACACCGGCCTCGTCTGTGGAGGCACCTTGGAAATCTTTATCGAGCCTGTCCTGCCCGTGCCGCTTCTCTACATCTTCGGCGCCGGCCACGTCGCCTTCGAGCTTTTCAAAGCCGCTCGCAACGCCGGCTTCGATTGCATCGTCACCGACGACCGCGACACCTACGCCAACACCGAACGCTTCCCCGGAGCTCGGGAAGTGATCGCCCGCAACTTCGACGAGACGCTCAAGGAAATCAACCCAAGCGAGTCCTCCTACATCGTTATCTGCACTCGAGGCCACCGCGACGACATGCGCATCTTGCGCTGGGCCGTGCAAACGCCGGCGCGCTACATCGGCATGATCGGCTCCCGGCGCAAAGCCATCACCGTCTTTCGTGAGCTCACTCAAGAGGGGCTAAACCCCGAGCTCTTTGACCGCGTGCATTCGCCCATCGGGCTCGACATCGGCGCGGTCACGCCCGAAGAAATCGCCGTATCCATCCTCGCCGAACTCATCGCCATGCGCCGTCGCGCCGAGCGCGCCCTGCCCCACATGAGCTGGTTCCAAAGCGCCCGCCACGCCGCTGCCTCCAACGAGCCGGCGCCTGCCGAATCCGTCCCCGCTGCCGAAAAGACGTAGCGCCGGTCTCCTGATTGGCTGTTCCGCCGGCGTCCACGCCGGCAATTTCGCGGCCTATCCTTCTTGAGCCGTTAGCAAGAAGGTGCGGCAGCACAGGTTCCCTGTTCCTTTGTTCCCACTCCAGCTATCGTTTCCTTATGGCCACCGCACCCCACCTCTGCGCCCTCATCCTCGCCGCCGGCGAGTCCTCGCGCATGGGAGCCGACAAAGCCTTGCTTCCCTGGCCTCCACAAGAAACCGGCCCAACGGCCGCCCGGCAGACACTCCTCTCCGCCGGCATCCTCGCTCTCCAACCGCTCACCCGCGCGGTCATCGTCGTCGCCGGGCGAAACGCCGAATCGCTCACGCCGATCGTCGAAGTGAACGGTGCGACCCTCGTCCGCAATCCAAACCCCGAGCGCGGTCAATTCAGCTCGTTGCAAACCGGCCTGCGCGAACTCCTAAGCCGCGGCTTTAACGCTGCCATGATCACGCCCGTCGATTGCCCGCCGTTGAGCGCCGGCTCCCTCGATCTGCTCCGAACCTCATTCGCTCGCGCCCTCACCCGCGGCCTCTGGGCCGTCGCACCCGAGAACAGCGGCAAACACGGCCATCCGCTTCTCGTGAATCGCAATCTGATCGAAGCATTTCTCGCCGCGCCCGTCACCAGCAATGCGCGGGAAGTTTTGCACGCCAACTCGCCGCGCATCGATTACATCCCAGTTCTCGACACACTCGCCAAAGCCGGCCTCAACACGCCCGCAGACTACGCCACCTACACCGGCAAACGACCGCGGTCCACGCCATAGCTCTCCTACCAGCCGCTCTATCGGGCAATCACACTACTTCGCGTGTCACCCCGAGCGGAGCGCGTCTGGGGCTCCGCGCGCGCAAAGCGGGCGTGGGCTAAGCGGAGCCGAGGCATCTGCTATTGCTTTTCGCAGCGCTCAGCCTGCCCAAAACGTGGGTGCCCAGGTCTCGTTTCGAGATCTGGGAGAACATAAGGCCGGTGCCTTAGTGATCCCGCGCCAGTTTCCCCAACACCGCCCCCAGCGCATCCATCGCTAGGTGCCCCGCATGCGACGAAGCCGCCGGCAATCCGCCGACCACGCGCACCAGCTCTTCCCGGCTCAGCTTTCGCGCCTCGTCCACCGTCTTTCCGCGCACCAGCTCCGTCAGCGCCGATCCGCACGCCATTGCGGCCACGCAGCCCTTCGCCTTGAAGCGAATCTCCTCAATCCGCCCGTCCGAAACTTTGATTGTGAGCTCGAGAATGTCGCCGCATGCCGGATTCTCGATCCGTGCCGAAGCGTCTGCCTCGGCAACCGTCCCCGCATTGCGCGGATGTTCAAAATGATCGAGAACTTGCGCCGAATACATGCGTCTTGCCTATGCCGCTCAGGGTGATCCTGCAGCCCCATCCGCCGCCGCAACCGCCTTCGTCTGCCGCACTTCCAGAATTTCCGTCACCAGGAACAGATCGGCCAGCAGCGCGCGAAGATGGATCGACGCATTCAGATTGTCAATCAGTTGCGATCCGATCGTCGCCTGCGCCAGCACCAGGTCCACCGCCGCGACTGCATTCTCTGCATCGCGCTTCAGCACGGCAAAAAACGCCTGGTACTTCTCCGCAGGCGCAAGCTGCTCCTGCTCGATCGTTTCCGCGTAACTCCGCGCCAGTCCCCGCATCGCCGTGGCGGCCTGCGTCAGATAATCGCGCAGTTGCCTGCCTGCGTCACCGGCGTCTTCGCCGGAAACTCCGCGCGCTGCATAGGAGAGCGTGAATTCGTAGCACTCCTCAATCGTTTCGCACTGTCGCTGGATCTCAGTCGCCATCACTTGCGGCCAGGCCTCGTTTCGAAGATGACGAGCCCTTCACAGCCCATCGCCCGGTGTCGTGTTCCTCCAGGTAGAAATCGCGGCTCATCCAGCCGAAGATCATCGACTTCGTGATCGGGAACTTCTCCGGCCGCACGCCCATGTAGATGTGCATGATCGTCAGCGCAATAAATCCCACGCCGGCCAGCCCGTGCAGCACATACATCAGGCCCCAAGTCATATCGCTGAAGAGATACGGATTCCGCGTGAAGATCCCCGTCTGCACGCGCTTCATCATGAACAGCCCGGTAACGATCACCGCCAGCCCGGCCAGCATGACCGCACCGTGATACAGCTTGTTTTCGAGCGGATACTTCGCAAATTTGCTCGGGCTGGGCGCATCCTTGCCGAAAAATCGCCGCGTCCGGTTCATCGCATCGCGCAAATCCGTCTTGTCCGGCCAGATCGACCAGAAATCCAGGAAAAACGTCGAGTGCACAATGTGAAAGAGGATCGAAACCGTCAGCACCACGCCCGCGATCCAGTGGTAGAGAACCCAGTTGAACTGCACGCCCACCTTTGGCAGAAACGCCGTAATCAGCAGCGTGAGCATCGAAGCCGCCATGATCCAGTGAAACAGCCGCGCCGTGAGTGTGTGCCGCGGCACGCGCTCCGGAACCGCCGCCGTGCTCGCTTCCGCTTTCCGCTGCGCAAATCGCTTCGGCGGCCTCACCACGATCAGGTACAGCGAGTGCACGATCATGAAGAACAATCCGGCAATCACCGCAACCCACATCAGTCCCCAAGCAATGTGGATGGGAACCGATTGTCCCCATGGACTTGTGGCCCATTCGAAGAGCCTCATGCGGCCTCCTGTGTTCCGACGATTGCGCGCTTCACCAGGTTCCTCATCAGCGGAATCTTGTAGGCGTTAAACTGCAGCGGCACCGCGCCCTCGACCGCGAGTTTGCCCGCCATCTCGCCGGTATCGGCATTCGCCGTCTTGCCGCGCACCGCATCTTCCACCGCCTTCAGCCGCATCGGCTTTGGCGCCACGGCGTTCACCGCGATTCTCATCTGGTCAATATTGTTTCCACTCAGCTTCATCGCGCTCGCCACATTCATCAGCGGGAAATCCCACACGTTCCGGTCGCGCACCTTCTCAAAGTAGAACTTCGCTCCGGCCCACGTCGCAGGAATGCGGATCGCCGTCAGCAGATCGCCCGGCCCCAGAATGTTCAGCCGCGTAATGTCCGTCTCCGGCCCGACAAAATAATCCTCCGCATCCACCACTCGTTCGCCCTTCGGCGTCCGCATCACAAACTTTGCATCCAAAGCGATAAGTGCCGGCGCCGAATCCGATGGATGCACCGCGACACACCGGTCCGCGCCAAAAATCGCATGCTCCCGGTTGCGCCCCACAGGCGTGTCCGCATAGCAGATATTCCCGCCCGCTCGATAACACGGCCAGCCGTCGCGGTAGTACCAGCACCGCGCATCCTGCGACACATTGCCGCCCAGCGTGCCCTGGTTGCGAATCTGCGGCGACGCCACCAGTTCCACAGCCTGCGCGAGCAGGCCGTAGTTCTTCTGGATCAGCGGATGCTCCGCGATCTTCGTCAGCGTTGTCATCGCGCCGATCTCCACGCCATCGCTCGTCGCGCGAATCCCTTTGAGATCATCTGCTCCGCTCAGATCCACCAGCACCTTCGGCTTCTTGATGCGGTCTTTCAGCCAGTCAAAGCTGTCCATGCCGCCGGCCATCACCCACGCATCTTCGCCATGCTGCTCGAGCAGCTTCTGCGCATCCGCGGCACTCTCCGGCTGAAGCAGGTCAAACGCCGGCATTACATCTCGTATCACCGCCATAGCTCACTCCCAATTCGGGTGCCCCTTCCTAAGCGCGGTCTCATCGCGCTTAGGGTGGGAAGTCCCGCTGGATCACCCACAACAAACCTCGTCCCTGGTCCCTGCGTCCCTGTCTTCAACTCCCTATTGGCTACTCCCCGCTCCCTGCCTTCATATGTGCGCCGTCAGCGCCTCCTGCATCGGCCGACCCGCTTCATACGAAGTCAAAATCGTATCCGCATTCACCGGCGCGCGCTGAAAGATGTTGTCTCCCACCGCGTCTGCCAGCGCATTCAGAATTGCCGCGCATCCACCCCCCACCGGCGGCTCGCCGCACCCCCGTGCACCCACCGGCGTCTCCGGATCGGGAATGTTCAGCGCATTCCACTTCATGTCCACCGGCACATCCAGAATCGTGGGCGGCTTGTTCTGATAGAACCGCTTCGCCACCGTCGAGCCGTATTCGGGATCGATCACCCACTTCTGGCCGATGGCGTGCGCGATGCCCAGTGTCGAGCGTCCTAACACCTGCCCGCCTAGCGCCGCCGGATGAATCACCGTGCCCACATCGGCGTAGGCCAGGTAATCGACGATGTGGTACACGCCCGTCTCCACGTCCACTTCCACTTCCGCAAAGCACGCCAGATACGAGAACGAATCGCCGTCGTGCGGATACTTGTCGCGCGCCGAAGCGATCAATCCCTGTCCCGCCATGGCATGAACCGACTGCTGCGTGTATTTGTTCACGTCTTGGTTCACGTCGTGGCCGTCATAAATTCCGCCCAGTTGAATCGCCTTCTGCGCTGCCTCGGCAAAACTCAGCCCCGCGCCGCCTCCCTTGCGCGCAACGCGCAGGTTGGCCACCTCATACCCACCTGGATCTCCACCGAGCGATTTGGCGGCAACTTCCTGCAGCCTCTGCTTGCACTCCAGGCCGACCGCGTGGGCCGCCCGCGTCATGGCATGAATGGTCTGGCTCCCGCCCGAGTGACACGAGTAAGGCAAATTCTTCGCCGTATCGCCCCACACGATGTCCACCGAATCCCACGGCACATCCAATACCTCGGCGGCCGCGCGATGCACATCGATCAGCGCCTCCGTCCCCAGGTTGCCGATCCCACTATGAATCCGCACCCGGCCTTCCGGCGTGATCACGATCAGCCCGTCAAACCCGCTCGATCCGCCGTGAAAACAGGTGATCGCCGCGCCCAATCCATGCACCTTCGTACCCGTCTTTTTTGGTTTGCTGGCCACCCGCTCCTGCCACTTGAACTGCTGTGCCCCGTAATCCAGCGCCTGCTTCAGGTAGCAGCTCGTCACATATGCGCGCTTTCCTGCGTGATTTACCGGCCCATACTCGGCCTTTCCTTCGGGAGAGTTCACGCGCCGCAGTGCAACCTGGTCCACGCCCAGTTGTCGCGCCGCCTTCGACAAAATCGGCTCCATGATCGCGATCGCCTGCATGCCGCCCGGAGCGCTCTGCGCGCTGCGCGGCGGCGTGTTCGTCGCCACCGTCACATTGCGGAACCGCATCGCCGGAGGCTGATACAGCAGCGAAGTGATGCTTCCGCAGGAGCCGCCGTCGCCGTTCGATCCATACGAACCCGCGTCCGAAACCAGGAACATATCGAGCGCGGTGATCTTCCCATCCTTGGCAAGACCGATCTTCACGCGCCCGCGGATACCCGGCCGTGCTCGCCCGATAAAGTGCTCTTCCTCTCTGCTGATGCGCATCATCACCGGCGCGTTCAGCTTCTTTGAGAGCAGCGCGGGAATCACCAGCGTCTGCGCGCCGGTAATCTTGCTGCCGAATCCGCCGCCCGTGTATTCGCTCACGAAGACGACCTTGTCTTCGGACATCTGCATCCATCGCGCGATGGCGGACACTGTCTGTTGGGTGCTTTGCGTGCCCGTATACAGGAACAGCTTCCCGTTCTGCCAGTACGCCAGAGTGGTGCGCGGCTCAAGGCACTGGTGGCTCACATCCGGCGTAAGAAACGTCTCGTCCAGCACCACAGCCGCATTCTTGAATCCTGCATCTACGTCTCCATAGGCCCACGTCTCCGGTGCATGGCCCATCGGCAGCCGCCCGTGGTCGTATTCGGCAAAGTCTTCGTTCGTCCACTTCAGCGTTGTCAGCGCCGTCTCGCGCGAGTGCGGCACAGGCGCCCACACATTTCCGTCGAGGCGCGCATTCGAGCTGCCGGGCCGCAGGCTCCCCAGCGGATCGACCGCGAACGGCAGCGGCTCCATGTCGATCTCGATCTTCTCGATCGCCTCTGCGCAGGTCAGTTCGTCCACCGCCGCCACCGCCAGGATCGGCTCGCCCTGGTACATCGGTTCATCCGCCAGCGCCAGCTCACCCCATTTGTCTGCCTTGATCGTTTGCCCGTTGTCGTTCACATAATCCGCATGACCGGGAACCTCTGCCGGCGTCAGAATCGCCTTCACTCCCGGCATCGCCAGCGCCTTTTCCGCGTTGATCCGCTTCACGCGACCGTGCGGCATCGGGCTCAGCACCAGGCGGCAGAACAGCATCCCTTCCGCGCGAAAGTCCTCGGCATATTTCGCACGACCCGTCACTTTCGCCACCAGGTCGTTGGTCGAGAAATCTTTCCCGATCAGCTTGTATCCCTCGCCAAACGGTATTGGCTTCAGCTCTTCTACCTTCACGGCATTGGCAACCGCTTCATCTGCCATCGCTCAAGCCCTCCTCTTCAAGCCAGCCGCCGAACCAGCGCCTGCGGGCACCCCGGTCTTCGTGTACTGGGCGCCGCGCATCATTGCGTCCAGAATCTTCGTGTAATCCTGGCAGCGGCACAGGTTGCCCGATACTCCCTGCGCCATCTCCTCGCGCGTGGGGTTCGGATTCTTCTTCAGAAATCCGACCGCCGACATCACGAAGCCCGGCATGCAGAACGCGCATTGAAACCCTTGCTCGTCCACCACCGCCTGCTGCACCGGATGCAGCGTTCCGTCCTCCGCTTCGAGGCCTTCGATTGTTGTCACGTTCTTTCCGCGCACCGTATTCGTCAGCACCGAGCAGCTATAGTAGGGCACATCGTCGATCAGCACGGTGCAGCTTCCGCACTCGGCGCGATCGCAACCCAGCTTGGTGCCCGTCAGCCCCAGCTTGTAGCGCAGCGTCCACGCCAGCGTCTCCTGCTTCATCACATCCACGCGGCGCTGCTTGCCGTTCACATTCAGGCTGATTAGGCGCTCGCCGCCAAAGCTCCTCGCGCGGCCGGGCGCAAGAATCTTGTAGCTCGCTGCGCTCACCACGGCGCCTCCGGCAATTACGCCCAGAATGAACTTGCGCCTCGTAACCGTTTTCGAAGGGCTCTCGGTCGTCTTCGGATCTTCCATCTCCGGCATGGCAGTCTCTCCGGTCTCTGGATCGTATTAGATTGGCTTCATTTGCGTCGCGGCAATGATATTGCAAAAGCTGCGGGACTTGGACAAGCGGGCCGCAAGGGGAATCACGCGGCGCTTGCCGATATCTTAGCTCCAGCCCCTTGGCCCTTGCAAAGCCTGCGTCTCGCCCTTTCCCGCATTCCTTTGCGCCATGTCCAAAAGACCGCCGCCGCACAACCCCAACCCTGCGCAGTGCCCGCCAAACGCAACCCCATCCCGCCGCTCCTGCATCTTATGGCCCGCCGGCATGTTCGGCGGTCGGCCTGATCCTATCCCATTGAGCAGGGGTGTATGGCGGAGACCTCCGTCTGTCAGCCGCAAAGCACGGCGGTTTCTCCGTGGTTGGTCGCCGCCTCCGTAATGCTGGCGACGTTTATGGAGGTGCTCGATACCGCCATCGTCGCCGTCGCCCTGCCCTACATCGCCGGTTCGCTTTCGGCCACCAACAGCGAAGCCACCTGGGTCCTCACCAGCTACCTCATTGCCAACGCCGTCATCCTTCCTGCCAGCAACTGGTTTGCCCTGCGCTTCGGGCGCAAGCGGTTCTTGGTAGCGTGTGTCCTCATCTTCACCGCGGCATCGTTCTGTTGCGGAGCCGCGCCCAGCCTGCCCCTGATGTTGCTCGCGCGCATCGTTCAGGGTGCCGGCGGCGGCGCGCTCCAGCCGCTCTCCCAGGCCATCCTCCTCGAAAGCTTCGAACCGCGGAAGCGCGGGCAGGCCATGGCTGTCTTCGCCTTCGGTGTCGTGGTCGCTCCCGTCCTCGGCCCCACGCTCGGCGGATGGCTCACAGACGCCTATAGCTGGCGATACGCCTTCTATATCAACATCCCCGTCGGCATTCTTGCCGCTTTCATGATCGGCCGCTTCATCCACGATCCGTCGTATGTCAGGGACGCCAAGCCGGGCAAATTTGACAACCTTGGCTTCGGCCTCCTCATTGTCTGGACCGGCTGCCTGCAGGTGGTCCTCGACAAAGGGCAGGAGGTGGACTGGTTCGGAGCAACGTGGGTTCGCTACACCGCGGCCATCGCCGCCTCCGCGCTCATCGCCTGGATCGTTTATTCCTGCCGCGCCCGCAAACCGCTCGTCAACCTGCGCATTCTCTCCGATCGCAACTTTGCCGTTGGCTGCATGCTGATGATCCTCTTCGGTGTCGCCGTGTATTCCATGGTTACGGTTCTGCCCCTCTTCTACCAGGAACTCCTCGGCTATACCGCGTTCACTGCCGGGATCGTTGTCTTTCCCCGCGGCATCGGCGCCATCCTCGGCATGCCGGCCATCGGATTCCTCAGCGGTCGCATCGACCCGCGCTATCTGCTCACATTCGGATTCATCGTCTTCGGCTTCACATCGCTCACCTTCGGCAACGTGAATCTGTCGGTCGGTCCCCAAACGCTTCTCTGGCCCATCATCATCACCGGGTTCGCCTTGAGCTTTGTCTTCGTGCCCATCACCACGCAGGCCTACACCAACCTGCGTAATGAGGAGATCGGCAACGCCAGCGGCATTTTCAACCTTGTGCGCAACATCGGCGGTTCCGTGGGAATCTCTGTATCGCAAACGCTGCTTGTTCGCCGCGCCGATCTCCACCAGATCCAGATCGCCGGCTCCGTCTCCCAAACGCAGCCCTGGTTGCAGCAACAAACCGCGGGCCTGAATTCGGCTTTAGGACGCTTTTCCAATCCCGCCAACGCCCTGCCGCAGGCCCATGGATTCCTCTACCGCGAGCTAGGCCAGCAGGCGCTGCTGTGGGCTTACGTCGACGTCTTCCGCTGGACCGCGATTCTCTGCTTCCTCTGCGTCTTCCTGGTGTGGCTGTTCACCAAGGTCAAGCACGCCAAGGCTCCAGCCGGCGTGCATTGATTCTCTTGTCGCATTCATTTTGATTAGCCAGTCCTCAAGCGCTGACTGGCTGACCTGCCGGCTCGCTGACTTGCTTCATCGGGGGCTCAGGCACTCCCCCAAATCTCCGCTCGCGGTGCCGGAACTCCGCGATCGCCGCATCCAGATCGGCCTCGTCGAACTCCGGCCACATCCGTTCTGTAAACGCCAGCTCCGCGTACGCGCACTCCCACAGCAGAAAATCCGACAACCGCTTTTCCCCGCCCGTGCGAATCAGCAGGTCCACTTCGCCGCAATCTCCGGCAAGCGCTTGTGTCACCATGGACCGCAGCATATCGGGACGGAACAGTGCCTCATCGCTCAACGCCGCCGCCTCGCACGCCGCGCGCGCAATCGCATCGCGCGAAGAGTAATCAATCGCCACGCGCAGATGCAATCCGCTTCCGCCCGCCGTCACCTCTTCTGTCCTCTCCATCGTTCGCAGCGCCGCCTCGGGAATCCGGTCGCGCCGCCCGATCGCCTCGAATCGCACGCCGCGTTCCCGCAGCCTCGCCGTTTCCATCCGCAGAAACGCCCGCAGCAGCCAGAAAACGCGTGTCACTTCCGCGGCCGGCCGCCGCCAGTTGTCCGACGAGAATGCATACAGCGTCAGGCACCGGATTCCGATCTCGTCCGCGTGCTCCACGATCCGCCGCGCCGTCAGCACACCCACCCGATGCCCCGCCACCCGCGGCAATCCCTGCCGCGCCGCCCAGCGCCCGTTCCCATCCATGATGATCGCCACGTGCAGCCCCGGCTGCCTGTTTCCTTGTATGGCAGAGTCATTGGCCATCGACATCCTCCTCTCACCCGCTGCCTCGCGCATCGCGAAATTCTCCCAGCCCTAGGACGAACTCTCCGCAGCCGTGCGCTGCTTCTCCGCTCCCTGCGCCGTCAGTGCACCATACCAGTCGATCTCGCGCGTCAGGTACATGGCTGCCGCTACTGCCGCAAAACTCGCCACGGCACCCACCAGCAGCGCATAATCCTTCAGCCGGAGCAGCACATAAATCAGCCCATACAGTGGAGTGAAGACCGCAAGCGCTCTCAACCCCAGCATGGGGCTCCTGAAGATCCAGTTCGCATTCACTGAAAGCAGCCCCACCGTCGCCGCGCCCGCAATCAGAAAGCCCACATCGAATCCAACCTTCTCTGAAAGCGACAACAGCAGCAGATAAAAAATGATTTGCGCCACGCCCACCAGTACGTATTGCGCCGGATGCACTCGTTTCCTGCTCGTCACTTCAAATGTGAAGTAAGTGAGAAAAACCAGCCCCTCAAAGAGCAGCACGTACTTGAGCGATCGGTTGACTGACTGATACGCATCCACTGTCACCGACGTGGCAGGCCCGCTAATTCTCGCAGCGGCTTCTGCAGCCCGCGTCATCCGGTCGGTCACCAGCCCCTGCACAAAAAGCCCTGGAATGTTCATCAACAGCGCCAAAACACAAACCACAATCAGCTTTGCTCCCGCTGACCACGTCCTGGCTCTGGGTTGCGGATTCGCACCCAGCCCCAAAAATCCGCTCATCTTCGTTCCTCTTTCTGGTTGCCACTCACTTTGATGGTTTAGATGCTCCCCACTTTGCGATGCAAAGTCATTTCACAAAAAAACTTACGCTCGCGAAGCCGCCCACTCCCGCACCAGCTTCGCCGCCGCTTCCGTCGTTTTTCCGCTCGCTGCGTCGCGGATCACCTGCTCCAGCGTCTCCAAATACTCAAGAAAGCTTCTCCGCCCCGGCGCCGTGATCCGGCAAACCGTCTGCGGGCGGTTCCGGTCCTGCCCCTTCACGATCTCCACCATCTTTGCCCGTTCCAGCACACGCAAGTGCCGGCTCAGATTGCCGTCCGTCAGTGCGCACAGATCCTTCAGATCGTTAAAGGTCAGTCCCTTCGCATTGGTCATCAGGCTGGTCAGAATGCTCAGCCGCGCGCGCTCGTGAATCACACGGTCCAGCCCTTCATAGGCGAACCGACCTTCGCTTCTTCGCGCCTTAACCTTCATCACTCGCCTCCTCCGCTTTGTAGTAGAGCACTCCCGCCACCAGCAGTTGCCCCAATCCATAGGGAATGCCCATCGCCCACGGCGACAGCGCCCGCGCATCGCCGAGCGAAATGCAAAATGCGCCCGTCGCCAGGTACCACACGCCCGCCGCAATCATCGGCCGCGGCAAAAACCGGCACGAAGAAAACACCCCCAGGCTGAAAATCACCTGCCACACTCCCGGCAGCATCCACTCCGCCGAGGGCACGTAGCGCACTAGCACAAACGTCATCAGCATGCCTGCGGCCACCGACGGCAGAAACTGCTCCACTGCCATCCGGATCATCTCGTCGGCCATGCCCCGATGCATGCGCCGCGTCCGCGCGAACATCTCCGCTCCAATCACCGCCGCGCTCACCGCCGCTGTCGCAATCCAGGTTGCCAGGTAGGCCTCAATATGTCCGGCTGGACCGGGCAGCCACAACCGCTGCGCCGTCGCAGCCGCCAGCGCCAGATCGCCTGTCGCCGCCAGCGTCGCCGGACCGTAACCCCGAAAATCCGTGCTCCGGGCCACCTGCATTCGGATGTTGCTGATGTCGCCTAGCGCCTTGTTCAGCTCGCTCATCCCGGCCTCACTTTACATTGCAAAGTAACCCAATCCCGCACCCCTGTCAAGCACCCTTCCGTGTCACAAACGCTGTCGCTCTCATACTCTGAACTACTGGCTACCGGCTACTGGCTACCGGCTCCCTTGCTCCCTGTCTCTAAAAAGCCCAGCCCCACCTCCGAAGTGCCGGATCGAAGGTGGAAGACTGGGCTCTTCTACGCAATAAGTTATGGATAATAACCTCGGCGGTAAATCTCTCCGCTTCTCAGCCCGCGCAACCTGGCCGCGTCCCTCGATTCGTGAGTGCCGCCATCAATCCTTCCTCTTGTATTGCCCGCGCCGTGAAGGCAGAATCTCCACATCGTCGTAAGGCTCGCGCGCATCCTGCGGCGGTTTCTTCTTCGCGGCCTTCGACTTTGCCGGCGATCGAAGCTTCGCCTGCGCCCCGTCCGCTTGCTGTCTGGCGTCCTGCGCCTTTGTCTCGTTCCCTGGTACCGAGGCGGCTTCGTGTTTCGGCGCTGCAAGCAGCGCCTTCACTGGCGTCGTTTCCCTCCCAGGCGCCGCTTCCCGCATCGGCGTCGTTTGTGGAGAAGCCGCACGCTGCTCGCTCCGCCCCTGGGCCTGCTCCGCCTGCAACGGCGCCGACACGCCCGTCCGCCGCTCGGCTTCGCCGCCAAGCACGGCGTCGTGCCTCGCAACGTCCAGTTCCTTGATCCCCGTGGAGAACATCGTGCCTCTCAATTCGGTCAGCCGCGGCAGCCGGGCATGTGCGCCTCGTTTCTCCGTTGTCTTCGTCGCTTCTCCTGCCGTATCTTCGGCGCCGCTTCGTGCCGGCGGTCGCAGGCTCGCGGCTTTCGGGTCCCCCGCACGCACACCCTGCGCATTCGGGTGCGTCGGAGTCCCGGTAAGCCACCACGGGTCCTCCCGCCGCGGCCACACCGGACCTACTGAAGCAGAACCTGCAACCTGCTCAGCTTCCCTCGGCGCCGCAAACGCGCTTCCTTGAACCGGCCGATCCGCGAGGGCGCCAACTGAGGCAGGCCCGGTCTCTGCATGCAGGGGTGGCTCGGCGCTCAAGCCAATCTGTGGATCCAGGCTCGCGCGCCCCGATTCAACCGCAAATCGCAGCGTGTCAAGCGTCTGCTGCTCCATCTGCTGGCTCCGTTCCTGCACGCTCCGGGTCATCTCCTCAACAGAACGTCGAAAAGCCCGATCGGCCTTCGCCAGCTTCACTCGGTTCAGCACGAATCCCGCGGCCGGCGCATTCAGGCGCTCAAGAATATTGGCTGCGTTGCGTAGCTGGGCGCGCGTGGTCGCGCCGGATTCGATGACCACGATCGCGCAGTCGGCGTGCTGGATTAGGGATTCCGTTTTCGCCGATGCCGTCACTGGTGCTGCGTCGGCCAAAACCATCTGCCCCTGGTGGCCTCGTGCATCGTCGCCCACCAGTTGCTGCAGCGTTCTCGTCAGTCCGCCATGTCGAGCCGTTCTCTCGTCCCAACTCGCGTCTTCGATTCCCGGCGCGGCTGATGCATCCGTCGCATCCACAATCAGCGGTGCATTTCCCAGGGTCACAAGCAGCTCTTTCACCCGCGCGGCGACGGTCGTTGCGCCCGCTCCCGCGCCAACTCCCGTGAAAATACAGTTCTTCAGGCTGCGTTCTTTGCCGGCGGACTGCATCGCACTCAGCAGTTGCATCAGGTGCGCTTCGGCTACTTCGTTCGGAACCTCAGAGAAGTCTGGCAGCACGGCCATCGGCTCGGTGCCCACCACGCGCTCAACATCCAGGCTGGTGTAGACCTTCGGGTCACGTAGGCGAGCCAACACCGCTACGGCGACTCCCAGAACAATCAGGCCAAGAAGCACCGCCACTGCGAACATCGAATTTCGTGCTTGCGAGCTCTGGACCAGGCTCTGCGCTTGAGCGATGGCAGAAAAGCCAGTCAGGCAAATCAGAGTGACCATCAGCCTGAACCAGGCAATTCCATGCGCCGCGCCGCTCCCAAATCTTTCAGCGCGGACTTCCGCAGACCATTCGCTCCCCTGCAACTTGCATCTCCTGCGTTCTTCCTGAACCAGTCAAGAACGGTAGCGGCAATTCATCCGCAATTCATTGGTCCAGCACTTGGCCGCTCGCCGTTGCATACGTACATCGGCATCCAGCCCTCATGACCAACCATTGACGCGTTGCTCTTGCCGGTCGCCGCATTCCTTCGCGGTCACCACGCGGCCGGCTTCGAGGCCCGCATGGATACTGACGCCTGCTGAATCGAACCTATTCGCTTGAACCATTCGGAACAATGCCGCAAAGGTGGGAACGGCGAACGCCGGCATTACGTCCTTCGAGACTCCTCACTTAGCAAACAAGTAACTGCAGACGATTACCATGGTTCGCCGTGACGGAAGCAGCATCGCACATGACACAAAAGTTGCGCTGCAGCCAGAGTGCTGCGCGCGAAAGAATTGGATTTTCAAATTCCGGATCGCATGCGATGAAATCGCATCGTGTTCGAGCGGGCGTCCGATTCTACGCTTCGGTCATCTCCCGGCCACCCGCTTCGCGCCCCAGTGACGCCAGGCCCGCCAACGCCAGCGCGACGACGGCCACGGTAATGGCAAGCACCGCGGGATAATTGCCCCAGCGCTCGGCCGCCAGTGCCTGGCCTTTGCCGTTCCACGAGGTCACCAGCGCGCCCAGTTGGTAGGCCAGCCCTGGCGCCGTGGCCCGCACAGGGGCCGGCGACAACTCCGTCAGATACGCCGGAACCACGCCCCACGCGCCCTGCACCATGAACTGCATCAGCACCGCGCCGGTGCCAAGCATGATGGCGGAATGCCCGTAAGCATAGAGCGGAATCACGGGAATCGCGAGAAGCGCCGCAACGATAATCGCCCGCTTGCGGCCCCATCTCTCTGACAGCGCGCCAAAAACAATTCCACCGGCAATCGAGCCGAGGCCATAAAGCACTCCGATGAACCCGATGGTCTCAGGCGACAGATTTGCGTGCACCGCCAGGAAAGTCGGATACACGTCCTGTGTTCCGTGCGAGAAACTCATGAACGCCGTCATGAGCAAAATCAGAAAGAGAAAGGTGGGCAGAAACTGAATGATCTCTCTTTGCCACACCGGCCCCGCATGAACAGCATCTTTCCCCTTGCGCTTCTTCACTGCCGCCAGCCACACCGGCGATTCCTGCACCCGCGTCTGCACATAAAACGCCAGCAGCGCCGGCGTGGCGCCCAAAATGAACAACCCGCGCCAGCCGATTCCTGGAACCGAAAGCCCGTGCCAATGAAAGCCGGCAAACAGCAGCCCAAAGGCGGCCGAGGCCACGATCGACCCCACTGCGTATCCTTCCTGCAGAATTCCCGAGAAAGTGCCGCGACCTTCCTTGGGCAGCGTTTCGAAGGCAAGCGCCGCGCCCACCCCCCATTCACCGCCCATGGCAATGCCGAAAAGCGCCCGCAGCCCCAGCAGCACATTGAGTGACGGCGCGAAAGCGCACGCCAGTTCGATCACGGAGAACCCCAGAATATTCGCCATCAGCACCGGCCGCCGTCCGTACCGGTCGGCGAGCATGCCGAACAGCAGGGCGCCCACCGGCCGGAACGCCTGCGTATAAAAGACCGCTCCCAAAACCGCCGAAGGCTGCGTGTGAAACTCCTGGGCGATCGCTTTCACGCAGAATATGAGCAGAAAAAAGTCGAGGCTGTCGAGCGTCCAACCCAGAAAGGCGGCCAGAAACACACGCCGTTGCGGGCCACTCAGTTTGTCGAACGGTCCAAGGACG
This sequence comes from Candidatus Sulfuritelmatomonas gaucii, assembly GCA_900290245.1. Taxonomy (GTDB): domain Bacteria; phylum Acidobacteriota; class Terriglobia; order Terriglobales; family Acidobacteriaceae; genus Telmatobacter; species Telmatobacter gaucii. The sequence continues at coordinate 25,088 of OKRB01000073.1, read as the reverse complement.
GGCATACGCGGGAGGATAGCAGAAGCGCTGCTTTTCTCCTCTCACAACATTCAGGATCGCGCACCTTTCACGGGTATTTGTTGCAACAAATATCGCCTCTCAGGCATCCTATTCTGTTAACTCGACCGCGGAGTCCGGCCATCCTCGCGACGTGCATCCACATTCAATCGCGGGCGCTTGTTTTCCCTTATTGACGATCTGGCCGGGCCCGCTGCGCTTCTTGAAGGAGGTCTCCTGCATGAGACATTTGCCGATCGCAATTGGCCTGATGGTTCTTGCCGCCGCGCCGCTCGCCATGGCGCAAGCTTCCACCTGGGTCTCAGACCCCAATCACAGTGAAGTTGATTTCGCCATCACCCACATAAGCGTCTCGAAAGTCCACGGCCGCTTTGGCGATGTGAACGCGACCATTCAATACAACGAGCCCGATGTCACAAAATCCAGCGTTCAGGTCACCATCGGCGTCGGCACCATCGATACCGGCGTCCAGGCCCGCGACACGGACCTCAAAGGGCCCAAGTATTTCGACGTGGGCAATTTTCCCAATGCTACGTTTACCAGCACCAGTGTCACGAAGAATGGCACCGGTCTCACCGTCGCCGGCAACCTGACGCTTCACGGCGTCACCAAGCCAGTCGTCCTGGCTGTCGAGGGTCCCACACCGCCTGTTACCGATCAACGCAAGAAGATTCATCACGGATTCTCCGCCACCACGACCATCAGCAGAAACGCCTTTCAGATTGCTCCGCAAACGCCCGCCGCAATGCTCGGAGACGACGTCCAGCTCACGATTGAGGTCGATGCCGTCGAACAGTAAATGAAGAAGTCCACATCGGGTTTATATTTGGTGCCAGATCCCGTTCCTGAATCGCTGCTCAACGTTTGGAGGATGTTCGATGCCCGACCTCAAAACCGAGATTGCCCAGTCATCACCCTTCTCGAACGTGGAAGAAGAAGCCATTCTGAACCTGATGCGGACCTCCGATTTCCTTGAGCGCGCCTTCCAGCAAAAAATGCACGGCTGGGGTCTCACTTCAACCCAATACAATGTCCTCCGCATCCTGCGCGGCGCCCGGCCCGAAGGCCTCACCTGCGCAGCAATCGGCGCGCGCATGCTCACCGCCGAGCCTGACATTACCCGCATCCTCGCTCGCCTCAAACGCCTCAAGCTGATCCGTCAGCACCGCGACCGGGACGATCGCCGCGTTGTGTGGACGCAGATCTCCGATGCCGGCCTCAATTTGCTTCAATCCATGGATCCCACCATTCGGCGCCTTCCCGTCGAACTTCTCGGCCACATGAAAGCTTCTGATTTGTCAGAGATGATCCGCTTGCTCGAGCTGGCCAGGAAGCCTTGTCGCAAAGCAGAGGCGCATTAGCACCGCAACGCAGGGGTGCCCAAGGTCTCGATTTTGAGACCTGGGATCCGCAAACCTGATGAAAAGAATTTAGGCCGTCGGAGACTTAGGTGGTGGTTACAACCTTCTGCGCCACCGTCTCCTCGTCCAGCTCTGACTGGATGATCTTGTTGTGCAGGCAATAGAGGGCCAGCTCGAGCCGGTCAGACACGCCAAGCTTGTCGTAGATCTTACGAAGGTAATTCTTGATCACCTGCTCGGTGGTACCCAGTTGAAATGCGATTTCCTTGTTCCGCTTGCCCTGGGTAATGCAGGTAATGATCGACATCTCTTTGGGTGAAAGGCGCGGTTGATTCCGCGGGCTCACCAGCGATGCAGCCTGGGCGCGATAGGCCTCGATCACCCAGTTCACTGACTGGTTGTCGATCCAGGTTTCGCCCGCCGCAATGCGCCGCACGCAACGCACAAGCAGATCCGGTGAAATCGAACGCGAGACAATGCCGCGAACACCGCGCCGGTAAAGCTCAACCGTGTGGTTTTCGTCCGCTGCCAACGCCTGCACTATCAGTTTCACGTTCGGCGCGAGCCGCAACAATTCGGGAATCACGTTGGCCGTTGCGACCAGCATGCTTCCTTCGAGTAGCACAATGTCAGTTGGATAGCGTTCGATCGCCGAGCGCAAATTCTCGAGCGAGTCCGCCTGCGCCACCACGCGGATGTCGTCCTCTAGAGCGAATACTTTTCGAATCCCCACCCTGTAAATCGCCTGGGAATCCGCGAGGATTACGCGGACAGTCCCCGGCTTGATCGGAGTTTCGACGCTTTCGCCTTCTGGTTTATCGTCTATGGTCTCCATAGTTGGCTGCCGTCAAGCCAACTGAGCCCTCAATGCTCCGCGAATCGATAATCGTCGATCGTTGCGGCAGCAAGGTGCTCATTATGGCTTGAGGAGCAGCGTACCACACGCCCCTTGCAATGGACCATAACATCATTGGGGGACCCGAGCACCGTATGGGGCATTCGCATTGAAAACCGAATGTCGGCTCCCACCTCCAGGTCCCTGTCCAAAGTGAACAGCACTCCGCTCGCAGAAACGTTCCGGGTGAATGCGGAAATCTCACTCTCCTGCTCTTCTCCTGCCGATAGCATCACCGGCAGCGAGAGCGGGAATCGCACCGCGCAGCGAACCTCTTGCCGCACATGTGCGGGCGCCGGGGCACTGGGAGGTAGAGGCGAATCTGGCTTCTCAGGACTCATCGTCGTGCCTTTGAGTATCAACCCTGCTGCCACTGTATCTGCTTTTATTTATTTAGCCTACGGCACCAAAGTTTCCTGAGAAGTAACCACTACCCGCGAGACGCTGAAACCCCGCCACGGCGAATCCCTTCGGCTCGCAAATGTGGCCCGCCCTGGCCGCTTCTTGTTCGGCTTCCTTGCTCCCCGCACGTTGCCGGCGAATCAGCTCCAACCCCTATCGCACCACGCTAGAAATCTCAACCTTGCCAGAAAGGGTTGCATGAATCGTGCGTAAAAAAAGCGCAGCTTCAAAGCAAACGATTGACGCAACCAGCCGCGGCCACACTGTGCGCGAAGCGTGCAACCCGAGAACGCCATTGCCTCCGCAGCGCAACTGATTCCGCGATCAACGATCTTCCACTGAACCGACCGCTCTACTCGTCCATCGACTGTCATGCGGGGGGCATTCATCCCTTGAGCTGAAGTTGGAAAACCCTGATGAATACTGGCGTTTTCGCACATGCATTTCGGCCTGAGCCTGGTGCTCATCGGATCTGAGAATTGCACGACTCACTCCCTGAGACGCATTGCGCCGGCCGATTCAACATTCAGGCTCAGTAATCGCTGCGGTGCGCCTCAGTAACACTGCCGCACACGGCAGCGTGCGGAGAACGCTCAAAAATCGCGAACGCACCCCGACAGGATCACGAGCGACCGCTGTTCGTCGCCTGCGAATTCCCTCGATTCTGTCAGGAAAATCGAATGTTTTGCTTATCCTTCGCCCCCTTAAGGCGAAGACAGGACAAAGCTTAGGAGAGGTAACCACCGAGATATTACTAAGGTTGTACCGAAATGGGTACTCTGGTCAGAAAATATTTTCCATTGCACTTTTGTTGTAGCAACTCTCCCCGTTTTGGGTTAGTCTGTGAGAGCAAATTATGGCGGGGTGTCTACCGCCGGGAAGAGTGTCCAGATGAGCACGCGTACGTTAAATATTTTGAAAGTCGGATTTTTGGCAGTGCTTCTTGTCTCTGCCTGCACGGTCTTTGCCATGCCTATGGGCCCAATGCCGATGCCGCCTTCGGCTACAGTAGCCGCGATGCCCATGGGACCAATGCCTATGCCACCGAGCGCGATGCCCATGGGTCCAATGCCTATGCCGCCTTCGGCCACAGTAGCCGCGATGCCCATGGGACCGATGCCTATGCCACCGAGCGCGATGCCGATGGGCCCGATGCCCATGCCTCCCTCGCTGGTTTAGCGAGCCGACGTCAAGAGCCTCAAGTCCGCAACATAAATTTCGCTATTATCCTCCGACTCCGTTTGCTGTGATCTCAGGCAAACGGAGTTGAAGCATCTGCGGTACTTTTTTTCAATGAATGGCGGATTCACAAACCCACGTACCTTTGAAGTACATCTGCATCCTTTTCAGAGCTGTGGTAACGGCCGTAGACTGTGTGCATTGTCGTCGGTGACCTGGGTGAACTGGCTGGGATAAGCTGGGCGTTCCGCTTGGCAGAGCGTACTCGATGTCGATAAGCCTCGATAATGCGATATGGTTGGCCGGAATCTTCACCGAAGCAGCTCTTGTCATGCTGCTGTCCTATCGACATATTTGGCGAACCCTCCCCATCTTCTGCTCTTTTTGTGTTTGGGATGTTCTGAGCAATATCGGGGCCCTCGTCATCTCTCAATCCCACGCAATCGATCCTCATGTTTACTTTCATGTTTACTTTTGGGAAACCATCATCAGCTCCATCCTGGAATTCTGTGTATTGGTTGAGTTGGGCTGGTCTGTGCTCCGGCCGGTTCGAGCCTCACTGCCGCGCATCGCTCTCTTTGTCGTAGGAGGCCTGCTTCTGGCGGTCGGAGCTGTCATCTGGCCATTTGCGGCCGTTCAAGGCCTCGCGCACGCATCCAGGCAAGCGCTCCTCCTGGTGCAGATTCAGCACACGGTATCGATTCTCCGAATTGTGTTTTTCCTGCTCCTTGCCGCCAGCAGCCAACTGTTATCGATCGGGTGGCGCGACCGCGAGCTGCAGGTCGCCACCGGTCTCGGATTTTATTCACTGGTCAACGTCGCGGTCTCCATCGTTCAATCCCGCCAGAGCACGACCGTCCAGTACATTCGCCTGGAAGAGTTCGTCGTCGTCAGCTTCCTTTGCTCACTCGTTTATTGGGTTGTCAGTTTCTCCCAGAAAGAAGCTGCGCGCCGCGAATTTACTCCCCAGATGCAGAAAGTCCTGCTCGCAATGGCCGGCTCTGCCCGCACCGCGAGGGTCGCCCTTTCTGATGCTCGCTCAGACAAACCAAACAAGCGGAACTAAGCCGCCAACCCCAAATCGCCTCACCTCTGATTGCCTCTGTTCCCTCGCTCCCTGCTCCCCGCTCCCTTGCTCCCTGTCTAATTGACATCCGACCCATTCCACGCTGTAATGAAATCAGTGGTGAAGGAGTTCACCCTTAACCGCTGTCCCCTCCAATAGGCCGGACAGATGATGACTCCTGACAGGGGTTCCTGTTGCGGAGTCATGTCCCGGCGCGATCCCCGAGTACACAATCAAGGAGCCATCGTTCATGGCGAATGCATGGGCACTGTCTGCTCTGTGGGTAGGTCTTGCGCTTGTCGCGACATTGCTTGCGATTTGGTTTCGCGTCGCAACCGCTCTCTCCGAGATCATTGTCGGCACGGTCGCGCAGCTGATCCTTGCAAAATTTATGGGATCCGGCGGGCTGTTCGCCGGCACGCAGTGGATCACCTTCCTTGCCGGAACCGGCGCCATCGTTCTCACATTTCTTGCCGGCGCCGAGCTCGAGCCGACCATCTTTAAAACCAAGTGGCGCGAAGCTGTTCTCGTCGGCCTCGCCGGATTTATCGGCCCCTTCCTCGGGTGCACCCTGGTCGGTCACTACATTCTCGGATGGAGCGTTCGCTCAAGCTGGCTCTGCGGCGTTGCGCTCTCCACCACATCCGTCGCCGTGGTGTATGCCGTCATGCTTGAGCTCGGTTTGAATGTGACCGAGTTCGGTAAGGCCATCCTCGCCGCCTGCTTCGTCAATGATCTCGGAACCGTCCTTGCCCTGGGCCTCATCTTCTCTCCATTCACCGTCAAAACGGTGATCTTCGTCGTCGTGTGCGTTGTCTCCTTCGCCATTCTCCCTTTTGTGACCAGGCGATTCTTCGCAAAATATGGTGGCCGCGTCTCCGAGCTTGAAACCAAGTACATCCTCTTTTTGCTATTCGGGCTCGGCGGCTTGGCGGTGTGGGCGGGCAGCGAGGCCGTTCTGCCTGCGTACATGATTGGATCGGTTCTCGCCGGAACTGTCGGCAAGGATCACATGCTGGTTCGCCGCCTGCGCACGCTCACCTTCGGCCTGCTCACGCCGTTTTATTTCATTCGTGCCGGCTCGTTCGTCTCGGTCCCGGCGCTCATCGCTGCTCCGGCCACTTTGCTCATCCTGTTCCTTGCCAAAATGGCAACCAAGACCGCATTCGTGTTTCCCACGGTGCGAGCCCATCGGCACCAGGGGGCAGCCGGTGCCTATTACACGCTCATGATGTCAACCGGCCTCACCTTCGGAACCATTTCCGCGCTCTTCGGTCTCAACCACCAGATCATCACCCAGGTTCAGTATTCCTTCCTCGTCGGAGCCATCATTGCCAGCGCTGTTTTGCCCACGCTGGTGGCCAACACCTTCTTCCTGCCGAAACACCTCATTCCCCGCAAGGCTGCTCACGGCAAACCTCACGCTCCGACACACGGCCGCCCGGCGCTGGAAGAAGAGACATAGCCGCAAGAGCGAATTCAGAAGCGATTGGCAAAGACGATAAGCTGAAAAAGGGGGACACGCATTGCAGAAATATCTGCTCATAGCTGCGGGTGGGGCACTGGGTTCGGTATTGCGCTATTGGGTCGGTTCCACCATCTCCGGCCGCATCGGGATGAGGTTCCCTTACGGCACTTTGGTCGTCAACATTACGGCCTGCGTCATCATCGGCTTCACGCTCACCTATTTCGGGAGACTCGCCAATCTCGATCCCGCGTGGCGCTTCCTCATTGCCGTCGGCTTCATCGGTGCCTACAGCACCTTCTCCACCTTTGAGTGGGAAACGCTATCCATTATGCGATCAGGCGCCTTCTTCCTGGCGGCTCTCTACGCGGCGGGCAGCCTCATTCTCGGTCTTGCCGCCGCATGGTGCGGCACCGCGCTTGCCGATCTGCTGTAGTTGTGCCGGCGGCGTCAGATCCGAACGTCGCCCGCCGGCCTCCAGTTGCATCTTGCTCGCAAAGGTGCTTCAATCCATCGTGGTTCATTCGCCGCCTCCCGCACATTCCGCAAGCGGTTGAGCGCGCGGCCGCAAGATGGAGAAACCAAAGCATGCTGACCACGGGCAAGGCCGTCAAAGTGACACTCTACCTTAGTGATGGAGCCAGGCATCATGGTGTTCCCGTCTACACCAGCATCCTCGATTTTCTCTTCCATAGTGGAATCTCCGGCGCCACGGTCATGAAGGGCGTCGCCGGTTTTGGCGCTAGGCACCGCATGCATTCCGCTCACATCCTTGAAATCTCCGACCATCTTCCCATCAAAATTGAGTTCATTGAGTCGCGCGAGAAGGTCGACGCCGTCCTGCCTGAACTGGAAAAGCGCACAGGTTCTGGCCTCATTGAGTTGCAGGAAACAACCATCGTCGTTCCGCCCAAACCCTAGGGTGCTGCCGGCCGCCATTCCCGGTCAGCCGGCTCAGCATCGCCCTGGACGACCCTGAAATTGTTGCCGATCCTGTCCGAATTCCGCCTTATTCCGGGCAACCCTTCCGCAACACCCAAATTCCGACGCTGTGCGCGTAAACACAACATTCTCCTCGCGCTTGGGTTAAGCTGAAAGGCGGGTTTCCGCTGTTTTCAGAGGATTTCCGCGGTCAATCCGCTGGCCCAATGTGCATCGTTTATAAATGTGGTGCTTGGTCCGGTTTTCAAGTCACTGTAGCAGGCATTCGGTCATACTGAGGCAAAAGCAAGGAGGATGAGCACGAAGCTCTTTGACAAAAGGGAACTTATGCTCTCAATCCGCAAAGCGCTGATTCATGGTTCCGCCCTTGTTGCTTTGGGCATCATCTGTTGCTCGCAGGCGCGATCGCAGGCCGCTCTCCTGCTTGAAGAGCCATATGGCTTTTTCGGCACGCTCAATCCCACCGGCCATGTCGCCCTCTATTTCGAAAAAATCTGCGCTGACACCCCGGTCAAGCTGCGCCGCTGCCAGCCGGGCGAACTGGGCGCCGTCATTGCCCGCTACCAGGGAATCGACGGCTACGACTGGGTGGCCATCCCTCTCGTCCCCTATCTCTACGCCGTTGACAACGCCGCCGAAGTCCCCTCGCACGTGGATCACGACCAGGTAGTGCAGCTCCGCAACGAATATCGCGAATCGCATCTTCAAGCCCTCGGCGAGAAACTTCCCGCTGGCAACCTCATCCGTGGCGGGTGGACGCAGCTTGTGGGAGCGGCCTACGAGCGCCGCATCTACGCATTTCGCTTCGATACCTCTCAGGAACAGGACGACGCTTTGATCGCGCGCCTCAACGACCGCCGCAACAAATCAAGATTCAATCTGCTCTTCAACAACTGCGCCGATTTCACGCGCGTCGTCCTCAACAGCTACTTTCCCCGCACCTTTCGCCGCAGCATCTTCCCCGATGCCGGCATGACCACGCCCAAGCAGATCACTTACAAGCTCGTTCGCTACGCGCGCAAACACCCTCATCGGCAGCTCACTGTCTTTGAGATCCCGCAGATCCCGGGCTACCGGCGCGAAAGTCATTCCATCAAGGGCATTGACGAATCGTTTGTGACCACCGTCTATGCCGTCCCGCTTGTCATTGTGAATCCCTACCTCGCCGGCGGCCTCTTCGTTGACTATCTCGTACGCGGCCGCTATCACTTGATTCCCAAAGATCCCCAGGTTGTGACGCCCGACAATCTATCCGTATTGACAGCACCCACTGCGCCCGAGGACAATCTCGCAAGTACCGAGATCTCCGCGGTTGGTTCGCCATCGGGATCCAGCGCGGGTCAGCAGGCCGGCGACGGCAATTCTGGCAGCACTGCCATGACGCGAACCTCCGCGGGAGCTGATTCCGGCCTGAAGGGAGCCGGCTTCGACGATGAGTAAGTCCGCGCCGCAAAGTTTCAAAAGCCATGGGCGATTCGATCCTCTGTACCACTTCTTCCTCACCTGGATTTTCCTGGCCAACGTCGTCATCGCCATCGTCTACGCGGTCCACCATCTGTGCTTTTATTCGGTGTGGGTCGTCGTGATGTCGATCGCGGCGTTTCTCCTGCTCTTCAAGTTGCGCACTTATCCGCTCAAGGTGCAGGACCGCGTGATTCGCCTTGAAGAGCGCCTGCGCCTGCAGGCATTGGCGCCCGAGGAGTGGCACACGCAGATCTACCGCCTCACTGAAGACCAGTTGATTGGCCTGCGTTTTGCCGCCGACGATGAGGTGGTGGAGCTGGCCAAGCAGGCGCTCGAGCATAACCTGAATCGCAAGCAGATCAAGCAGCGCATCAAAGATTGGCGCCCCGATTACTGGCGTGTCTAAAGACAGCTTGTAGCTCGTAGCCAGTAGCTCGTAGCCAAGACGTTTAGGCTACTGGCTACCAGCTACCGGCTACTGGCTTTCCCTATTCCCTGTCTTTATCCAGCTCGTGTTCCTGCTCGTAGTGCTCCACCGGCATCTTCCCATCCCACCATGCCCAGTTCATGGGATACACATCGGGATCGAAGAACACCTGGTAGAAGTGCCACACGACAATCGCCAGCGTCGCCAGGATCGCTTCGTAGAAGTGCACGGCCGTGGCCACATCCACCCACCAGCGAGCCAGTAGGTCGCCCACCCACACCTTGGCCCAGATCATCACACCCGTCAGCCCCATCAGCGCCGTGCCCCACACCAGCGCCCAGTATTCGGCCTTTTCCGCGTAGTTGAAACGGCCAAACTTCGGCTTCTCGCTGCTCAGCCCGAGGTAATACCGCATCGTTCCCCACAGGTCCAGGGCATCCTTCGGCCGCGGCGCAATATCGCGCAGCAGTCGCCGGCCTTCCCGCGCCGCCGCAAGATAGAAGACGTGATAAATGCCCGCGCCGATCAGCACTACCCCTGCGATGCGGTGGATGATGCCGCGCAGGTTCTCGCCCATCCCCAGCGTGTGCGCAAACCAGCTATTGGGAAACTTGAGCGCGAATCCTGAGATCACCAGGACGATAAAGCTCGTGAGCAGAACCAGGTGTTGCCACCGTTGGTTCACCGTCATGCGCGTCATGAACGGGTTCTGCATCCGCCGCCGCGCCACGGCCTTGTGCCGCCAGATCACGGCGTTATGCAGAAACATAGCTCCGATGACGAGCAGAATCAGGGCAATGTAAATCCCCCGCACCCAGCGCACGGCAATCGAGCCGATGTCTCTCGCGCGCGTGCCATCCTGAAAATGCACCGGCGTTCGCGTGAATCTCTGCGTCACGCCTTTGTGGCACTTGCCGCATGTCGCATCCAGGTTCGCGCGATTGATCGTCGACCGCGGATCGCTCGACGGAAGAATGTCGTGCACGCCATGGCAACTCGAGCAGTTTGCCGCCACCACCGACCCGCCTTCCGCAGCCAGGCCGTGGTAGCTGTCAAAATAGCTCGTTACGCGGTTGCTTGGAACGCCGAACTCCTGCGAAAGGCGCACGCCTCCATGGCAGCGCCCGCAAATATCACGCGATACGTTCTGTTCCGCGATCGGTGAGTTGGGATCGGTATGCGGCTTGATGGAATGAATCCCATGGCAGTCGGTGCACGTGGGCGCCATTGCATTGCCCCGCGCCAGCGCCTGCCCGTGAATGCTCACGTTGAATGTGTTCGCAACTTCCCCGTGACACTTGCCGCAAGTTGCCGCCACCGCGAACTTCGAGATCGGCGATTTGGCATCGTTGGCCGGCAGAATCTCGTGGGCTCCATGGCAGTCAGTGCACACCGCAGCATTCTTCGACCCGTTTGCCACTGCGCGGCCGTGCACGCTCGACTGGTACGAAACGAACGCCTGCGCACTCTCCCCGTTCGACTCCATCAGAAACTGCTGCCCATGGCAGCGGCCGCACGTGGCCGGGATGTTGGCGCGGTAGACAGGCGAGCTGGGTCCGCCCGGACCCACGATTTCATGCGCGTCGCCGTGGCAGTCTTGACAGTGTGCTGCTGCGGTCTGGCCGAGTTTGCCGTCCTTGGAGTGGATGCCGCGGGACCACTCCTCCTGTGCGTCGGCATGGCACTGGCTGCAGCTCACTTTTTCGGGTGGCTTCTCATGCGCCAGGCTCTTTACGTCCGAATGGCAATCAACGCAGTGAAACATCCTGCCGTGCACCGAGTGCTTGAACTTGTTTTGATCGACGAAGAGACTGACGGTTGAGCCGTTGGCGCCCTCGGTGGTGAGCGTCGCGTCGCCATGGCAGGTCAGGCAATCGGCATCTTTGAGCTTTTGTGCAGGTACTGCAGTCGCGGCCCAAAAAAGTAGAAAAAAAACAAATGATGGAACAAACAACCTTCGAGCAATGTCCACACTTCGAGGAGAAGCCTTCGCCTCGAAATCCCGCCGTGACAGGTGTCACAAGGGCAGTTCTCAGCTGTCAGCTATCAGCTATCAGCTTTGAGCGTCTAGGCTCCTGCTATTCGCTACTGGTTCCCGAAACAGCTGAAAGCTGCTAGCTAAAATACGCGGTGAGCGTCAACACCAGCAGCGTCAGCCCGACGAACAACGCAGCGTATCCGACCACCTTGGAGAAGTTGATCAGCCATAGCGGCGGCGCAATGCCCAGCCGGGATCTCTGCTTCCCCTGGGCCACCATCCGCTCGTACTCCTTCGTCCGCTTGTGCTTGAACTCCTCTTCGCTCTCCACGCCCGTGAAAATCACCATGTCCATGGGAAAGCTGTCGGGCCTCAGATGCGTGTTCACGAAGTGAATCGAGAAAATAAATAGAACCGCCAGCAACGCCTCTTCACTGTGAATCACCAGCACGGCGTTCAGTGCCCATCCGGGCAAAAAGTGCGCGAAAAACGGAGCGAACCACATGGCATAACCCGAAAATCCGATCACCACCATGCCCCAGAACACCGCCCAGTAGTCGAATTTCTCCCAATAGGCGTAACGCTCGAACTGCGGCTTCGGCCCCAGGCCGAGGAACCACCTCGTGTGCCCGAACAGATCCTTTACGTCCTTCCAGTTCGGGATCATCGACGTCGGGCCCCAGAAGATTCCCTTCTCCCGGTTCACGATTCCGCGCTGCACTACGTCTTTCAGGTGGATCAGAAATGCAATGGTCAGCACCACTGCGCAAAGCTTGTGCAGGAAGAGAATCGCGCCGAATCCGCCGACGCCGGTCGCAAACTTCCGCGCCCAGAAGCTCTCGCTGAAGCGCATCGGCAGTCCTGTCGCCGCCAGGCCCAGAAATGTGGTGAACAACGTTGCGTGCATGTACCGCTGCTCGCGCGTGAAGCGCACAAAGTAGTTGCCGTTGGCGTTCTTCGTTGCGTCGGCCGCGGTTGCGGGCGCTTGCTCCAACTCAGGCATTCTTTCCTCCATTTGCCCCTTTGTTCTTCACCTGGCTATAGCGCGAGCGGATCAGCCACAGGATGGTGTGCAACAAGAAGAACGTGAGCACGCTCCCCAACAGCAGGTTCATGAACAGCCGCACGAAGTAAAGCCCCGGATTCAGCTTGCGATCGCGCGCGTTCGCGTGCGGCTGGTACTGCACGAAGCTCAGGTTTGCTCCCGAGTGGCATCTGCCGCAGGTCGTCACCAGGTTCGCGTGGTTGATCGGCGAGCCGGGATCGGATGCCGGCCGCACGTCATGCGCCTGGTGGCAGTCCCAGCAGCGCGCCGTCTCCACGTACCCGCCCAGCGAGCCCAGTTGCGAGTGGAACGTATCGCGATAGGTCGAGAACTTGTCTTTGTGGCAGTTGCCGCAGATCGGCGTCGACTGCATGCGGAACGCCGCTTCCGTCGGCTGCAGGATCGCGTGCGCCGTGTGGCAGTCGGTGCACACCGGCGCACTCAGGTTGCCCTTGGCAATCGCTTTGCCGTGTACGCCCTGTTCGTAATCGGCGTCGATCTTGGCGTGGCAATTGCCGCAGGTCTTGGGAATGTTCGCCTTGTACGTCGGACTCTTCGGATTGGTGTGGCTGAGGATGCCGTGCGATCCGTGGCAGCTCTGGCAATTCGCCGCCACCAGCAGCCCCTCTTTGCTCAGCGCGAATCCGTGAATCGAATCAATATAGTTCGGATAGACGCTGGCCAATCCGTGCTTGCCCGCCATTCCATCGGTACTGTGGCACTGGCCGCAGGTCTTGGGCACGTTCAGCGGATACACCGCCGACCGCGCGTCGGTCTTGGGAAAAATCTCGTGCGCGTTGCCGTGGCAGCTCGTGCACGGATGATCTTTGCTGTCCGCGTGCACGCTGCCCTTGAGCTGATCGGCCTGGTCGCTATGGCAGGTTGCGCATTCGACCGTCGCGACTTTATCCGGGTGCGGATATCCCTTGATGTCGGCGTGGCAGTTGCTGCATTGCAGGCTGCCGTGAACACTCGCGCCAAACTTCGTCCCGTCCACGGCAATACTGTATCCAGCCGCATCTGTCATGCTCGCGTCGCCGTGGCAAGTCAGGCAGTCAGCCTGGGCGTGCAATGCGACCGCTGCACTGGCAAATACAAATGTACTTAGAGAGGCCGCCAGAATTGCGCGGCAAAGCAAACGAACTTTCCCCACTGTGGCTTCCACCAGCATGTCTTCACACCGTCTTCAAGCGGAGTTCTTACTTACGAGAGAACGCTTTTGGAACGGTTTGTCGCAGTGATAGGCATCACAAGCAGCGCGACGTAGATCACAAAAAAGGGGGTCAGAAATCAGGTATCCGGGATCAAAATGGACGGCTGAGATCACATAGATCAAAAGTAGGAATTGAGATTGAGGCTTTCCGGCTCCTGCGATCCGTCATCTAACCAGGCGGATCTTCGCCTGAGGTGAATGATGAAAAAAGCTTGGGTTGCCTTGCTCCTTCTTGCCTGCCTGCCGCTTCTGCCGGCGCAAGAGGCAGAGACTCGGTTCGGCCAGGAGCCGCCAACAGCAAAGCCCGGCGTCGACTACCTGGTCAAAGTGCACGTCTCGGGAATCCGTGTCCACCGCTACTGCGATCGAGACGGCTGCAACAGCGTGCTCTTCGCCGATGCTGTGTTGAACCAGCAGAAGGTCGAGCTGACAGGGGGCATCATTTATGGCGCACGCGCCTTCTACGACCCACGCAACTCCCAGCGCCGCCTGGCGCCCGGCGATTACACCGCCCGTCTCCGGAAAGCTGCGCACAAAGACGGGCCTCATTCGCTCTATGACGAATACGAGCTCTTGATGCCTGACCGCACCGTTTGGCGCTGCACGGTCACGGGCATCTTCGAGTAGCGAGACGTACAGGCCGGAAAGAACTACTCTCTTCCCAGTATGGTGCCGGCCAACCGCGCCGTAGGCGCAGCGGTGGTTAGCCCCGCGCTTCAGCGTGGGGACCGGAGTCGAACAAGAAGAGTCCAAGTCCTCTAAGGACGGTGGAATCGGACACGCCGCGAGCATCCATTCATGAGCGCGTTCCCGGGGTGATACAGGTCACATTCCCTCGCATCTCCAGTCGACGACAATAAAACCGCTTAGCTAGGAGCCTCACCATGGGCACACTTGCCATTCCCGAAACCAAAACCATGCTCACCCTCCCCGGAGACCCGATCCGCCAGATCCTGTGGCGCTTCGCAGACCGCTTTGACCTCCAGATGCTTGTGCAATCGGCGCGCGGCGTAGCCCGCGGCACGGTTGCGCGCCTCGTCGCTGCTGGCGAACGCAACACCCATGAGTGGACCGCCGCCAAAGACGACATGCTCGACGCCTTCGACCGCGCCGGCATTACCGCGGCCTTCATGGAGCCTGAAGAAGGCGGCTTCATCACCGGCCCCAAGAATCTCGCGCTTGGTCTCGCAGCCTTTGAGCTTGCATGGGTCGATGGCGGCGCCGCAACCGCCAGCCTCGCAGGCTTCCTCGCTCTCTCGCCCATTCACGAGCGCGGCACGCAGCAGCAGGTCACGCGCTACAAGACGCTCTCTGCTCCTCCGCAACCAGGTGAAGACCGCAAGCCCTGGCGCGGCGCCTTCGCACTCACTGAGCCCATCCCCTACGTCGGTGTCGACACTGGCATGCTGAGCGGTAAGGTCCGCGTCGCCGACTGGAAAAACGGCGCCGAACCCATTCTGCAAGTCGAAAAGCGCGGCCGCTTCATCACCGGAATTGCCTTCGCCAACTTCGTCACCGCCGCCGTCAACTCTGACGATGGCCGCCTCAAGGGCAGTTGCGTCGTCATCCTCGAAGAAACTGACCCGGGCACCTTCGACCGCGGCACAGCCACCAAAAAACTTGTGCATCAGCTTTCGTCCACCGGCGACCCGGTCTTCAATCTCCTTGTCCCGGCCAGCCGCATCGTCGGCGGATACACCGTCAAAGACGGCGTCATCGTTCCCAACTTCAACCACACCGAAATCATCGACGCAGTTTTTCGGCGCACGCGCGTCCCGGTCGGCCTCATGACCGCCGCCAAGCTGCTCTCGGCAGTCGAACCCGTCGTCCGCTATCAGCGCCAGCGTTTCCGCGGCGCTGAGGGCGCCAGGCCCGGCTCCGTCCGCTATGAGCAAGGCATCCAGCAGCGCGAAGACGCATTGCACCGTCTCGTCGACGTCTGGGCCACGGGCGAGGCGGCATCTTCGCTCGGCTTCGCTGCAGCGCGGCTCTTTGATGAATTAGACCCGCTCGAAAAACAGAAGACCGCCATCCTCGCCGAGCGCGGCGTCTCCGGTGGCCGCGCGGAGATGAAAGCCCTCAAAGAAAGCGAGCAACGCGCCATCGAACTTCTCAAGCTCAAGCCTGGCAGCCCGCGACGCACCGAGCTCGAGTCCGATCCGCTCGTGCAATACGTCCTCAAAGATGCCGAAGCCAATGTCCTGTGCCCAGCCACCAAGCTCTGGAACACCGGCCACGGCGCCAACATGATGCGCGAGGCCGTCAGCCTCATGGGCGGCTACGGCATCACTGAGGATTGCCCAGGCTTCCTCGCCAACAAATGGATGGACGCACAACTCGAAGCCACCTATGAAGGCCCCGAAGCCGTGCAGCGCCGCCAGCTCACCGTCACCATGACCAGCGACGTCTTCCTCGCCGAGTTCGCCAACTGGACCACCGAGATGCGCCGCATCGCCTCCTCGCGTCCCGGCACCGGCGCGTGCACGCTGGCTTCCGCGATGAACCTCTGGGCGTGGTCGCTCAATTACTTGCAGCACGCCACAGACCCTACGGGATCGAAGCTCTATCACGGACAGCGCCAGGGCGTCACCTTCGCTCTCGCCGACGCGCTCAGTTGGCTCGTGGCCTCGCGCAGCCAGATCCTCGATGTCGTCGAACTGGAAACGCGCGGAGCTGCAGACGCCGTCGCCGCGGAAGGCCTCGCCGGTACCGTGCAGTTCCTCAGCGACCTCTGCCACACGCAAGCAGCGCAGGCCGCTGGCGAAGTCTCGCGCATCTGCGCCGAACTCGTCTTCGGCTACACGCGCCATCCCTCGTGGGACGAGCAGGAGCATCGCAACTGCTTCCTCGCCGCCGAGCTTGAAGAACTCGAGGAAACTATGCCCGGCATCATGGCCATGGCCGTCGACGTCCTCCAGCCTGACGGCAGCCATCCCGCCAAGGCCGGCCCGTGCGCCGGATGCGCCGGCTCCAGTGAATTCCTCCGCCTGCAAAGCAAGCTCACCACCTGCCTCACCGGCGCTCGCCTCGCCAAAGACCGCGCCGCCGACACCGTAAGCAAAGTCATGATTCCCGAAGCGCTCGACTACCCCGCGGCAGGTCCTGCATGAGTGGGAGTCACTCCAACATGGGTGCCCCAGGTCCGGGGTCCCCACGGACAGGTCTTGGTCCGGGGGGTGGAGGTCCCGACTTTGGGACCTGGGAAACCACTCAGCCTTCACCCCAAACCGTCGACCTCGACCGCCCCTCCATGGACGTCGACATCGTCTGCGCCGGCTTCGGCCCGGCCACCGGCGGCTTCCTTACCACCCTCACGCAGGCATGGACCCAGAACCCCGCCGATCCCGCATTCGAAAGCAAAGTCGCGCCCGGCACGCCTCTCCAGGTTCTCTGCTACGAGCGCGCCGACGATCTCGCCGCAGGCGTCAGCGGTGTAGTCTCCCGCGCCAACAACATTCGCGCCAGCTTTCCCGCATTCGATCCCGCCGCAATTCCCATGGCAGCGGAAGTGAAGCAGGAGCGCGTTCTCTACCTCCTCGATCCCATCGGCGCCAGCCGCCGCTCGTTCCCGCTCCGCCTCGCCGACTCCGTTCTCAAACTCTTCCGCACCTTCTGCATTCGCGATGCCGCCTTCGAGCTCCCTTTCACGCCCGCCTTCCTTCACAAGCACGGTGGCCTCATCCTTTCCATCGGCCAGTTCAACCAGTGGGTCGGTTCGCAGCTCATGGCCAGCGGTTTCGTGCAGATCTGGCCCGGCATGCCCGTCGCCGCGCCCATCTTTGCTGAGTCCTCTGACACCGCAACACGCGCCGTCGCCGGTCTCCGACTCGCCGATCAGGGCGTCGACAAGCTCGGCGCTCCCGCCGACAGCTATATGCCCGGCATGGACGTCCACGCCCGCCTCACCGTCGTCGGGGATGGCCCCGTGGGCGCTGTCGGCCAAAAGCTCGACGAGCGCTTCGGCCTGCCTGCCGGCCATGCCCGCCGCGAGTGGGCCCTCGGCATGAAGTTCGTCATCGAGCTCCCCGAAGACTCGAAGCTCGAGCCCGGCACCGTCTGGCATACCTTCGGTTTCCCCGAGCCTGAAATCTTCGGCTTTCTATACGTGCACCCTGATCGCCTCGCCTCCGTCGGCATCTTCATCCCCTCCTGGCTCGGCGATCCCGCGCGCACCGCCTATCGCTATCTGCAGCACTACATCCAGCACCCCGCGCTGTGGCGCCACCTCGCGGGCGGCACGCTCCGCTCCTGGGGAGCCAAGTCGCTCGAGGAATCAGGCAAACACGGCGAGCCTTTCCTCACCGGCGACGGCTACGCGCGCATCGGCGAGGGTTCTGGATCCACCAACATGCTCACCGGCTCCGGTGTCGACGAGGCCTGGTCCACCGGCGTCCAGCTCGGCCACTCCGTCCTCGAACTACTCCGCGCGGGCCAGCCGTTCACGCAACAGAACCTCGCTGCCACTTATGAGAAACGTCGGCGTTCGAGTTCCGTCGAACGCGGCGCCCAGGAAGCCGCCAACGCGCGCAACGGCTTTCATCGCGGCGTCCTCCGCGGCCTCATCGGCATGGCGCTCGCTGGCCTCACCCGCGGCCGCCTCTCGCTGCCCGCGCACATTCCACCCGCGTCCAGCCAGATTCGCCGCTTCGCAACTCATGGCCAATCCCGCCTCAAGCTCCGCCAGGCCGCCGAATTGGCCACGGCCGACGGCCGTCCACTCCACGACGCCTTGCTCTCTATGCGCGGCTGGCCCGAGATCCCCTTCGACGGGCAACTGCTCGTCACGCACCAGGACGCTCTGCTGCTTGGCGGCAAGGTGCAGGCCATGCCCGGCTTCGCCGACCACGTTGTGTTTCTCGACAAACGCCGCTGCATTGCCTGCGAAGAGAAGACCTGCATCGCCATGTGCGCCGGCCAGGCCATCACCCTCGACTCCGACGGCACTCCCGCCTTCGAGCGCGAAAAGTGCGTCCACTGCGGCGCCTGCCTCTGGAACTGCGCCCACTCGCCCGACGGCGAGCGCAGCAACATCGACTTCCGCGCCGGCTCCGGCGGCCTCCACAGCGGAGAAAACTGAAATGCTGCTAAGAGCTTTCAGCTCTCAGCCATCATGGCTCGTCCACGCAGTTGCCTTAACTCAAGCTGTCATCCTGAGCGACCGGAGTCCGCGGAACGGACGCAGGGAGTCGAAGGATCTGCGGTTGCTTTTCCTGATGGAATAGGACATTTCATTTGCAGGAATGAATAGCCGCTGTGGGAAAGCGCACTGTAATACTGTTCGTGAGGTGAACGATGAGAAAGCTTCAGAGCTTGACGAAAAATGCGTTGTAAGAGCATGAAGTGTCAGGGCACGACTTCAGTCGTGCCGATGACGAAATAAAAATGATCGGGGCTTCAGCCCCTGAGGAAATGTCATGCCGCACCACATGTTTTTCCGAACTGTCATCCTGAGCGGAGCGAAGGACCTGCGGTTGCGTTTCCGGACCTTGTTGTAGAAAGCGGTTTGTATCAGGGCACGACTTGAGTCGCGCCGAAAGATGCGCAAAAAGAAAGTGGGCTTTAGCCCCTGACGGAGCAAATACTCAATGCCACAGCCACTCCAAATCGTCGTCTGCGCGGGAATTGTTCCCGACCCACTGCAGACGCTGGAACCTGCCACATCGCCGAGCGGACCAGCAATCAAAAACGAAATGGTCCTCCCCGCCGTCCTCGACCCCTGGGCCGCAAGCGCACTCTACGAGGCCGCTGCTCTGGCCGCCAAAAATCCCAGCAAACTCTACCTCGTCTCCCTCGGTCCCAAGGCCAAGCTGCAACAGGTCATGATGACCGTCGCGCAAAAAGTTGCCTTCGAGCTCGTCCCCATCGACGGCCCCATCGGCGGATTCCCCGATGCTCATTCCACCTCCGCCATCCTCGCCGACACCATCGCCGCCATCCCCGGCCTCGACCGCACCAGGCTGCTCGTCTTCGGCGGCTGGGAGTCGGCTTCCCGCGGCGCCGGCGTCACGCTGCAGCTCGTTGGCGAGCGTCTCGGCATCACCGACCAGTTCCAGGGCGTCGATGCCATCACTCTCCGCGACGACGGTTCCTTTGAAGTCCTGGAGCGCGTCGAAGGCGGGAAGCACCAGGTTTCCATCTGCGCCGGTCCGCCCGCCGTGCTCGGCTGGGCTACCGGCAATTTGCCGGAACCCCGCAACAATCCGCAGATCGGCATGAGCAATATGCGAACCATGATGCCCGCTCTGCAGCGCGCCAAAACCACCGCGCTCGACTCGACCACCCTGCGCTACGTCTCGGTCAGCCTGCCCAAACAGCAGCGCGAGACGCGCATCGAGAAGAACATGACCCCTGACTCCATCGCCGCAGAACTCGTAGCCTGGATCGGGAAAGACAGCTAGCCGCTCTCAGCCCTTAGCTACCGGCTACTGGCTACAAGCTACCGGCTCAAGGAAAAACAATGGAATCCATCCTCGTACTCACCCACGCCGACGAATCCGGCTCCGCTCTCACCAAGGCCTCGCTTGAAGCCGTCACCACCGCTCGCGAACTCGCTGCGCGCCTCGGCGCGGAGCTCACCATCGGCATCGTCGCCGCGAATCCGCAACACCTCTCCAAAGCGCTCCAGTCCGCCGCGCCGCGCCTGCTTGCCGTCTCGGGCGAGGAATTCGCGCAGGCGCGCTTTGCCTCCGACGCCGCAGCCTGCGAGGCCCTCTGTCGCGCCGCAATGCCCACCATCGTCCTCGCGCCTCAATCCTCGCGCTTCACCCGCGTCATGGCTGCGGTTGCCCATCGCGTCGGCGGCGTCATCGATACCCACATCACGGCGATCGGCGGAGCCCAATCTGTCGAAGCCGCGCGCTGGTTCTACCGCCAGCGCATTGAAGCCGTCATCACCCGCGATCAACGGCCGTGGTTTCTCCTGCTCGACACCGGGACCCACGCGCCCTTCGTCGCCGACCCGTCCCAGCCGCACGCGCAGCCCGACGAGATTGCCATCACCGCCGTGTTGCCGAAGCTGCGCACGCAGGTGACCGGCTTCCGTTCTCCAAAAGTTGACCAGCAAACCATCCGCCCCGACGCGAAGTTGCTTTTCGTCGCCGGCGCAGGCTGGACGAAAAAGCAGCCCGACGGCCAGACCCACGTCGAAGAGGCTGCCAACCTGATTACTCAGTTCCTCTCGCGCTCCGGCGCATCACTCGGCAGCAGCAAATCTCTCGTCGATCAGGGCGGCGAAGGCCAGTCCGTTCTTCCCTTCCTCACCCATCTCAATCAGGTCGGCCAAACCGGTTCCACTCCGCGTCATCCCAAGGGCCTCGCCACCTGCTGCCACGGCGAAGAGCCGCACGTCGTCGGCTGGCGCTTCATCGGCGAGCGCCGCGCCGTCTCACTCGATCCCAATTGCGGATGGACCCGCGGCAAAGCCGATGTCGTCTACATCGCCGATGCCTTCGCGGTCATCGAGCGCGTGAACGCATTGCTGGGCAAGAAGGAGTAGGCAGCCGAACAGCACCCCACACAAACCGGAGCATAAGTCACAAAAAAACCCAGCCCGCGAGAGGCTGGGGTTTCACATTTTGTGCCGTGCCATGCGTGCTTACAGGCCCGGCCGTCCCATCAAGTGATGCATCGCCACGTCATATCCGCGGCGGAAACCCTCCCGATAGTCGTCACGAACTGCGTGATCCACGTGCGGATGACGGTATTCTTCGTGGTCGTCGGCATCCGCTCGACGATGATGATCGAAGTCCCTTCGCGCGGCCTCGATGCCATCGTGAAAGCCCCGCCGCTGCACGTCGCGAAACTCGGCCGGTGGCGCGTCCCAGCCCCCTTGGTCATGATCATAGCCCGAAGCCTGCGGAGCAGCCGCGTAGGCCCTCGATGGGGAAGAACTCACTAAGCACGTTGCCATTACGAGTGCGGGAAGAGCCAACCATTTGAATGTCATTTGCCGAACCTCCTTGTCTTCCTCCGCCAACAGATGAGCCCCGCTGAAATATCGTTGCCTCTTTCGCTGAAGCTTGGATGAGCCGTGCCGCAACTCCGTGCTTCTAAAGATCCCCGGCTCGAAGGGCTTCAGGCAGGGCGACGCAGCCGAAGCCGGCCGGAAGAAAGCTTCAAAAAATTGAAGGCAGGCAACCCAGTGGTTCACTGTTCTCTGCAAACTGCTCTCGCCGGTTCCAGTTCGGATCAGAGAGTGGAGCAGGCCCTCCCGGCAGTGAGGCTATCGCAAGCTGCAGTCGAAAAAGCAGGCGGATGAACCGAGCGCGCTGGTTTCTTGCCGTGCGCATCTGCAAATTCCGCTTCCATCGCGGAAACGGTTCTCCGCAGTGACCGGGCGCGCGTGAGGACTCTTTCTGTGAAATCTCGCACAAACGGCTTCGTCACGTCGACCTCCAGGTTGCGCAGAACCGTCAGGAATACTGCGCTTCCTCTCGTCTCAATCTGCTCAACCCAGGAACCAAGCGCGGCTTTCATCTCTGTCGCGGCGTAGATGCGTCTATCAGGGTAAAGGTAAGGGCGGAAAGATTTCCGTTGCTGCCCATTGAGACCAGCCTGGATGTGCCCATGGCTGATGAAAAACGCCGTTAGCTTCGAGGCCTGGTCATCCTCAACAAACAGCGCATGGCGGCTGTGGCAGCTATCAAGCCAGACATCGATTGCCAGTGCGCCCCAGAAATCAGAACGATTTTGAATCCTGCTGTGCCAGCTCTCGGGCACAGTCTCAAACACTCTGCACGTATCGACGTCTAGCGAGCGTGATGCAAAATGGAACCCGCTTCGCGGCTTGGCAGTCCCGCCTTGCAACTCGAACCACATGGAAGGATTGGCATCGACAAAATCGTTTGAAACCTCGATTGGCGCCCACGAAGGAACAGGAAGGCCGAATTCCTCGTAGATCGAGGCTCCCAATGCCTCGGTATGGATTGCGGTTGCGCTCTTCGGGTTGAGCAGCCACTTCACCACATATTCGAGCCCGTTACTGGCCTCCACTAAAACACTTCGTGAGCTGTCATGCAGTTTGCGAATGAATCGAACTGCCGAGATCCTTTTTCGATTTTGATCTGACATAGTGGGCCCAGGTACGAATTGAATGATTGCTCTGGCAGGCTCTGAAAATGGAGAAGTGGAAGTGGAACAAAGCTTGCTGTGATCGCTTGCGACCCCCGATTTGCTCGCGTGCGATCACTGAGTCAAAAAACCGGGCGCTTTTCTATTGACTTTATTCCCCAATTTGACCCGAAATTCCCATGTTCAGTTGTGACTGCGATCACTCGATGTGTTTGGAAATGAGACAGTTGCACAACTTATGGTGCGAAATGGCATGAATCCTAATCGCACACGCCCGCAGCCCTGACCGCGAGACAGAAACGTCTGGCGACTCCGCGAGTTTCTTCCCGGAGCATCGTTTCCCTCGTGCGTTTCACAGCTTCGATGCGACCTCGAGAGCCAGCGTCTTCTCCATGTTTTCCAGCGTGTCGACAGGCAGCTGGATGTAGACGCTCGTTTTGAACGCTACGCTCCCTTTTTTGGTGATGAGACTCACCATGGTGCCGCCCGTGACAACGTAATAGGCGTCGTCGCCAATGCCGCCAGCGGGCACAACTTTGTATGCCGGAGACGTTTTGCCGGCCTCGAACGTGGCGGGCGTCGTGGTCATCAGAGTCACGATTTTGCCCGTCGCCGTCCAGGTGCAGGTGGTCTTGAAGGTGGGCATCACATACGTGCCCGCGCCCACCTGCGCGCCCACGGCGGCCGATACCTGGGCCTGAGTGAGCAGTGAGCATGCGTCGGAGGCCGATTGCGCGATGGCAGCGGGCAAGGCGACAGTGAAAAGCAGCCCGGCGAAGACGAATGTGCGAGTCATAGAGCGGCCCCCCTGGGAAAGTGGTGCCGCCAGTCTACTACCGGCCCACGGCTTCCCGGACCCACATTTTTTACCGCCGAACGCTGCCTTTGTTCTCATGCTTCTGCTATTGTGTTGTCACCATCTCATGGATGGAAGGTATTCACGGCTGTGCCTGAATGGCGCCCCGGTTCCCCCTTCTGATCCCTCAAATCGTTTGCGCCGCCGGCACTTCAGCTTGGAGATTTTCAGCGATGGCTTGGCTGAGCGGTTTGAAGCGTGCGTTGCAAAGGCCCAGCGAAGAGGAGCGGCGGCGCGCCGAGCGGCGGCCCGCAACCGGGCTCGCGGCCCTCTACGGGACCGACTCCGCCTCCACGCCTGCCGCTATCAAAGAAATCAGCGCCTACGGCATCTACCTCCTCCTGGATGAGCGTCCCCGCGTCGGCGAACTGATGAACCTCATCCTTCGTAAGGAAGGCGAGCCCGAAAACAACTCAGAGTTGCAGGTCTCCGTTCACGCCGAGGTCGTACGCCACGAAGAGGACGGCATCGGGCTCGCGTTTGTTTTGCCTCCGGGCATGGATGTGGACCTGTGGGGAGTGCTCATAAAGCAGATCGTCACTCTCACTGATCCCGATCAAGTCGCGGAGATGTTTCGTAGCCTCCGCACCTTCCTCTTTCTGTCCCGCCTTTGTCCGACCGATGCCGGGGAGGCGATCCTTTTGTTCAACGGGCAACTCGACGTGGACCACACAGCAGCCGTCTTCAAAATCGCGCTCACCGCGGAGAAGTTGCTCGCCGTCGAGCCTGATGCCGGCCGCCTTCGCGCCCACGGCAAGCTTGTCGCGAGCATCCTGCGCGAAGGGTCCTGGGCCCGCGATGAACTGACCTCGGATCTTTGGACCGGCCTCCTCCTCTCATCCTGCTCAGTTGACGAGCCCGATGACTCCAATCAGATCCTTGTCGACTTGCTGGTCCACGTCACGCCCGTCGAGGCCAAAATCTTCGCCGCCGCATGTGCGCGGGCCCTGGACGCCGCGCCGGCATTCGAGAATTCTGCCCCCGCTTCCGTCGTTTTCACCCCAAAGGAAATCGTTGATATCACCGGCGTAAACGACCTTTACAGGGATGCTACCGATCTCGGCTATTTGTTCAACTTGGGATTGATTGAGAAATCATTCGACTTCAGTTCGTATTCCCACGCCGACAGCTTCGATGTCACCCCCACCCCCCTGGGCCTCGCGCTCTATCAACACTGCCATGGCCAGCGCGAAAAGCTCGAGCCGGATCTCATCGAATCGGCCCACGTCCACTTGGCCGACTTTCTCCCCGCGCCTCGCCCGGTAATCGACAACCAGCCCCGTGCTTCGGCGCCTCCCTCTTCCGAAAGTTAGCCCGTGTTCCTGAATGCCGAAAATCCGGGCGCCCCAGGTCCCGATTTTGGGACCTGGGATAGCGCATGCCAGAAGAAATGGGTGCCCCAAGTTTAGAGTGATCGCCAAGTTCAATAAGGTGAACGCTCTGAAAAACACGCTTAGATTTTTGCGCTAATTCTGTGCACTACCGTCAGCGCCAATTTTGTTTCCTGCGAAGTTACTACCGGGTAGGTGACAAACCGGGGGTTGGAGAACTTAGATCAATGGCCTTCGCCAGATCGTGGGGCAGGCGAGCTTGAAATCTGCCAAGGGTCTTCATGTCCGCAACGTCCCCATGCTCGCAGAGCGAACCTGATTCCGAGGAATCAGTTCTATCACTTTCAACGCAGAATCCATACCGTCCGTTGTGCCGA
>OKRB01000003.1 GCA_900290245.1 Candidatus Sulfuritelmatomonas gaucii | reverse complement strand
TCCGCCGCAGCACCCCGCTCACGCGGCGTGATGTGGCCTAGTATTGCTCTGGCGCTCAGACCGTGCCGCCCACCACCGCCGAGGGGATCGAGCGCTACCTCGGCAGCGGCTTGGTCAAGGGCATCGGACCGATCCTCGCGAAGAAGCTGGTCGGGCGGTTCGGAGCCGAGGTTCTAGCCGTGATCGAGAACCGAGCCGCCGAACTCCAATCGGTGGACGGGATCGGTCCCAAGCGTCGAGAGCGGATCGCGCACGCATGGCAGGAGGCGAGGCAAGTCCGCGAGATCATGTTGTTCCTGCACAGCCACGGCGTCAGCACCAGCCGTGCGGTGCGCATCTTTAAGACCTACGGGGAGCAGGCAATCGAGAAGGTGCGGGGCAATCCCTACATGCTGGCGAAAGACATTTACGGGATCGGCTTCGGGACTGCCGACCAGATCGCCCAGAAGGTCGGGATTCCTCGGGACTCGCTCAATCGGGCAAGGGCGGGCATCGACCATGTGCTGCTGGAAGCGACTTCGGACGGACACTGTGCATTGCCGCTGGGGAAACTTAAGCTCGCGGCGGTGAAGCTGCTGGAGGTGCCGGAAGGGACTGTCGAGCAGGCGTTGTCGCAGATGCTCACAAGCGGCTCGTTGCTGCTGGAGGAGATCGACGGCGATGCCCTGATCTTCCTGCCGCATCTCAGGAGGGCGGAAGAGGGCATCGCGGTAAGGATCAAGAGCCTAGCTGAAGCGGAACTGATCTATCCGCCGATTGATTTCGAGAAGGCGGTGGCGTGGTGCGAGCGGAGGACGGGCAAGACGCTCGCCCCCAGCCAGCGCGAGGCGCTGAAAACTGTCCTCGCGAACCGGGTCGTGGTCATCACTGGAGGGCCGGGCGTGGGCAAGACGACGCTCGTGAACTCCATCCTGATGATCCTGCGTGCCAAGGGCGTGAAGTGCTTGCTGTGCGCCCCAACCGGACGTGCGGCGAAGCGGCTAACCGAAACCACGGGCATGGAAGCGAAGACGATTCATCGCCTGCTGGAGATTGACCCCGCAACAGGGAGGTTCAGCAGAAACGAGTCGAACACGCTCGCCTGCGGTCTTCTGGTCGTGGACGAAACCTCGATGGTGGACGTGCCGCTGATGCACTCGCTGGTGCGGGCTGTCCCCAACCACGCCGGGTTGGTTCTGGTCGGGGACGTAGACCAGCTTCCGTCTGTTGGACCGGGCACGGTGCTTGGGGACTTGATCGAGAGCGGCATCGTGCCAGTCGTGCGGCTCACCGAAGTGTTCAGGCAGGCGGCGGACAGTCACATCATCACCAACGCGCACCGCATCCGCCGAGGGCAGATGCCGGACGTGCGCGGAGCCGACCCGAATTCTGATTTCCATTTCGTCGAACGGGACGACCCGGAAAAGATCGCGGCAACGCTGGTCAAGCTGGTGCAGGAGAGAATTCCACACCGATTTCGTCTCGACCCGATCCGCGACGTTCAGGTTCTTTGCCCGATGAACCGGGGATCGCTCGGCGTGCGCGAACTGAACACAGCCTTACAGAAGGTATTGAACCCAACCCGACCCGGTCAGCCGACCGTGGAGCGGTTCGGATGGCGGTTCCAGATCGGCGACAAAGTCATCCAGACGGAGAACGACTACGACAAGGACGTGTTCAACGGCGACGTGGGGATCGTCGAGCGAATTGATGCCGTCGAGCAGCAGGTCGCAGTGCGCTTCGACGACCGAGTGGTGAAGTACGACTTCGGGGAATTGGACGAGATTTCGCTGGCTTACGCGATCACGATCCACAAGTCACAGGGCTCTGAGTTCCCGGCAGTCGTGATCCCGCTCGCCACGCAGCACTACATGCTCCTGCAACGGAACCTGATCTACACGGGAATCACGCGGGGGAAGCAACTACTCGTCTTAATCGGACAGAAGAAGGCGTTGGGCATCGCGGTCCGCAACGACCGACCGCAGAGGCGGTACTCGGGGCTCCTCGCCAGTCTGCGATGCCATGAGCGACACTCTGCGGCTGCTTCTGCAATCATGAGTACGGGTTCTGAGGGCTAAGGTCTGATTTCATCAAATAACGTCAGGGTGGAACTGCAACCACCCAAACGATCAGAGTCTTTGCGATCCAGCCTCTGGCTGGTAGCGCTGAATCAAAATCGCGAACGCTTTCAGTGCATCGGAGTATCGGGCTCCCCCTACGAACGCCACGTCGTTGTGATTCGCCCCTTCCACCCAAAGAGCTTGCTTCGGTTCGTTCGCGGCGGCAAAGAGTTCCCTTCCGTGAACAACATTGATCACCGAGTCTTGTGTTCCATGGATGATCAATACAGGACGATGTACCTTCTTGACCTTGTGCAGATTGTCAAATCTGTCGAAAGGGAAGACTGAGACTCGGGTCATCACCCGGAAGGCGCTTGTAAAGGCGCTTTCAAGAATCAGTCCTGCAACCGGACGGCGGGATGCCAAGTCGGCTGCCGGACCGCTCCCCACCGAGCGCCCCAATGCGATGATCTTGGTCGGCTGGATATGCATGGTTTGCACCAGAAAGTTGTAAGCTGCATCTTCATCGTCGTAAGTATGGCGTTCGGTGGGCTTGCCCTCGCTCGTGCCGTAGCCCTGATAGTCATACGCCAAGACCGCAAATCCAGCGGCCCTTATTCGTTCCAAAAGAGGCTGATCGTCACCGATGTCTTCGGCATTTCCATGGCTAAAGAGAACTGTAAAGGTTGCGTCTGGATTCGGCAGGTATGTTGCGGATATCTTCGCTCCAGCCGAACTCGTGAGTTTCAGGATCGCAGCGTTATCCCGATATCCAGCCTGTTGTGGCTGAAAAATCAGTTGTTCGGAGAAAAAGACCGCCACGAGTAACGCAATTAAGTAGATACCGATCACGACGGGGAGCACTCCGCGCAAGAAGGCCATCAGCATTTCGTTTCTCCGCCGTTGTCATTGTACGGTGTTGTTCGTGTAGCATCGCCATGTCACTCACTGACCGGGCTCGGCCCTGAGCGATGGTTGCAACCGGACAAGGGCTGTCTTCTACTCGCGGAAGAGAGACTCAGAATTCGCAGGAAGAGTGGCGTCCGCTGCGTAGAGAAATGGCTGGATTGGGAGACGCGGTGATTCTCGTATCAGGACCCGTTTGCGATGGAGGAACTGGGTGCGGCACAGGATGGGTTGCGGTGGGCGAGTCGATTGTGTAGATCGGCTGTGACTCTTTTTCTTCGGCATGCCGTGACCTGTCTTATAAAATCGTCGCCATGGCGTCGAAAGTTGTGATCGAGAACGCGGTCTTGCGTGGGTCGCCACAGGCGCAGTTTCTGCAAAGGGTGGCGACCGTGTACGTCAATGGCGAAGAATACCGCGTACTCGCTCCCCCGAAGGCAACCGGGGATGCTCTCGAATGGTTGGAGCATCTCTCGGTGCGCCAACCGAGCACTCACAGTTTCAATTCCGAAATCCCGGTAATGGATGCACGTAGTAGTCAGGTTATCCAACTGGTTGCGGAAGAGTTGGAACGGCACAAACTCAGGTCTGACATCTGGACATGGGAAAACCAAGATGGAACTTATTACCCTGCCCACATCTGCCTGCGGGGACATGTCAAGAGTTCGGACGGGAAGGTCGATGTTGAACCGGGGGAGCATTGCCAACAATGCGGCGATCCCATCATCGACGCCTGCCCACGCTGCAAGGCCCCGATTCGCGGACAAGACTCGTATTTGACCCACGCCTACGAGCGCCCGTCCTTTTGCTACAAATGCGGTCGTCCGTATCCTTGGATGGAGGATCGTCTGCAAA
>OKRB01000076.1:30948-37577 GCA_900290245.1 Candidatus Sulfuritelmatomonas gaucii | reverse complement strand
ACCAAAGGTCCTTCACAGCGTCTGTAAAAACCCGCGCGTAGTCTTCAAGATCCCACGTCAAGAATGCTACAAACACCGACAAACTCAATTGGGATCCTATGTAGTGACTCCGTGTAAATCATTTATTTTAAGTAACTTAAAAAGGTGGCTCCATCTGTCCCAAAGCAGATCAAATGATTTATGGAAAAGCAAGCCGAGGTGGGCGTGCAAGTGCCGGAGTTGATCCAGAAGGTCGGTATCAGGGAGATGCAATTCCCTGATACCTGGGTGATAATTCCCTGTTTGGTGCGGCTCAAAAATCGGCATTGCGTGTTAGGAACTCGCGGGTATTGAGTGCCATAGAGAACTACCCCAGCAGACTCTTGGCGCAGAATTCGCAATTTTCCCTGTGTTTTTCCCTGTTAGCAGGGAATTCGGTCTGGAGAGTGGTTCGCTTCAGACTCGGCCCTCCGCCATTATTGAAAAGAAAGGACTTATGTAGCTGGTTATACCGCCGGTTACATTTTTCCACGTGATAATGCCGATCTCTCCCTTCCAGTCGGTATTTCCCACCGAGGAGAGATCCAATGAAAGTCCGCCAATATCTTCGCCTCCGTCTCGCGAACGGAGTTCGCCAATACGCCGATCCTGTGTACGCAGCCAACAGCAAGCTGAAGCCCTTCTACGCACTCATTAATGACAACCATGAACATCATC
This sequence comes from Candidatus Sulfuritelmatomonas gaucii, assembly GCA_900290245.1. GTDB lineage: Bacteria > Acidobacteriota > Terriglobia > Terriglobales > Acidobacteriaceae > Telmatobacter > Telmatobacter gaucii. Next base: position 36,881 of record OKRB01000076.1, on the reverse strand, counting down.
CCGAGGGTGTTTATGGTTGAGATCGAACGATGAATTCCAATTCTGCTTGAGCCAGTTCGCCATCTCTGCGCTGATAGCTGACCGTGCCGAGCTGGCAGGGATGCGCTCGCAATCATCACGGAGGCGGACCGCAGCACCACGACGATTCGGCTACCAGCGGTACACAGTCAATTTGTCCATGTACACGGTCGAGGCTGACTCGGCAAGGGTCCCTCCGTCGACCTGGAAGTTGGTCAGCAGTGTTGAACCCCATCCTAGGGCAAAGGCATCTGGCACGGTGAGTCGTCACGTGCCTGTACGGCTTGTCCCACTCGACGGCGCCGTCGTTCGCAACCCGGATCACGGCGGTCGGCAAGGCTTACGATCATTACGACCGTGTGGGGCGCGGACGGTTGGGAAACACCTATTGTGGTTTTCGTTTCCTGCCTGACGACGGGGAACCCGTCAAAATTGAAACCGAAATCATCCTTCCAGATTGGGACACATGACCTTTTGGTTTGCGCCAAGCAAGCGGTCGCTCCATTCCGACGACGAAATGAAGGCCTCCAGCGCCGACGATGACAAGCGCGATTTTGGCCCTTCAGTTATCCTTAATGAAAACAGGGGTATTTTGTAAGTCATGCAGGCAAGATGGCAAAGCAACGCTCGCCAGGGCTTTTTGCTCGCGTTCGTACTATTTTGCGCAGCGTCGCTGTTGGTGCAGGTTATGGCGGCCCAGGTTGCGGCGCCGGCGAGTCGCCCAGCCGCACAGGGAACCGGAACGCCGGCAACGGCAACCATCCATGGGCAAGTGGCCGACCCCTCGGGCGCGCTCATTCCGGGTGCGCAGATCACCATCACTCCCGCAGTGGGAGGCGAAGCAGCCGCGGTGACATCAGACGCATCGGGCAGTTTTCGAGTGAAGGACCTGAAGCCGGGCGAATATACCATCGGTGCGACGTCTGTGGGGTTCGCCCCGTTCCAATCCACGACCATCGCTCTCGCCGCCGGCCAACTGAAGCGCGTGGACATTGTGATGGCTGTTGCCGCGGCGCAGCAGAACATTGTGGTGACCGATGAAGCCCCCGAAGTGAATGTGGAAGCAAGCGGCAATGTGAGCGCCCTGGTGCTGAAGGGCAGCGACCTCGGCGCTTTGTCAGACGACCCGGACGAGTTGGCGAACGAGCTGTCGGCGCTGGCGGGGCCGTCGGCTGGACCCAATGGCGGAGAGATCTATATTGATGGATTTAGCGGCGGAGANNCAACCAGAATCCCTTCTCGGCCGAGTTTGACCGCCTGGGCTACGGGCGCACCGAGATCCTGACCAAGCCGGGAACGGACAAGCTGCACGGCCAGTTCTATCTGCAGGGCAACGACAAGTCGTTTAACACCGGCAATCCGTTCACGGCGAATATACCGCCATATCACAGCTACCAGTTCAACGGAACGCTGGGCGGAGCTTTTTCAAAATCGGCATCGTTCTTTCTGAGCGTGGACAGCCGTGACCAGCAGAACGTGAACACGTGGCTCATTCCGGACGCTATTTTGCCCAACAGCACCGGCCAGTATGTAGACAACATCAATTATGGTGTGAGCCTGCTGAGCCCGCACATTCGTGACAATGCGTCGGCACGGTTCGATTGGCAGATGGGAAAGAAAACCACAATGACCGCGCGCTACGGTTTCTGGTACGAGAACGAAAAGGGCAATCTGTTCTCGGGATCGCTGGCCAGCGCTTCAACCCACGAATCGAACTCCGATCATACGGTGCAAATCAGCAGCTCAACCATCTTCAACGATCACCTAATCAACGAGACCCGGGCGCAGTTCGAGCGGCACAATGAGAACCACTATCCCGACTCAACCGCCCGTACCATCAGCGTTGCCGGCAATTTTGTGGGTGGCGGCTTCTCGGGCCAGGAGAGCCAGGATCATACGTTCGTGTTCTCGCCGATGACAGTGGGGCAAACTGCATACACCGCGAGTCAGGTATACGCGATGATGGCCAATGGCCTTGCCTCGGGACAGACGTTCAGCAGCCTGGCAAGCCAGGGCCTGGGTCCTTCGTCGGCCAGCTACACCATCGGGAAGGAATCGGCGCTGGCAAATGTGTTTGATCTTGCCTTTTTTGTGCAGGACGATTTGAAGGTGAATCCGCGGCTCACGATCTCAGGCGGAATGCGCTGGGAGGCACAAAACCACATCACGGATCACGACGACTGGGCGCCTCGCGCGGAGCTGGCCTACGCGCTGGATGGTGGAAAAGGCAAGAAGACCAAGACAGTGATTCGCGCGGGTTACGGATTCTTCTATGACCGGCTTGGAGCGAGGAGTCTGCTCCCCATCAAGCATGCAAGCAATCAGACGCAAACCGTGCTGAACAATCCGACCTGCACCTCGACGGCGACGTCGCTCGACAAAATCGATATGACTACGTGCTCGAGCGCCCCGGGGGCAGTGGCCAACGGAACCATACCGGTGCAGTATGAGATAGCGCCGCATTACCACGCTCCTTATACGGAGCAGGCGGGCGTGAGCCTGGAGCGGCAATTGCTGGCGGGCACGAGCGTCACGCTGACGTATCTACGATCATTCGGAGTTCACCAGCAAGTGACCCGTAATGCCAACCAGGCCAAGGGAGGAACGCCGCAAAATAGCTCGCAAAATTACCTGTATGAGTATTTTTCGGAGGCTGTTTTCAAGCAGGATCAGATCATTGCAAATTTCAATGCCAAAGCTGGACGCAATCTTCAAGTCAGCGGCTTTTACACGTTTTCTTCGGCCAACAGCAACGGGGCAGGCAGTACCGGCGCATCGAATGCGTATAACCTCGATCAGGACTATGGGCGAGCCGGCTTTGTCTTGCGCCACTCAGCTTTCTTCATGGCCACATACAATGCGCCCTGGGGAATCAGTTTCAATCCCTTCGTGATTGTTCAATCGGGCCGTCCATTCAATATCACTCTGGCGACCGATCCGTTAAACAACCTCTTTAACCAGCGGCCCACATACGCCACTTCATCGACGCCCGCGGCGGATGTGGTATCGACGCCCTATGGTTCTTTGGACGCTGCCGCACTGGCGGGCGAGCATCTGGTTCCCGTCAACCTGGGCAATGGCCCGGCTGCGTTGGCGGTCAACCTGCGCATCAGCCGGTCATTCGGCCTTGGCGCCAGACGCGCAGGGACAAATCACGCGGCGGAGGGTTGGGCAGCGGCGGCGGATTCCCTGGGGGAATGGGAGGATCTGCGAGCACAGGACGCAAGTACTCGTTGAGATTCAGCATCCAGGCTCTGAATGTGTTCAACAACATCAACTACGGAAATCCAGTGGGCACCCTGAATTCCCCGTATTTCAACCGCTCGACATCGCTGGCCGGTGGTCCATTCAGCATGGGCTCGGCAGCGCGGCGCATCTTTGCGCAGTGCTCTTTCTCGTTCTGAGCGATTGTAATGAGCGCCGCGGGGAGTGTGAATCTCCCGGAGGCGGCGTCGAGTTCGGCTTCTGGTTTCCAGGCACGACCAGCGAAGCCGGCGCCTGGGCTTTCTTCGTGGGGATGCCATGCTGATGGCAATCGGCGCACTTGACCCAATGAATGTTATGTGCGCTTGTGGCGCTGAAGTAAGTCGTGTCCATCTTTTCTACATCGATACCGCAGTGGGACATCTGGGGATGGCAGGTTTTGCAGGAGGCGCGAGCGGATTGAGTATGTCCGTTGTGGCATGAGAAGCAGCTCAGCCCCTCGTGCACACCCCTTGGCGTACGATCATCACCCGATCCCACCTGCAGTCCCCATGTGTTCGCAGCAGCGGCAGACGCTGCGTCAGGCTCCCTTGGCGCGTGGCATTGGTAGCAGATTCCCTGCCGCGGATCCTGGCTGACATGAACGGCTTTAGGTCCGTCGTAGAGCTGTGGAATGGTGAGGCTGGCTGCGGCAAAATGCATCCTCTCGCGGCGGTCGTAGAAGGCAAGAGAAACGGGAACGGCCGCGCCCGTCACAGAAATGCGCACAGCCGGCTTCGTTTCAGGCGTGCCTTCGCGGTGAATCCAATGGCAGGCCCCGCAAGGCATCGTGGGCTGATTGGCGAGACCGGCGTCAACCAGATGCCATGGGCCGTTCGTATTTTGCGGTTGCACCAGGTCGCGAATCGATCCGCCGAAGTACATGCCGTGACAGCGCAGGCAGTCTTCCATCAAGGGGCGGGGCGAGTCTTGTTTTGGATGAGTAAAGATCTCTTCGTACGTTGCGCTGTGCGGCCCGGCCTGCCATGAGGCATACTCCTGCTGATGGCAGCGGCGGCAATTCGAAGTCGCCTTTAGAACATCAACCTCGCGGAGCCGAATGGTCTCGGGCCAGGTGCGAGTGAGATGGACCCAGGTGTGCCGCAGCTTGGCGGGCAGGCCGGCATCGTGACATTCCACGCAGCCCATCGCCCGGTGCGGAGAATCGTGCGCCTCAATTACGTACGAACGCATCTCATGACAGCTTGCGCAGCCCTGGCCGCGTTCCGACGAATAGTACGCCGATGCGCCAAAAACGCCGACGAACGCCAGCAGGACCACCGAGCCGGCAGCGATCGCAACCCACTTGAGCACTCGCTTCATCAACGGAACCCCGTGCCCTTCCAATTGCGGACCAGCGCAGCAGAAGCCATGTAAGCGACGGCCATGATGGTCAGCGCGGGATTGAAGCCACCATTGGTGACGTGCACGCTGGAATCGATCACGAAGACATTGTCGACGTCGTGAATGCGGCAGTCGCGGTCGACAACCGAGACCTTCGGATCCGTGCCCATGCGACAGGTTCCGGCCTGGTGCTGGCCAGCGGAAACGATCTGCGGCCGGCCGGCGAAGTGGAAAGTGCTTATTGCGCCGGCCTCTTTGAGCCAGGCCTCGGCGCGCTGCGCCTGCTTCTCGCCAATTTCAAAAGTGTGTGGATGTACGTTACCTGAGATGCGTGCAACGGGCATTCCCCATTTGTCTTTCACCGAGGGATCGAGCGTAACCCGCGCATCGGCCGCAGGAATTTGCTGCGTGGGTCCGAAGATCATAATGTTGCGCTTGAAATAAGCGCGCATCGCCTGTTTGTGCCCCATGCCCCACCGTGAAACGGTTGGCGGCAAGCGATCGATCATTTGAATGGGCAGGCGGATGAACTCATTGGCCAAGAGTCCCCCGCCGCAGAGGCCAGTGGTGCCGTGGTTGTAGTCGGTGATGGCGATACTGGCGCCGGGGCCCACATCGTCATAGGTGTCAAAGCCAAAGAAGCCGACAGCACCGGTGTAATGGTGGCCCTGAAGGTTTCGGCCGACCTGGTCATAACGGTTGCCGAGACCATTGGGGAAGAGCCGGCTTTTTGAATTCAGCAGCAGGCGCGCCGACTCGATAGCGCAGGCTGAAACCACGACGAAATCGCAAGACTGCTCCTGGAGGCGGCCTCGGGCGTCGAAGTAGGTAACGCCTCGCGCGTGACCGCGATCGTCAGTGAGGATCTCCTTTGCCATGCATTCGGTACGCAGTTCGCAATTGCCGGTGGCCAGCGCGATTGGAATCACGGTGTTTTGCGAACCGTTCTTCGCGTCCACCTCGCAGGCGAATCCAACGCACCAGCGGCAGCGCATGCAGGCGCCGCGACCGTTGTAGGGCACGCTGTTGCGGGCCATGGGAATGTGGAATGGATGAAGGCCCAGTCGCCTGGCCGCCGGCCAGAGGATCTGAAATTCGCGATTGGGCGGCAGCGGCGGCATGGGTAGAGGACGACGGCGCGGACCATGGAAAGGAGTGCCTGAGTAGTCGCCTGAAACTCCAATCTCGTATTCGGCTTTGTCATAGAAGGGCTCAAGATCGTCGTACGAAATGGGCCAATCCTCAAGTGAACTGCCCCGCGGCACACCATAGGTGGAGCGCATGCGGAAGTCCTGAGGCAGGTAGCGCCACGCCATGGCTCCGTAGCT
>OKRB01000076.1:0-30938 GCA_900290245.1 Candidatus Sulfuritelmatomonas gaucii | reverse complement strand
ACAGTGGTGCGCTGGTTGCGGAGATCATCCTTGCGGCAATCATTGGACGTATACCAGGGCCCGCGTTCAAGCAGGACAACGCTCAATCCTGCGACCGACAACTCCTTGGCGACGATGCCGCCCGCTGCGCCCGCACCGATCACCACCGCGTTCACGCGCTTCATGACGCCGGACCCTTTTTTTGTTCTGATGGTGAGCGGCCGAGCACAGGCGGCTCAGCGAGACCCAACATGCGCCAGCTAACGGCGTCGCGATTGCCGCCATGACGTGGTGGGCCATAGTAGCCGTCGAGCGTATGGTTGCGCACGAGCTCGAAGAACGTCCGATTCTCCTGCTCGATCGCTTGCACAACTTCAAGCTGCCGGGCGGGCGTGAGTACGGCAAGCTCACCGCCATAAAGTTTCCTGCTCAGGGCATCGGCTCGTTGCAGGCCGTCGCGGTAGGCGCTGCGATGGTGGCGAAAATGGCGCACGAGCTGCCGATCGATGAAATCGACGACGCCGGCCTGGGAGGCGCTTGGAAAGTCATCGGCCGGAATGATCTGATCGCAGATCGCCTTTAACGTCCTGGCGTCTCGTTCACTCAGGAACTCCCAGCCGCCCCGCCGAGACGATCCGCATCCGGACAAGAGTGCCGTTCCAGCAGCAACGGTCGCGACGACGAAATCGCGGCGTGCCAGCATACCCTTCTTCACCTTCATGCGCTCCCTGAGGAATTTTTGGAGACGCCGGGAGTATACGCGCGCCCCGAACCAGGCGCAATGAGAAATGCGGGGGGCATGCGGAGTGACAATCAAGCAGCTTGCAAAAGGGGAAGATCGGCTCAGGCTGTGACCAGATATCTCCGCATCCAGTCGATGACCAGGCTGCGCATTTCCGGCGTTTCCTGGTGGGCGCAGTCGAAGAGCTCGATGCGGCAATCCTGCTGACGGCCGTGTCGCCGATAAAGCGGCAATAGATTTTCGCGAATCTTCTCGACCCCCTCGGGCGGCGTGAGGTGATCTTTGCGACCGTTGACGCTGAGATGAGGCCGCGGCACGATTAGCTCGTTGATCGCGGTGGTGTCGAATTCCTTCAGCAACGACGGAACAAAGTAGTAAACGCCGTGACCGCTGAGGCCGTGTGCGGCGATGAGCGAATCGAAATCGGTGAGGCAGCAAAGGTCGATGGCCAACCGGACACGGGGATCGAGCGCGGCCAGCCACCATGTCTTGGTCGAACCCATCGACATGCCGGTCACGCCGAGCCTTTGCGGATCCAATTCCGGTCGGGATGCGAGGTAAGAGAGGGCCCGGAATTCGTCGAACATCATCATGCCCCAGAGCACCTGGCCACGCCAGAGCATGAGCTTGAAGGCGTCTTCCTCTCCGCGGTGGCCATCGGTGTCGTGCTGGCGCTCACCAAAACACCAACTGTCGATGGCCAGCGTGACGATCCCCATTTCAGCGAGAACGGGAGCGTAGGCGGGTTGGACGCTGGTTCCTTTAAGCAATTGTTCCTTGCCCAAACCGTACTCTCCTGCGTGCCAGTGAATGAAGAGAAGGCCAGGCGCGGGGTGCTGCAGCTTCCTGGGAATCAGCAGGAGCGCGGGAACAGGTTCGATCCCATTCAGGTCGAGGACAAGCCGCTCGAGAGTGTAACCGTCGTGTTCTTCTGTGCGCACCAGTTTGGGCGGCGCGGGTTCATGCTGCCAGGGCAGATCGCCTAGCAGGTCCCAGAGATCGGCGCGCCGGCGCTGCTGGTATGCGGAGAATGCGGTTTCCGTTTCCGCGACCATGTTGCCGGCGGGGGAATTCAGGCCGAGGGAGATGGCGCCGGTCAAAAGCGCGGATCGAGATACAAATTGGCGGCGGGTGGTGTTTTTTAGCCTGGAGATGATCATGGCAGTCCATTCTAAACAGTGGGTTCGGCGAAACGCTGTGCGCGGGTCGAATTCCCGCGAGAGGCGCAGGCATGGACAGGCAGGCAATGCGCACGGGGCTTCAGGCTTCTTATCCGCTGCTGAGCGGACGCGCTGAACCAGGCTCATTGCATAGGGTGCGACTGTACTGCTCGGCGCTAGTTTCCCGAGTATTTGAAACTCCCGGATGACCAGCCAATCGGATAGAACCAAATGTCAGCACATGCTTCCCTTGAGAGAGTAATCGTGACCAAGCTCTAGCGCAGTGCAGATAAGATGGTCAGGTTCAAGCCCACCATCAAGACTGATGAAATGGGGATCACCAATAGGGCCTTCTTCAGCCGCAGCGGGTCGCCCCCCGCGATGGCGCCGATGATGCGCGAGCTGACGGCAAGGCCAATCCATCCACAGGTGATGACGAAGCCGATGGCAGTGCCGGTCATGCGCGGAAAGGCATCGCCGACGATGGCCAGCGTGGTGGGGAAGACAGGCGCCATCGAAAGACCGGCGATGAAAACAAGCGCGAATGCAGTCGACGGCCGAGTGGTTTGCAGCACGAAGAAGGTCGTAACAGCCATTGCGATCGATGCGGCCAGAGTAACGGTGATGGGCTGCACGCGGATGAGAATGGGCGAGACGCCGACGCGACCGATGAGCAGACCGAGCGCGAATCCAAGCGAGAGAATATTGAGCGCGCGCGATTCCGGAACGCCTTGAGCGATTAGATGTCGAGGCAGCCAATTCCACATTCCAACCTCGCAGGATACATAAAGGAAAAGGAAGAGGCCGAGCATGAAGAGGAGTGGCCGACCGAGGACGGGCGCCGCGTCTCCAAGAACGAATCGCGCGGCGCTGGTGGGCGCCGGCATTTTAGTGACAGCCTGAATAGCCAGCGTGACGACAGTCAGGGACGCGATGGTGTAGCATAGGCGGACCCAGTTCCGCGCAAAGAGATTGGCCGAGAGGAAAGGCGTTGTCAGTCCACCGAGACCGAAGAAGAGGTTGACGAGATTCAGCGCGGTGCCGCGGTGCGCCTCGCTCACGTCGCTGACCAGCGCATTTGCGCCAGTCACCACGATACCTCCGCCGACACCGAGCAGAAACAAGAGGACCAGGATCCTGCGGAAGCCTTGCGAGCGGGGAAGCGCGAAAAGCGCGACGGCGATAAAGGCCAGGCCAAGAATGAGTCCGACCTTCTTGCCTTCAGTATCCAGCAATGGGCCCACCCCGACCGAGGCGATGATAAGCCCCAACGCCTGCGCAAAGGCGATGGTGCCATTCTGGGCGGGAGTGAGATGGAAACGGTCGGACAAGTCGGGCAGAATCGTGCCCAGCATGGCGGCAATCATGCCATAGACAAAAATGGCGACGATGGCGGCGAAGATCAACATAGGCGAGATTCCTTTCAATTGCCGCTTAAGAATACGGAGACAATGATCCAGCTGAAATGGTATCCAATACCCGGCTTGGAGCGTTTTCCGCAGGGTTGCGTGATTCTCATTGGTGGTTAGCCTAAGCTCTTGCCGTGTTATCGTCTTCCACAGCGCGTCTTTCGAGGCCTGCTCAGCGTTCATTCACGTTATGGCCTGCATACTCACCGAGTCACTTTCATGGCCCTCTTCACCGGAGGCTCCAGCCGATTCGTTACCTCCACGACTGCTTCTATTGTTACCGGCTGGAGCGAAAGCTGCCGGGCGGGATTTACACCCGCTGGAAAACCGCGCCTTTGCGCGGCGCAGATGCAAGACCTCCTTTCGATGACTGCGGGTGTGATTCCACACCGCTCAAGAAAGCTCAGCCTAAGGTGTGGACACACGAGCTCTGGATACCCGCAGGGCTCTGCTGCCCAGCGGGAACCCAAAGATCTGGCGCCCGTTCGCCGGCAGATGCCGGCTTACGGGAGCAACTTGCCATTCAAGATCGTGCGGCTCTCGACGTGTCCCTGGGTATCACGAATCGTAATCTGCTGCACCACCGGTCGCTCGCGGGAGTCGTACAGGGTATTGGTGTCGACAGTATTCCCGTTGTTATCCCGAAGATGCTCCAGTTGGCCGACAATTTTTCCGTGGTTATCGTGAATGATCATGACTCTCTCCTCGACTCGAAGTTAGTCTTCATACACAATTTCACTCGTAATGCTGGGAATCAGATGCGGACACGGAGTGATCTCCGGCCGCAGTTTCCGGAGAATGCGAATCGCGTCCTCGAATCTCACCGAACCCGTCTGATCGAGAAACGCAGCCATCAAGGCGGGTGCCTTCGAGATTCCGGCGTGGCAATGAACCAGCACCGCGCCTTCGGCGATTGCCTGATCGATCGCCTCGAGAATGGCATGGAGCAGCGCGATGGGAATCGGTTCCGCATCTCGAACCGGAAAGTGGAGATAGCGAATGGCCGCGGCGCGTCGTTTTACGCGCCCCTCGCACAGCGTGATCACGGTTCGAATCTGGTATGGGTTGTCGTTGGCCAACCGTTCCGCGTCGGCAGCGCTGCCCAGGAAGAGTCTCGTAGAGACAGCCGTTACAGAAGAATCCGGTCGATTGAGTGTCATCTTCTAGTATACCGGCGAGCTCACTCATTTAGACACTAAGAGCTCTAATCGGAAGTAACTGGCAGAGTGACCGGCAGCAAGTTTCTTCCTGAAACAGTGGCTTTTTTCATCCACGGCTCGGTATACCGTACTTATGGAAGAGTACTTGACCGTTTCTGAGGTGGGTAAAGGTACATTTCCCCACGTCATTCCCTTCCCTCCCCCACCCCTGCAATTCTCTCCGATGGCAGCCTACCTCTCTCGGTTGGCGCCGTCTTCTCGGCTTACCATGGCGAAACTTCTCCGGAGAATCGTTGCGCTGCTGGGCTCCTCGACCGCGGCAGAAGCCTTTCCCTGGTCGCGGCTCGACTACGCCACGACGATTCAACTGCGTCAGACCCTCGCTTCTCACTACGCTCCTGCAACCGCGAACCTTGCCCTCTGTGGATTGCGCGGCGTGCTGCGCGAGGCGTGGCGGTTGGGACAGATATCCTTCGAGGACTTCCATCGAGCCGGCGACCTCGCGCCTGTGCGGGGTGAGGGCGCAAATCCGCGTAAGTCGGTCGACATCGGCAAGATTGAAAAGCTTCTCGCTGTCACGCGCAGTGACCAGACCGTTCGCGGGCGTCGTGACCTGGCGATTCTTTCCGTCCTCTATGGCGCGGGTCTGCGTCGCGCCGAGCTGACCCATCTCGACCTCGCCCACGTAGAGGTAAGCCGGTTGATGGTCTTTGGCAAAGGCCGACAATGGAGAACGACGCATCTGGGACAGGACGCAGTCACCGCCCTTGAAGGCTGGCTTCTCATTCGAGGCACGGCGCCGGGAGCCTTATTCCTTCCCATCCACCGTTCAGGAGCTCTTCGGCCGCGACGGCTCTCGACTGAGGCGGTCGCTCGCATCGTCGCTCAGCGGGCACAGGCCGCTGGAGTTGGCAAGTTGCATCCACACGACCTGCGGAGAGCTTTTGCAACCCGTTTGCTTGAAACCGGTGTGGACGTCCTCGTCGTTCAGAGAATCCTAGGACATCGCTCGGTGACCACAACGCAGATCTACGACGGCCGCCTCGACTCGGCATTCCAGGCCGTTGCCCTTCCTTAGTTCGAACTTGATGGGCCTTGGGAGGAGGCTTTGATTCTGTTGCGTGACCTTGTCGATCTCTACATCAGCAAGGTGCGCAAAGACGCGAGAGATACGCTTACGGCAATTGAAAGCAAAACCAGACGCTTACGATCGAGCAGATTTCCAGGAAGAAGCTGAAGATCGGCCTGGAATTGGGAAATCTGCGCAGACGAAAAGGATTAACCCAAGCAGAAGTCGCCAAGAGGAGCTTCATTGCGTCAAGCGAAGGAGGATCTTCGAGGCGACCGTTTGGAAAACAGTATCCAAGTCACTTGCCGTGGGAGCAAACGCCGCGATTCCGGATGGCTCGCTAGGGTTGTACTGGTCACTCGCAGGGTCATTCGCAAGCTCCTGGAGATAGGTCTCGTCGATCTTATCACCCAAACCAATCGAGTAAATCGTTGTTCCCTGAGCTCTCATTGTATCGGCAAGTTGAACCGCACGATACTTGGCGTCAGTGCTGATATCCGATATATTAATCGAGTTCGAAAGACCGGGATCTTGCGCGGGGAAAGTGCTGGCCTTGCATGAGACTGGGTTTCCATTCGTCGGGGACATATAAGAAACTCCACTGCACCAACCGACCGCCTGCTCAACCGGAGAGCAGCCTCCATAGTTCACCAGCCCACAAGAAAGAGTGTCCTGATTGGTATTGGCCCAACCATCTGTGAAAAATACGACTACCTTCACGGCATTTGGCGGTGGGGAGGAAACGCTTTGGACTTGGGTCTGGGCATCCAGCAACCCGCCTTGCGCATAAGTGGCTCCCGCAAACGAAAGACTATTAACGGAGGCCTTTATCGGCGCCTGGAAAGTTTGGGAGATTGCCACGTCCTGAGTTGCAATCGACGAAAAGCTTATTTCTCCGAGTCGATCGGTGCCGTTGATGAAGTAGCCAAGAAAATCCGTCACCGAGGAAGGTAACGCCGTTGCCCCACCATTGTCGTTCATCGAACCAGATTTATCTAACACCAGCGAAAGGATAACGGGCGGGCGCGTTGCCTGGGAAGAGTCATTCACGGTGAGAGTCTTAAAGCCCGCAAGTCGAATAAAGAAGGTATTGATTTTGGCGGAGGTAGCAACATTGACAACAGGATCGCCATAAGAGTCTGACGAATAGGCAATACTCAAGGTGGGGGCCGAAGCATTCAACTTCGAGTTTGCATTGTAATTTAAGGCAAACATGCTTTGCCCGATGGACGTAGCCGTACTCTCCCCTTGGCCCAGGTTTCGCATAACCGCTAACGACACCGCATCAGACGCCTTCGCAAGTTCGGTTTTTGTCAAAAAGCCAAAACCAAAGTCGATTCCGAGCCCCACAAAAAGCAACAAGAGGGGCAGCAAAAGGGCAAACCAAAGCAGTATTTGCCCGCTCTCTTTCCCAGCCGCATTCAGACCTCGAATGAGATGCACTTCATCCTCCTCTCAAAAATACGCCGCTTCATACAATGTGGAAGTAAGAGATATCTTCAGCAACTTCTGAATCGGTGTTATGGGAGTATAGGAGTAAAATACCTCAGTTACATAGATCGTCTGACCGTCCTGCAGCACGGTGTTGGCACTCGGTGGCATGCTGGCAGGGTTCCCAACCCCGGTCCCAATCGCGCTGCTTACTGAGATACCCGTTGGTGATTCCGCCTGGTCTACAATTTGAGGCTTCTTATTGACATCGGCTACCGCAGTCACAATGATCCTTCCCTTCGTGCCGATATTCAATGATTCACCCTGAGTACCGAGCGCCGTCACCGTGTCTGTCAGGCTCGTTCCGCGCGAAGCGAGGTCGGAACCTTGTCTGGTTATGCCCGACATCTCTTGTTTGTCGAAAATTATCAGCGAAAAATCGATGAGTCCAAAAGTCATGGTAAGCAGTAAAGACAAACAAAGCGCCAGCTCAACGAGCGCAGCTCCTCGCTCATCCTCAAGTCGCTTTGCCCATGCTGAGCCTTTCATAAGTCGCTTGATCATCACTGCGTTCCCCCTCTAATTCATTTGGCTGGGCAGGAAGGGCTCATTCTTAACCGTGATACTCGCTTTAAAGGTGTATTGCCCATTTGGGAACATCCGCGCAATCAGCGGTGTAAACAAAGGCATGTTGACGGTCGTCGAAACGGTCAACATATCTCCTGGACCACCGCCGCTCCCTGAGCCGCCGTTCAAGCTTGATATTTGAATGTTTGAGAGATTCACTCCCGGTGCCTCACTCTTGAGGGTGTTAATGATAGAGGTCGCTCTCGATAGAGAATTACCCGGATTGTTCGGATCCGGCAGATGATTTCCCGTCGATCCATATCGAGCAGCATCCTGAATGGCGTGCTGAACCTCCATTTCCACGAAGAACAAGTGTCCGAAATCAACCACTGCAAACGTTAAGGAGATGAACACCAGGAACGTCAACGCAAATTCGACAACGGTGTCACCGTCCTCCGACCGGGATCTACGCCACAGATGCCTCAGACCGTGAATCCAACTCACCTTCTTCCCTCTTCCGCGCCATTGTTGCCCGTCCCACGTCATTGGGGATTTCGAAAGATAGTCAAAAGAACGCATTGAGAGAATTCCTTTAGTGTCGGATCCTTGTACACGGATTCTTTCAAAAGTATCTTATAAGTGGTACATAGCGTTCCCAACCCCTTTTGCTGTGCGTCTGTTGCCGTTCCATCTGCTCGCTGCTACAACAACCGCGCCGTGGGAACAGTTCGCAGAGTCTAACGGGACCCGTGCAGGCGAGAGATTTAACCTGCTGGCCTCTAACCCGCACCGGGGGAACTTGAGGTAAGGTTAAGCCCGGAAGGGTGATGGCAATCACGGGAATGTGCAAGTTCCTGCGTATTTAGTAATTTGAGATGTAGTACCAGAGTAACCACGAAGTAACATCTGGAATCCGATCTAAAACAGCTTTGACATGAAACAGAGAGCGTTGCATTTGGCGATGAGCTGCTTCTGTAGTCAAAGCGCCCGCGAAGTAGGGTGCTTGTACGCGCGAACATTACTTATTCTGATCGAGATTTGCACCGCTGTTGGGCTAAGCCTTTGAAGAGGCGCTAAGAGGATTCATCCATCATGCACAGGATCAGGCGGGCGGCTTCAACGGCGTCGCCCCTGGTGCCAGCATAGCAGCGGGCTCCTGCAACGGCGCGCTGAAACGATTCCACCATCCCGGGTGAGTCGGTCAAAACGTGCGGTGTATTCTGCAACAGGTGGAGAAGCGCAATGCCCTGAGAGATCGGCTCAATGGACCATGCGCCATCCGGCTTGTAGGCCACCAGCAGAATAAGTCTTACAGGTGCGGCGGCGGCTCCGACCCTGGCATTGCATTCTTCAGCGAACGCGGGGACCTGGTCGGGACGGCCATTGCGAAGCAGAAGCGGCCGAGGATAGGGATACACCAGGCCGTTTCGATCGATCAGTGCATACTCATCGGTGAAATAAGTTGCGCCTTGCCTGAGGAGTTCAGCCACGAGCGACGATTTGCCTGCATGCGATTTGCCCGGGAGCAGAAGCACACGTCCACGCCAGAGGATGGCTCCGGCGTGCACGGCATGAAGCGCCTTCAAGTGTCCAACGACAGTTTCGTCCAGCACGCGGATGAGCCCGACGACAAGGTCCCTGGCTTCCGGGGCCGAGGCGATAATTGCATTATCGGCGAAGAGCTGATACTGGCCCTCACCTGCTTCGATGCGAATGCAAAGATCCGGCTTCTCTCGGCCAGGGGCGGTTCTCGGCAGCGAAGGGAAGACGAAATGCTGGAAGACATCGAGTGCATCTGGGTGCATCGCTGTCAACCGGAGGTGGCAGCCGAAGGCGCACACGTCGAAACCGCTGATAACGGGTCTGTTCGGGAAGCAGTTTGCGTCCCCGGATTCTTTATCTGTGTCTTCGCTCAAAGTCAGCATATTACCCCGCGCGGGCAGGGAGAGCACTCACGACGTGCGGGAAGCCAGTGAAGAATCACCGTGCCGACTCCGAGCACCGATACACCTCGAGGCCAGAGATATGGCAAATGGGCTAGCAACACGGGTAGAAATGTTCCTTCGTTGACTCTCGGGATCGAATTCGGCGAGTTTCAGCGTCAGGACGCGACGGCCGTGCATACCGATCGCGCGCAAGTTGCATGTGCCTTCTGGGCTCCCATGGTGAGAGAGACAACGAGCGGCAGGGCAACAACGCCCAACCCCATGAGAAACTGCCGCCGCCCGTTCTGCGAAAGAGGCTCCGAGGTCAAAACAAGGTTCTGCTCCTGGAGTTGCAGAACTGCCTGTTCGGCCACTTCTTCGGTTACGGCGGAGCCAATGGTCGACTTCATGCTCTCGGTTATATGGGAAAGCGTTGTGGGCTTGCTGCACGCTTCCCAGGCGGCCCCGGCGGTTGCGTTTAAGGCGAAAACCCTCTCGCGCGCCTGGTCAACGATCACTTTCGAACCATCAGGCAGGGAGCTTTCGACAAGGGAATTCGAGTGAATACGTTCTATGTTCAAGGGGACCTCCAGTGCTGTGGTCTTAGGTGGTGGGAAAGCCACCCTGAGTGTGCTTTCCTACGGACACTATAAACGACGTGGCTTCATTCTCAGCGCAGCAAACTTTCAGATTTCCATCTCGTAGTAACCCGATTCGTTCTTCATGGTAATGACGGCGATTATTACTCTAGCGGGCAGCACATGAGCTTTCAAGCGAGGTCAGGTGCCCACAATACGATCGCAATCAGGGCTTGTGCGACTGCCAGCTTTGGCTGGTACCGACGGGACATGCGATTGACAGCAGAGGGAGGAGAAGGCATTCGAATTTTCGCGAACGATGGGGCGCACGAGAGCGCGACCAGCGCGACGGCGGTCAAGGTTCACAGCGCCGACCCCGAACCCAGGTACGGCGCGGAGCCGACGAAGTGCGGTCGTCCAGGGACGATGGAGACCCGTTTGATCGATCAATTTTCGGGTCAGGTTTTATACGAGTCTCATCGGCAAAACATGGCGAATCGAGGATTCAGGATTCCTCAGCTAGCCCGCAGGTCGCCCATCTTCGCAACGCGATCGCGCACAAATTGCAAGTGCCTGTTCCGCTCCCATAGTGAGAGAAACAACGAGCGGCAGGGCAACAACGCCCAACCCCATGAGAAACTGCCGCCGCCCGTTCTGCGAAAGAGGCTCCGAGGTCAAAACAAGGTTCTGTTCCTGGAGCTGAAAAACTGCCTGCTCGGCCAGTTCTTCAGTGACCGCAGGTCCAACGGTCGACTTCATTGCTTCAGTAATATGCGAAAGCGTTGTGGGCTTGCCGCAGGCATCCCAGGCCGCGCCTGCAGTTGCGTTCAGCGCATCGATCTTCTCGTTATAATTGTCGACAATCACGCGCGAACCATCCGGCAGAGCGTTCTCGATCAATCGGTAGGTGCGATTGGAAGATACCCGGAGCATCCGGATCATTGGAGTGTTGCAATGGAAATTTGAATTCCGATCCGGGAGACTTCTGCGGCCCTTGTCTCAAGTAACCAAACCGGAAGCTGTGAGTAACGGCGCGGGATAACACTTTCGTTGGAGGCGGGCAGCATTTTTGGTGAAGCTTAGCTGCCTTACGATATGAGGTACGATGAACACCGCCGTGAGGATAACGCTGGTCCGATGTTAAAACGAGAAGGAAGATTGCGATGGATCAGGAAGTCGCTGCGCTGTTAGTCGCGGGCGCGAGAGTAAAGGGTAAAACGGACGACAGGGCGGTTCGCGAGCTCTGCGAGAAGGTGCACGACTGGGATGAAGTGCTTCGTGTGGGAGAAGAACACAGCATGCTCCCAACGCTGTTTGTGCGGCTGGCCAAGTCGGGCGCGGAGGTTCCGCCGGAGGCGATGGAACGCCTGGAGGCAGCGTACCGGCGCAATGCATTTCATTGCATGACGAATGGCGCTGAGTTGATCACACTGCTACATGCGTTCAGGAGCGCAGGAATCGAACAAGCCGTGCCGTTCAAAGGGGTGGTGCTAGGCGCGACAGCTTACGGGGATTGGACCTCGCGACACGCAGGCGATGTGGATATTTTGATTAACCTACGCGACCGAGAGCGCGCGGAAGCAGTGATGCTCTACAACGGGTATGAGTTGCGGAACCCACTAGGGCCAGACGGGAATCCGGCGGCTTGCAGATTCTACGAATCTCACTTCGAACGTGAGCGCGACGGAATGGTCGTGGAACTCCGATGGCACTTGGACCTGGCGCAGCCGCGATTCACACGCCACCTGGGAATGGATTGGCTTTGGCCACACCGGCAAAAGATAACATTGGCAGGCGAGGAGATCGAAGGGCTTGATGTGAATGTGACGCTCCTATTGCTCTGCATGCATGGGAGCAAGCATCTGTGGACAAGGCTCCTCTGGATCTGCGATGTGGCGCGGCTGCTCGAATCAAATCCGAATCTCGACTGGGGAATGGTCAAGTACGAGGCCAGGAAAGCAGGCTTGGGTCATGTGCTGGCTTGGGGAGTACTGCTTGCGCATCGCGTTGCAGGAGCTGAAGTGAATCCGAAAGTTCTGCGCAGGTTCCAGGCGGAGAGCGCGACCCGCCGGATGACGCGGCATGTGGAAGAACATCTTTTCGATGCACCTGGCACCGTGCCTGAAGGGATGACTCCTTACACTATCGCGATGCTCGACTGGAAAGACCGTGCGCGGCTCCTTTCAATGGACATGCTGCGCCCGAATCAGCGCGATCGCGCGGTGGTGAACCTGCCCAAACCGCTGTACGGGTTGTACTACCTCATCCGGCCGATTCGCCTGTTGCTGGATCGGTCGGCGCGGTAGAACAACTGTTGCAAAAATTCGGCCGTGCTGGACTCCCGTAACCATCATCAAGCATTAGCTCGGACTGAGGAGTCTCGCACAACTCCGAATGCGTCGTGAGCGGTCTGCAGCGAGCATCGTAGGTCTTCGGCGAATCGAGTCGATGTGGCAAGGAACTGGGAGAACCGGAAGCAAGCGGCCATTGAATCTCACTGAAGCCTGAGCTGACTCGATGCCGTTCGCGGAAACGCTCAAGATTCTCCAAATCACCGGGTTACCATATCGCCGTAAAAATGCATGGTATTATGACGGCATGGTTGGCAATCCCCGATATTCCCGCCTAACTATGCCCCCAAAGGGGAGCTTTTTCCTTCTCGGGATTCGCGGAGTCGGCAAAAGCACCTGGGCGCGAGAGCAATTTCCTGATGCCTATTTCGTCGATCTCCTGGACGAGGCGCGATACCAGACTCTGCTGGCCAACCCGGCGCTACTGGCGGCAGAAATGCGCGACCTGCCTGCGCGACGCGTGGTGGTACTGGATGAAGTGCAGCGTGTGCCGGCGCTGCTCAACGAGGTGCATCGCGCCATCGAAACCTCGCGCAGAAGGTTCGTCCTCCTCGGATCGAGCGCCCGCCGTCTGAAGACCTCTACAACCAATCTGCTGGCAGGCCGCGCGGTGATGCGCACCATGCACCCGCTCGTACCCGCAGAACTTGGCGACGACTTCGATCTGGAGCGGATCCTCCGCTTCGGCAGCATTCCGGTCATCTGGCAGGCTGAGGAACCGCAGGCAGCGCTTGAAGCCTACGTCCAACTCTACGTGAAGGAGGAAATCCGCGCCGAGGCTTTGGTTCGCAATCTGCCGGGCTTTCTGCGCTTTCTGCCCGCGGCGGGACTGCTTCACGGACAGGTGATTAACGTAGCGGGCCTTGCCAGGGACGCTGCCACCGCCCGCAGCACCGTTGAAGGCTATCTGAGTATTCTCGAGGATACTCTGCTCGCCACGCTACTGCCCGCTTTCGAGGCCCGGCTGCGAGTGAGAGAGCGTCAGCACCCGAAGCTGTACTGGGTTGACCCCGGTTTGGCGCGAGCCACCAAGCGTCAGCTCGGACCGGTCGGGGCGGAAGAGCGCGGAAGCTTGTTTGAGGGTTGGATTCTCAGTGTCCTGCGGGCGCACAACGAGCTGAGCGACATTTTCGAGGAGATTGCATACTGGGCGCCTGCTCAGGCCCGGCAAACAGAGGTTGACTTTCTGCTCCGCCATGGCCGCAACTACCTTGCGTTGGAGGTGAAATCCAGCAGCAGGTTCTCGCCCGGCTTACTCTCCGGACTCCGCGCTATCGGCGAATTAGACCGTCTGGTCCGCCGCATCCTTGTCTATCTTGGAGACCAGCGTATGCGCACTGATGAAGGAATCGAAGTGTGGCCTCTGAACGTGTTTCTTAATGCTGTGGCGAGCGGGAAGCTTTGGCCGTGAAAGCAAGAACCGCTTTCCACGGAGTTCTGGAGTTCTGCAACAACCCGAGTCAGCAGGCTCATGGCGGACTTCTGCTTCCTCAGCTCTTGCGTCCGCCCCTATCAGCGGGAATCGGACGTTGGATTTTATGGAGGTGCGCGTGTTTGTTCATTGATTGCATGGTCCAGCTTGTCAGTAACGGCGTGGGAAGACGAGAAAACGCTCCCCGAGTGCCGCAAAAGAACCGGCGGACGCGTAGTTCTATCCGCACAGGAATCCCTTCCCAGGGCAGATCCTTCAGCCGTCGCGTGTAGCGGCTGTGAATGCGCCACGATTCTTGCCGGCGCGCAGGGCAACGACTCGCCCCGCCCATAGCTCGCAACACCATAACGAGCCGACGGTTACTCTCAACCATCAACTGATCCAATACCACTTCACCGGCATCCGGCACCAATGTTCGTTGTTTCATCGGCTTCTACCGGAAACCGCCAGAGCCGGGCGAGATTGTCTCGTCACAAGAAAATTCTTGGCCGAGTACGCGCTTCCAAGCAACGGCGTCACCAGAACGGACAAGGGATATGGTGATTGTGACAAATAATTTTGCTCATTCCAAAGGAATTCCGGCTAATACTTAAGAGGAACCGTCCGGAGGTCGCCCCGATGATGAAGTTGCGCTGCTCGCGCAGAGAGTTTCTTGGCATCGCAGGAATGGCAGCTGGCGCCGCCATTGCGCAGCCTGCCTTGGCGTCAATCATACCGGCGCCATCAAGCCGCGTAGCTATTGGAATCTGTCCTGAATACGACCGGCGGGTTTCTGACATTCTTTCCGCCATGTTCGACCAACTCGGCGGGCTCGAAAAGCTTGTCCGCGGTAAAACTGTCGCCATCAAGCTCAATATGACAGGCCCGGCAAGCGACAAGCTCAACGAGATGCCGAATCAATTGACTCATTGGGTTCATCCTCGGGTCATCGGGTCATTGGTCTCGCTGCTGGGCAATGCGGGAGCACAGCGAATTCGCCTGCTGGAGAGCGCGCCGATCGGTACGAAGCCGCTTGAGGAGTTTATGCTCTCTGCGGGCTGGCAGCCGAAGGATTTCTCGAGCGCTGCGGCACGGGTCGAGTTTGAAAACACGAACTTCCTAGGCAATGGAAAGACGTACGCCCGATTCATGGTTCCGGGCGGCGGATTGATGTACGCGGGCTACGATCTGAACCACTCCTACCGGGACACGGATGTCTTCGTTTCATTGGCCAAGCTGAAGGAGCACCGCACGGCCGGCATTACCCTCTCGATGAAGAACTGTTTTGGCATCACGCCATGCACCATCTATAGCCGGCAGGCGCCCGAAGACGAACCGAGCCTCATTCCTATGGGATACCGTGAGCCGATGCACTCCGGCTCTCGCGTGCCGCCCAGGAGCGCCCCGCAGCCCGTGGCCGAATCGAGTGACCCGGGCTTTCGTGTTCCGCGCGTCACCGCCGACCTGGTGGCGGCCAGACCCATTCACCTCGCGGTCATCGACGGAATCTTCACCATGACCGGCGGTGAGTTGCCCAACCAGGAACGCAACTGGATTCATCGGCCGGTTCACCCCGGGGTGTTGATTGCGGGCATGAACTGCGTCTCAACTGATGCTGTAGCCACAGCGGTAATGGGACTGAATCCCATGGCTGATCGGGGCGCTCCTCCCTTTGAAACCTGCGACAGCACGTTGCGGCTCGCTGAGCACCTGGGCGTCGGCACACGCGACCTTTCGCGTATTAAGGTTGTGGGGACACCGATTGCGAAGGCAAGATTTCGGTTTCCGACCTTGACGCAGTTGACCACTTAGAGTGAAACTTGGGGCCTGTTAGCTGAAGAGCGCGTCGTCCCACGACTGCGGTTCGTCCCACATCGGTGTGGGTTCAAAGTAACCCGCTCCTGGCTTGAGATGACGCTTGAGCTCGTCATCGTTTAGTGCAACTCCGAGGCCGGGCGTGTCAGGTACGCGGATATAACCTTGGTTGATGATCGGCTTTTCTACCCCAGTGACAAGGTCCTGCCAGAAGGGGACATCAAGCGAATGATTCTCGAGCGCGAGGAAGTTGCGCGTGGCCGCAGCGCAGTGGACCGAAGCCATGCAACTGACAGGAGTTCCGGCAAAGTGCATGGCCATGGGAACCCCATACTTGAAGGCCATATCGCCGATGTGGTGGGTTTGCAGAATTCCGCCGGAGGTGGCGAGATCGGGATGAATCTTGTCCACTGCGTGCTCTCTGCACAGGGTCTCGAAATCCTCAATTCTGTAAATGTCCTCACCGGTGAGCGTCGGTGTCGGGCTCGCCTCGGTAATCTCTTTGAGTAGATCCGTGTAGTACCACGGAATCACATCCTCCATCCACTCAAGATTGAATTTCTCATATGCCTTGCCGAGCCGGATGACCGATTTCACACCGATGTGGCCCAGGTGATCCATCGAGAGCGGCATATCGTATCCGATGTTTTCGCGCACTGCGGCCACATACTCGCACAGCCGGTCAATGCCCTTATCCGTCACCTCGGCCGCAACAAACAGGTTCGGTTGCACGTGCTGTTCCCAGTTGCTCTGTCCTGGAGGCCGCATCACCGTGTCGGGAATCCCATCGAGCACGTTGATGCCCAGGTCCATCTTCATCCAGGTCAGGCCCATTTCTTTGCGCTCTTTGGCGCGGCGGCCATATTCGGCGGGGTCCATGGATTCGGTGGTGTCCGCATAAATGCGAATCTCGTCCCGCCATTTGCCGCCGAGCATCTGGTACACAGGAATGTTGTAAACTTTGCCGGCAATGTCCCACAGGGCCATCTCCACTGCGCACACTCCGCCTGCCTGGCGCGCATTGCCGCCAAACTGCGCGATCTTCTGGAACAAGTAGTCGATGCGCAGAGGATTTTCGCCGAGCAGCCGGCTCTTGAGCACCATCGCATACTGCGGCCCGGCAATGTCGCGCACCTCGCCCAGGCCGTAGACGCCTTGATTGGTGTCTATGCGGATCAGCACGCACGGACTCGGCCCTGGCTTGACGATCACCGCATAGCGCATATCGGTAATCTTCAGGCTCGACGGACTCGAGGCAAGGTTCACGTTCTTGATCTCTGGCTGAGCTTCCGCGACGCGCCCAACAGCACCTCCTGCTAGTAAGCTGAGCGACGACTTGAGCATGCTGCGGCGGTCGATGCGAAATCGGTGCGCGTTGAACATTGCAGTGAATTCCCTCCATCGTGAGGTTTTTTGAAGTCCCATCTTACTCCTGCATTCTCGTGTTCGGCCCAGGGTTTAGGCCAGCGTTGGTTCGACAGGGCAGATTGGTTTGTGGAAAAATGCATAACCGTGGCTGCGGACAAATCAAGGCCCAAGTGAGTTTCTCCATGATGAGATCCACGTTTTCCCGTCGAAACCTGATCAAGGCAATGGGAGCCGCCACTTTGGCGCCTGTGTTGCCGCAGTTGGCGGCAGCCGGGCAGGATGCACCGAAGCCCTGGTGGCTGGGCAACGGAATGCCGCAGGAGAGCGTCACGACGCCAAAGATCGCCTGCGCGATCGATGTGCGCAACGGCGTGGCCGATGAGGCCATTCGCAACGTCGTGCAAATCGGAGTCTGCCATGTATTGTCGAACGGCCCGGCGATTCCGTGGGCCGCGAACCAGCTTCAGCCAATCGTTGACAAACTCAAGGCCGGCGGCGTCAGGCTGGGGAACCTGATGATTACTGGATTTCCCAACGTCGTTTACGGGCGGCCGGGCCGCGACGACGAGATCGATAAAATCAGGCAGTCGATTCAGGCCGCTGGCCACGTCGGCCTGCCTGTCGTCGAATACAACTTCTACGCGCACCGCGCAATGGAAGGCTATTTCGAAGAAACCGGGCGGGGGGGCGCTGGCCTGACCGGCGTCGATTATGAACGGATGAAGGATCTTCCGCCACTCCCACAGGAGGGTGCGCACGCGCTCGACGAAATGTGGGCCAACATTTCGTATTTCCTCAAGGCTGTCATTCCCGTCGCCGAAAAAGCCAACGTGCGTCTCGCGCTGCACCCCAACGATCCACCCTTTCCGCGCAGCCGGGGATCGCAGCAGATCATGGCCACAGTCGCCGGCTGGAAGCACCTGATCGAAATCGTAGACAGCCCAGCGAATGGAATTACCTTCGATTGCGGCGTGACGATGGAGATGGGCGAAGACCCGGTCGAAGTGTGTCGATACTTTGGCAGCCGCGATCGCATCAACCATATGCACTATCGCAATCCGCACGTCACCGTGCCTTATCTCAAATACGACGAAGGCTTCATCGATGAAGGCGACGTGAATATGTTCGCAGTGATGCGCGAGCTGATCAAGCTGAAGTATTCGCGTGAGGTCTATCCCGAGCATCCGCGCGCCATCGACTACGATCGGGAGCGCGGATCGATTCGCGGATATCCCGGAGGCGGCGGCTACGCCGGCGATCTTTACGACATCGCCTACGCGAAGGCGATGCTACAGGCGGCACTGATTGTCGAGCGAACCAGGTGAACGTGCGTTAAGCCCTCTAAGGCTACGGTGTGCCAGGGCTCCGGCGCTCCAGCTTCGGCTGTTTGGCTCTGGCAAGCAGGGCGTCGAACTCACTGCGCGGCATCTTCAACTTTTCGGGATGCACGTCGATCCACTTGGCGAATGCATCATACTTCGCTGGCGTCCATCCCCCTTCGAATTGCGCGCCGTTCTTGTCCTCGCGATTCAACTCGAAGTTAAAGTCGTCGGTGAGCGCCGTAAACTCCGCCGCGCTGATGGCGTCTTCGGCCAGTATGGCGGGAATGAAAAGGACTCCCTCCGGCTTGGCCAGTACCAGGTCGCCGGGAAGCACGATGGCTCTTCCGATGCGAACCGGTACATTGATCCCGGTCAGCTCCATATCGGCCCAGGCAGAAGGATCGTATCCGCGATAGAACCCGTTGAAATCCGGAATCTCCCGATTCTCTTCCTGGTCTCGGATCCCCGCGTCGAATACGAAGCCCGTATGGGTATGTGCGGCCACGGCATTGCCCAGGTTTGAGCCGATCAGGGTACCTTCGACGATCTTCCCAAACCCGTCGGCAACGTACACATCTCCATTCTGCAATTCGTTGATCGGCCAACTATTGGTCCCGCCTACGCGTCCTTCGGCTTTGCCTTCGGCAAGAATGGCCTTTTGCATATCGGGCCGGGTTGGCATGTATTGCGCCGTGAGCGCGCGACCGGCAAACGGCTTGTCGATATGCAGCGCCTGCCAGCCGCTCTCAAATTGGTTACGGTAGCCGTGGTCGCGCAAGTATTCCCATACGTCTTCAATGGTCATATCCAGCGCTCGCTTCAGCAGGGCATCAGGCAGCTTAGGCCGCCCGTCAGGAAAACGATCGCCCTTCCACTCCGAGGTGTAGAAAAGTACCTGATCGTGCGTCATCTTCACCTGGGCGTGCGAAGGCAGAGCTACCAAAAGAGCGCCAATTGCCGCAGCCAATCCAATCAACTTTTTCATGGAAGTATCCTTCCTTGGGCGGTGTGTCCCCCCGGACGCATCATTAATGCACCAACCCTGGCTTTTACCTTGCGAGCCGCATACTCGCCCAGCTTTCCGCCGGACGGGCATTTACTTTGTTCCCCGCGCCGTCGCGCAAAACTACTCCCTCGCGAGGCGAGCTAGCCCGCTTCAAAGACATCAAGGGAAAACGGCAAAGTCGCTTCGGCAATTCATTCCTGGGCCAGAGCTTTAGCCCCTTTGCGCACGTTGGCTGGCTCCACTGAGATGAGTGCGCCGAAGCGG
The DNA here is from genome assembly GCA_900290245.1 of Candidatus Sulfuritelmatomonas gaucii. GTDB lineage: Bacteria > Acidobacteriota > Terriglobia > Terriglobales > Acidobacteriaceae > Telmatobacter > Telmatobacter gaucii. The sequence goes on along the minus strand of OKRB01000076.1, from coordinate 11,381 downwards.
CCCGACCCCGTAGCTAGAGCATGCAGCGAGGTCACGTTGATCCCGGCTTTTGCCAATTTGCTTGCTAGCTCGGCGAGTGCACCGGGACGGTCTTCGCCCTTCACCATGAACGCGGTCTGCTTCTTGCCAAGGGTAAGGCCCACCTTCTTGCCTGCCGCGCTGACTCCCTGTGTCTTCTCATCGACGACAACGACAACTTCGGCGTTCCGAGCCGTCTTCCGGTAGCCCAAAAAGCCAGTCAAGTTCACTCCTGCCTCTTTGAAAGCGTTCAGAACTCGAGCAGCTTCCCCGACTTTGTGAGGTATCGCTACGACGTAATACTCAACGCGTGAAATCTCGTCGGCCATAGTCGTTCTCCTTCCTGTAGCTTACTCAAATCGATCCGTGTTCTTCGACGGCCCGACCGCAAGTAAAGCGCAGGTCGTCACCTCCTGTCTTCGATCTGGCACTGTTATGGTAGTCAATCTCAAGGCTGACCGAAAGACCCGCAATCCGAAAGCGATTCTCAATTGGCGGCGATAGGCTTTAGCGCTCATCGATGGAACCTGCCCGAGTGGTCGCCAAGGATGACCTAACGTGATTTGCACCGCGTTGCTTCCGAGTTGCTGGTTAACCACCCAGAGCGCGATTTTTCGCTCGCTGAGTGACTCGGGGTGATGGGCCCTGGGAATTTTGAACCACGGTAAATGTTAGTCTTCGGCCAGAACCGAGCCCGCGAAGGGCTGAGGATTTTGCCGATGAAGAAGAAGCGCTTTTCTGTGGAGCAGATCGTCGGAGTACTGAAGCAGGCCGAGGTCGGGGTGCCTGTAGCGGAAGTGATCCGCAAGCATGGGATCAGCGAGCAGACATTCTACCGCTGGAAGGCCAAGTACGGTGGTCTGGAAGTGAGCGAGGCGCAGCGGCTTCGCCATCTGGAAGAAGAGAACCGCAAGTTGAAGCAGTTGGTGGCCGAACAGGCGCTGGATATATTCGGCTTCAAGGCGGTGCTATCAAAAAAGTGGTAAGCCCACCGGCCAAGCGGGAAGCCGTGAATCTCTTTCGCGCCGCAGCGGAGTGCTCGGAACGGCGTGCCTGTGGGCAACTGGAAGTGTTGCGGGCGATGGTGCGCTATCGGCGGCGCGAGAGATCGCGTTGTGATAACCGCTTTCGGTGAAGACGATTGGCTCGCCATCGCAGATGACCTTCTCAAGATTGATTTGGTCAGGGAAGACAACGGACGGCATCTTGCCAGCCGGGTAGGGATGGAGATTGCCCTCGTTCATGCGGCTGCTCAGGTCGCCTAATTGCGCACTCTTCGAAGCGAAGGCCAGCGACGGGCCGATGATCGCGATCGAATTCGCCTCTTTCATCGATTCTTTGGAATCAAAAATCTGATTCTGGTAGGCCTGATCGACCGATGGCCAGTCGGTCTCGCCGCTGATGTCCATTTCATTTGGCCCTTTAAACGACTCCATGGTGTGGCCAGACAACGAATCGACTTCATCGAGCATCGCGCCGCTCAGCGCTCCAAGATTGCTGCGCGGATCGAGAACCGCGTCGAAGCGAACACCGAGATTCCCGAGCTGGATCCATCTGCCGTAGAGCATGTTGTTGTAATCGGTGTTCTGCAGGTGAATGCCGTCGCGCAATTGGCGCCGGTGACGAAGGGGTCAGTGGAAACGAACACCATAGTTTTGTCGAACACCCAGGATCTTTGAGCAAACTGATTCAGGAAGTGCAGAATGCTGGTATCGAAGGCATCAACCATCGTGATCTTCATCCTCCGCACTGCGAACCTGTCCTGCTTCGGTCGGACTCAAGGCAAGAAATCGTCTCTTAAGGAACTGGTGATTGGCAAAACACTTGTGTGATGCATGGAGCGGATAACTAGCTGTCCCGGCGATAAAAATTCGTCAAGAACAGGCTCGAGGTTTGGAGCGCGAAGTAGCGCGCAATCTGGGGTTGATTTGAGGAAGCGCGGCGCTTTGACCCAAACATGACAGGGTCCATTGCGCAGGCTGTCATGTGTTGATCTATCCTGAAATTGGCGTATAATGGTAACTGTATGATTCCTAGTAACTTACGATCACTTTTTTGGGATACGAACCTGGAAACCTTCATCCCCGAAGCCTGTCCTGACTACACGATCTTCCGAGTGTTGGAATTAGGCGACGAAGCTGCAGTAAAGTGGCTGCGGCATACATTCGCTGAGGCCGAAATCCGCCGAGTGCTCCGAACTGAGCATCGCCTCACTCTGAAATCGGCCAATTTTTGGGCTCTGGTGTATGGAATTCCATCTGGAGAGGTTGCGGCCTTGAATGGCAGCCGCTGACCATCACTTTCTTAGCGAAGGAAGTAGCCATGACCGATCCTGAACGCGCGGCGTGGCACAGCAATGTGATTGCTGCCTCAACCGAAGCCGCGCTTGGTGCACTGCGAGATGCAACACTGCTCGATGGTTTCTACCTCGCGGGCGGAACCGGTCTGGCTCTTCAGCTTGGGCATCGGCTCTCTCGGGACCTAGATTTCTTTATGCAGGATCACTTCAACGAGGATGTTTTTCTCCAACGCCTTCAGAAACTCGGTGGCTTTACATTGGCTGCTAAAGCACCCCACACACTCCACGCGACGATCCATGAAGCGAAAGTGAGTTTCCTGGGCTATACGTACCCAGTGCTCTTTCCGACGAACTCATTCTTGGAGGTGGCCGTCGCTGATCCTCGCGATATTGCTTGTATGAGATTGAGTGCCATCGCCAGCCGCGGTACTAAGCGTGATTTCATTGATCTTTACGTTTGCGTCCAACGCTACGGCCTCAAAGCGATCCTAAACCTCTTTGAACAAAAGTACGCGCAGACGAATTACAGCCGCATTCACATCCTAAAATCGCTTTCCTTCTTCGACGACGCAGAACGCGATCCCCTGCCCCACATGCTCGTCGCGCTCGATTGGGACAGGGTGAAGCAGTTCTTTCGCAAAGAAGCGCCGCAGCTAATCTGAAGTGGGAGAATTCGACCATTGGAGACTGCAAATCTCGGCCTGCGCTCTTCGCTTGGCGTCGAGGATCTCGCTTCTTGACAATCCACTCCGAGACCGCATTCGTTCATCGCAGAATTGCGCCTTTTCGTTCGCTTCCGGGGCGGTAGCCCCGTCGCATCAAAACGGTGTTGAATACATAGCGTTGCTGCCACCCATTACACTCCTTTGGTGCTAAACATTAGGATCGAATTCTGCCAGTGAATACAGGAAGGCAAGCATGCCCGCACGCGTACGGCGTGTATGATGAAAATTGCATCAATCGATGCCATAATGGTATGTAAGGGAGGCGAATATGCCGAGATCTTCCACGGTTGCCATCAAAGATGAGCCTGGCGGAACGGGAAATGTAAAGCGCATCCGGACGACAGTAACGCTCGAAGACGATCTAATCCGCAAAGCGCAGGCGTACACAGGCATTAAAGAAAAATCGGCGTTGATTCGGGCGGCCCTAACGCAACTAGTCCAGCGGGAAGCGGCGCGGAGGCTGGCGGCGCTGGGCGGAACGATGCCCGATTTGCAAAGAATTCCACGCCGAAGAATGCCACGAAAATGACTCCGACAGACACGCCCATCCTGATCGACACGAACATCTGGGTCGAACATTTCAAGACCGAGAACAAGGAAGTCTCGGCCTTGCTGGAAGCCGGGAGGGTGGTGATGCACCCCTTCATTGTTGCGGAACTGGCTTTCGGTGGTCTCCGGGATCGCAAAGTGACGCTTGCATTGCTTGATTTCCTTCCCGAGTTGCCGGTCGCCGAACTTCACGAAGTCCGTCAACTAATCGAACTGCGAAAGCTCTACACAGAGGGCATTGGCTTGGTCGATGCCCATCTTATCGCCTCGCTCCTTATCGTCCAAACCCCGACCGAGCTCTGGACGGACGACGATGGGCTTACGCGGGTTGCCGAAAAGCTCCGCTTTCTGGCAAAACCGCCGTTCGCTGTGTAACGTCTGTGTGCGAATCCCTCGCGGTGTACGAGCGCGGGGCACGCCCTTGGCATGCATGATGAACAATGCCGGCATGCCTTCGACATGGATGATATCAAACTATTCTCTTACGACAACTTGCATGCAGCAGTTGCCGATGCACTGATCGGCAGCAAAGGACTGTACTTGATGGCAGGTTTGTCTAGATTTGGAGTCGATCATGGTTCAACTGCCCGCGAAGTTCGAACAAATCGCTCGATTGAGCGATGAGTAATGCGCATGCCGTTCCAGGGGAAAAACCCCGTATTCCTCGCATGAAGCCGGCGACGAGATCAAGAAACAAAAGCTTCGTGCTGCCGTCGTGGCGCTTTCGGACGAACTGCTGAAAGAACTGATCGGATGGGTTCATTTCGGTCGCGGTGATGGCGCCGACGAAGGGGAACCCTAATCGACATCACAGGAATCCGCAATTGGTCGTTGTAATCGATGCGCCTGAGGGAACTCTTCCGCCTGTATAAACGGCGAAAGCCACGAAACACGCTCCTGGAGCGGAGAAACCGCTAGTGGTGCACGAAAGGGAGCTGGGACGAATTCCCTGATTCCTCCACCCGGGGCACCGATCCGGACGAAATCAGCGCATGCGTCCAGGGAAATAGACAGCAGACGGGCGCGGTGGCGGAGAGGTTACTTTGGTGATTCGGGGCGCAGGTGGTTGAGGTGAGCTGTGCCTGACACTTACTGGGGCAGTTGGCCATTGCGGGCAAGGGATATCGGCCACGTATCCACGGATGGTTGTCTCCATACGACGCGAGGACGTAAACCGCCTTGTCCAAGGGGGAGGCTCCCTATATTCTTATTGCTTGACCCCGAGACAGTTTCTATCCCGTACATTTTGGCGATTTCCGACCGTACGAAAGGAGAGGGAGGATGTTTTCCTGAACGCCAGAGTCAAATCGCCTTCCGCCGAGAGAATGGGAATGCGCACTCGATCTCTCACGCTATTTGCGTTGTGCTTCTTTCCGGTTGTTTTGACGGCCCAGTCTGGGGATCTCGCTTCCTATCAAATTTACGGCGGGTTCACTTCCCTCTCCAATTCTTTCAATGGCGTACCTGGATCCCGTCAGCCGTTGCTGGGCTGGGAAGCGGCCGTTGCGTTTCCCGCCTGGCATCATCTGCGGCCAAAACTTGACTATGCAGCTTTCAACGGAACCAATCTCGGCGCCCCGCAGCACGCTTTCTTCATCATGGCAGGCGGTGAGTACGAGCACGAAGTCGGCAAGGAGAGGCTCTTCGGCGAGGCCTTATTTGGCGATGCGGGTCTGAATCAGAATTGGGGCGCAAACGGTTCGCCAGGGAGCAGTGCTTCCTTCTCCACTTTATTCGGTGGCGGCGTAGACACGCCGGTCAGCAAGCATTTTGCAATTCGTGTTGAAGGCGGGTACCAGTATACGAATTTCTATTTGTACCAGAGTTTGAACCCTAAGTTGCCTTACCGGATTCCGGGGCTGCCCAACAACTTCAGCCGGGTCTCCACCGGATTGGTTTGGCTTCCCCATCTCGAATCAGCGTCCAGCGGCAAGCGCCATGAACGTCAGCCAGTTGAAAGCGAGTTGGTCTACGAAGCCATCAGCTCCTTTGGTCACTACCACCTCTTCGCCAACTCTTGGTGGAGCAATCTCCGCCTCGCAGGTCTCGAGTATGACCGACACTCCTGGGGAAAGTTCATCGGAGCGCGAATGGACTATACCGCCGATATTCTGCCGGCGATCCTCACCCAACCAAGCAAAACCGACGTGTGGGGAAATCCGCTGACCACTGATCGTGAACACGTTGCGGGATTGGCGATCTCGCCCGCCGGGCTGCGCATGATGTGGTTCGACGGCAAGCGCATCAAGCCCTATTTCTTTATTAAAGGCGGTTTGATCGGCTTCACAAAAAAAGCGCTCTCAAAGAACGCGTCGTACGAAAACTTCACGCTTCAGGAAAGCCTGGGTGCTCAGTTCAAATTGACCGACCGATGGGAGTTTCGCACCGGGTTCCTCTTTTTTCATTTTTCGAATGGGTTTGTCGTAAACAGCAATCCGGGACTCGACTCGCTGACCTATAACGCCGGAATCAGCTATCACTTGGGGAAACGGGAGGCCGGCCGCTAAAGCGCCCCCGGGAAAGTGCGCGGCTGGCAACTCGCCAGGGAAACATAGTTTACCTCGCGCGGTCGGCGCAGTAGCCGCTCCGGATGGGCTCGGCCAGACTCTGAAGGGAGCAGTTGGCCTGCGGATGTGGATTGGAGAGTCCAGCTCCCTTCACACCAAGCAAAGTAGACCTGTTCTTTGCCGCCCATGTTTTTTGGCGAAAGGCAGCGGCAAGCTGACACCTTTGGGGTTGTAACGGTAAGTATCGGGGCGCAAGTCTTTCTTGCATGTGCGGGCGATGCGGCAGACGAGCGGACAAATGCGGCGTCCGGGAAACCATAATGGGAATCCTGGCTAATGCGTGTGCAGATAGGTCATGCGGCGTTATGGAGCAACCGCTTCAGACCACGCTCTTCGCTCGGTGGGCCAGACGCAAAAAGGCCGACCGGGAAACGGTCGGCCTTTGAACTATGCAGGAAGATTTGTTTTGGGCTCTATGGGCTGACCCTGCATTGGGAGAGCCCGTAGAAACGTCGTTGCAGCGCAGGCTGGAGGGAGACCTGCGCGACCGATTACTTCGCGTGTTGCCTTTCAGGAAGCGGCTTGCGCACTTCGGGCTTGACCGTCGTCTCGTCGACCGGTGTGGTTCCCGTGACATCAGTGCCGAAGTCCGCTCCAGCGGGCACCAGGTAGTTTTGCACAGTCTGGCCGTCCGTTGGGGTCGTGGCAACGCTGATTCGCGAAGCATCAATACCCTGCTCAGTGACCAGATAGTCCTTGGCATTCACGGCGCGCTGTGCGGCGAAGTCTTCCACTATAGCCTTCTTGTGCTTTTCGGCGAACTTCTCCTGCTTGGCGGTTGTCGCCTTCTCCTTGTCGTTGGACTCTCCTACGACCACGGCCTTGGCGTCAGCTTGCTGCTTCAGGTCCAAAGCCACCTGATCGAGGCAGGCCTTGGCTTCGTTGTCAACGCGGGTGGGCCGCTTGAGGTCGTTGGCAAAGCTGATGGAGCACAGAGTTTGCGCGTGCGGCTGTGGCGGCGGTGGCGGAGCCTCGATGGTCACGCTGGTCTGCCCGGTCGCGGAGTGTCCTTTGTCGTCTGACACATTGCAGGTGATGCCCACAGCTCCAGTCGGTGCGCCAGCCGAGGAATATTCCGCGGTCGTGCCGCTGCCCGTGATCGTGCCGGCCGAGGCCGAGTAGCTGTAAGTCAGCGGACGGTTCTGCGGGCTCACGCCCGTGGCAGTAACGGTTGCTGTGTCGCCGGGCTTGATGGTGGTTGGGCTGGCCGAGCAGCTGATTGTCGGAGGCTCAAACTCTTTCACGGTATAGTTCGCCGTCGCTTGCGCCGACTCCCAGGGCTTCAGGCCCTCTTTGCCCGGCTTGCCTTCCTTCACATTGCAATTCACCGTGTGCTGGCCCGGTGCCAGAGAAGCAGTGTCCACTTTCGCCGTGTTGTCGGTGGCGGTGACGCTCTCCCCAGACAAGGCATAGATCACATGATCTTTGGGGTTCAGCCCGCCTGCAGTTGCCGTGATCGTCACCGGCTCACCCGGGAAGACCGAGTCGGGGCTGGCCGAACACGCCAGTGTGACCGGTGGCGGAGGCGCCAGCGAACCAACGTGAATGACGACGCCTGCGCTCAGCCGCGCCGCGTCGACGTTGGCGCGCCCACCCGGGGGATTGGCTTGCGTGCCAAAATCGGCATGCATGTATTCGTAGTCCGCCTGGAATACGCGGATCGCTAGGTGGTGATTAAACCACGGCGTTTCATAATCCATGCCGCCGCCCACCGTAAGGTCAGGACCCCATTTGTACGGGTTGTGGAACGGCCCATCGATATACGAAGCACCCACTAATGCATGAGCGAATGGCGTGATATTTTCCTGAGGGAAGCGAAAGATCAAGCCACCAGAGAATGTTGCGAATCCATCGTCGTTGCCTCGTGTGCCGACATTGGAGCCGGGCACTCCCTGTCCCCACTCATGCTCAGCCAACTCTGCTTGAACGCCTACAAAGCGATTGAAGTAATAGGCGCCACTCACGATTGCGCCGACATTGACTGCGTCGTAGGAATAAGGCACGGCTGAGCCGCTGGGCTGTGGTACCTGGACTGTTCCTTTAGGAGCAAGATAGCTGTATCCAGCGAATATATCGAACCTGGAAGGCGAATCATTTGAGGAATATTTCGCAGACGAGGCAGCTTGAGCCGCCAGAGCAACCGGTAGCGACCCCAGCAAAACCAAGGCTAAAACCCGGCCAACAGTTCTCAAATCAGGAGCTTGCATTCAGTTATCCTCCGCAGACTGGCTAATGCAGCCAGATGGAAAAGTGCAATTCTTGAGCAGACTTAGATCAGCTCTGGTAACGTTGGCTTCGCACCACGTGCGAAGCGTTGCAACATCAATGCAGCACCAATAAACGTACCACAATGACCACAGGCGGGAGCACATTTTTTCCAATAAGCCCCATCATTTCAGCGGAATCCACTAGCAGGACGTTACCAGCGCTCATTACTAAGGTAATGCACTTAAGAGTGTGCACCCACTCACATCAACCCCAAAAGGCAAAACTACAACGTCCGCTATCTTTATCCGTTTAGAGGTTTGATCCACTGACAAAGGTGCTTCTACGCCTCGGAAACGGGTGGTCTGTTAGCTCGCAGTGGGACTCAAGTTCGGCGTTTCCTGGAGCGACGGTGATGCAGGCCGACATCTCCCTTGGAGGAGAACCCGGAGCTGATTAGGATGAACAGCTTAATACTCTCATTAAGTTTAGATTGCCAATCCAATTCGGGCAGTCGCGAGCTGGAACTGTCAAGTTTGCACTCGGGCGCTGAATTTCCCTTACCCTGTCGAGCTCATCTCGACCGAAGAGGGCGTTGCCGCACTGGAGGGCGACTAGAACCGGCTGAGCACATCGATCGAATCGCCGAATATTTTCGCCGCTTACAACTGGTTCCGGGGATGGACTCAGCGGGTCACTTGCGACGAGGGCGGCCGGCTCATACAGCTCCACATGCTCTTGATCAAGCAGAAAGAGGCTGACGTGTTCACAAAGCCTACTCAGTGAGAGAATGCGTGCAGATCTACCATTCTCCGCAGATGCTCGCTGCCGGGAAATCCATGCCTCAGGATCGCATTTATCATTAGATACCGATGCCCGCTTGCCTCCATATCATTAAGCGCGCCCTGTTGGAGTGCAGCGGGCTCGCCCAACTTCTAGCCTACTGGTCGGAGTGCGACGATGTGCGGCCCAGCTTGGATGGAAAACGGTGCCTGCTGGGGATTCCTAATAAGGCAAGCGTGAAACGATATGAAGGTGCGCGAAATGCATGACGTTTATACCGGGGCGCTGAATTCCCCCTACTGTGTCGAGCTCATCTCGACGGAAGAGGGCGTTGACGCACTGGAGAGCGACTGGAACCGCCTGAGCGCATGCGCCGAAAGCCCGAATGTCTTTATGACCTACAGTTGGTTCCGCACTTGGTTGCGGAGGCTTATATGCGACGATGGCCGCGGACAGCTACTACCAAATCTACTGTTGATCAGGCAGAAAGAAGCCGTGGTGGGAATCGCGCCCCTTGTGCGGCGGATTGTCACTCGCCCCGGATTCCGCCGGCAAAAGCTGGAATTTGCGACTCATCATTCTGACTACAACGAACTGGTAGTGGGCAAGGACGTGCGCGCTTTGACGCATGCGGTGATGGACTATCTGGCCTCTTCAGCGCGAGACTGGGACCTTGTCGATCTGAAGGAAATGCGCGATGACGGTAACCGAATCGCCGACATGGAAGCCGCGGCCGCGAGCGCTAAACTGCCTTACCGACTCTTTTGGGAAGAGGACAAGTGCCTCTACATGCCGATCAACGCGCCTTGGTCGACGACAAGAAAGGAAAAGCACCTGCGCTTTGCACGGCGTGCGTGTGTGGGACTTGAGGAAAGGGCCGGCGAGGGCTTTCGCGTGCGAGTGACAGGCCAACCGCAGTTGGAGAAAGGGCTCCTGGATCGCATCATCGCTGTGGAATCACAAAAACGGATCGACGGTCTGCCTTTACCGCCCATCATCGGAAAATATCGTGAAGTGTTCCAATCGCTCTTCGACGTACTCGGTCCACAAGGTGCGCTCATAATCGTCCTCGTGGAGAAGAACGAAGAACTTGTTGCCTGGCGCTTTCTCTACCGATGCGGTACAAAGCTCTGGGACTATATGACCGCCTACGATTATGCATACTCGGCCTTGTCGCCCGGAACGGTATTGATTTGCGCCGCCATCGACTACGGCTTCTCGCATGGATGCGATGAGTTTGACTTTCTCCGGGGCATGGACACGTATAAACTGCGCTGGACCCATGAATTCCGACGGAATCGGCGCATGATTCTCTGGAACAGCCGCTGGCTCTCGAAACTATTCGCTGCCTCATATGTTCGGCATCGTGTCCCGGTGTCGCAGGAAGACCATTCTCACCTGTGACGGTATCCGGTAGCCGCTGATCACAGCAGATAGGAGACAGCAGTGACCAACGAATCGCAAGCTGGATTGGCCGCGAATCTGGCCTATTACACGTCGTCGGAAAGCGTTGCCGCCTATTCGTTCTATAACCTGCTCCAGGAAGAGGAGTATGTATTCCAAAAGTATTTCAATCCCGGAGATACCGTACTTGACCTTGCCTGCGGTTTGGGCAGGACGACTCTGCTGCTGCATGAGATGGGCGTGTGCGTGCGCGGAGTTGATCGGTCCGAGGTCTTCATTGAATTGGCGAAGCGGCGCTTCCCTTACCTCGATCTACGGGTTGGTAATTACGACTCGATCGACGAAGAAGACGCATCTTTCACCAAGATTGTTATCGCACTCAACGGAATTGACTATGCGATTCCCGAAGCACAGAGGGTTGCGGCCCTGCGCGAGTGTGCGCGCGTGCTGAAACCGAGGGGTATTCTAATTTTTTCCTCCCACAACCTAAAGTCGCTACATTGGTTTTCGCCGTACTATCGCAACAGGCGGCGTTGGAAGTTTCGTAATATGTTTCGTGCGTTTGGCACACACTGTTACATCTGGGACGGGGCAGAGTATATGCTTTACACCGTCCCGAGGTACGTGGTGCGACAGACAGAGGCGGTGGGCCTAATGCTGTTGGAAATCCGCGGCTTTAACCGGTACCGATGGACACGGATCGACCAATATTTCTCCCCGTATCTGCAGTACGTGTTCACCAAGCCTATGCAATGAGAGAGTGTTCAGATCTAGGTCTGTGGCAATATGAAGGTGTACCTTTGTAGATACTTTTCTGGAGGCGAGTAGGCT